>JAQWRT010000044.1 GCA_029243605.1 Myxococcota bacterium
GAGGTTCGTCCCTGAGAGAATAGAAGTCGATGGATTGATCCACATAGTTCACCCGGCAGCCATGACCGCGTTCGGCTGCACGGTAGATCATCTCGGGATCGAACTGGTTTCGCCATGAAGGCGTGTCCTTATATCGCGCATAGCCCAACTGATACTGGGCAACAGATCCGACCAGTGCACTGCTGTAGTCTCTCCGAGAGAGCGCTCCATCGAACGCGTAGACGCACAATTCACCGCGCGGACTCGTATCATAGCCCGCCAGAATATGGTGAATATCGTGCAGGCTAAGGTTGTTGGAGAATGCCGCCCCGGCGGTGCCAGGCAGGGGGAATTTATTGTCGTCATAGTAGGCAGCAAATGCATGACCAAGTGTTCCAACGGGAAGCGAGCGGTAACCTTCGTATCTCGCCAGACGCTTGGCGTCCCCATCGCGGTGAATTCCGCTTTTGAAGAACCCCCAATACAAAGAGAGAAGTCCGTGCCCCATCTCCGGGATATTGGTGCGGAAGCTGTCGAGATAGATGAGAGTTTTCTTGTTCCGGGCGAAGTCCATGGCGCCCTTGATCGTCACGTCCGCCACGCCCCAGCTTGAGGCCAAACGCTCCAGCGCTTCTGCGCGGGGTGTCATCGAATCGGGCTCAAGGTAAGGGAGTACTGAAGCCATATGAGTGATCTCACGGCGGAGTTCGTGGTCCCCGATGTCGCTCTGAGCACTACCGAAATCAGAATCAAGCTCGTCGGGATCGACCGAAGTCTCGAAAATATGCTCAGCGATGGCCACAAGCGTGCTGCGGTGAATCTCGTGAAAGGGGACACGGCCTTCGTCGGTGGCCACACCCTTCAGAAGCTGAATAACACTTCTCACCGATGAACCTCTGAGGTCAAAAATCCTTTTTTCCATGGACGCTCCCTAGGCGGTTAAAAGCTCGTAAAAGCATTGGATACCACTTGTGCGGCATCGGTCAACTCGGATGCGGGGGATAGGACAGTCAAGCTGCCTTCTGGCACAACGTCCGAGTATGGGCGTTATGGTAGATCCCTAGGGGAGCCCGCGACGGGCCATCGCTCCTTACTACCGCGAACTCGAACACCGCGAGATGGGTCGTGTGCCTTATCGCGGCCACTAATTCAGAATTCAGGGCTATGACCATGGCCCGGGTCATGCAGCCCCGCTTCTGGGCGGAGACACCTTCGAGGTGCTCACGGAGGCCTTAGGCATGGATCCAGATGCCGTTGCGGATCTCGTAGCAGAGGGGGCCGTCGCCTAGTTGCGGCGAGTCTCCGCTCTGCAAGCTCTCGGTTTCCTCGGCAGACGACAACCGTTCGGCTCTGCGCCATTTTTCAGCATGACAGTTTACCAGTGATAGCCGTCTCGATATCAGGAATGTTTTCTTGATACTCCTCCGAAGAGCGGCTACTGCCCGTAGCCTTTAGCTGATCTTTCTCAGGCTAAACCTGCCGCCGAAAGCACGCCGCTCGTCAGCCAACGAGCCAGCAGCCTCATCCGGAAGTCGAGCCAATGATGAGCTTTCGTCGAGGCAGTGCTGAAGTTTTAGATAATCGTTCGTCGGCATCATCGTTCTTTCAATCTTCTTAGAATTAAATGTCCACCGAAAAAAATTACAAGAAGGATGGCAGAACGCGATCGATCCGTGATCCAAAATTTCAGAGTGTCTCTACTTGGAAAAATAGAAGTCACCTTACTTAAACTTTGAAGAGGAAAATGAAATGGCCAATTCTGAATCTGAAATGAATTCTGAAATCTCCAAGTCCAAGATAATTTGCGCTCTGTTCGTTCTTCTGTTCTGGTTGCCCTTATCAGTCGAGGCTAACGGCATGGGTGGTCGGGGGTTCTATTCCGATCCGGTGGGACAGGAAGAGGCTCAATCTGTCGATCCGGTTTACGTCGACCTGGATCAACTCTCGGCCTTTGTCGAAGACGCATACGCGGGCCATGGGCAGTCAGACTTCGCGGAGCAAGTCCTGCTCAATGCCCGTATAGCCAGCTCGGTGCTTTCCGTTTCTGAGCACCACCACCGCGTTGTCGACAGGCTGCTCCCGGGATTCGATGGCTACTTTCTCGCGATCAGCCAGCCGGATCCGCGCCTTGAGTACATCGATGCGCCCTTTTTCGGTGGCGATACAGAGTACACGCCTGATGCGCCCCTAAAGGAGATGGTTATTCTAGAGGTGAGCGGAGAGATCGGATTCGAGCCGCTCGATTACGAAGCATTTATTTTCCGCTTCGTTTCTCCCGAAGGTTCATGTCGTATAGAGTTATCGGACCCGGTGTTTCCGGGTGTAAGCAGCTTCGCGAGCGACGAACTGCTTGCTGCGGTTTTCCCGGAATGCGAGGGTCCCCAGGCTGCGAGAGAAAGAGTCCTGCTAGAAGCCGTGCCAGGGCTTTCGATTACCGGCTACGATGAGTCTACGGGGATGATTATCGCGGTTCGTGGTGCTGCCGCGCTCAGTTCTTCTGAGAACACACCGGATCCCCAGGGCGTCCCCGAGCCCACCGCCGGTCCGGCCGATGGGTGCGATGACTATAACCTGAAAGTGCCCTACGGCTGGGACTCGTCCATGATCTGCAGTGACCTCTGGTTTGGTCATGGAGATTGGGTACGAGGTGGAAATTATTGGCAGGAGGTGACTTGTATTCCGGAAGGTGACGGCTGCACCGTGCAGACGGTCAACAGCGGAGACAACCTCCACTCGTCGATTCGACCGGATGGTTGGGGAAGTTGTCAGTGCTGCAACAACTACGGTGCGACCGTCACGGGAAATACGGCTTCCGCTCATCTGATTTCTCAAGACGGTCTGACCGGCGGGCACGTCGCGATCGCAAAATCGCCCAAGGCATGGCGAACTTCGACGAGCCAGTCCATGAGCGCGCTCCAACTCGAAGGCGAGTGTGCAGGCGATCTCGACCTGCCTCATCATGGTTCATCAGCGAATGCGAGCGGTGCTTTTGACTACCAAGCCAAGAACCAAGTTCAGACCAATAAGGCACAAATAGGCGGATGGAATGCGGAAAACATCACGTCGCATCTCTGTAAGCCGAACAAAAAAGAAAAGAAACCGGTAACGGTGGTGATCCAAATCGACTAGCTCCCAGCGCGCGTGGAAGTTCGGCCCCTGGAGCGACAAGCTTCGGGGGCCGCTTCAGGGGATAAGACATTCTTGATCTCGGCTACTTGGGAATAGGAGCGGCCTTCTGACAGGTCGGGCCCGCAGTCCTAGCCCAGGGCTTCGTCGTACTGGGGAATGGTCGGCTCACCCTGGGCGAGGACGACCCAGCGGTCCACCGAAGGCTGTGCCTACATCGCCTCGACATAGGGTTGAAGCCCAGTTGGAGCCTCCACCCCATAGGTTCTCAACCGGCTCAAAACGGGCATGTACATGCAGTCGGCCACACTGAATGCCCCGAAGAGAAAAGGCCCCCCGGAACGATGGAGCGCCTCCTCCCAGAGTCGGAAAATACGTACGAGTTCAGCTTGGACCTGCTGCCAAGCCACAAAGGCCTTTGCGCGCCCCCACAGGTTCATCGGCATTTCCTGTTGCACACTGTGGAAGCCGCTTGCCATCTCGCAACTCACCGCACGGGCACGGGCACGGGCATGAGCGCCCTGGGGCCACAAACCCGCTTCGGGGTGGGCCTCCGCGATGTACTCGCAGATCGCCAGAGACTCGTGCACTGTGAGTTCACCGTCGAGTAACACAGGAACCTTTGCGGCACCGGTGATCGCCAACAATTGGTCGCGCCAGCCCTCATCGACAAAGGCACCGATGTGGCGAACCTCGAACGCGACTCCCGCATGATCGAGCGCAAGCCAAGCGCGCACGGACCAGGAGGAATAGTTGAGACTGAAGACTACAAGTTCCATGGGCGATCATTAGCAGTTTGAGCGGCCGGTAGCCCTCGACGGGGATCCACATAGAGATTTGACACAACGCCCATACCCGATCGCGGGGAAATGCCTTGCCAGGCAATGTCCTCGTCAGGGTATGAACGCGTGTGATTCCTAGGCGAGCGTGTGGGAGGTCCCTGCTATAGCCGCTTCCACATCAGCTCGCGCAGCGGGCGCATACCGATCGTCTGGATGTTCTCGGAGTCGAATACCTTGGTCATGCTCCCGTCGGGGATAGGACATTCGAGCTCGCTTTTGGCGCAACGTTCGAGTAGGGGCGTTATGCTAAAGCCCTAGGGGAGCCCCGTGGCGGCTGACGCTCGAGGCGGCCTGAAGCCCCTCGTTACCGGCCCTTGTAGACGGAGATTTCCACCGCGTCCGGCGCGTTCGTGTACTCGATGGTGGCCTCGCGGTTTTCCGTATCGTAATGCCCGCACTCTCGCACGTACGTGAGGTACTCCGCCGGATTGAATACGTCGCCCACGTTGTCAGCGACTACGATGCTGCCCTGCTTCAGCAATCCGCGGTTCTCTATGATCTCCAGGTCGCGCTTGTAGAGATCTTTCCAATGGTCGAGGAACACAAGGTCAAACGGTTGGGCGTCCAGTGTTTCCAGCACCTTGCTTGATGGGCCGTGAATGAACGTGATGCGGTTCGACAGGCCCGCCACCTCCACGTTTCTGCGGCAGCTGTCCACCGCGTCTGCGTCCACTTCTATCGAGGTGATGCTGGCAGCGTCGCCAAAGGTGTTTGACATCATGATCGAGGAGTATCCGCAGTAGGCACCCAGTTCGAGAATGCGCGCGCCTGTGGGCAGGCGCCCGGCCATTTCCTGCACTAGCGGGCCCTTGTCTGGCCCGATGTTCATCAGCCAGCGTACTTCGCGCGCAAAACGGTCGATGGTGGCGAGCACGCTTGCCGGGTTGCCCCGTTCGGCGTGTTCTGCCACGTACGCAGCGACCTGAACCGGGCGTGAGGGTGCGCCCTTTAGCTTGTCGACCAGTGCTTGTGACAGCGTGCGCCAGGTGAAGCCGAGCATGTTGGGAGCGAGAAAGCGCCAGGGTTTCATAAGAGTTCTCCGGATTGCTTAACCCAGCGTAGTTCAATGCCAGCCGGGGGATAGGGCATTCAATCTCGCTTTTGGCATAACGTTCGAGTATGGGCGTTATGCTAAATCCCCAGGGGAGCCCCGTGGCGGGGCCGGCCACCCCGTCCTGAGGCCCTATATTCACGGTGTTTGCGCTATTTTAGACTCGATTGCCCTGATGGTATTTTCGAGTGCGATAGATATAGAGGGAGATGGTTTCCGATGTCAGAATACGCGGCTGTCCCCGGCCCCTCGGATTGGGCGGCGAAGGACTATTCGGAAGTCGATCGCTGGGCGGAAAGTTTGGGCGCTGCCGAAGTAGCGGAACTGCAACACGCGGCTGAGCAGATGCCTGCCGATATGCGGGAATGGGTGGGCCTGAAGCCAGCAGATGTTCCCGTGAAGAAGATCGGAGCCAAGCTCGCCCGGATCACGGATGACCTCGAGAGGGGAAGAGGATTTGCTCTTCTACGCGGCATTGACCTGCCGAGTGATGATTTCGATCGGGTTCGTCGCATGAAGTGGGCGTTGGCGGTCAACCTAGGCGATGTGATCGCTCAGAACGCCAAGGGCGAAATGATGGGGTCTGTCCAGGCCGAGTTCGAGGGCCAGCGAAGCGCAGATGTTCGCGGCTACGTGAGCCGAGACGAGCTTCGGTTTCACTGTGATGGGGGAGATGTCGCGACGCTGCTTTGTGTTCGCCAGGCGCCTGTGGGCGGCTCGAATTCGCTGGTGAGCAGCGTGGCGATTCACAACGTCATGACGAGGGAGTGTCCGGAGCACCTGCCAGCGCTCTATCGGGGCCTGCCGCTCTACATGCGGAAGGAGTCGGCTTCAGAAGGGAAGCTCGAGAGTGCAACCCTTCCCCGGATTCCGCTTTTTAGGCTCGTCGAAGGTGAGTTGGTGTGTTTTAGCAATTTGAAGTTGATGGAACTCTCTTACGAGACCGCCGGGATTTCCATGCCGCCCGAGGAGCGGGCGGCCCTCGAGGCTTTCGAGGAAATCGCAGAGCGCGACGAGATGAAGATCGAGTTCAAGCTGGAGCCCGGAGATATGCTCCTGACGCATAATTTGACAGTTATGCATAAGCGCTCCAGCTTTGAGGATGATTCCGACCCAGCGAAAGCTCGGCTCATGCTTCGGCTCTGGTACAACGTGCGGGGAGGCAGGAGCCAGGCTTTCCAGAAGCCCGAGGAGCGCAGGGGTTATTTTACCCAGGCACCGCTCGTGATACAGGAAGCCTGAACGAGGTCCTCTGGCCCACGGCGGGGTGGATCAATCCCCAAGGCGAACCTTGGCCACGCCAAAGGGCATCGCCTTTACGCGCCCGGCCAGTTTCGAACGAGCTCCCGGCCGCGCGAGAATTCGGGCTCCGAGTCGTCTGAAGGGTTCCGACCACCACGCTGAACTGAACCCGACCTTGGGCGGAATTCCCTGGAACTGCTGGATATGTCTCATCTCGGGCATGCGTTCTTTATTCAGGGGATAGGAAATTCAAGCTGGGTTCTGGCACAGCGTCCGAGTATGGGCGTTATGTTAAATCTTTTGGGCAGACCCGTGGAGAGATGGACTCTCGAAAAAGACCTCAAGTAATTGAGGTATATGATATTTTGGGAAGCTGAGTGTTTTATCTATATTGATCCGAACAGGCGGCCGCTGCTCCTACCCTTCCGCGGACTGATGCCATACACCTTGGGAGGGGAATCATGCTTGTTGGCCGAACCGTCGTAACGGAGCAGGGGAGAGTTTCGGACGCCCCGCCCTGCGGGGCCTGGATGAGGATCTCTACCTGATACCGTGAACAAGCGTGCGAAGAGCCCGGCCACCCGCTCGGCCTGCTTTCGGGCGTGCGAGTCGTTGCGACCACAGCGGCCTTTGTCGCCGTGGCGAGCCTGCTCGTCTCGACTACCGCGCTGGCCCAGGCAGCCGGTGACCCCATCATCAATCCTACGACGGGCGGCGAGAAACCATCATCGCCACGTTCCCTGACGCCGTTATCACGGACCAGAACAACGCGATCGTCATCGGCCTCCAAGTGGGCTCGATGGTCGTCGATCCCGCCGCGGACCCCTCGGACCCCGCAGCGCCCCTGCTGACGATCACTGAGTTGGTCACCAATTCCGTGACCGGACTGGTGGACATGGTCAACGCGACAGATGGCGACGATCCGCCCGTCATAACCACGATTCCAATCGTGAGCGACGCCACCTCCGAGGTGGATTCGCTCAATAACCAGGCCGGAGGCGGTGTGCTTCCGGGTGACACCGGGGGTGACTATGCATTGCCGGCGGCCTGGGAAACATCACTGCGGACGGAGCAGGAAGCACCGCGGTGTTCGCGCAGTCGGTCGGGGGCGATGGCGGTGGAAACATCAGCCTGACGCTCGATGGCGTGATCAAGGGCGGCTCCGGAGATCCCGCCCAGGCGGCTGCGATCGCACTCGCCGGGGGCGGGGTCAACACCATTTCGATCGGAGCAAACAGTTTCGTCTTCGCCCTCAGCGACCAGGCAATCACGGCGACCGCGGGCGACGACGCCGTGACCTCGAGTGGGTTCGTTTTGGGCAATGTCGATCTCGGCGCCGGCGCGAACACTTTCACGAACACAACCGCGGGCAGCCTGCGTTCCCTGGGCAGCCTGAACTTGGGCCCGAGCGGACACCTCACCAATGAGGGGACGTGGGTCCCCGGTGGCGCGATCATCGATCCATCGACACCCGTGGGCGGCGAATTCGACACCGGGAGTTTCTCCCTGACCAATCACCGTGCCCAGACAACCGACCTGGAAGGCTCGGTCGAACTGACGGGCACGAGCCACTTTCTGATCGATGCGGCCTACCGCGTCACTGGCGCGGCGGGCGATGGCGGCGACCTGATTACGGCCACGGGCTCCGCCGAGATCGGCGGTCTTGTCACGCCGACCCTCCTGGCACTCGAGCGAGCATTGCCACTGACCATCATCGATCCGGGGCTGTCTTCCGCGAACAACGGCGCAGCCGTGACCGATACGGTTGTCATCGCCTACTCGATCGGTGTCGACGGCGCGACAGGCGATGGAACAACGATTGACCTGATCGCCACCCCGGATTTCTCGATTGACGGCATGACCCGGAACCAGGCAGCGGCAGGCGATCATATCAATGACGTCTTGAATGGTGACGGCTCCCAGTCCCTTGGTGCCTTGTTTGCCTACATCGGCAACCAGACCGATGCGAACGTCGTGGTCGATGCCATCGATCGCGTCGCGGGCGAAGGCTATGCCGCCAACGTCGTCGACGCGCTCTTCGCCGTCGATGCTTTCGTGGATGCAATGATGAACTGCGAGCGCCTGACACCGCTCCAGGTCGACGCAGCCGAGGGCACCTGCTACTGGCTCCAGGAGGGCTGGCGGCACTACGACCGTGACGAAAGTTTTCAGTTTCAGCCGTTTCGCAGCAACGCCTACCGAGTGGCGGGCGGCTTCCAAATGCCGATCGAGGAGTACTGGAGAGCGGGCCTGGCCATTGCCTACGAAAGAATGGATATCGACGTGGGCGACCGTTTCGACAGCCGCGGGAGCCGCGTGCAGTTCGGCGGCGCGCTGCGCTACCAGCGGGACGGTCTCGAGGTGGACTTTGGTCTCGGCGGCGTCTCTTTCTACGACGTCGACCGAATCGTTGCGATCGAGGGGTTGATCGCCGAGGATCTTCCGTTCGCAGCTGGCAGGGCGACCAATAGCCACACCGCCGCCCACGCCGATCTACGGCTGGGAGCAAGCCTTGCTCTCGAGACCGAGAGCAAGCGATTCTATGCCCTTCCCGAGATCGATCTCGACGCGACTTTCCTTCAACTGGGAGAGGGACAGGAGCGCGGTCTGGGTGCGGTGGGCATCGAGCTCGAGGACAGGAATTCCTGGGTGCTGACCGCATTCGCCGGCGCTGAGGCCGGCGCCCGGTTCACGTTGGGCGAGAGCTTCGAGCTGCGGCCGTATATTCGAAGCGGCGTACAGGTTCGAAACGTGGATGAGATCTCGGTGGACCTTTCCTTGATCGGCTCGCCCGAGTCCGCGGGCCCCTTCAGGAGCTACGTGGGTTTTGACCAGGTCGTTGGCGAAGCGGGCGCCGGGTTGGTTGCGGAGTCAGACAGCGGCTTCTCGGCACAGCTCGGCTACGATGGCGCGTTCGGAAGCACGTCCACCCAGCACCAGGCCACGATTCGATTGGAGCTGAAGTTCTAACCTGAGCGCCTGCCCCTGGGCACGAGGTGGGCGCCCACAGCCCTGCCTTCCTCCGGGCGGTCGCGGACTTGCCGGGATCGCTACCAGCAGCGTCCAAGGCGCTGAGAGTGCCCCGTGGCGGGCTTCGGGCTCATGCTCTCTCCAGTGAACCCGCAGCTCCGGCCCCAGGCAACGGGAAACGGCTCTTCAGCGAGAGACAGGGTTGCTCGATGTAGGCCCAAGTCAGTCTCGCCAGGGCGTACGCGACGGGCAGCACCACCGCCAGTACGATCACTCCGCCGAAGCGTCCCGAGATGAACTCGCGCGTGGCGGACACCTCCAAGAGAATCTTGACCAGCGGCAGGTGGAGGATGTAGATCGCGTAGCTATATCGGCCCAGGGAACGCAGCCAGCGAGCGGACAGCGCTCGCCGCAGAGGAGAGCCCTGAGATGCGGTTACCGCGAGCGCGATGAGGCAGCCGAAGAAAGCTGCATTGAGCGAATAGCCGTAGACGATCACCTCCGGATCCAGGTGCTCGTACCCCTCCTGGCTAAACCCCAAGCCGAGGATCGCCGCGCCGAAGACCGCAAAGCCGACGGCGAAGTACCGTCTCCGGGCCTGCAGTCCGCCGGGCTCTCGAGCGAGGACTGCGACCAGCGCTCCAGCTCCCAAGGCGTCCATCCGGCAGGGCATGCTCACATAGGCCGCGGTCAGATGACCACTCTCGACCAACAGGTAGCGCGAAGCAAAGGCCAGCACGCAGACCGCGATAGTCAGCGCCCGCGCACGCCCAACTCCCACCAGCAACAGGGCTAAGGGCCAGAACAGATAGAACTGCTCTTCGACCGCGAGCGACCAGAAGTGCCCCGCCTCCACCCACCCTCCACCCGCGAAGCCAAAGTCGTTGAAGTTCCCGCCGAAGGCGAGCTTGATGTTCGTCGCGTACAGCCACAGCCACCCCTGGTTATCCCAGACCTGCTGGAAGCCCGGCGTCTGCAGGCCGGAGATGAGCGCGCCGGCGCCAAGGAGAACCGCGAGAAAGGCATAGTAGAGCGGAAAGATCCGCAGGGCGCGTCGCGCATAGAAACTCTTGAACACACCCGGATGCCCGAGATGATCGAGCAGAATGCCGGTAATGAGAAAGCCCGAAAGCACGAAGAAGAGATCTACCCCGACCCACCCCGCGCGGCCGAGTTGGAACAACAGCAGATTGTCGGGGTCGGACTGCAGACCGAGGGAGTGGATGATCAGGACCAGGAGGATCGCGACGCCGCGCACGCCGTCCAGAGCGGGTACGTGCTCGCGTACGCCCTGAGCTGCGGCGGCTCCGGAGGAACTGCCCTCGGATGCCTCACTCAATTCCACTCTCCACCTCCAGAACCGGTAGATCGCCGCAGTCCTGCGGGACACCCAAGTGAGGGGCCGATAGGGGAGATCGAGACCAGGCTGGGACCCGTAGGCGAGAGCATCTCGATGGCGTCGTAGCAACACCACGGCTCTTCATAGCTACGAATGGCTTTGGTGATCGCCATGCTCTCATTCGGAATCCATACCGTGGCGCTTCAGCGTGAAGCCCCCTGGGAGCGACACGCCGCGGCGCTCTTGGTAGAGCTTGTCGATGGTGTATTGCGGAAGACTGTACACCCCCGCACAAACAGCTTCCGGAAATCGTCATGCCGCCTCCCGCGCGCCAGCGCAACCCTATGAAGGGCTCCTGGAGCAACTGTAGCAGGAGGCGTTTCCATACCTAGCGGAGACAGCGGCGGAGGCCGAGCCGGACTTGTGGGGTGGCGTCAATCCGGCGGCCTGATCAGAAAATTCATCTCACGCTTCACAGAAAGGCGCTGGAATCAGCGGGTCTTGCAAGAAGAAATGACGCAGCGAGATGAGGGATTCGTTCAAATGCTGGACAAGATTTACTCTGAGACAGAAGTACAGAGCTAAAAAATCATCTCGACGCACTGCGCAGAATAGCGGCGAGAGGCATTCTATCGGTTTCCAGGAGCGTGATCGCTGCCAGAGGGAACGGAATGAAGACAGTCGTTCTGCCAAGATTGGAGAGCAGGGCTGCGCGCTCACGGGGGCATCGAGTCGATTTAGACAGGGCCCGATTTGCCAGATGGGTCCCGGTGCTGCGGTTCAGGCCTGGCCGATGGATCTTCGTAAGGCCTGTCGGTTCGCCGCTCTGGATCTGCGAGTCCGGAAGGCTATGATCGTCTGCATGCGACGGCACTTCAACTACTTTTCTGTAGAGCGGTAAGGGTTCCACAGATTTTCTTAGGGCATGCGAGGTCAAATTCTATGTCAGTCAAAGTCGATATTGGATCCGATCAACTCACTTTTTCTGTTCAGGGGATAGACAAACTCCTTACGTTTACCGGAAGTATCAGCGTTCCTTGGGAACACATCAGTTCGGTTTGCAAAGCTCCCGAAATCAGTCGCAAAGACATCGGAGTCAAATTGGTTGGGGCTGGGATTCCGGGTCTGATTCGGGCGGGTCGATACTCCGGCAAGGACGGGCTGGCTTTTTGGGACGTTCGGGACTATGACAAAGCCTTGATGTTTGAGTTGCACGATGAGCGATATGCCCGTCTTTTCATTCAGGTCGAAGACCCTGAAGGTACGCTCTCGCGTATCAATGACGCACTCTCCAAGAAAAAAACCTAGCGACTTCCTCTTGGGTGTCTAGGCCACGAAGTGGTCGACTGTCATGTGGTCATGACCAAAAGCCTCACTTCCGAGTTCTGATTGGCTTTCTGAGCGCCATCCCGCTTCGTAAGCGCAGGATCGAAAGAGGCTTGCCTCGATCAATAATTGATTGGAGAGGGCATGGGTGTAGTCAAGCACGGGAGCCAGGGTTCTATTCTGGTGTTTGCGCGCCGTTTGCGGGAGAACTGTGTGGGCCTCGACCACAAGAAAACCGTGCTTGCGGACAAAAGGCGTCCACGACTGGAAGAATTCGAGCAGGTTCTGCTCAAGGTCTCCGCCTGGAATCACTTGGCCCTGGGGGTCGACGCAGACGGCACTAGTTGTTCCCTGACGTCCAGAAGTCCGTGGAACTCGGTAGGGACGGTTGTGAATCACCGATTTGGTCACCCAGAGAACTGAGTCGAGATCAATTCCGTGGTGAGCGAGTTCAGCCGCGATACTTGCGGGGTCTCCCATATCTCCATGTAGTGCCAGCGCCCCTGGACTCTCGTTGAGGTTTTCCTCGGCGACCTCGCGCGCAACCGGGTTGTACTCCACGCCGATCAGACGGGCCTTCGGCGCTCGGCGTCCTAATTCGAGTAACATTCTTCCGTCTCCGCAGCCGACATCAATGATGGTTTGCGGTGGTGCCTCGGTTTCGAAAAGGGGGAGGAAATGATCCCAGAGAACGGTCGCTACACTGCCTGAGAATACCTGGCCAGAGAAAAGGATGTCTCGCCGCCGGTCCACGTGGCCTTCTTCGCCGTCGTCGGTACGTTGCCGCAGGGAGGTTGCGTCGCCGAAGAGGAGTTCCTCTACCCGCATGAGCGTAGCCAGATAGGAGATAGGGTAGTGGTAGATGCCGGCTTGCAAGAACGCAAAATGCCCTTCTTCAGTCCAGCCTTCGCTGTTGCGCCAGTCCAGTTTTACGAGCAGCTCTTGTGCTTGGTCTTGCAGAGGTGCTTGCGGGCGGAGTAGGGCGCCCAACATGATGGGGCCCACTTGATGGCCTAGGAGCCATTCGGAGAAAGGTCCGTTGTGCTCCATGGGCGGCATCTTTATTTCCGCTCCTTCGGCGAGGTCGAGTGCTTGTTCAAGCAGGGTCGGGACCACCTTCAGGCAGGCCGCATCACGGATGATCTGGGCGCCACGGTCGCTCCAATCGACCGTCATTTCGGCAGTCCCCAATGGGCCTCTTCGCTCGACCCATCCGAGAGAATCGAGGGCGCGAAAGAGAGCGTGCAGGTAGCCGGGGTTTCCTTCGATCTCTCCGAGCTGAAAAGACCGGTTGCTGAGAAGCCCCCTTTTTTGCAATTGCCAAAGGCTGGAGGAAAAGGCGAGGCCGTGTATGTGGCTGACGATTTTGTGCCAGGAATTACGTGCTTCGGCCTTCAAGAAGAGACGGCCTCAGTGCGTAGGTGCTGGTTCTTGATCGAGTCCTGATCGGTGAGCCGATTGATCCAGCCTCCCGGATAGCCTTCTTCGTTTGATTTGGGCAGAGAGGGCAGGTCTCCTCGAACCGCCAGGGCCAGGTAACGCGATCCGATGCGCTGCACCAGGCGTCGGTCTTGAAGATCAGCCAATTCGGCCTCGAATTGCCCGAGATCCACAGGGCCTTCGCCGTCCTTTTCAACCGCTTGATGTAGGGGCTTCAAAGCCAGTGCGCCGTGGAGCTGGCGGTGAATCCGATGTTCCAGACCCTCAAGGACAACTCGACGCGCCGGTGCGATTGGGCGTGTATCGATTATGTCGGTGTTGTCCGGATTTTCATGCATGGAGAGGATGCAGGGCGTTCTCGCCAGAAAGCAATCCAGCCACTGCCTCAGACGTTGTTGCAGGGCATCCCGTCCCGGCGTACCGAGGCTGGGAAAATCATGGTCGACCGAAGCTTTGCGGACTCGGAAGGGAGAGGTGACAAGGGCGGCTTCGCCTTGCCCGTTGAAAATGTAGACCAGTCTTGCCAGTTTCTCTTCGGGCAGAGGATAGACGTGGTGATAGGCCCAGTTGACTGCCAGTTTGATTCCGTACTGTTCTGGGTTTTGCTGATAAGGACTGAAACGGTCGTAGCGGATCGGGCGTAGTTCGCGCCCGGGTTGGAGGTGGAACACATTAGGGATCCACTCGGCGACCTCGGAGTACCATTCGTCCTTTTCTCCCGGAAATCCGCACAGGTAGTTCCAGGTCATTGTCATGCCGAGTTCGCGCGCCCACTTCAAAAGCTGGATGCATTGCCAACTCGGAAGGCCTTTGTCCATAAGCTTCAGCGCATCGTCATGGAAATTTTCAATACCGGGTTGGAGCCAGGTGACTCCGGCTTCCTTGAGGAGTCGCAGTTGCCTGTAGGTCAGGTTGGCCTTGATCTCGTAGAAGAGGTGATAGGGTCCCCCTCGTTCGGCCAGGGCGGGTAGGAGTGTCTGGAAGTAGTCGAGTGGTAGGATATTGTCCACGACGAGAAAATTGCTGATTCCGTAGCGTGCGCTCAGGGTGTCCAGTTCTGTCAGCACCTGTTCGGCTGGCTTAAAGCGGTACTGCAAGCTTCCTCCATTGAGGCCGCAGAACTTGCAGTGTTTGACCGCGCCCCACCAACAACCGCGAGAGCTTTCGAGCATGAGAGATGGGGTTATGTCCTCAGGTCGGCTGTATTCGGAAAGTGCTTTGAAGAAGTCATCAAAGTCGGGCAGGGGGCTATTTTCCAGGGGTGCGGAAGCGCGGGGTACCTGTTGGTAAGGGTTCGGACAAGATCGATGCGGATTGCCCAAGACGCCATCTGGAAGGTTGCGCGTCAATGGACCTGCGCTTAGAAGTTCGCGACAGAGTTGCGCGATGGTGTGCTCGGCTTCGCCGGAAGCAACGCAGTCCACCCACGGGAATTCGAGAAGCGTCGTCATTCCCATTTCGGCTTCGCAGTTGGCCCCACCCAGTACGGTGATGATGCTCGGATCGAGTTCTTTGACTCGATGCGTTAAAGCCAGCACAGCACAGTGTTGTTGGAAAGTCGTCGTGCAGCCGAGGATCCGGGTCTTACTTGCAACGATCTCCTGAGCGATCTCTTCGATAAACTCGGCGGCCATCTCGCGGGCCTGCCAGAGCCAGCTGCGTACGTTTTCGACTTCCTCGTCGCTGTGGGCTAAGAGCTTTGTGATGCGTTCGAGATAGGGCTCGTGGTCGGGTTTGAATTCAGGAAAAGCGACGCCGGAGAACGTCCATTCGCCGATATTCTCGTCGCGCACCCAGGCCAGTTCAGCGTACGGAATTAACCCAATCTTGTCGGCGAAACGAAAGTTTGGATATAGGACCTCACAGGAGATTCCATCGTCCACCAGGGCCTGCTTAAGAAGGCTCAAGCCGAGTGAGGGGCGCTCCACGGGACCGTATGGCATGAAAATGAGAGACACATCGGACATGGGAGACTCCGCTCGTGGATGGCTGTGGGGCGACACCCTTTTTGTAGGCGATCTGCGGTCAGCTGTCGTTCAACGAGCCTTTGGTCTGGCTTGGTGAGAGGTTCTTGGGGCAATTGACGCGTTGAGTCAAGCCCCATCCCGGGCGCGCCTCGCTTAGGCTTTGTAGGGGGGGGGTGCTTTTTTTTGATTTTGTCTCGGGTATGCTAGCCGATGTCGCAGATGTAATAAAAAAGAGTGAGTCGTTCCATGTTTTAAGCATGAGAGTCGATTGCGCTGGAGGGACCGGGGGCGTGGAAGGCACCCGGGATAACTCCCCTGCTCACAAAAGACAACTGTACACCGTGGATGCCAAGGTAGAGAGGGAAATGTCGTGACCGACGGAGATAGAGATAGGGTTATCGCAGCTGAAGTTGTTGCAAAGGCGTGGAGGGACGCTGAGTACCGGGATCGGTTGATTGCGGACCCGATTACAGTTCTGACTGAGGCGGGGATCGAGGTGCCGGCGGGAGCGACCGTGACGGTTCTGCAAAACTCAGCGGACATCCAGTATGTGGCGATTCCCCTGGCGGACCGCTGGGAGGAGGTGGAAGAAGCCTTTTTCACGGGCTTGCGGCGGATTCTGCCGTTGCCGGAGGGGGTGGAGCTACGAATTGTGCAGAACACGGAACGTGATCGACAGATGGTTCTTCCGGTTCCTCCTGATATGGGTGAAATGTCGGACGAGGATCTGATGGCGGTTGCTGGCGGCGGAGTCGGCGCGAACATCAACAACGTGGTCAACGTCAACGAGGGAGCCAACATCAACGTTGGCGGCAATATCAACGCAGGAATCAACGTGAACGCCGGGGTGGATGTCGCAGTCGGTGCGACTATCGCAGCCGCTGCAAGTGTCGCCGCCGCAGCCGCTGTGGTCGTGGTGGTGGCGACCTAGCTCTCTGGTTCTAGGATGATGAAGGCCCCCGGGGCCTGCGGTGGTTTTCATCTTGAAACCACGAGCTTGGTCGACGGCCCCAACGCCATAATGTCTATTGATCTTCCTCCGACATCTAGGCTTCAAGCAGTTTTCGCCGATGAGGACCCGGGAATACTCCGAGGGGTCGCCTGGGTAAAGCGGTTTGTTGAGCGATGGCTGGCCGACGATCGGTTGCGTGCTGCGTATCTCGCCCAACCTGACGAGGTCGCTGGAGAGCACCGCGTCCCCCGCGAGTTGGCCGGTTACCTTCACGCGAATATCCCGCTCTTGGCGTCCGGAAATCTCGTGCTGCGTGCCTATGGCCGGTATCTGAAACGGCGGATGGAGCATCGCGCTGAGATGAGGCGAGAATGCGCTCCCGCGTTGGCTCCCTTCCGGGCTTGGCGGGAGCGCCAGATGAGTCGCTGCCAAGATCAGCTACCCGATCAGTACAACGAGGCAATCCTTCATCTACCGGTGGCTTTCGAGCTCTCAAAGGGTTGCTCGGTGGGATGTTGGTTTTGTGGCCTCTCTGCGGCCCGCCTGGAGTCTGTCTTCAGCGCGAGTCCGAGTAACCGCAAACTATGGCGTGAGACGCTTGAGGTTGTCCGAGAGGTGGCGGGCCCGGCCGCGGGCCAAGGCATTGCGTTCTGGGCCACCGATCCCTTGGATAATCCTGACTATGAGATCTTTTGTCAGGATTTTCACCAGATCCTTGGGCGTTTTCCGGCGACGACCACCGCCCTTGGGCCGAAGGATCTGGATCGCGCGGAAAGGCTGTTGCGGCTGTCTTGGGCGAACGGGTGCGATTTCAACCGGTTCTCTGTTCTGAGCCTGGCTCAGATGGATGCTTTGACCGCGCACTTCTCGCCGGAGTCGCTGCTTTATGTGGACTTGATCGCCCAGACTCGAAGTTCGCTTACGCCCAAGGCACAGGCCGGCAAGGCTATGGAGAAAGGCGAGAATGCACCCGCTCTCGTCAGCTCAGAGCCTTCGACCATCGCGTGTGTGTCCGGCTTCCTCATCAACATGCCCAACCGAAGCGTTCGTCTCGTCAGTCCCTGTGCAGCCGGACCACGGTGGCCCATGGGATATCGCGTCCATGCCTCGTCCAGCTTTATCAATGCCAAAGAGCTTCGAGATGAGATCGCTCGCATGATGGCCGATGTGATGAAAACTGCTCCGCCGAGAGATCGTCCCGTTCGTTTGCGCCGAGATTTCAAAAATCCGGATCGGCTGGCTGATTTTTCATTGAGCGAATTGGCCGTGAGTCGCCTGAATCAAGGCTGCGTAACAGGAACTGAATTGGCTTTGGAGCTTGAGTCCGAAGGTGTGCCGATGGCGCAGACATTTCATTCCCTGAACGGTCTTTTTGATCAAGGGTTTCTCGATGACGAGCCCGAGCCAGAAGGTCATGAAATGCATGCCTGATGTGAGTCTCGTTCTCATGCCCTTTGCTGCCGTGGAGCGCCCTTCGCTTGCGCTTGGTCTTTTAAAATCTTGCCTGCGTGATGCCGGAATCGATGCGCAGGTCGAGTATGCCAACCTTGATTTCGTCGAGTTCACCTCCCTTGAGCTATCTGAGTGGGTCATAAAACAGGGACCGCAATTCCTGCTGGGCGAATGGGTGTTCGCCGGCGCGGCCTTTCCCGAGCATGATTTCGAAGTCGACAAGTTCTTCAGCACCCAGCCGAACAAGGTAGGTATGAAGAAAATCTCGGAGCTTCGAGAGCGGGTTCCCGAGTTCATCGATGAAGTGGCCCAACGTGTGTTGGCGTCGCGCCCCCGGATTGTGGGCTGCAGCTCTGTTTTTCAGCAGCATTGCGCCAGCCTGGCGTTGCTGAGACGCATTCGAGAGTTGGCCCCTGAAGTTGTCACTGTGATGGGGGGAGGAAACTGTGAAGGCAGCATGGGCCTTGCTACGCACCGGCACTTCGAATGGGTCGACTACGTCGTCTCCGGAGAGGCGGATCAGGTTTTTCCTGAACTCTGTCGACAACTGTTGGCGGAGCAGGGCGAAATCGGAGGTCCGGGGGTCCTGACTCCATCTGATAGGGGCCTGGCCGCCGATGTCGGTCGTCCGCAGATTCAGGAACTAGACTCCACTCCTGTCCCGGACTTTGATGATTACTTCCACCGGTTGTCCAAGCTCTCATGCCGGGAGCGGGTAAGGCCGGGGCTACCTATCGAGACATCACGAGGTTGTTGGTGGGGAGAGAAGCATCATTGCACCTTTTGCGGTCTCAATGGCAGTGGTATGAACTTTCGAGCCAAGTCTCCCGATCGGGTCATCTCGGAGCTCGCCGAACTTTCGGGCCGCTATCAGCTACAGAACTTTGAGCCTGTCGACAACATTCTGGATCTCAGCTACTTCGAGTCGGTCCTGCCCCGCTTGGCGGCAGAGGGAAAGCCCTACCGCCTCTTTTACGAGACCAAGGCCAACCTGCAGTACAGCCATCTGGAAAAGCTGGTCGCTGCCGGTGTTCGTTGGATCCAGCCGGGCATTGAGTCATTGCATGATGGTGTTCTCAAGCTGATCAACAAGGGTACCACTGGTATGGCCAACCTCATGCTCTTGAAATGGTCTCGTGAGTTGGGGATTCGCTTGAGCTGGAATTTTATCTTCGGTTTTCCTGGCGAAGAAGAGGTCTGGTATGAGGATATGCTTTCCTGGCTTCCCTTGATCAGCCATCTTCAGCCGCCGGTTGATGCCTTCCCCGTGAGAATTGATCGGTTCAGCCCCTATCATCTCGCCCCTCAGAAATACTCACTCGATCTGCGGCCGATGCCTTCGTACCGAGAGGTTTACCCTTTGCCCGAGAGGGATCTCGAAGAGTTGGCGTACTACTTCGCTGATGTGCGCAGAACTCTACGGCCCGTTCACGCCAAGTTGATCGACCTCTGTCAGGATTGGAGGGATGCCCATTGGCGGGCGAAAGCGCTCCTGTGCATTGATGATGATGGCACGACGCTGAAAATCCTGGATACACGCAAATGCGCTCGTGACCGCCGGCAGAAGCTTAAAGGGGTCGACCGCGAAGTCTACCTGGCCTGCGACCGGGTCCGCAGTCTTGAAAGCTTGGCCCTACAGTTTGGCCCTCGGGTAGAGTCGATTCTGCTTGACCAGGTGGAGAGGCGCCTGACGCTAGGGGTTGACGACCGCTATCTTGCTCTGGGCGTTCGCGGTTCGATACCGTCTTTGTTCATGCTCAATCCTGGGGGAGAAATACTTCCTGACCGGAGGCGCTCCTTTGCCTGATGTTGCTCTTGTACAGATGCCTTTTGCTGCTCCGTATCGTCCCTCCATCGCCCTGGGCTTGCTTAAGTCGTCTTTGAATTCTGTGGGGATCGAAAGCCGGATCTATCATCCCAACCTTTGGTATGCCGAGGCCGTGTCTCTGGAAGCGCTCATGCGAGCGGAGGGCTACCGAGTAGAGTGCCTAGTGGGGGAATGGATCTTCTCTTCGGCAGTTTTTCCCGACTTTCATCCTGACGAAGAGGCGTACTACGCTCTGCTTCCGGATAGTCAGCCAGAGGAGCGCTCGGCGGTAAGTAAGCTGCGCGAGCTTTCTCCCGAGTTCGTCGATCTGACCGCACGTCGCATCCTGCGCGATAAGCCGGGTATCGTCGCCTGCACTTCCATGTTTCAGCAGCATTGTGCCAGCCTGGCCTTGCTCCGGCGAATCAAAGAGTTGGCTCCCGAAGTAATTACAGTCATGGGCGGAGCCAATTGCGAGGCATCCATGGGAGAAGTGACTCACAGTGCCTTCTCGTGGGTTGATTATCTGGTGAATGGGGAAGCCGAAGTTGTTTTTCCGCTGCTTTGTGCCGATCTGCTGGAGGGTCGCCGAACCACGCTGGCGGGTGTATTGACTCCCTGGGATCGAGGCGAAGATGTGAAGCCCGAGAGGTTGACTGTCGATGACCTCAATCAATCTCCCGTTCCGGACTATGACGATTACTTCGAGGCCCTGGAAGAGTCGACTGTAAGTGATTGCCTCTCCCCCGGGCTACCGGTGGAGACTTCGCGTGGGTGTTGGTGGGGGCAGAAGCATCACTGCACGTTTTGTGGCCTTAATGGAAGCGGGATGGGATATCGCTCCAAGTCAGGGCCTCGTGTCCTTGATGAGTTCGACGCCCTCGCGAAGCGTTACAAGGTCAGGGCTTTCGCTCTGGTCGACAACATCATAGACATGGCTCACCTGAAAACAGTCTTGCCCGTTCTGGCAGATCGACCCGAGCGCTACAGCCTGTTTTACGAAACGAAGGCAAACCTTCGACGTGACCAGGTTCGGCTTCTTTCGGAGGCGGGAGTCAACTGGATTCAGCCCGGCATCGAGTCAATGCACGACGAAGTGCTCAAGCTCATGGACAAGGGTACGACGGCGTTGATTAACGTGCAGTTGCTGAAGTGGTGTTGCGAATTCGGAATCAAGGTCACTTGGAATTTGCTGATGGGGTTTCCTGGCGAGAAACCCGAGTGGTACGAGGAGATGACAGAGTGGCTTCCGTTGATTGCACACCTGCAGCCTCCCACATCGATGGGGATGGTGCGGTACGACCGTTTCAGTCCTTATCATACGGCCCCCGACCGTTATGGGATCGAGCTGTCTCCCTGCCCGACCTATGCCTTCGTGTACCCACTGAATTCCGAGGAATTGTCGGATCTGGCCTATTTCTTCGAGGATCAACCGGGTTCCATCCGGCGCGTTGAGCGCGAGCGGGAAGAGGGCTCTCTGCGGGGCACGCGAGAGGCTGTGCACGACTGGAAGAGACGATCTCGTCAGCCCTTGCCGCCCATTTTGAGTGTGGAGGATGATGGCTCGGCTTTGAACTTCCTCGATACGCGACCCTGCGCGCCGTCCTTTCGCCAAACCCTGCAGGGGTCACTGCGAGAACTCTATTTGGCCTGTGACGAATCTCACGCTGAGAAGAGCCCGGAAAAGCTTGCTCTGCTCGATGAGCTGGTTCGGCGCAGGTTGGTCCTCAAACTGAATGAACGTTACCTGACGCTGGCTGTCAGAGGCGATCTCCCCTCGCGAAATCATCGTTTTCCTGGCGGCGACCTGCTGGAGGTCGCCGTAGGAGCAGAGCCCTCTGTCGAGCGGATGCGTGCATGTTTGAATTGAGACAAACGGATCAGGATTTGTTCGCGGCCGCATTGCAGCGGGCGCGTATTGGCGAGGACACCGAAGCCAAGGCCTTGTGCCAAGACCTACTGAGCCGAGAGCCAGAAAACCATTCAGCACGGTCTTTGCTGAGCTTGTTGGATGCCGATTTTAGCGACGACAATCTGGTCGAGCAGGGCCGTTTGTGCCTGACCCTGGGCCGCCTCCATCAAGCGGTGCGGATTCTTGAGGATGCAGCTCGAAAGTGGCCCGAGCAAGCTCTGCCCGTCGCCCTTCAGGGAACAGCTCAGCGCTTACTGGGGCGAGCCTCAGACGCGCTCGACTACTACGAGTCGGCTTTGATTCTGGATCCCGAACAAGCTCATGCCTTGGTCGGGCAGGCTGTATTGCTGTGGCAGAGAGGCAATAGCAGCACGGCTCTTGATCGCCTGCGGCGCATAGTGGAGCAGACCCCAGACAATCTCGATGCGCAAATGACTCTCGGCGACCTGCTTTTTGATCGCGGAGACTACACCGAGGCCGTTCGGCATTTGGGCCATCTGCTCGATCGCCATCCCCACTTGTTGCCTCCGCGTCAGGCTCTCGCCCGCTGTCTGGCTCGGAAGCCTGTGGCTGTGTTGGCTTTGGAGGACGATCGACACGTAAGAGAGAGTTACAGTTGCCCCGATATCGAGGTCGAGAATCTGGCTCAAGCTTCGGTGGTGATTCTTCTGCGAAGCCCGGAGCTACAGCCTCTATGGAACCTGAAAACCGGCGTGGAAGCCTGCGAGGCGCTTCGCTCAGGTGAACTCGAGAAAGTGGTTTCCCATACTTTTCTACAGACTGCCATCGGTTCGGGAATTCTTTCTGATCTGACCCTGGAGCGGGGCCTCACCTTCCTGCGTTGGGCGATACTCGAAAGCCTTGAAAAAGGAAGAGCTACCGGCAATTCGTCGCTCAGTGCGACGGTCGAAGCGCTGGCTCAGTGTTGCTGGCTGAACGAGTTTGCCTTTTTCGTCTCCGGCGAAGAGAGCGAGATCCTTGAAAGACTTCGCGCCCGCGACGATAGGGAGGCCCTACTGGGCCAAGCCATGTATGGACCCTTGGCTCGCCCGATAGAGGGTCTGGATTCCCTCGTTGCGTGGAATCTCACCGAGCCCGCGGAGGAGCGGCTTCTCGCAGCCGAAATACCTCGACTGACCCCCATCTCGCACTCCGTTTCGGCAGCCGTCAGTCAGCAGTACGAGGAAAACCCGTATCCGCGCTGGCGGGGTCTGACTCGTTCGGCGCCGATGAAGCTTGGTCATGGTTTGCAATCCTTTTTTCCACACTGGGCGGCGCCATCGGCTCTCGATCGACCTCGGCTTCTGGTGGCAGGGTGCGGAACCGGTCGTGATCTCGTCACATTGGCCTCGACCTGGCAGACTTCGGGGGTGGTTGGGATCGACCTCAGTCTGGCCAGTCTGGCCTATGCTCGCCGGATGTCGCTTCAGTACGGAATGGACGATGTCGAGTTTTATCAGGCGGATCTGCTGGCCTTGGGAGATTGGGAAGAGCGCTTCGATGTCATCTCCTGCACCGGGGTGCTGCATCATATGGAAGACCCGGTGACTGGCTGGCGTGTGCTGTCCAGATTGCTGCGACCGGGCGGCGTCATGAAGGTTGCTCTCTATAGCGAGCGTGCGCGCCACGCTTTTGTGGCCGCCCAAGACTGGGTTCGGCAACGGGGTATTCCACCGACCACCGAGGGGATCCGTGATGCCAGAAGACAGCTGGCAGGGTTGCCTCAGGATCACCCCGCCTTCGGTGCGACGACGGTGGGTGACTTCTATTATACGAGCGGCTGTCGAGATTTGATTTTTCACGTTCAAGAGCATCGCTTTAGCATCGCCAGGATAGCCGAGCTTTTGCCGCAACTGGGTTTGGAGTTTTTGGGGTTTGAAATCAATGGGGAAACTCGCCAGCGCTATGACGCACTTTTTCCGCACGATGGCTCTCGGCTTGATCTCTTGTGTTGGGAGAAATTCGAGGAGATCTATCCAGCAACTTTCTTGACGATGTACCAGTTCTGGTGCCAAAAGGAAGAGGTCGTTCCGTCAGAAAAGGATCCCGAAACGTCTTCGGAAAGAACAGGTGTAGAATAATGAAAAATACTTCGACGTCAGAAACCGGCGAAAAGCATCAGGATATCCGACAGATATTCAGGCAGAGAGAGAATGCCGATGCCGAGTACCGAAACGATATCGGTCAGACGAAGAGATTCCTGGAGCGGTTCGTGGCCGATCCTGCCTTTCGTGAGGCGCTGAGTGACGATCCCGCGGAAGCCGCGCAACGCTGGGGTTTGCAGTGCGATCCCGAAGAGATTCGACAGTTTTGGGAGGCCCCGGGCCGTAACCTCTGCGCTCCTGCAAAGACTCTGGCTGTCGCTCGATATCGTGCCTACGTCGAGGAGAAGGGGGCATTCATTACCAGCTATCGGGGTATGGCTCGTCCGGAAGAGGCGCGCTGGCAGGCTTGGCGCGATCGTCAGATTTTTCGCTGTGAGAGTCACCTGGGTCCCAAAGGCCATTTGCTGGTTCACGCTCCGTTCTGTATCGAGCTCGGTAAAGGATGCTCCTTGGGCTGCTGGTTCTGTGCTGTCTCTTCGGAGAAGCTGGGAGAGCAGTTGGCATATACGCCGGATCAAGCCCGCTGGTGGCGTGAGTGTCTGGAGGTTCTGCAGGAAGTCACGGGTGAGGGCGCGCGCGGAGGCTACTGCTACTGGTCCAATGATCCGCTGGACAATCCCGACTACGAGCAATTCATGGTTGATTTCCATGATATCATCGATTTTTTTCCACAGACCACAACAGCCCAAGCCGATCGCCATATAGACCGGGTGCGGAACTTGTTGAAGTTGGCCGAGGAGAAGGGAGGGGTGATCGACCGATTCTCTGTGTTGACTCTTCCACAGTTAAATCGCATCCATGAAGCCTTCGATCCCGCAGAACTCGCGTTTGTAGAGTGTGTTCCCCAAAACAAAGAAGCTCTTGGGGCCGGGTACGTCGTCGCCGGTCGAGCTCTAGAACGCGCAAAGCGGAGAGTTGCCCAGGGCAAGGCAGAGCCGACACCCGAGCACGAAAATTCTACCATCGCCTGCGTTTCCGGATTCTATCTCAACATGGTCGATCGCCGAGTGCAGCTCATCACTCCGTGCAATGCATCTGATCGCTGGCCACTGGGCCACTGGTTGCTCGATGAAGGAACTTTCACCGACGCGTCCAGTCTTCGCCGGCTGTTGAAGAGGATGATCGCGGATAACATGAAAGTCAGTCTCAGCGCTGACGATGAGGTGGCTTTTCGTAGCGACCTCTCTTACGAAGCGGCGGAGCAAGGATTCGAGGTCACTAGCGCGTTTCGCCGCCACACAGTGAAGCTACCCGAAGGCCTTGGGGCACTCGGGGAAGCGATCCTGTCCGGGCGTCACACCATGGCCGAATTGGCCATGGGGACGGAGCGACCAATGGAAGAGACCTTCTACCTTGTCCAGAACCTTCTCTATGATCGTGGGTTGTTAAACGAGGAACCGGTGAGGAGTGAACTATGAAGAAATCCGTTTCCGACGTGCGTCCCATTCTTTTCAACAAGGCCGATGCCGACTGGGAGTATCGGACCGATGTCGGAAATACGAAGCGTTTTATCGAGCGCTGGCATGCCGACGATAAGTTTCGTGAATTGGTTATGGTGGACGCTGGCGCGGCCGCGGCCAAATACGGATTGAAGAGTGACCCTGAGGAGATCCGGGTTCTGTGGGATCCGAGTCTGGCGGGTACCCTGAATTCGGCGCAGTCCCTGCCTCTGTCTGTGCGTCGATATTTGGCGTTTCAGAATGAGAAGAATCGCTCCCGTACGCGATATCGCGAAAAGGGTACCCCTCTCGATCCTCGCTTTGCGGCTTGGCGATCTCGTATGATGAATCGCTGCGTGAGTCACCTTGGAGGCCATAAGGCCGAATATGTGGTCCATGCTCCTGTCTGTTTTGAACTCTCCAAAGGCTGTTCCGTGGGCTGTTGGTTCTGCTCGGTGGCGGCGCCCCGTCTTTCGGATCAGTTCCTATACACACCCGAAAATCAAAGTCTGTGGCGACAGACCCTGGAGGTCTTTGAGGAGACCGTCGGTCCGCCTGCGCAGATGGGATTTTGCTACTGGGCCTCAGACCCATTGGACAATCCTGACTACGAGAAGTTTTTGTGCGACTTCCATGAAATTCTAGGAGAGTTTCCGCAGACGACGACCGCTCAGGCGCAAAAGCATGTCGATCGGGTGCGAGAGCTACTGAAGCTGGCAGAGTCAAAGGACGGAATGCTGGAGCGCTTCTCTGTTCTGACACTCAAACAGTGGAATCTCATCCACGAGGCCTTCGATC
>JAQWRT010000064.1 GCA_029243605.1 Myxococcota bacterium
GGTGGCCTCCATTCGGTTGTGTTCGAGGAGCCGCTCGCCGTTCCGCTCGCCCGCTCTCTCGCTGTTCAAAAGGAATTCCTCGAATCGAGCCCAGGCCCCAGTGAGTCCATCCAGCCCTTTGATGCGATTCTCGGGAAAGGCGAAACATAGCGCGGAATCCTGGGGCTCGATGACACAGCACCGGGAATCGTCCACGCGCCTGTGCTTTCCTGGCCCTGGGGCAAGGCCCAAAGACTCGCTTCACGCTAGGATTCCGGTCATGCGGCAACGGATTGAATGGGTCTTGGCACGCAGCGCTTTCCCAGTGGCGATCGTGGCGTCGGTCGGTGGAGCCATCGTCTTGATCGATGGGGGAAGGTCGCCCGAAACCGTCACCGGGATCGTCATCCTCCTCTCCTACGCATGGCTCGCCCTGCTCGAGCGAGTGTTTCCGCTCCATTCGGAGTGGGGGCGTTCTCACGGCGACCTCAAAACCGATGTCGGATTGGCCGTCACCAATGCCGTGGTCAATCTTGGGGCACAACCGCTTGTTCTCGCCCTCGCCGTGGGCGTGGCCACCTGGATGTCCCAAACCTACGGAGCCGCACTCTGGCCGACGAACTGGCCCCTGCTCGCCCAACTCGTTCCCGCCCTGATCATCGGCGAACTCGTCGAGTACAGCTGCCATCGGGCCATGCACGAAATTCCCTGGCTCTGGCGTTTCCATGCCCCCCACCACAGCGCCAAGCGGCTCTATTGGTTTAATGCACTCCGCTTTCACCCCCTCGACATCTTGCTGATCGGCCCCGGCAAATTGCTGCCTCTGGTCGCACTGGGCGCCGACGGCCGGGTCCTGGCCCTGGTCCTAATCTTCTCGGCAGTGCACGGGACCTACCAACACGCCAACCTCCCCTGTCGTCTGGGGCCCCTCAATTGGGTCTTCAGCATGGCCGAGCTTCACCGTTGGCATCACTCCCCGATCACCGCCGAATCCAATCACAACTACGGCGGCAACCTGATCTTTTGGGACATCCTCTTCGGAACCCGCTGGCTCCCCAGCGACCGCGAACCCCCGGTGCGAACTGGGATCGAAGACCTTCCCCATTTTCCGCCGGGCTTCGCTTCGATCCTCGCCTCCCCCTTCCGCTGGCGAAAAGTCGTGCAGGAATCCGGGGCCGATACCGGCTTCGCGGCTCAGGGCGGGCCAACCCTCGAGGCTGGGAGAAACGGTCCGGCCGGCCTCGCCTCTCCTCAAGCCCCAAGCCCCAAGCCCTGAGCCCTCAGCCCTCAGCCCCGCGCCCCGGTTTTTTGGCGCCGGAACTGACCCGATCCCTGAGCATTCTCCGACTCTTTCCCTATGGCCGTCGGGAACCGCCAGTCAGGACGGAACTCAGATCGGCCCGGGGAGAGCAAAATGGAACTCATAGACATCCTTCGGTGCTCGATCGCGATCCTTGGAATGCTCTCCCTCAACTTCGCCGAACGGGAAAAAACGTCGTTTTTCCCCTGACCCCGAGCTGAGAGCTCAAGCGCCCAGCCCATTGCCGGGCCTCGAACCCGTGGACCCAATGCGCGATCCCAATATTCCGGGGCCGCACCGATTGGAGTCGCTTCGGGCGGGCTGGGGAATTGCCTATGCTGAGATGCGCTCACCCGTCATCCCGGCAGCCAGCCCTGTTTTTCAGGACCCACGCCTCTCGCTCCTCTAAATTACGCCGGCCACAGCCGGCGACTCTATGGAGAACCAGCCCCATGCACGAATGGAAGCAGCGGGTCGCCGTCATCACCGGAGGCGGCAGCGGAATCGGCGAGGCCCTGGCCCACGCCTGCGCCGACCGGGGGATGCGCGTGGCCGTGGCCGACGTGGAATCCGAGGCCGCCCAGCGAGTGGCCGAAGCCGTCCGATCCCGGGGTGGCGAAGCTCTGGGCTGGGCCGTCGACGTGGGGAATCGCGAAGCCGTGACGGAATTTGCCGCCGGGGTTCGGGAGAGCTTCGGAGCCTGTCACCTGCTCTGCAACAACGCCGGCGTTCTGGTCACGCGCCCGCTGCTCGAAATCCAAGCCAAGGACTGGGAGTGGTGCCTCTCGGTCAACCTATGGGGCGCGATTCACTCGGTCTCGGCCTTTGTCCCCGGCATGCTCGAGAGCGGTGACCCGGGGCACGTGGTCAACACGGCGTCCATCGTTGGGCTGGTTCCCATCGCCCAAGGCAACCTCGGCGCCTATACCACCACCAAATTCGCCCTGGTGGGTTTTTCCGAGTCCTTGCGCGCCGAACTCCAAGCCCTGGGCGCACCCATCGGGGTCTCGGTGGTGTGTCCGGGAGCGGTGACCACCCGGATCGCCGAGAGCGAGCGCAATCGGCCCAGCCAGCTTCAAACGGGTCCCGCCCAGGTGCCTCCCGAAGCCGATCCCAACGCGTCCCCCACCCCGGGCAAACAGTCCTCCGAGGCGGTGGCCGCTTCGATTCTCGCCGGGGTCGAGAACGACGAGACCTGGATCCTGACCCACCCCGAGATGAAGCCCCTGGTGGCCGGTCGCACGGCCGCCCTCCTCGAGGCCTTCGACCGGGCAGCCCTCCAGAGCCCGGGCTGAGGGACCCCCGTCGGCTTTCCGAGGCCGAGAGGAGGCCGGAGTTGACGCGCTCTCCCGACGCCTCTATATTTACGATACGCAACGGATCGTATCTTACTGACCGGGATCGGGGGGCCTCCCCGCCCAGCAAGGAGCCGGCGATGGATTTTGATTTCACCAAGGAAGAGCAGAAATTTGCCGAAGAGGTCGAGCGGTGGCTGGTCGACAACCACGACCCCGAGGTCATGGACCTGACCCGGGAAAATTTCAGCCAACTCGCCGACACCCCGGCGCGCCGCGCCTTCATGCAAAAGCTTGCCAAGCAGGGCTGGCTCGGCATGTCCTGGCCCAAGGAATACGGTGGCCAGGAAATCGAGGGCGTCTACGAGTTCATCCTCAATGAAGCCCTGGCACGCCACGGCGCGCCCCAGATCGGCAAGGGCGTGGGGATCATCGGCAAGACCCTGATCCGCCACGGGAGCGAAAAGCTCAAGCAGGAGTTCCTGCCCCAGATCCTGAGCGCCGGGGTGGAATTTGCCGTGGGCTATAGCGAACCTCAGGCGGGCTCCGACTCCGCCAACATGCAGCTCAAAGCCGAGAGGGTGGACGGCGGCTGGATGCTCAATGGACAGAAGATGTGGACCACGTCGGCGCATTTCGCGGACTGGTACTGGGTGGGCGCTCGAACCGACCCGGACAAGCCCAAGCACGATGGCCTGAGCCTCTTCATGATCCCCATGGATCACCCGAACCTGGAGATTCAGAGCCTGCCCACCATCGGCAAGGACACCACCAACCAGGTCTTCTTCGAAGACGTCTTTGTTCCCGAGGATTATATGGTCGGCGAGCAGGGTCGCGGTTTCCGCTATATCGCCGAAGCCCTAGACCTGGAACGCTTCACCATGTTCACCCTGTCACCCATCGAAGATCGATCGAAGCTTCTGGTGCAGTGGGCAAAGGGAGCCACCCGGGACGACAAGCCCCTGCGCGAAGATCCCAACGTGCGCCGGACCATCGCGCATATCGTGACCGATACTCAGGTAGCCAAAGCGTTGAGCAAGCGTTTCCTCTCGGCTGCCATGAAGGGGGACAAACCCCCGAGCATCGAGTCCTCGGAGTACAAGCTCTTCACCACCACCCTCTCCCAACGGGTCTGCAAGGACGCCCTCGACCTGACCGGGGCGGCGGGGCAGATGCGAGAGGGCCAGGAGGATGCACCTCTGGCCGGACGCTTCGAGGGCGCTTACCGCGCCACCCTGAACGAAACCGTGGGCGGCGGCTCCTCGGAGATCCAGAAAAACATCATCGCCCGGCGAAAACTGGGACTGCCCAGGAACTTCTAACCCGGGGCTGCCCGATAGAGCCGTCCAAAAAATAGACTCGCAGCCGCTTTCACGGCCGCCAGATCCGAGGAGATCCAAGATGGACCTCGCATTGACCGAAGAACAGCAGATGATCGTGGACATGACTCACGGCATCCTCGAAGAACACTGCACCATCGACGTCGTCCGTCAGATGGAGGACGACCCGAAGGGCTACCCCGAAGGCCTCTGGAAGCAATTCGCCGAGTCGGGGCTGACGGGAATGCTCATTCCCGAGGCCAATGGAGGCAGCGGACAATCCCTGACCGAAGCCGCCCTCGTCTACGAGAAGTTTGGCGAATTTCTCGCTCCTGTTCCGCATTTCGTGAGCTCGGTGCTCAGCGCCCGACTGCTGCTGACGGTGGGCAATGACGCCCAACAGGCCGAGTGGCTCCCCAAAATCGCCAGTGGAGATGCGGTGCTGACCCCCGCATGGCTCGAGCCCAACCGCGGCTACGGCGAGGTGGGCGTCCAAATGGAGGCCAAGGCCGAAGGGGACGATTTCCTGCTCTCCGGGGTCAAGCGTCACGTCTACTTCGCGAGCGCCGCCGAGCGCCTCATCGTCTTGGCTCGCGGCCCCCAGGGCATTGACCTCTTCCTGGTCGACCCCTCCGCCGACGGCGTCACCCTCACCCAGCAGCTTTCACAATCCGGCGATGCCCAGTACCGCGTGGACATGCAGGATGTGCGGGTTGGCGCCGAGGCCCGATTGGGGGCCCCGGGAATGGGATGGCAGGCGTTCAATGCCGTACTCCACGAGGGCATCATCCTGCTGGCCGCCCAGGCCATCGGCGGAGCCCAGAAGGTGCTCGACATCACCGTCGAATACTCGAAGGAGCGCGTTCAGTTCGATAAGCCCCTGGGCGCCTTTCAGGCCCTGGCTCATTATATGGCCGACTCGGCAACCCATATCGATGGCGGCCGGGTCCTGGTCTACGAAGCCGCCTGGAATGCCTCCCAAGATCGCTCGATCAGCCGCTTCGCACCGATGGCGAAGCTCTTCGCCTGCGAGACCTATCGCGAAGTCACCCGGATCTGCGCGCAAATCTGGGGCGGGGTCGCCTTCACCATCGAATACGATTGCCAGCTTTATTTCCGACGCGCCAAGCAGCTCCAGCTCTCCTGGTGGGACACCCCCTACCTTGAGGAACTGGTGGCCGAGGACGTACTCCGAGACGACTGAGGTCGTTTCAGTCGGGCCGGCCTACCGGGGCTGAGCCCGGCTGGGAAGATCGGCCCCTCATGGCCCGATCCCTCCCTGCCACCCGATCAGCTCGCCTTTTTTTTCGCGCGCTCGCTGAAGGCCGCCAACATCTCGCTGACGTGCTCGGGGATCTCGAGCTTGGCCGGGTCGTAACCCGGCGACAGCGTGCGGAAAAAAAGCCGTATCGCCCGGCTCTCCACCGGGGTTCGCGGCATGCCCACCTCTCGGCCCAGATCCTCGGCCATGCACCGGAAAAAACGTCCGGTATACGACAGGAAGTGGTATTGAGAGCGGGAACCGAAGACCAGGCGATACAGGTAACTCCCCACCAATTCCTGAAAGACGCCGAAGGCCACGGTCCTGTGCTCGATCTCTTCGGCCAGATGCCAGCCCCAGATCTCGCCCCCGGGATTCCGATAGGGATCCTTGAAGGTCTCGAACTCCGCCATGGCTAGGGCGCCCGCGCAGGTCATGGCCTCAAATCCCTCGGCGTAGGCGAGATTCCAGCGCAGAGGTTTCTCTCGGGAAAAGCGCCGATAGTCCGCGTCGAGCTCCGACTCGATTCGACCCAGGGCCTCCGCCCCTGCGGGCGAAAAGCTGGTTCGGATCCGCCGGTTGAGATTCGCATGGTTCCGGTAATGGTTGGCTTCCTGGCGCGAAAAGTGACGGGCATCCTCGGCGAGTTTCGGGTTCTTGAGTTTGGGGATCGCCACCCCCATGGTCCGAATCAGGTAGGGCTCGAGGTAGGGCATGGTCATGGACAAGGCCATGCTCGAAAGCATCAAACTCAGGGCCTCGTCGGGGACATTCAGATCAAAATCTTCCTCGAAGGGAAAACGCAGATCGCGCACGGTAATATCGCTCATGATTGGGCCCCCGAGTTTCACTCTCCCGAAGCGGAGATCAAGGGTGCCAACTTCTGGCGAAATAACAACAACGCGAAAACGAAAAGAGGGCGCCGTGCCCGAAACCATCGCTTGGATTGATCCTCAACCCGCCCGACCTCAGGGAACAGAGGGCGGGCCCCTGAGTCCGGAAGACCAGGCGAGTTGGCAGGACGCGGGCTACGCCCTGGTCGATGGGATCCTGCCGGAGGAGTGTCTCGACCCGGTGCTCCACCTGATTCAACGCGAACTCAGAAACCTCTCCGCTGAAGAGCAGGCGGCGGTGAGCGACTTTGGGAGCGACGGCCGAATGGTCTTTCCCACGGGTCACGAGGCCCTCGACGCACTCTCTCTGCACCCCCGAGTCCTCGCCGCAGTCGCACAACTTCTCGAAACTCCCATCCATAACCTGCGGCTCACCCAGGCCGACCTCTGGTCAAAATTTGGCCGCTCGGACAGCCAGAACGGTCGCTATGACAACACCGACCAGCGCATCCACGTCGACTACCCGAACCATACCCTGACCCATCCCCCGGCCTGGGAGACCCCCGACGCCGTGGAAATCATCGTCTACTTCGACGCGGTGGAGGATTGCGGCGGAGCCACCGCCGTGATCCCCCGAGAGGGTCCCGAAGACCCGGCCTACGCTTGGCCCATGATGGCGACTCCAGGCCTGGGAACCCTGCCCTGGATCAATGACCGGGAGTCCGCCGAGCGCGATCTCGCCCACCGCGCTCCCGAAATCCACGATTTTCGTGCCGAGCACCTCTATCCCCGGCAGCGGCGTGCGCGCTTCGGTCCGGGCAGCCTGCTCTTCTACCGCCACGACACCTGGCATCGCGGCACCCCCCTGCTTCCGGGAAAGCAGCGCGTCGTCCAGAATCTGACCTTTCGCAAAGCCGAGAGTGAGTGGATCAGCACGCTCCATCCGGGCTGGGCCTGGAAAATGTACCGCCGAGATCTCTCGGTGGAGTCCCTGATTGCCCGGGCCTCGGTGGATCAACGCTGTGTACTGGGCTTCCCGGCCCCTGGGCATCCCTACTGGACCTCCGCCACGGTCTCCGCCGTGGAGGCGCGCTACGGGGCGCTGGGAATGGATATCTCGCCCTACCGCCGCGCACTCTCGAAAGCCTAACCCCTCACGGACGCCTTTCGTGCCCGACGGGCACCCACCACCGCGAGGAGCAGCGAACCCACACCAGCGAAGCCGGGCCCGAGTCCCGACACCGCCACCGCCGACGGCTGAACGCGAAGCGGTGCGGTGAGTTCATCGGCCAGGGGCGGGGCACCCGAATCCGAAACCCGTAGAACGACTTGCTCCTCGCCCTCGTCCCCGGGCTGGGGAACCCCCGCCAAGGTCCAACTTCCGTCGCCGTTCGCCGACGACAGCGCGAGCCAACCCGGCCCGGACACAAGCTCGACGGTGAGCACTTGACCGGCGTCGCTGTCTGTCGGCGCGATCTGGATCGAATAGCCGACACCCACCCTTGCCTCCTCGAACGCCTGAAACCCGAGGCTCGGCGGTTGGTTTGCTTGGGCGATGGAGAGACTCAAAATTTCTTCGGCGAGTACGGCGCCCTGCCCGTCGCTCAGAACGAGACCAAAGCCATCCACCCAACCTTCCCCCCCGGCGTGGGTGTAGACCAGGCTCCCAGCGTCGACCTGAGCCTGGGTAAAGCCCGGCATCAGGCTGAGGCTGCCCGCTCCCGGCGGGGTCGAGACCGTCAGCGTCAGAGTGTCTCCGGGGTCCGGGTCCATGGCCTGGAGGTGTTCCGGGCCGATGACCACGCTCCCCCCCCGGCTGACCACGATGGGCTCCGGGGTCAATAGAATCGGCGGATTCTGCCCATCTCCGGGTTGAATAGGGGTGACCAGCGTCACCTGCTCGGCCGCACCGCCCACGCTCGCTCCAGCCCCCTGGAGGTTCACCTCCCGCTCGACCAAAACATCGTCAACCCACCAGCCCATCCGGCCGACACTGGTATCCGAAACCATCCGGAATCGAAACTGGACGGACAGACCGGCCAGAGAACTCAAATCGGCCACGGTTTCAAGAAAGCCATCGCTGTCCCCGGTGAAAGCAGCCCGGTTGGCGATGGCGCTCTCGAAATTTCCAGAAATCGGCCAGTTGTATCCGTTCTGAACGAGCAGAGGGCCGAGATCCTGCCACGTCCCTCCGGCATCGCGCGAGTATTCGACAACCCCGCCGTCGTAGCGCAATTCGGTCAGGTAGCTGTGGGCGAAGCTCAGCCGGGTTCCCGGGGTCACCTGGATAGTCTGGGCGAGTTCGAGTCGCTGGTCCGAAGGGGCATCCGGGTCCGCGGCAAACCAGGCCTGGGGTGAGATCACCGAACTCCCGACGTTGGCATCCACTCCCCAATCCAGGGCTCCCGAACCGTGGGTGGTTCCCCAGTCAGCGGTCCCCGACTCGGCGTCGTCGAAGAAGAGGAGTTCCGAGGCCGGCCCCGAGTCAATCAACACCTCGAAACTTCGACTCACGTGCTCGCCGGGCGCGAGTTCGATCCCGGGCCAAGTGAGCACGCCCGCGGCCTCGCTCCCCAGATCACTGGCCGAGCCCGGGACATAGCGCGCGCGTCCGGGCACATCTGCCGTCAGCCCGACCCCCGCCAAGAGCTCGCCCGAGACGTTCTCGGCGCGAAGGGTATAGGTCGCCCGCTGGCCCGCGCGCACGGGGATCGGCGCCAGACTCATTTCCAGACTGAGTCCTGAGGGAAGAGTGCACTCCGCCCCGGAAAGGATTCCTCGGGCGCAGAAAGTCGCCCGAATTCCAGCGACGTGGGCCCCGGCATTCAGGTTGCTGTCCGCCTGGAGCATCTCCTCGGCGGCATCGGCCATGGTCGCACTGCAGGGCAGAGTGAAATGGTGCTCAAGGATCAGCCGATCCGCGGCAATTCCCCCGATGGCTGCCCGCAGATCCCAGAGCGCGCGAGACCAGATCTCGCCGTCGGCATGCACGTCGCCCACCAGATCGTCGGGGTAAATTTTGGACCCGTCGACTCGGCGCAGACACGACGGGAACCCTCCCCCCAAGTCGCTGGCATCCCACTCGCCCACGCACGCCGCGTGAAAGGCTTGATAGGCGGGATCCCCGTTGGCCTCGTGAAAGCTGGCCGCCAGGTAATCGCCGAAGCCCTCGCCCATGGCCCCCATCTCCCCGCCCCCCCAACAGGCATTTTGATCGTGCTGAACCGCGTGGGCGTATTCGTGGGCGACGATATCCACGTCCTCGGCATCGTCGATCCCGCCATCTCCGAAATGAATCGCGTCGTCGCCGGTGGAATAGAAGGATTGGTCGGCGTTGTCCCAGTGGGCGTGGGCCCGAGTCGGAAAATCCCGGATCCCGTTGAGAACGCCCACATCATCATCGAAGCCCAGGGCATGGAAATAACGTTGAATGGAATCCACCGTGTCGTAGACCACCACCTGTTCGAAACGGGGGTCAGAGCGGTCGTAGGCGTAAACCCGGCTGATCTCGTCGGCGTCGCCGACCTCGAGGCCTCCCGCGAGGGAAACCAGATCGACGAACTCGCCTCGCAACGCCCCGGTCCCCGGATCGAGGCCAAACAAGGAAACCTCCACTCGGGCGGCATCCAGGGCTGCTGAGGAAATGTCGCCGCCGTCCACAAAGTCTGGGCCGCCCACGGTCTGGACGGGGTTCGGCCGAAAGGTCAGCCCGGTACCGGTCTCAAAGGCAATCCGGTTTTCCTGCAAGAGGATTTCCCCGGTCTGGGCATCGACGAGGGTCAGGAAATCACCCAGGGGCCGCCGGGCATAAAGAGTCATTCGCCAGGCCAGGCGTGCGCGCTCGCCAGGGACGCGGAACCAGGCCAACTCGCTCTCCACTGGCATGCGCATTTCTTCGATGCCGGCTGCCGCCCGAGCTCCGGCTTCCGCTGCCGGGCTGCCGATCCCGGGAACGGCCCGGCCCGGCGAGAGTCGGCGGTAGCGGCTGTAGAGCGCCTGAACTCGGCCGTCCGGAGATTGATTGAGCGAAATGTCCGAGTCGTGGACAGGAATTCCGAGCAGAAGTTGGCGGTAACGCGTGCGGGTGGCGGCCAAGCCCCGCCTTTCCTCGAGCCACTCGAGGTCTCCAAGGTCGGTGGCCAAACCGAGCCCGGCCGCGTGCCGGGCGAGAAAAGCCCGAGCGCCCTCCCGACCCGGACGCACTCGCTGACCCGCCCGAACCGCCTCGGAGCAGTGGCGCAGAACCAAACCCGGTCCCCGAGCCAGCTGCCGCTGGCAGTTGGGCTCAAGACCCCCTGCACGGCCCGAATCCGGCGCGGTTCCGCTCAAAAGGAGGACCAGGGCCAGGGCCATCCCCGGCCCGCGAACTCGCCGCCTCCACCTTATCCCGGGCGCCCGCCTCCCCGCCGGCCGGCCTTCGGCCCACCTGAATTCCACTGCTCAACCGCTCTCTGGTCTTCGAGGAAGGGGGGTAACCGGCAAGCTCCACGCGTCCGGCTTGCAGTGCACTATATCAAAGATCGCTCAACTGTGGCAAAAAACACGCACCCAAACAGCAAGGCGCTGAAATCTCCAACCCATCAAAGCGCCTTCCGCCATCCCGGAGCCCGGGGCCCACACGCCCGGCGGCGCTGAATCTGTAAGAATGCCCAGGAACCCGCCTGCCCTTCCAACCCGGAGAGTGCCATGATTCTACTCGACCCCAAAAACCATACGCGCGCCTACCCCGACGAAAAATCTCGCGAGTTGATGCTCAAGACCGTCGAGTTCTTCGAGGACAAGGGCAAAGAGGCCCTCAAACGCGATGACCGGGAGCAGACGTGGTACGGCGACTTCCTCGAGTTCGTCAAGCGCGAGAAGCTCTTCGCCACCACCCTGACCCCGGCGGGCTACGGAGCCCCGGACTCGCGGTGGGATACCTGGCGCAACTGTGAATTCGCCGAAATCCTCGGTTTCTACGGACTGGCCTACTGGTACACCTGGCAGGTTTCGATCCTGGGGCTTGGCCCGATTTGGATGAGCGAGAACGAGGAGGTCAAGCAGAAGACTGCTCGCCTGCTGGAGGAAGGCGGAATCTTTGCCTTCGGTCTCTCCGAAAGAGCCCACGGCGCCGACGTCTACTCCACGGAAATGGAATTGATTCCCCAGGAGGGCGGAGGCTACCTGGCCCGAGGAGAGAAATACTATATCGGGAACGGAAATAAGGCGGCTCTGGTTTCTACTTTCGGAAAGATCCGGGGCACCGACGACTACGTCTTCTTTGTCGTCGACTCCCAGGACGAGCACTACGAGTGCAAGCGAAGCGTCGTCAACTCCCAGTCCTACGTCTCGAATTACGCCCTTCACGATTACCCGATCTCCGAATCGGACATTCTCTCCCGGGGCCGGGAAGCCTGGAATGCCGCGCTCAATACGGTCAACGTCGGAAAATTCAACCTCGGCTGGGCCTCCATCGGGATCAGTACCCACGCGCTCTACGAAGCCGTCAGCCATGCAGCCAATCGAAAACTCTATGGGCAATCGGTCACCGATTTCCCCCACGTCAAGCAACTCTTCTCGGATGCCTACGCCCGCCTCATCGCGATGAAATTGGTCGCCCTGCGTGCGGCGGATTATATGCGATCGGCCAATGCCGAGGATCGGCGATACCTGCTCTACAACCCCGTGGTCAAGATGAAGGTCACCACCCAGGGAGAGGACGTCATCAACCATCTCTGGGACGTGATTGCCGCCAAGGGCTTCGAACGGGACATGTATTTCGAGATGGCCGCTCGGGATATCCGAGCCCTTCCCAAACTCGAGGGAACGGTGCACGTCAACATCGCGCTGATCGTCAAATTTATGCCCAACTACTTCTTCAATCCCCAGGAATGTCCGGTGGTAGAACGCCGAGACGATGCGACCGACGACAGCTTCCTCTTCCAGCAGGGCCCAACCCGGGGACTCGGGGAGATTCGCTTCCACGATTACCAGAGCGCCTTCGCAGGCTCCTCCTCACCGAATGTCGCGGTTTTCCGGAGCCAGGTCGAAGCCTTCCGGCGGATGCTCGAGAAGGCCCCGCCCGGACAGGCACAGGCGAATGACGTGGATTTCCTGCTCGCCGTCGGCGAACTCTTCACCCTGGTGGTCTACGGCCAACTCTTCCTCGAAAACGCCGAAATCTACGAGGTGGAGGGCGATCTTGTGGACCAGGTCTTCGACGTCTTTGTGCGGGATTTCTCGCGTTACGCGATCCAACTACACGGAAAACCGAGCAGCACCGAAATTCAGATGGAGCAGTGCCTCGAGATGATCGCCAAGCCCGCCGAGGGCGCCGACCGTTACACCCGGGTCTGGGAACAGCACGTCCTGCCCCTCGCCGACCGCTATGCCATGAATCCCTGAGAGTTCGATCCTGACGGCCCCCCCGCGGCGCTGAGCGCCGGGGGGCCACCCTCTTTTCAGGAATAACGCACTGGGCATACGCCCTGCGTGACCGAGTGCCCGACACCTGGGGACCCGCCTTCCCCGCCCCCCGGGTGCTTGTGCTTTGGGGAGCCTAGCCCCCTACGGGCCTGCCCCCGGGCCAATTCCGCCGAGCGTCCGGCGGTCTGCAAAGGCTTTTCCGCATTTCTGCCGAAAAGAATTGCCATATGCACGGCCTCGCCACCACTCACTTCCGACCCCGCAGACCCCTCGCAAAAGCAGCATGAAAGGTGAACTTTTTTGGCATCGTTGAAACCGACGAACCGAACGCATGGAGACCGGGGAGACCACTCCCTGGCCCGGTCCATCTTGATGTGGCCCTCCCTTCTCTTCCTGACTCTCTTTCTCTCCCTTGGAATGATCGGAAGCGCTGCGGCCACACCCGTCACCCTCGCCGACCTGGTGAACTCCGGGGGCGAGTTGGAATCCCTCGATGGCAATCTTGAGTTCGAAGATTTTTCGGCGGGCCTCGAAGGTGCACCCCAATCGGCTCTCTCGCTCTTTAGCGTGGTCCCGGTCGCCAGCGGCTTCCGGCTCGACCTCGCGCCCGGGCACGGACTCGCCAGCGGAACCGAGCTCATCCTCGCCTACGAAGTCGAATCCGAAGACCATTACTATGGCGACCCCATCCGCTCCATGGCCATTGAAGTCCTCGGAACCTCGTTCTTTTCTGGGGGCATGATCGCCTTCGACGACGATGACGACGACCGACCCTACTTGGGTGTTGTCGATGCATCACTCGAACCCGGCGCCCCTACTTTCGACGCAGTCAACCTCGCCATGCCGGCCCATGAAATCCTCATCATCGCCCGAATGGTCATCGGCGATGATGCCGGGGGAGGGACGGAGATGACTTTTTCCGCCCAACCCATCCCCGAACCGTCCACCGGCCTACTCCTAGGCCTCGGACTCTCGGGTTTCGCCCTCTTCCAGAGGTCCAGAAGAACACGCGCTTAGAGGGCAACACGTCGCCGACGGATCAACGGCTCAACCGCGTGTCAGCGAACGCCCGTGGGCTTGTCGGTGCCCTTGGCAATAATTCGCGCACTCGAGACGTAGAGACTCTGAGAGACGAAGCTGGTGGCCTCTTCCGCCAATTTGATGCAGAGCGCGCCCTTCAACTTTCGTGCGCGCTCGACGTCGGCGTCATCGGGCGAGCCCAGCGCTAACAGATCGACGACATGAAGGGCTAGTTGGGTCTCCCCTTCTTCGGCGAGACCTTCGGCACGAGCAATAATCGCGTCTCGATCTGTCAGGGCAGAAAGGACAGCCTCCCCTGCCGCCCCGGGATCCGCTGGATGCAATTGGCTGGGATTGCGATCCCACCAGCCGGTCTCCGCCCGAAAGATGTCGCGGACGATATAGTCGGCACACCCATAGAGGGGTTTCATCCAGGGAACCTCGAAGAGTTCCTCCGGGTAGTCCAGGTCGTGGAGAATCTCGAGTACGCCCATTCCCCGATTGGCTCGGGCAACCACTTCTGAGCGCAGCCAACGCAGAGCGGCGGCTGTCTGCCCGAGCACCCGCTGAATCTTCTCAGCGCCCTCCAAGGGCGGGCCGAATTCCATCACCACAATCTCGGGATTCAAGCCAGCGAGGCGATCGAGAGTCTCCGCCCAGCGGATGGGATCCCGAACGCTCCTCAGGGGCGTTCCCACATTGGGGATACTCGGAGTAATAGCGGCTCCACCGTAGAGGAGCCTCTCCTTCGGCATCCATGCCACCAGGGCGTCATCCGTCTCCGAGGGCGCCCAAAGGATCTGAATCTGTCGTCGGGCATCCCCGAGCCGAACAGAACGGCGAAAGACCTCGTTCGGCATATTGAGATCAAGGGGGTGGGTCATCGCGCCCACGGGCAAACGAAATTGCAATTCGACAAAGAATTGCTGGAGACCCTCGGTTTCCCCATAGCGCTGCCAGCGCTTCACCAAGTTCTCGTGGGCGATGACTCGAGGCTGCGGGTCGCCCCGCTTCTCCGAATCTTCTAGCCAGGTATTGACGGCATTATTATAGCCGAGGTGCCCATGGCTATAGGCGATGGCGTGCACCGGAGCCGAACTCAGTTCACGAAGCCTTTCGAGCATTTTCTGAGCCTGCTTCTCAGATGCCCCCGTATCGATTTGAACTATGCCTGCTCCGGTCTCAATGGAAAGCGCATTGCCCATGCCGCCCACTACGTGCACACCTTCCGCGAGGGTTCCAGTGAAGGAAGGGATCGTCGCGGGATTGGCCTGGGCCGCAGTTGTCTGCTCAATCCTCTTATTTGAGGTCACGCGGATACTCCTACGCCTAATGACTCGAGACCAAGAGCAATCGCTCAACCGTCGTCAACAGCACATCAAGGTTGAAAGGTTTATAGAGGAATTCGCTTCGCTCACCTTCGATATCAGAAGCGTCGAGTTCGTTGGCAGAGTGACCCGAGATGTAAACCACTTTTAGGCTTGGCACCGAAAGCCTGAGGCGTCGAATCATCTCGACTCCCCCCAATCTCGGCATGACAACGTCCGAGACAACGAGATCGATGGAAGACAGATGCCTGATTCCGAGTTCATACCCCCGGACTCCATCGACCGCCTCGATCACGTGGTAGCCCCGCCTGGAGAGCGTCCTGACCACAAGGCTTCGCACCGATGCTTCATCTTCCACCACCAAGATCGTCGCGCTCTTCGGCGAAGAGCTGGGCTCGAGGGGCTCCGGCTCTGTGTAGTACTCCTCCACGTCCGCGGCCCTGGGCAAGTAGATCCGGAATCTCGAGCCTTCCCCGATCTTGCTCTCGATACCGATCGCGCCCCCACTCTGCCGAACAATTCCATATGTCGTCGATAGGCCCAAGCCCGTCCCACTACCAAGAGGCTTCGTCGTAAAGAAAGGGTCGAAGACACTTTCGATAGTCTCCGATGTCATTCCCGTGCCCTCATCCTTGACTTCAACGCAACCGTATTCCCCTGGAAGCAGGTCCTTGACCCCTGCCGCACTCTCCTCGTCCACAAGGGCATTAAAGGTACGCAGCCAGATCCTGCCCCCGTTCGGCATAGCGTCCGAGGCATTCAGAACGAGATTCATGATGGCCTGTTCAAGACGTGCCGCTTCACTCTGAATAGACCAGGGCTCCTCCTCGAGTTCGAGCTTTATCTCACTCGAGTCCGGCAATACATTTCCAAGCATTCCGGCGAGGCCGGCAATCAATCGAGACAGATTGATGGGCTCGACTTCCAAGCTATCCCGGCGACTGAAGGCCAGCAGTTGCTTGGTAATCGAGTTAGCCCGATCACCCGCATGGGCGATCTCACCCAGGCTCTCCACGGCCTCATCGGGTAGATCGTCGCGCAGGAGCAGCAACTCGGTATATCCATTGATCGCCATAAGAAGGTTATTGAAATCGTGGGCCACACCGCCCGAGAGCCGACCAATGGCCTCCAAGCGACGCTTGAGTCCTATCTGCTTCTCCTTCTCCGCCAGTTCCTCACGCAAGCGGTTCCTCTCGGTGAGATCTCGGATATACGCGATAAACCGACTATCGGGCCTCCCCTTCAATTCCTGAATCGTCAACTCAACAGGGAATTCCGAGCCGTCGCTTCGCATCGAAAAAGTCTCAAGCCTCACGCCCATGATATTCGCGATTCCCGTTGCCACATAGCGGCCGAAGCCCGCGTAGTGATCCTCCCGCAGTCGTTCCGGGATCAACGCCTCCGGCATCTTGAGACCAATGGCCTCCGAGGCACTGAGGCCATAGATCGCCTCGGCGGCGGGATTAAAGACCTCGATACGGTCTTCAATCCCGATAATCACAATGGCATCCCTCGCCAGGTTCAAACTTCCTCGAAAGTGCTCGTTGCTCTCTTCGAGTTCCTGATTCTTTTTGATTTCGGCATTGCGAGAGGACATGAGTTCCCTGGAGGAGCGGCTCATCATTCTCGAAATAGTCGCGGCGATCCCGGTGCAGAGAACGATGGCCAGGATCTGGTTCATGGCCAGCATGGCGGTGTTGTCGCCAGGCCCGCCCGGCTTGGGCAGGGATTCCGCCATCCATGCCAGGGCCAGCATGGCGGCTACCCCGGCCGCCCCGGACAAATAGGCGATGCCGGGCCCCAGAAGGAGCCCACCCAGAAGAGGAACAATCAAGAACCAGACGCTATAGGGAGATGCGACCCCTCCCTCGAAATAGGAAGGTACAAGCGTGATCGCCATCCCCGCAAAAACCAAGGCGCCCGCGCCCAGCCGAGCCGAGTTCGTCATGCGAACGATCACAGACGACAGAATGAAGGCAAGCAGCCCAAAGACGAACGCAATGCGACGGATCGCATCGAGTTCGACCTGCATCGCTGAATATATGTACCCGACGGACAAAGACAGCGTCGCCGCCCAAGAGACAATGTGAACAAAACGTCGCTGAAGCTCGGGACGGAAGATCCCGTCTCTTAACTCGCTCGTACTGCTTGAAACTGGTTCGCTCAAATCCGACACGACACTCTCCGAGGCAACCGGACCGGGGTAGCCTCACCCTTCCCTAGGATACTCAAACTTCCCGTTGCTGGACTTCGAAGATCGTGCGCACACGAGAGGGCCCTACCTGGCAGGGCCTCGGGTCGTGGCGTGCCCATCGGGAAGCATGCCCCCTAATTAATGTATCGCCTCGGGGGCTCTTCTTCACGAGATCCGTGTAGGCAAAGGCATCAGCGGCCGCATAGGTCTGCAGCAGCAATCGCCGACTCCGATTCGAGGCATTTCGAGAGGATCCGTGGACGCTACGACAATTATGGACCGTCACGGTCCCAGCGGGACCCTCGGGATAAACCGCGCTTTGGGCGTCAACCTGCGCGCAGTCTGCGTCCTTGAGACAGCCTACCCAACGCTCTCCGTCGTATTGATCATAGAGAGGCCCGTCATGGCTGCCCGGAATAAAACCCACATTCCCCATATCCGCAGTGACATCGTCTAGAAAAACACCCACGGTGAGCGGACTGTAGTTCGTATGGGGCCAGAACTGGATATCCTGATGCCACTTGACTTCCTCACCACCGCCCGGGGCCTTGAAATTCAACTTACTGTGGTGGAATTTCAGATCGGGGCCGACCAGGTCGTCCGCGATGTCGGCCACTACCGACTGACTCACGAATTCCCAGAAAGTAGGATGCAGATCAGCGGGGGAAACCAGCCTTCTCAACCGGGGCCGAGCGGCGCTATGCCCTTCCTCAAGGTCAAAGAGCGGCGTGGACTCTGAGAGCGATCGACTCTGCTCGATGAACTCATCGGTGGTCTCCCGAAGTCGGGCGAGCCAATCTTCGCCCACCACGCTGGGAAGTACGATGAATCCGTCTCGGATATAGGCCAGCCTTTGCTCCGGACTCAGCACCCTCAGGGGCCTTTCCTGATCGCTTACAATTCGGGTTAGCGAGGCCAATTCAACCTCGCTCGCCGTGACCGAATCACTTTAAACATCACCCGCTCCATAAGTCTCTCGCGCGCTTCGATACGGATCCCCCCGGCTGCAGCGGCCGGCAAAAACCCTACCCCGCTGTCGCCCCAACGCTGGGTCGAGTGGCAATTCTCGCGTACCACTCACCCAATTTCTTAAGGCTGGGGTCGAGGGGCTGACCCACTGCACCACCGAACTCCAAAAAGGCGAAGAGCATGATATCCGCGAGGCTAAATCGATCCCCGCAGATAAAATCTCCGTCGCCCAGCAACCCTTCCAGCCAAGCTAGCCGTTCCTGGACGTGCAATTTAAAATCGGCCGCGGCCTGAGGGAAGAGCCGGACCCTATCCTTAAAGAGGCTCTGCCCTTCGGCCGAGCGAAAGCCATTGGCCAGAGGCTCGCAAATATTCAGGTCGATTCGACGAACCCACATCCGCGTCTCGCCTCGGTCCTCTGCCGATTCGCCGAGAAGGCTCGGTCCCGAGGTCGCCTCCTCGAGGTATTCGCAGATCGCGGTAATTTCAGAAATACAACGACCATCGTCCAGTTCAAGTGTCGGGAGCTGGCCGGCGGGATTGCGCCCGAGATGAGTACCCTGCCTGTTCTCACCGCCCATCAGATCCACCTCCACAAGCGGAATCTCAACCCCTTTTTCCTCCATGAAGATGTGAACAACTTTCGGATTCGGGCCCAGACCGGTATACAATTTCACTTCGATCTCCTCTCGAGTGCCTCTCTACGGACTAGCCTCATGCGGCCCAGTCGTGGCCAAGACTCGCCCAGCTTCTAGAGAACCGCAAAAATATATCAAGCTTGCTATCGGACACGGAAGAGCCCGCCGACCGGGCCAAGCGCACACCCCATAGGACGGGACCTACCTAGTGCAAACCATCGAGCGCGACCGAAAGAGCGTCTGGCACCCCTATTCGGCTCCTGAGTCATCTCCCCTCTTCGAAGTCGTTCAGACCGAGGGTGTTCATCTGACCCTTGCCAGCGGGAAAAAACTCGTCGACGGAATGTCATCCTGGTGGGCAGCCATCCACGGCTACCGAAACGCGCATATCGAAGAGGCCGTCACAAAACAGCTCCAAGCCATGCCCCATATCATGTTCGGCGGCCTTACTCACGAACCCGCGGTCGCCCTTTGCGAGCGTCTCATCGACTGGTCTCCAGGAAACCTCAGCCGAGTTTTCCTTTCGGATTCTGGATCGGTTGCCGTCGAAGTCGCCATCAAAACCGCCCTGCAATATTGGATGGCCCGGGGTGAGCCCCTCCGCCAAAAGCTGCTCACCCTTCTCGGTGGGTATCACGGAGACACTTTCGCGACCATGGCAGTCTGCGACCCGGTCAACGGCATGCACGATTTTTTTCGCGGCAACCTCCAAGAACACTTCTTCGCCGAACGGCCGACCTGCCGCTACGACGAACGCTTCGAAGAACAGCACATCTCACATTTCAGCACGCTGCTTGGGGAACATCAGCGATCAATCGCCGCGGTCATCCTCGAGCCGATTGTCCAGGGCGCCGGCGGCATGTGGTTCTACTCCCCCCAATTCCTCGCAAGGATCCGAGAACTCTGTAGCGAAATCGGCGTGCCGCTCATTCTCGACGAAATTGCGACGGGCTTCGGCAGAACCGGACGTCTCTTTGGTGCAAATCACGCAGACGTGGAACCAGACATCATGTGCTTGGGCAAGGCGCTCACCGGTGGCACTTTGAGTCTGGCCGCCACCCTCGTCAGCGAAGAAATATGCGAAACGATTGGTTCGGGTCAGCCGGGTATCTTGGCGCATGGCCCCACCTTCATGGGCAATCCCCTGGCCTGTGCGGCCGCAGGCGCGAGCCTCGACCTGATGGAATCAACCCCGTGGCGCGAGCGCGTCATTGCCATCGAAGACCAACTGCGACGCGAACTCGAACCCTGCCGTGAACTTCCTGGCGTGAGTGACGTTCGTACCCTTGGCGCAATAGGGGTCGTCGAACTCGATGATCCCGTCGACATGGGGATCATTCAACCGGCCTTCGTCGAGGAAGGCGTATGGATTCGTCCTTTCGGAAAGCTCGTTTACCTCATGCCGCCCTTCATCATCTCGCCGGCAGAACTCTCCCGCCTTACGGCAGCGATTCACTCGGTCCTATCGCGCCACCACTGCGGTCGAAGCCACTAGAGTTCCATCCTCCGCCGAGGTCAATCAGTCAGAGTCTTCGGAAATCGAGGGGTAGAAAAGGTCCAGAACGGAACCCACATGAGCCTCGATCATTTCGGGGTCGAAAGGATTCAGCTTGGTGAGGAGTTGAAACTCTGGCCCTACGACATAGGGCAGCGCGGCCGCACCAACGATCATGTAGTAGATGTGTTCGAGGCGTCCCGAGCGCCCATACCCGTTCCGGACCGCCCTGAGTGTCTCGCTCTTCACGTACTCAAAGTTCGGGCGCAAGTGGTTTTCGACGAGCCATTCGGAGCGTTCGTTGCCTGCCGTACCTTCTTGCATGGCGATCCGAAGGAGCTCCGGGGATTTCGCCGAGAACGAAACATAGGCGGCCAGCATCCGGCGAGTCTGCTCTCGTTCCTCCAGATCACCGATTTCCGAGCGCGCGCGCGCCATCACATCGGCGAAACGGCCAAAAATATCGTCGACCACCGCCTTCCAGAGCGCTTCCTTGGTCTTGAAATGATAGGGCAGCGACGCAAGTGCCACCCCGGCACGCATGGCGATCGCTCGGGTGGTCGCACCCTCGAAACCCCTAGCAGAGAAAATCTCAAGGCCGGCTTCGATTAGCTTTGCTCGCGTCTCGGCGCTGCGCTTTTGGTGGGTTCGTTCCACTGAGAGCCCCTGCTCGAATTCACCGCCGGATTTCCGGTCGCCAGCGAGAGCCTATTATATCAAAATCCGAGCCTTACCGGGGCCTCCAAACCAGCCTTTCGAAATGTGCCAAGGAGCGCTTTCATTGGTTGGCAGGATTATTATTGCAGCGGTCCCGATACTTTCACGAAACCGATCCCCCCAGCGTTACCCCCCGCTCGAATGGAGACCCCAAATGTACCCCGGCACACTCGCTCAACGCATTCCGGAAAAACCGGCTTTTATCATGGCCTCGAGCGGTGAGACCGTGACCTACGGAGAACTCGACGACCGTTCCAACCGAGCGGCGCAACTCTTCTGGTCCCTGGGCCTTAGGCCCGGCGAGCACATCGCATTTTGCCTCGAAAATCACCCCAGATTTTTTGAAATCTGTTGGGCCGCTCAGCGCTCGGGTCTCTATTTTACGGCCATCAGCTCACGGCTAACCCCAGCCGAAACCGAATATATCCTCAACGACTCCGGTGCTCGGGTCTTCATTACTTCGGCGGCCAAAGCCGATCTGGCGGGCGCACTCGCAGACCTCTGCCCAGGAGTCACGGCTCGCTTCATGATCGATGCCACGGCCCCAGGCTATGAGTCCTGGGAGGAAGCCCTGGCGGGCCAGCCCAGTGAACCCCTCGAGGCCGAGCTCGAAGGCGGGCAGATGCTCTACTCCTCGGGCACCACCGGCCGACCCAAGGGGGTCAAGCATCCCCTACCGGGTGAGATAGCCGGGACTCCGCCGCCCCTGATGGCGCTCGTCCAGCACTTTTACGCGGGAAGCGAGGATGCTGTCTACCTCTCCCCCGCGCCGCTCTATCACGCCGCCCCCCTCGCTTATAATATGGCTTTCCAACGACTCGGG
>JAQWRT010000065.1 GCA_029243605.1 Myxococcota bacterium
GCTTCCTCTTCTTCGATGGGAACGAACTGGTAGGGCAGAGCAATCTTCGCCGGCGCCTCAGTCCGCGACTCCACAGCGACGGCGGGCATATCGGCTATGCCGTCCGTCCTTCCGCCCGCCGGCAGGGCCATGCCAGCGAAATTCTCCGGCAGACCCTGGGCGAGGCGAGGCGGATCGGCATCGCCCGAGCCCTGCTCACCGTCGCCGCCACGAATCTCCCCTCGCTTCGCGTGGTCGAAAAGAACGGGGGGGTATTCGATGCGGAGACGGTCTCTCACAGAGACGGCGCAACCATGCGCCGCTACTGGATCGAGACGGCCCCGGAGGCCGAAGGGAGCGAGATCGCTGCCGAGACCCGAACTGGCTAGCCTCGCCCAAGAGTCCCACCCGGCCCCCCGGTCAAAATCATCTTCCGCCGCCGCCCCTTGGTCTTAGCTCCGAGTTCCTTCAAGCCCCATGTCCCTCCAAGCCCCACGTCCCTCCAAGCCCCAAGTCCCTTCAAGAGAGAAGAGAGAACGCCATGCCCTCCACCCCCGCCAACGGAATCACCCTCGAATACCAGACCTTCGGCGACCCCGAAGCGCGGCCCCTGTTCTTGCTGCGCGGCCTGGGCACACAGCTAATCCAGTGGGACCCGGCCCTCTGCGCCCACATCGCCGAGGCCGGCCACTTCCTCGTCATATTCGATAACCGGGACGTGGGCCTCTCGACGCATTTCCGCGACGCCGCGCCCCCCGCCATCGCCGAAATCTTGGCGGCCCGGCAGGGCGGCAAGATTCCCGACGTCCCCTATACCCTGGCCGACATGGCGGGGGACGTAACCGGCCTGATGGACGCCCTGGGCCTCGAGTCCGCGCATATCGCGGGGATCTCCATGGGAGGGATGATCGTCCAGCAAACCGCGCTGCAATGCCCCGAGCGCGTCCGCAGCATGACCTCGATCATGTCGTCCACCAGCGACCCCGCCCTGCCCGGCCCGACCCCCGAGGCCCAGGCGGCGCTGGTGGAGCCCGCGCCCAGGGAGCGCGAGGCCTACCTCGAATACAGCGTGCGCACGGGCCTGGCCTTCACGGGCAAGGGCCTCGGCGAGGGCTTTGCGTACGACGCCGAAAAGCAGCGCGCCCTGGCCGGCCGGGTCTACGACCGGGCCTTCGACCCCGACGGCATCGCGCGCCAGATGGCCGCCGTGATGGCGTCGGGCTCGCGCGCCGAGGCCCTGGCTGGCCTAAGCGTTCCCTCCCTCGTCATCCACGGCGCCGACGACCCGCTGATTCCCCTGGCCGCGGGCCAGGCCACCGCCGACGCGATTCCGGGCGCGAAGATGGTGGTGGTCGAAGGCATGGGGCACGACCTGCCCCCCGGCGCCTGGCCCCCCATCGTCGAGGCTCTCTCTGCTCACACCGAAGCGCACACCGCGGCCCACACCGAAGCCCACAGCGAGGCCCACGACCGCCCGCGCTGATCCCGGGACGACCCGAGTAGGTCCCGGGGGTCAGCCCAGGAGATCAAAGACCCGCTGGCCCTCGCCGAGTTCGGGATCCACCGCGTAGGGGGCCGAGTAGTCGACGCCCTCGACCTGCCAGCCGTAGAGCATGGCGTACTCGCGCTTGAAGCGTTCGAGCCCCTGGGCGGTGATCTCGGGCGGCGGGCCGGGCTGCCCCTCGCTCCAGAGCCCGGCGATGGTGGCCTGGAGCCCCGGCTCGAGTTCCCGGCTGTCGAGGCGAAGCCTTCCGGCCTCGTCGAGTTGGCCCCGCCAGGGTTCTCCCTCGCCATAAAGAGCCCGGGTGAAATCGATTCCGATATCCAGGGGGTCGGCGTAGACGCCCTTGCCCGCGTCGTCGCAGCCGAGATAATCCGAGACGTACCGCAGCATGGCGGGAATCGCGACCGAGGCGGCGGTCACCACGGCGGGGTTCATCACGGTAAAGGCCTTGCCCCCCACGCTTGCGGCCACCCGGGCGTCCAGGGCGGCGGTGGTGGCATCGATATGCTTCTTCGCCGCGCCGAGCGCGCCGTCCCAGTACATGCGGCGCAGGGGCTCGAGTTCCGGCCCGATATAGGAGAGCGCGGTCACGGTCATGCCCTGGGCAGCCAGCCCCGAGTAGAGCAGCGCGCTGACCCACATCTCCAGGTCGCCGCCGCCCATGACGCGCACGGTATTCTCGACGGCCAGGTCGTCGGCCACCTCCACCCGGATGGGTTCGAGCTCACCCGACTTGTAGCCGAGGCCGAGAACCTCGAGGGGCTCGCCCATGACGAGGAGCGAGGAATTCCATTCCTGGCCCAGGTGCGAACGCCGGGGGGCCGCCACGCTGTAGACCACGAGATCGATGGACACGCCCTGGGCGCGCAGATCCGCCACCACCCGGTCTCGAGTGGTGGCCGCGAAGGCGTCTCCCAGATAGGTCTGAAAGGCTTCGTCGCCGGCGTGGAGGGTGTCGGTGAGGTACCAGCCCGGCGACGACATGGCGAGTTTCTCGCCCCGGAAGGCCGGCGCGGTCTCATAGCCGATGCCAATGATGCGCTCGAAGCCGGCCTGGCGAAGCGCGATGGCCGTGGAGCTCCCGTAGCCAAAGCTGGTGCTGCCGAGAACCAGCGCCGTCTTGCCCTGGGCCGCCGCCAAGGGCTTCTCAAAGGCGTCCCTCGCCCGCTCGATTTGCCGCTGGGCGAGCACCCGGCAGCCCTCGGGGTGGGCGGTCAAAACGAATAGGCCGCGCGCGCGCGGCGACTCCAGAACGAGTTCGGTCACATTGTCCTCTTTTTTCAACTGGGGCCCGGGGAGACGGCCAGACTATCGCCCAGCTGACCCGGTCCCGCAGGCCGGAACCGCCGGGCCGGAGTCATGGACACCCGACTTCCGGCGCAATACGATACGACAGAGGCGATGAATGCTTCTCCACCCTCGCTACACCTTCACTAAGCCTTCGCTAAGCCCTCGCTAAGCCCTCACTAAGCCCGCACAAACCCTGCACAGACCCTGCGCAGGCCCTCCACGCCCACCGACGGCCGCCCCTGAACCGGCGCCGGCTTGCATCACCCGGAGCAAACACCCATGACCGAACACGAAAACGTCGATTTCCTGATCCACAAGACTCAATGGCGGGAAACCCGCTTCGAGGAGCGAACCATTTCGGACGATCTGGCCCCGGGGCAGGTCCTCTTCCGAGTCGACCGCTTCGCCTTCACGGCCAACAACATCACCTATGCGGCCGCGGGCGACCTGCTCGGCTACTGGCGTTTTTTCCCCGCCCAAGAGGGCTGGGGACGGCTTCCCACCATGGGCTACGGCGACGTCGTGGCCTCCACGCATCCGGACGTCGCCGTGGGGACCCGCTGCTTCGGTTTCTACCCCATGTCCAACTACCTGTGCATCGAGCCGGCGTCGGCCAGCGCAACCTCCATCGTCGACGGCATCGCCCACCGCGCGGACCTTTCGCCGTTCTACAACCAATACACCCCTGTGGACACGGATCCCCTCTACTCGGCGGAGCACGAAGACGAAACGATCCTCATGCGCGGGCTCTACATGACCTCGTTTCTTTCCGAGGATTCTCTTGCCGACAACGGCCTCTACGGCGCCAAGGCCGTGCTCATTTCCAGCGCCTCGAGCAAGACCTCCATCGCCCTGGCGTTTCGCCTCAAACAAACCGGCTCAGCCCAGCCCATCGGACTGACCTCGCCGGGCAACCTCGATTTCGTCAAGAGCCTGGGCTGCTACGACCAGGTCGTGGAGTACGGCGCCATCGACTCGCTGCCCACCACCCTGCCCGTCGCCTTTGTCGACATGGCCGGCAGCGACAGCATCACCCGGACGATTCACACCCACTTCGGCAGCCAATTGCGCCACAGCCAACGCATCGGAGTCACCCACTGGGAAGAGAGCCCGAACGAGGAGCCCCTTCCCGGCCCCGAGCGCGAGTTCTTTTTCGCGCCCGCCCAGGCCCAAAAGCGAGTCGGCGATTGGGGGGCGGAAGGCTTCCACCAACGCCTGAGCGAGGGCTGGAGCGCTTTTCGGGATGCCAGCCCCGCGTGGCTTCGGGTGGAGCGCGGGTACGGACGCGAGGCCATTCCTCCCGTCTATCAGGACACCTTGGAAGGAAGAACCCGGCCCGATCGGGGCCAGGTGCTCTCGCTCTGGGAGAACGAGGATGCCGCCGGCGGGCGATAAGAACCCGGCCCAGGAGGGCGACGGAGCCCTTGCCCGGCAAGGCAACGCACCCGTCGTCGTTCTGTCCCCGGAGCCCGGCGCCCTCGAGGCTTCGGCCGCCTCGGCTCTGGCCGAGAAGCTGGGGCTCCCCCTGCGCCCGGCGTCCGAGTTGAGCGAAGACGAACTCGTCCTCGCTCGGAGCCACGAAGCCCTCGAACTCTGGGCCGGAGGCGAGCCCCGACAAGGCCGCGCCCGGGTAGAGTGGAGCCAAAGGCCGGGTCCCGGACGCAGCCCGGGCGAGGCCCTCGGCCAGCCCCTTCAGCGGGCCATTGGGCGCTCCCTCGGCCTGGTCGTGGACGCCACTGCGGGTTTCGGCACCGACGCCTTCGCCCTCGCGTGCCGGGGGCACCGGGTGCTCGCCCTCGAGCGCTCGCCGGTGATGGCAGCGCTCCTCGAGGATGGGCGCGAGCGGGCCCTCGCCGACCCGGAACTCCGGGAGCCCGCCGCCCGCATCGAAATTCGCTGGGGGGACGCCCGGCAGGCCCTGGTGGAACTCGACGAAGCCCCGGATGCGATCTATATCGACCCCATGTACCCGGTCCCGACGCGAACCAAGGCGGCCCTGCCCCCGCTGAAGATCCAACTGCTCCGGCGCCTGGTGGGCGCCGACCTCGACGCCGAGTCCCTGCTCGCCGCCGCCCTGGCGACCCGGGCGCGCCGGGTCGTCGTCAAGCGTCCGCCCACGGCCCCGGTCTGGCCCGGCCCCCTGGCGGACAGCCACACCGGCAAACTCGTCCGCTACGACGTGTACCACGCGGCGGCCCCGGGCCGCCCGGAGGGCCCCTGAGCCGTGGCCGAGAAATGGTTCTACGCCGAAGCGATCCCCGAGCCCGGGGAAATCGTGGTGCTCGACGCCGAGGAAACCCGGCACGCCACCCGCTCGCGCCACCTCGAGACCGGCTCCGAAGCCACGCTCTTCGACGGTCAGGGCCGCACTGCACGGATTCGCCTGGCCGAGGTCAGCCGCCGCAGCGCCACCGCAGTCGTCCTCGAGGCCCAAGAACACCCGGCCCCCAGGCGCCGAATTCACCTCGCCTGCGCCCTGCCCAAGGGCGACCGGATCTCCACCCTGCTCTCCATGGCCACCCAACTCGGCATGACCGATTTCACTCCCCTCGCCGCCCAGCGCAGCGTCGTCCGCCCCGGGCCCGAGGCCCCGGAACGCTGGCTTCGCATCGTCCGCGAGGCGGGCAAGCAGAGCCGGCGGCCGTGGCAACCCGCCTTCCACCCGCCGCAATCTCCCCAGGAAGCCGCGGAGAGCGCGGCCCCGGAAACCCGGGTCTGGCTGATGGACGCGGAGGGAGAAAAACCCGAGGCCGAGCACGCCCAGGAAGCCGGGGACCTCCTGCTCCTCGTCGGGCCCGAGGGCGGCTTCGCTCCCGAGGAGCTTGGGCAGATCAAGGCCGCCGGTGCCCGAGGCCTGACCCTCTCGTCGGGCATCCTGCGGATCGAAACCGCCGCCGTCGCGGCCTTGGCCCGACTGGGCCGGCAGGACTGAGCCGGCCCGAAGCTCAGGAGAGTTCGAGCATTCGCTCGATGGGCACCCGAGCCCGCTCGGCGATGGCCGGATCCACGGTGACTTCCGGGCCGAGGTCGCGCAGGGCGAGGTAGAGCTTCTCGACGTCGTTGAGGCGCATGAACGGGCACAGACTACAGGCGCAGCTCTCGTCCGCGCCCGGGGCGGCGATCAATTCCTTGTTCGGGGCCTGCTGGCGGATCGAGTGGAAGACCCCTTCCTCCGTGGCCACGATGGACGCCCGCTCGGGAAATTCCACCGCGCGCTGAATGATCCCCGTGGTGGAGGCGACGAAATCGGCCTGGTCGAGCACGGCCTGATCGCATTCGGGATGGGCGAGGACATCCGCCTCGGGGTGGCGCACCTTGAGCCGCGCGAGTTCCCGGGCGCTGAACTGCTCGTGCACCACGCAGGCCCCGGGCCAGACGATGAGATCGTCCCGGCCGGTCTGATTGGAAACCCAACGTGCCAGGTGGCGATCCGGGGCAAAAACCAGAGGTGCGCCGTCGAAGGATTCCACCATCTTCACCGCGTTCGACGAGGTGCAGATGAGATCGCTCATGGCCTTCACCTCGGCCGAAGCATTGATATAGGTCAGCACCTTCGCTCCCGGGTGCTGGGCGGTGAAGGCCGCAAAATCGTCCGCCGGGCAACCGTCGGCCAGGGAACAGCCCGCGTCCATATCCGGCACCACCACCGGGCGACCCGGGTTGAGGATCGCGGCGGTCTCGGCCATGAAGTGCACGCCACAAAAGGCGATCACTTCGCAGTCGGCATTCTGTGCCGCCCGGGCAAGGGCCAGGGAATCCCCCACCACATCGGCGAGGTCCTGGATCGCATCTTCCTGATAATAGTGCGCGAGGATCAGCGCCTTGCGTTCGCGCTTGAGGTCGAGGATCGCCGCCTCGAGGTCGTCCGGAAACTCTTCATTCGGGGCCATGGGCTACCGCGATCACTTTCTGGGCTGAAAACACAACTGGCTTGGGGCGCTCAACGTAGCGCAGGCCTGTAGCCCAGATAAGAGCGCTGCCCGGCGAGTTTCATCGGGGGGTTTGTTCCGCCACAGGCTTTTCGTTAATTTTGTCGACCACTTAGCCCCCGGGCAAAGCCACTCTCGCCCGCGAACCCAAAGCACGCCCCCGGAGACCCCGATGCCGCAATCGCCCCACCTCGAAGAACCCGACCGGCCGTGGTTGATTCGCACCTACTCGGGGCACTCGTCTGCCCAGGCGAGCAACGCGCTCTACCGGAGCAACCTGGCCGCCGGCCAGACTGGGCTCTCCGTGGCTTTCGATCTGCCCACCCAGACCGGCTACGACTCGGATCATCCCCTGGCCCGGGGCGAGGTGGGCAAGGTGGGCGTGCCGATCTGCCACATCGACGACATGGCCACGCTCTTCGACCAGATCCCCCTGGATCGCATGAACACCTCGATGACCATCAACGCCACCGCGGCCTGGCTGCTGGCCCTCTACGTCGCCGCCGCCGAGCGCCAGGGCGTCGCCCAGGACAAGCTCCAGGGGACCACCCAAAACGACATCATCAAGGAGTACCTCTCCCGGGGAACCTACGTCTTCCCCCCGGAGGCTTCCATCCGCACCACCAGCGATATCGTCGCCTACACGGTGGAAGCGATTCCCAAGTGGAACCCCATCAATATCTGCTCGTATCACCTCCAGGAAGCGGGGGCGACGCCGGTCCAGGAGATCGCCTTTGCCATGGCCAACGCGGTGGCGGTCCTCGACGCCGTGCGAGACCGGGACGACGTGCCCGAGGAAACCATCGGCCGGGTCTTCGGGCGCATCTCCTTCTTCCTCAACGCGGGCATCCGCTTCGTCGAGGAAACCTGCAAATGCCGGGCGATGACCGCGCTCTGGGCCGAACTCGGCCGGGAGCGCTATGGCATCGACGACGAGCGAATGCTCCGCTTCCGCTACGGGGTTCAGGTCAACAGCCTGGGGCTCTCCGAGGCCCAACCCGAAAACAATATCGTTCGCATCGCACTCGAAGCCCTGGGGGTCACCCTTTCCCGCAACGCCCGCACCCGATCCCTGCAATTGCCGGCGTGGAACGAGGCTCTGGGCCTCCCGCGCCCCTGGGACCAGCAGCTCTCCCTGCGCACCCAGCAGATTCTCGCCTACGAGACCGACCTGCTCGAATACCCCGACCTCTTCGACGGCTCCCACGTGGTGGAGGCCCGTACCGCCGCGCTGCTCGACGACGCCCGGACCGAGATGCACAAGATCCTGGAGATGGGGGGCGCGGTGAGCGCCATCGAGAACGCCTACATGAAGCAGGCGCTGGTGGAGAGTCATACCCGGCGGATCCGCGCCATCGAGCGCGGCGAGCAGACCGTGGTGGGCGTCAACCGCTTCGAAGAGACCGCCGACTCCCCCCTCACCGCCGAAGGCGACGCCTCGATCCTCAAGGTCGACGACTCGGCCGAGCGCGATCAGGTCGAGCGACTGCTCGGCTTCCGCGGTCGCCGGAACACCGCCGAGGCCGAATCCGCGCTCAAGGGCATCGAGGACGCGCTCAAGAACGGCGACAACATCGTGCCCGCCTCGATTCGCGCCGCCCACGCCGGGGTCACCACCGGCGAGTGGTCGGATACCCTCCGGCGCCTCTTCGGCGAATACCGAGCCCCCACCGGCGTCGCCGCCGCCCGGGTGGTCGCCGTCGGCGACGACAACGAGGCCCTGCGTGCCCGGGTCGAAGGACTCTCCGAGGCCCTGGGACGTCGCCCCAAAATCCTGGTGGGCAAGCCCGGCCTCGACGGCCACAGCAATGGCGCCGAGCAGATCGCCGTCAAGGCCCGGGACGTCGGCCTCGAAGTCGTCTACGACGGCATCCGGCTCACCCCCGAGGAGATCGTTCAATCGGCCCGAGACGAGGGCGTGCACGTGATCGGGCTCTCGATCCTTTCCGGCTCCCACAGCATTCTGGTGCGGGATGTCCTCCAGCGGCTTGAGAAAGAGGGGCTCGGCAACCTGCCGGTGATCGTCGGTGGGATCATCCCCGACGACGACGCCGCCGAACTGCTCGCGGCCGGAGTGGAGCGCATCTACACCCCGAAGGATTTCGACCTCACCCGCATCATGGGCGATATCGTCGACATCGTGGGCGAAGCGGCTCGGTGACCGCCCGGGATCCCCAACGCGTGACGCGCCTGCTCGAAGGCCTCGCGGCCGGCGAGCGCGGCGCGATCTCCGAGGCGCTGAATCTAGTGGACGATCGCCGGAGCGAAGAGCGCGAGGCGGCCCTACGCCTGCTCGATGGCCTGGCCCAGCGCGCTGGGTCCGGCGCGTCTCCCCACGTCCACCACCGAGTGGGGATCACCGGCGCCCCGGGTGCTGGCAAATCGTCCCTCCTCAATGCCCTGGTGGAGAATCTGCACAGCGAGGCCGCGGGCATCGGAATCATCGCCGTGGACCCCTCGAGCCAGCGTTCCGGGGGAGCCCTGCTCGGGGATCGCATGCGCCTTTCCGGGGGCGCCCGAGAGAGCGGCGTCTTCCTGCGCTCCATGGCGGCTCGAGACCGGCTGGGTGGCCTCGCCGACGCCACCCACGCGAGCGCGACGGTCCTCTCGTCGGTCTTCCATTGGGTATTCATCGAAACCGTCGGCGTCGGTCAATCCGAGTGCGAGGTCGCCGATCTCGTGGACACCCTGGTCTTCGTCGCCCAACCCGGTGCTGGGGATACCCTGCAATTCATGAAGGCGGGAATTCTCGAATTGCCCGATATCTTTGTGGTCAACAAATCCGATACCGGGCCCGTGGCCGAACGCACGCGCGGCGAACTCCGATCCACTCTGGGTCTCACGGGCCCAGGGGACGGAGAAAACTGGCAGGCCCCGGTGCTCCTCGCCTCGGCCCAGGATCGCCACGGGATCGGCGACCTGATCGAGAGGATCGCCGCCCACCGGGATCACGGACTCGCCGGGGGCCAGCTCGCCGAGCGACGCGCCCGAGGCCAAGTCGCTTTCGCCATCGAGTCCCTGGCCCGCCGCTACGGGGATTTCGGCTTGGCGCGACTCGGGGGCGCCCAGGCCATCGCCCGAAGGCTCGAAGCGCCGAGGGAGGGGTCGATCTTCGGAGCCGTGCTGGAGATCGGCCAGCAGATCGAGGCCGAGATCCGCGGGGCCTAGCTCAGCGCCCGAAACCCGGGACCGCGGCGCTCAACCGTCGCGGCGGGTCCACTCGATATCGGGAACCTCGGCCCGAGCATTCTCCAGCCGAGCCCAGACGAAGAGCGCGTCGGAGAGACGGTTGAGGTAGCGCAGCACGGCGGCCTCCACGGCCTCATCCCGGCTCAGGGCCACGCATCGCCGCTCGGCCCGGCGACAAACCGTGCGGGCGGCGTGGAAGGCCGCGGCGGCGCGAGTCCCCCCTGGCAGGACGAAGGCGCGCAATTCGGGCAGTTCGGCGTCGGCGGCATCGATGGCCGCTTCGAGAGCATCCACGTCGCCGTCCACCACCCCGGGATCGGAGAGCGCGCCCGATGTGGCATCGGGATGGGTCGCCAGAGCCGAACCCATAGAGAAGAGCGTGCGCTGGGCAGCCTTGAGCCCGGCCCGCAAATCCTCGGAGCAGTCGATCAGAGCCAAGCCGACGAAGCTGTTCAATTCATCGACAGCGCCGTAGGCCTCGACCCGCAGGTCATCCTTGGCCACTCGGCCACCCCCGGCGAGATCGGTCTCGCCGCCATCCCCACGCTTCGTGTAAATCTTCACGGCGCGCAGTATAACGCCCGAGCGAGCGGCATCATCCGGGGCTCAGAAATCGCCGGCGGCGATATCGCGATCCACCGCCTGGGCGAACTCGTCGTCCCCGAGTTGGGCGGGATCCGGACGGGATCCCGGGGCCTCCGGCGGGGCGGATGGACTTTCCGGGGCTCGCCGCACCATCCGGCGAAGAATCAGCGCAACCATCACCGCTCCGACCAGAACCGTGGCGCCGGGCAAGAGCCAGGCGGCCAGACCCCACCCCTCGGCCTCGGGGCTCGAGCGGATCACATCGCCAAAGCGGGTCTCAAGGATGGCCATGACCTCTTCCCGACTGGCCCCTGCGGCTTCCTGAAGGAGGATCCATTGGCGCAATTCCGCGGCCTGATCGCTCGTGCAGGCCGCCAGGGTGCGCCCGGGGCAGTAGGGGCTCATCAACTCGTGGGCCAGGGCGTATCCCCAGCTATCCCCCTCCGGCACCTGGGCATTCGCCGGCCCGAGCCAAACGAAGGCCAGCAGGAGCACGAACGTCAGGGAGGATCCCCCGGGATGCCACCCCTGGACTCGAAGGTTTTTGGAGGGCTGAGCGTGCATCGTCGGGTCCGTTTTCCCTACTCGTCCCAGGGAAGTTGAAGGGGAAGTACGGCGTCTCGATCGTCTTGGCTCACCGCATTGCGCGGAGGGTCCGCCAGCACCTGGGAACCCGGCGGCACCGATTCGGTCAGCCAGACGTTTCCGCCCACCACGCTGCCCGCACCGATCACCGTTCCGCCTCCGAGGATCTTGGCCCCGGCGTAGATCGTCACGTCGTTTTCCACCGTCGGGTGACGCTTGACCCCGCGCAGAGCCGCACTCTGGGGAATCGAACGCGCGCCCAGGGTCACCCCCTGATAGACGCGCACGTTGTCCCCGATCACCGTGGTCTCGCCGATCACCACCCCGGTGCCATGGTCGATAAAGAACCGCCTCCCGATGGAGGCGCCGGGATGGATATCGATACCCGTGCGGTCGTGGGCATACTCGCTCATGATCCGCGGAATCAGGGGGACCTGATGGCGGTAGAGTTGGTGGGCGATGCGATGGACCGAGAGCGCCCGGATCGCCGGGTAGGCCACGGCGATCTCCTCGTACCCTGTCGCTGCGGGGTCGCCATCAAAGGCGGCGGCCACATCCTCGGCAATCGACTCCCGCAAGCCGACCAGAGACGAGACGAAATCCGTGGTCACCGAGCCCGGGCTCTGATTCAGCGGCAGGTCCAAAGCCTCCAACAAGCCGTGCAAATGTTCGGCCACCACAGGAATTTCTGAGCGCAACTCTGCGCGATCAAACTGAAAACGGAGTAGCCGCTCGGTACGATCGGCCCAGTCCACCACCCTCTGGGGATCGACGATTCCCCGGCAAACCGCTTGGGAGAGGGCGTTGTCGGTGCACCCCGAGAGCCCCTCCACGGCGGCCTCGATGACCTCGGGCGAGCATTCCGCAGCTTCCTTGCCGAGCGGAGCGCTCTGCGGGGGGGACAGGGGTGTTTTCTTCTGGGCGGTCATGGCTCCGCCTCCGTGCTGTTTAGGGCCCACCACTCTAGCCCAACCCCCCGGCCCCGGCCTGCGCCCCGAGCGGGCCGTGCCCATTCTCCGCCCAGCCCCTATGCTCGACCCGCCCCCCCCTGGCGGAGACCCATGAGCGAGACCTACAGCCACTCCAGGCTCTCGACCTTCGAGAACTGCCGCAAGAAATTCTATTTCCGCTACGTCCTCAAGCTGCCCGACGACAGCGAGGGGGTCGAAGCCTTCGTGGGCAAGCGAGTCCACGAAGTCCTCGAGCGCCTTTACCAGTACATCGACCGAGGGCACCTGCCCCGCTTCGAGCAGGTCATCGAGCGCTACAAGGCGAATTTCGAGGAGCAGTACGATCCCGCGCGGATCCGGATCGTCAAAAAAGGGCTCGACAAGGCGTATTATCGCGAGCTCGGCGTTCGTTGCCTCACGCATTTCTATCGCCGCCACTACCCCTTCGATGCCGATGAGACCCTGGGAATCGAACAGCACGTCGCCTTCCCCCTCGACTCGGCCGGCGACTACCAGATCCAGGGGATCATCGACCGCATCGTCCGCACCCGCGACGGCATCATCGAGATCCAGGACTACAAGACGGGCAATTACGTTCCGAGTCAGAGCCAACTGGATCAGGACCGACAGCTCGCCCTCTACCAGATCGGGGTCGCCGAACAACTTGGCCACCGGGGCCCCTTCCGCCTGGTCTGGCACTACCTCGCCAAGGACCGCACCTGCACCTCCACACGAAGCCCGGAGAAGCTCGATCAGCTCAAGCAGCAAGTCATGGCGCTAATCGATGAAATTCGAGCCACCGAGGACTTCCCCGCCCAAAAAAACAACCTGTGCAACTGGTGCGAGTACAGGAGCGCCTGCCCCCTCTTTGGCGGCAAGGAACCCGAACTCGCCACAGCTAGGCCCGGACCGCCCGGGCCTAGCTGATTCGACCCCTTATCCGAGTCCGCGTTGCGAGCTAGGCTGGGTCCATGACTTTGACCATCGAGCGCATCCCGACCCTGGGCGACAACTACACCTACCTCGTCATCTGCGACAAGACCAAGGAAGCGGCCATCATCGACGCCCCCGAGGCCGCCCCCGTGATCCAACGGGTCGAGGCCTCCGGTGCCCGGGTGACCCAGATCCTGTCCACCCACCACCACCCGGATCACTCGGCGGCCAATGCGGAACTCGCCGAGCGTTACGCGGTCCCCGTGATCGCCCACGTGTCCGATGCCGAGCGAGTGCCCGGCTTCAGCCAGGGGGTCGACGAGGGCGACACGGTCAAGGTCGGCGAGCATCAGGCCCGGGTTCTCTTCATCCCGTCCCACACCATGGGCCATGTCGCCTACGTGTTCGACGACGCCGAGGCGGTGTTCTCCGGGGACATGCTCTTTGCGGCGGGCTGCGGACGGCTCTTCGAGGGGGACGCCCAGATGATGTACACCGCTCTGTGCGAGAAATTGTCGGCGCTGCCCGACTCCACCCTCGTGTATTGCGGCCACGAGTACACCGAATCCAACCTGGTTTTTGCGGTCAGCGTCGAGCCCGACAACGCCGCCATGCAAGCCAAACTCGAGCGGGTTCGCGACTTGCGCGCGAGCGCGGCAGCGGATTGGCACGACGCCACCCCCGCCGAGATGACCATACCCTCGACCATCGGCGAGGAGCGCGAGACCAACCCCTTCATGCGAGCCGCCGACGCCGAGGCCCTGGCCGTCCTGCGCAGCGCCAAGGATGTCTTCTGAGCGTGAGCGCTGCTACGCCCGCCCCTGCCGGCGCCACCTCGTCGAGGGTGGAACACCGGGTCGGTTTCTACGAAACCGATGCCATGGGGGTGGTCCATCACTCCAACTACCTGCGCTTCTTTGAGCGCGCTCGAGGCGAGTGGCTGCGGGAACACGACCGACCCTACACCCATTACATGGATCTCGGGCTGCATTTCGCCGTCACCCACGCCGAACTCGACTATCGCGTCGGCGCGCGCTTCGATGATCTTCTGGTCGTCACCACTTGGGCGGAATGGGTGCGAGGCGCCTCGCTCCGAATGGCCTACAGCATCGCCCGGGACGAAGAACTGCTGGTCACCGGGGCGACGGAACACGCTTCGGTGAGCGGCGAGAACGGCCGAGTCCGGCGCATCCCCAAGCCCGACCGAAGCCGACTGATGCGTCTGGCGCTGCCCGGCTAAGGCCACGGTGGGCCCCAACCCACGGGCTCCTCAATCGCTTCGAAAACGCCGGAAAATCGCTTCCAGACCGCCGGAGACCTGGTCCTCCACCCAGCCCGTCGCCCGCTCGATGGCCTCGAGGGCGTCGCCCTGCCCCGACCAGTGGGAGCGCACGACGTCGGGATGCACCCGGTTCACGATGCCCGAGAGGCAGGCGGCCACGATCATCAGGTCATCCACCAGCCCCACCGGCCCCAGGAGCAGAGAGGGCAGGAAATCCAGGGGGGAGACCACATACGCGATCCCGGCCACCGCCACCCACTTGCGTCCCACGGGCACCCGGTCGTCCCGAAGCAGTCGGCTGAGCAGAACCGTGAGATCGGGGAGCAGCAGCGCCATGTCCCTCAGCCCCGAACGCTCGGACAGGGGTCGGGGGGCCGCCACATGCGCCCGCAGCCGGTCCCAAAGCCGAGTCCGGGGAGGATTCACGTCAATCGTTATCGGCGGAGGCGGAGCGCTCATAAAGTCCTTTCGGGGTGCATGGCCAGCAGTATACGGCTTCCCGAGTCCGCCGCGGACACGGAAAAGCCCCCCGAATCGGGCGGGGCATCGTGCAATCCCACAGCCCATGTGATACTCACCCCCCCCAAAGGGAAGGCAGGCGAAGCCAGGCGTGGAAGAATCGGCCAGATTCAAAGATGTACAGATCGAACTCCCGGAACCCCTCGAGGGCTGCGAGTCGCTCTCGGCTGTGATCGGGTTCCCCGAGTGGTGGCCCACAGGAGCGCGCATTGCCGTGGTGATTGCCCACGGCGAGGGCGATCTCCATGACCCCTTGGTCACCAGCCTCCACCAACAGCTCGCATCCCACCGGTTTCTGACCCTCCGCTTCAACTTCCCCTTCGCCGAAGCGGGCAAGAAGCCCAAGAATCTCGATCCGGGAGTCCTCGAGAAGGCCTTCCGGGCCGCCCTGGGCCTCCTGGCCCAGGACAAGACTTCGGCCCCCAGCCACCTCTTCCTCGGGGGCTTGGGCCTGGGCGCCCAGGCCGCTGCGCGCCTGGCGACCTCGCGAATCCACGCCGACGGCCTCTTCTTTCTGGGCTTTCCCCTGCACCCGAAGGGCGACCCCGGGAAACCCGATATCGAAGCCCTGTACCGCATCACCTCCTCGATGCTCTTTCTCCAGGGCGGAGCCGACCCGCTTTGCGAACTCGACGTGCTGCGCCGCTCCCTCTCCCGGGTGGGTGCCCCCACTGTCCTGCGGATCTTTGAGGAGGCCGATGGCAGCCTCCTCCGGCCCGGCCTCTCCGAGGCAGAACGACTTGGGACGTACCGAGCGGCCTCACGCATCGTGGCCGAGTGGATGGAAGGCATCCTCGACGACGCCTAGGGCAGATGGAGGTGCCCTTCGGTCGCCGACAGCCCCTCCCTCACCCCTCATCGCCCCTGAACCATCCCGTGCACTCCCCGGGGCCTTATCTGCGGCGACGTTGAAATCGGACCGCCGCTCCGTTAGGGTTGGGCCGCTTTTTCGGGCCCCGATGCCATTGTGTCGGGGCCTTTCCCATCCACATCCAAGCGGAGGCCCACCCCCATGAAAGTCATGGTGTGCCTGAAGCAGGTGCCGCACCAGGATGCGCGACTCGAAGTCCGCGCCGACGGCAGCTGGATTCAGGAAGACAATATCAAGTTCGAAATCAATAGTTACGACAGCTATGCGCTTGAGGAAGCGCTGCAACTCAAGGACGCCGGCGGAGCCGATGTCGAGGTCGTAGTCGTCACCATCGGTCCCGACCGAGCCACCCAGGCGCTGCGAACCGCGCTCGGCATGGGGGCGGATCGTGCAATCCATGTCAACGACGACGCCACTGAGGGCTCCGACGCCCTGGGGATCGCCAAGATCCTTGCCGCCGTCGCCCGGGAGGAAAACCCCGAGATCATCTTCTGCGGACTGATGGCGGAGGACGGCAATTTCGCCGCTGTCCCTCCCATGCTCGCAGAATTGATCGACTTGCCGTCGGCCACGGGCGTGCTCTCCACCGCGAACAACGGCGCCATGCGCGTTGAACGCGAACTCGAGGGCGGAGCCATCGAGGTGGTCGACCTTCCCAAGCCCTGTCTCTTGACGGTGCAGACCGGAGCCAATCAGGTCCGCTACGCCTCGCTCAAGGGCATCATGCAGGCCAAGAAGAAGCCCGTGGACACCAAGACCGCAGCGGACCTCGGCGTCGCCGACCAGATCGGAGCCGCCAACGCGAAGGTTACGGTGAACAAGATCTACGTGCCGCCCAAGGCGGACACTGCCGAGCTTCTCGAGGGCTCCACCGACGAAGTCGTCGGACAGCTCGTGGGCAAGATTCGGGAATTGGGTCTTCTCTAGGTAAGTAGAGGTAAGTCGCCGGCCGGGGAGCCCCCGGCCGGACCCAACATCCAAGGACCTCGGGACGGCGTTGCGATCGTCCCTCAAACACATCGGGAGTACATATCGATGGGCAATATTCTCATCGTCGCAGAACTCGGCCAGGACGGCTCGATTCGCGATGCAAGCTACGAAGTCGTGGCACTGGCTCGCCAGCTTGCCGAGGCCACCGGCCGCGGCACTCGGGGACTCGTCCTCGGGAGTGATGTGGGCGATGCCGCGAGCAAGTTCGCCGCGGGTGGCGCCGGCGAGACCCTCGTCGTCGACAACCCCGCACTCGCCAATTACAACGTAGAGGGCTTCAACAAGGCCATCCGCGCGGCCGTCGAGGCCGCCGACGCCGACGTGATCCTGCTCTCCAATACGCCCACTGGCTGGGACGTTGCACCTCGAGTGGCCGCCGGCTTGGACGCCGCCTTCGTGAGCGACTGCTTCAACATCGAAGGCAGCGGTGACGACCTCACCCTCTTCCGGCGCGTGTTCAACGGCAAGCTGGACGCCGAACTCAGCGCCAGCGGAACCCTGGTGGCCACGGTTCAGCCCGGTGCCAGAGATGCCTTTGAAGGGTCCTCGGAGGGCGCCACCACGGCGCTCGAAGTCGACCTGAACGGCCTTCGAGCCCAGTTCGTCGAGATCAAGCAGGCCGAGTCCACGGGCGTGGACCTGAGCAAGGCCGACATCATCGTGTCGGGCGGCCGCGGTGTGGGTGCCCCGGAGAAATTCGGGGAGGTCATCCAACCCCTGGCCGATGCACTCGGCGGAGCCATGGGCGCCTCGCGTCCCGTGGTGGATGCCGGCTGGCTCGACCACCCCTACCAGGTGGGCTCCTCGGGGCAGATCGTCACTCCCAAGCTCTACCTCGCCTGCGGAATTTCTGGAGCGATCCAGCATCTCGTCGGCATGAAGGGCAGCAACTACGTGATCGCCATCAACAAGGATCCCGACGCCCCGATCTTCGAGGTGGCGGATATCGGTGTTGTTGCCGATCTCTTCGATATCGTCCCCGCCCTCACCGCGGCCGTGGGCGCCGCGAAGGGATAGAAACCGGCACGCCCGAACAAGGCGCGTCTCAACCCATTTCCAGACAGGGCCCCTGCAACCTCGGCGTTCCAGGGGCCCTCGCTCTTCTCCCCTTCGGAATTCGAGACTTTATTTCCCCAATTCTTCAAGCTCCGCTCCCGGCCAACCGACTCAAATACCTGGGTCCCGGGCATTCTCGGCGCCTTGAGCGCCCGAAAAACCGAGGAAAACCATGGCATTGGATACATCCCAGTTTCGCAACGGCCTGAAGCTCGATATCGACAGCCAGCCCTTCACGATCACCTACTTCCAGCACGTGAAGCCGGGCAAGGGCGGGGCCTTCGTGCGCACCAAGCTGAAGAACCTGCTCAACGGCCGCACGGTGGACAAGACCTTCCGCTCGGGCGAAAAGGTCGAGGAGGCGGACGTCGAGGAAAAGACCATGCAATACCTCTACCAGGACGCCACGGGCCGGATCTTCATGGACAGCGAAAGCTTCGACCAGATCCCCATTGGCGACGAGGTGCTCGCGGGCGCCGTGGACTTCCTGCTCGAGAATATGGAGGTCGGGGTTCTCTTCTGGAAGGGAAACCCGGTCAATATCCAACTGCCCAATTCCATCGAAGCCCGGGTCACCCAATCCGACCCCGGCATCAAGGGCGACACCAGTTCCGGGGCCACCAAGCCGGCGACCATCGAAACCGGTGCGACGCTCAACGTCCCGCTTTTCATCGAAGAAGGCGACCTGATCCGCGTCGATACTCGCACTGGCGAGTACTCGGAACGAGTCAGTAAGTAGGAGCCCGAGATGAGCGCGATGGCCTCCGCGCAGTCCAAAGCGCCTCGACGCGCCATCGTTCTATCGGGCGGAGGCGCCCGAGGCGCCTACGAAGCCGGCGTCCTCCGCTTCATCCTGGACGAACTCCCCCTTCGCCACGGGATCGACCCCACTTTCGACATCGTCTGCGGCACATCGGTGGGGGCCATTCATGCGGCCTTCGTCGCGGCGACCGCGGACATCACCACCGGCCGGGGTCCCCGCCTGGTGAAGATCTGGGAAGATCTGCAGGTCGGGGAGATCTTCCGCTTCAGCCGCCGGGATTTGATCGCCATGCCCAGGATGCTCTTCGGCGTGCGCAAGGTCGCCCAACTCCTCCGGGAAGGACGCAGGCCCGACCGACTCTTTGGGCTACTCGACACAGCCCCCCTTGAACAACTCGTGCTCCAGTCGATTCCCTGGGACGGGATCCGTCGGAACCTCAAAGAGGGCCGGGTGGACAGCGTCTGCATCGCCGCCACTCAGCTGGCCACGGGCCGAGCGGTCATCTTCACCGAAGAGGAGAAGCGGTCCCATTTTGCCCAAGACCCCCAAGATCTGATTCACATGCAGGCCGCCCGACTCGCCCCGGTTCACGCCCTGGCTTCCGCCGCCATCCCCCTGCTCTTTCCCTCGGTCCGGGTTGGCTCTCGCTACTACGCCGACGGCGGACTGCGGCTCAATACCCCCCTGGCCCCTGCCCTGCGCCTGGGCGCCGACCGGGTTCTGGTCATCGGACTGAGCCACGGCGTCTCACCCACGGTGAGCGAGGCCCTCGCCCAGCAGCGAACGGCGGGCTTCGGCAACCCCATGTTCCTCTTTGGCAAGGTCTTGAATGCCCTGATGCTTTCCCCGATTGATGCGGATGTGGCCCGACTCCGCTTCGTCAACGACATCCTCGATCACGGCGAGATGGCCTTCGGTTCTGATTTTCTTGGAAAAATCAACGCCGCCGGCGCCAGCCAGGGGGCGCGGCCACTGCGCCGCATCGAAAATATGGTAATTCGCCCTTCCCAGGATGTGGGCCTGATGGCGGGGGATCTGCTCGCCGATGCCGACAGCAAGCTCGAACTCAACGCGTTCCTCAAGATGTTCCTCCGCGCGGGGGGCAGCGATCGCGACGAAAACGGCGAAGGTGTCCGTGAAGCGGATCTGCTCTCCTACCTCCTCTTCGACAAGGCCTTCACCACACCCTTGGTCGAACTCGGTTACGCGGACGCCCTGGCCCGAGAGGACGAACTTCTGCGCTTCTTTGCCGACGAAAGCACTTCACCGCCTCGCTCCGGCGGCTAAGATCCCCCCATGCGGGGAGATCAGCTGGCCAGACAGTGGTTACTCGTCCAACGCCTGGGACGCAGCCGGGGGGGCGTGGGCCTCGACGAACTCGCCGAGGACCTTGGCTGCGTACGGCGCACGATCTACCGGGACCTGGACGCGCTGATGTATGCGGGTTTTCCCGTGGTCAGCGAGAAGCGCGATGGCAAGGTCTACTACCGCTTCCTCGACAGCTTCAAACTCGGCGATGTCCCATTTACCACCGACGAGATCCTCGCCCTCGCTTTCGGCGCCGACCTGCTTCGCACCCTCGAGGGCACGGTCTTTCACGACTCCATCCAGTCGGCCCTGGCAAAAATCCGCTCGGCGCTCTCGGACGAATTGATCGGGTTTTTGGACGCCATCGCGGGCTCCTTCCGGGTGCTCCCGGAACCCCATAAGCGCTACGCCGAATCCCGCGCCACCATCGAGGCACTCAACGAAGCCGTGCTCGGCCGCAGGGTCCTCCGCATGCGCTACCGAACCGGCGGCACCGGCGAAGAGTCGAGTCGGGAACTCGACCCCTACCACGTCTGGTACCAGCGCGGCGGACTCTACGTCATCGGGTTCGACCATCGCCGAGAAGGCATCCGCACCTTCGCGGTGGACCGGATCCTGGCCTTGGAGAGCACCGGGGAGAGCTTCGTGGTCCAGGAAGATTTTGACTTCGATTCGTGGACAGCCACCAACTTCGGCGTCGTGATCGAACCCGCCTCCGAGGTCCGAGTGCGTTTCTCTCGAGAACGGGCCACCCAAGTTCGCGAGCGCACATGGCATACCAGCCAGCAGATCAATGAACTTCCCGACGGGGGCCTCGAACTGACCATGGAAGTCGGCGGGAGCAGCGAACTCAGCGACTGGATCCTCTCCTTTGGCCCGGGGGCCGAGGTCCTCGCCCCTCCCGCGCTTCGCGCCCAGGTGATCGCCGCGCTCAAGGATGCCCAAAAGATCTATCGCGGCGAATCGGGTGAGGAGCGCCCCTCTCCGGCGGCCTCTGCCCCCGGCGAAGTCTAAACGGGCAAATCGGGCCCAGCCGCGGCCGGGCCCGGGGGAACCAAAGGCGACCTGGGGGTTCAAACCCCCCCGCACGCCCTGCCCGGTCCTCCCCCCACCCGCGCACGCGTGGTCGAGGAAACCAAAGAGTGCGGGGGAGAGCCGAAAAAGGTGACTGGACAGGGGGAGCAAAGCCCGGGAGCGGGCTATCGTCGGGACGCCCGGTATCGACCGAGGCCCGAACCCGCTTGGCCAATGGGCTCGGATCCTGGAATGGGGCGGCCATCAAAAGCATCGCGGGCCCCGCTTTGACCCCCGAGGCTCCCAGCCTTCCCAACCGGTTATTGCCGTGCCGACTCCGAGGCACGAGCGACCGGGCAAACGGATACGAGTGAGTCTGAACCCTCCGAAAGTGATGCTGCCGCCTCCCTCCGCCCCACGACGAACCCCGAAGAACCGACCCCTGGCTCTCCGGCTGGTCGCCGCGGTCCTCTTCGCCCTCGTTGGGGCGGGCGCACCCATGGGACACGCCCAGCTGGCCCCGTCGCCGAATGCCTCCGCCAACCCCCTGGACGGCCCGGTCTTCGCCATCGACGACTTCGTGATCGAGTACGCCGAGGCCTCGCCCGAGTTGCCCCCCCTCGACGAGATCCTGCCCCTGACCGTTCCCCTGCGTGTCACCCCGACCGGCTACGCGGCCCCCCTCGAAGGCGAGCCGAGCCAGCCCATTCGCATCGGCGGGCCTGGCCCCCAGGCCGATTTTCATGCCAGCGCCCTGGGCGCAATTTCGAGAACCCTTTTGAGCCGATTTCACGCGCTGGGAATCCTCGGAGTCTACGTCCGACCCAACCCCGCGGACATCGCCCTCGAAGAAGAAATCGACCTGCGCGCCCCGGGCGACTACACCCTGCGCCTGGGAATCTCGGTCGCTCGCGTCATGGACGTCCGCACGGTCGCCGTCGGCGGCCGGGTACAGACGGGGTGGCGCATCAACAACCCCGCCCACCGGGCGATCCGCAAGGAATCCCCCCTGGGCCCGACCCTGGCGGGTCGAGTGGGCACCACCGACCGCATCGACCAGCGACGGCTCGAGGATTATCTCTACGCCCTGAATCGCCATCCCGGCCGGCAAGTCGAAGCGGCTCTCGCGGCCTCGGACGACGACGACGGCGTGACCCTCGACTACCGGGTCTACGAAGAGCGGCCCTGGAGCGTCTACGCCCAGGCCGGGAACACGGGGACCGAGCGAACCGGACTCTGGCAAACTCGCCTGGGCTACGTGCATCGCCAACTCACGAACCGCGATGACATCCTCTCGATCAACTACCTGAACGCGGACCTGGACAATGTCAACAGCATCCAGGCCGCCTACGAGGCGCCCTGGTTCGGCGAGGAGCGCGCGGACTGGATGGTCCCGGGCAATCGGGAACCCAGCCTGCTCAAATTGCTCAACCGGGACAAGATCCCCTGGTGGGGAGTCGCCCGCTTGCGTTGGAACCTGACCGGGGGCTGGACTCGTATCAGTTCCGATGTGGTCGAGGAGTTGCCCGGGGGCTTTGATGCCGCGGACTCGTTGCTCAGCAGCGACTGGCATGTCGGCGGCGGCCTCACCTACAACGCTTTCCAATATCGGAACTTTTTCCTCGACCTGATCGCCAACACCCGCTTTCGCGGCGTCCAACTCGACAACAAGAGCGCCGGGAACCTTGCCGATGTCACCTTGGCGGTCTTCGATATGGGCTTTAAATTCGATCGAAGCAACGCCTACTCGAGCCTGTTCGGGCGAATCGTCGGCGAGTACGCCACCGCCCTAGGGAGCCCGGCGGACAACGCGGAGAATTTTGGAGGCGGGCTGGGGCGTGCCTCGACGGATTCCGATTGGTGGGTGATTCAATTCGAAGCTGGCCTGAGCCAATACCTCGAGCCCCTGCTCTGGAACCGCGCCTGGCGAAACCCCAACACCCCGGGCAGTTCGACTCTCAGCCACGAGGTTTCCCTGAGCGGTCGGGGCCAATATGCCTTCGATTACCGATTGATTCCCCAGAGCTCCCAAGTGATCGGCGGACTCTACAGCGTGCGCGGTTTTCCCCAGGGCGTCGCCGTCGGTGACAGCGTCTACATGGGCACCGCCGAGTATGCCTTCCACCTCCCGCGTTCCCTCCCGATTTCTCGGGAACCCCTCAAGCTTCCCTGGGTGGGCGATTTCCGACTGGCCCCGCAACAGGTCTACGGGCGCCCGGACTGGGATCTGGTTTTTCGCGGCTTCGTGGACGTGGGCAAGAGTATCCGGAACAACCCCCAACTCGGATCGGGAACCGAACTCAACCAGTTCCTGGTGGGCGCCGGGGCCGGCGTTGAATTCGTCTACAAGGGCAATTTCACGGTACGGGTCGACTGGGCCCGGGGAATCCATCAGGAAGTCGACTGCAGCACGACTACCGCCTTGGGCAGCCCCGACCTGGGCTGCCTGAACGCCAAGAGTGAAAGCACTTCCGACGACAACGGAACCTTCTATTTCCTGATCAATGGGGTCTGGTGATGAGAGATCGAGACAGGTCGAACAATCGGCAAAACGGCGCTCGGGTCGGGCCTCTGCCCGGACGGCTCGCCGGATCCGACGCGAACGCCCCGGGCCCGCCGCGCCGCCACCTCCTGGCCCGGGTCGCCGGCATCGCACTCCTCTCCCTGGCCCTCCAGGGCGAGACGTCACCGGCCGACGCCACGGGGACCGAAACCGCCCTGGGCAACGCCACCACGAGCCAGGGACAGGGTGACTTCACCATCAACACCGACGTCCTCACCGAGTTCAGCCAACACAGCACGAACGTCATCCTTGACTGGCAGACCGACCTCCAACAACCGGCGGGCCATAGCCTCGAATTCCGTCAGGCCGACGGTTTCGCCATCCTCAACCGCAGCCCGGGCGAGCACGCCAGCGATTTCTGGGGACGCGTGGTTTGCGACGCCACCTGTATCTTCACCAACCGGGCCGGGATTAATTTCCGCGACGGCTCGTTCGTCGACGTCGGCCAGATCATCGCCGCCGCAGGCGATCTATCCAACTCAGATTTCCTCACCGGCGAGTACCGCTTCGGCGCCCTCGACGGCTCGGTGACCAACTCGGGCTGGATGCAGGGCTCCGCGATCTCCTTGCTCGGGCGCTCGGTGGCCAATTTCGGTCACATCAATACCCCCGACGGATCCTTCCTCATGGCCGCGGGAGAGGAAATTCTTCTCCGGGATCACGACAGCCCCATCATCATCCAATCCAGCCTGTCCCCCTCCGAGGGCATCACTCCGACTCCGGCGGTGGAGAACACCGGCAGCATCGACGCCGGGCGTGGCCACGTGCGCATGGCGGCCGGCGACATGCTCTCCTTCGCGATCCGCAGCCAGGGAAGCGTGCGGGCGGCCTCCATCGAGTTGGCCGGAGGCGAAGGCGGCCTCGTCGAGGTCGAGGGTCACCTCGATGCCAGCGGCCTTGGCACGGAAGACTCCGGGGGCACGATCGATGTCCTGGGCGACTACGTGTCCATTCAGGACGGAGCCACCCTCGACGCATCGGGATCGACCGGAGGCGGGCGCATTCGGGTGGGTGGGGACCGCCAGGGAGCCAGTTCTGTCCGAAGCGCGCGAGGCACATTTGTCCACGCGGGCGCCACCCTGAAGGCCGACGCGACAGAACTCGGTGACGGCGGAGAAGTCATCGTCTGGGCCGACGAGACCGCCCAAATCTACGGCGCGCTCTCCGCGACCGGTGGGCCCCTGGGCGGAAACGGCGGCTTCGCCGAAACCTCGGGCAAGCTCTGGTTGGATCTCGGCGGGAGCCCGGACCTGCGTGCCCTGAGCGGTCGCCCCACCGATCAGGGGGGAAGCTGGCTCATCGACCCCAACAATATCTCCATCGTGGGGGCGCCGTGCGACACGTTGAGCCCCGCTTGCCTCGATCCGGGCCTCTCCCAGGATCAACTCGAAAACCCCCTCTTCCAATTCAATGGCGGCCCCGTGGTGCGGCCGACTGTCGATGACTCCGAACTCCAGGCCGGACTGATTACGGGCGCCCTTGAGCAAGGAATCAGCGTCACCCTGCTCACCGAGACCGTCGACACCGTCCAGGGGACCCAAAACGGAAACATCACCGTCCTGGCCCCAATCAACCCCCAGGCGGCCAATTCCGCCGCGGGCACCCGGGCCACCCTCTCCCTGCTGGCCTCCAACGACCTCACTCTCCAAGAGGAAGTCGGCGTCGTGGCCGACCCCAACGCGGACCCCACTGCGGCATCGAATCTTGTGCTGGACATCGCGCTCAAGGCCGGTGACCTGACCCAGAAGCAGAACCCCGTGGAGGCCGGGCAGATCTCAAACAGCTATATCGGCACCCTCGGGATCAACGCGGATATCCGTTCTGCGGGCGGATCCATCCTCCTCGACGGGGTCGATATCAACGCAGCTGCGGGGACGCGCATCAGTACGAACGGAGGGGCCATCGGGTCTACCTCCTTCGCTGGAAACAGCACCTTCGCCGGAGAGATCGACACCACCAATCCCACTCGGGACGAAGCGGGAGAAGAGGTCTTTGGCGGCTCCATCGGGTTCACGAGCCAAGCCGCCGTCGTCCCGAACGCGCTCGGCCCCAACGAGAGCGCTGTAGTCGGAGGCGACATCACCCTTGCGGGATCCATCAAGACCGACGGCGGCTCGATCGTGCTCTTTAGCGCCGGCGGCAATCTGACTCTCGCCGGCGACTTCGACACATCTCTGGTCGAAACCCCCTCCACCGCGCTGCCCGGCGGAAATATCGCCCTGCGCGCCCGGGTCACGGAATTTGGCCCGCTCTCGGCCGGCGACCCCTCGACCAATGCAACGGGCGGCGACATCACAATTGCCCAGGGCGCCACCCTGCTGACCCAGGGTGGAAGCGTCGATATCGGAACCGACCTCACGTCCCTGGTCGCGAGCGCCCAAAAAATTACGGTGAACGGCCAAATCGACACCCGCTGGGACAACGACCAAACCGGCGGCGACGTCTTTTTCGAGGTCTCGGGCGATGCGGCCTCGGTCACCATTGCCCATCTGACCCCAGGCGATGCGACCCCCACTCGGATCCTGACTCAGGGCGGACGAATCCAGAGCGCGGGCAGCGGGAGCTTCACCCTTGAGGATGCGGTGCTCGACGCCCGTTCCCACGCGAGCAGCGATCCCGACCAGCGCTTCAGCGACGTGGGGATCTACCATGTCGGCGACATCCAAATCAGTGAAACGCTCCCGGGAACCACCCTCCTCGCCGCCGATCAGGCGATCCAGATCTCACCGGGAGCCGCAGCGGGCACGGGCAATATGACCTTCTCCGGGGCCCCTGAATTCATCGGCGAGGAAATCCTTCTCGCCGTGGGCGACGGCCACGGCGGCGAGAGCACCACGGCCACCATCGACCTCGGCGCGGCGGTCTTTCACGCCGAAGCAGGCGTCGGCGCGGCCCCCCAACGCTTCTCCCTCTTCCAGGAGGCGGATCTCACGGCCGACGGGGTGGGCAGCCAGATCGCCGGAGGCGACCTGACCCTCCTCGAGCAATATACCTTGGCCGCCTCGGATGGAATCCTCAGCATCACGGATCCGGCCACGGTTTCGGACCCTGATCTCGAGCTACGACTCCAAGCCGGCACAGGAATTTCGGTGGGGGGAAGCTTTGCGACGGATCCCGATTCCCTTGCCCTGCTCGACCTCGCGGTCAGCGAAGAATTCGTGGTGGACGAGGCCCTCGCCAACGCCATCTCCAACGCGGGCCTCCAGTTGTCTCTCTCCGCGGGTGCCCCAACCACGGCCGAGGACCCGAGCCTGCTGATCGAGGGGAACCTCGCCGCAGAAGAAACCATCGTGCTCCATGCCGGCAGTGGAGGCGAGGGAGATCTCGCCTTTGGCGTGGACCCCGTCACGGGAACTCCCCTGAGTCTGGTGCTGGCCGCGGAAGACATCACGCTTTGGGCCGGCAACGGAGACTCCCAAGGGACCGCCCAAGTGCGCTCGGAGACCCTGACGAACCTCAGCCTCGAAGATGGCACGGGCGGCCAGGTGACGGCCTTCACTCTACGTCAGGATGCCGCCATCGGCGACGAAACGATTCCCGACGCCGGGCGCTTCACCGGTGGCGTCGCGGGGGTCGACTACACCCTGCGCTCGGATGGAGCCACCGAAGGCGGCGCGGGCATCGTCCTGGGAGATAACGGGGCCGAAGGACTCGTGGGCAGCCAACTCAGCCTGCACGCCCTCGGCGGCATCGACTTGGCTTCGATCACAGACAGCCTCGCGGTCGAAACATTGGACATCGGTGGGCTCGGGTCCTTCCGTTACACCCAAGCCCTGAATGAAAAGATTGCTTTCACCACCCCCAGCACCAGCCAGCTCGTCCTCCGAGCGGGACTGAGCACTCCGGGGGTCCTGGATTTCGCATCGGGTATGACTCTGGCCGCCGACCAAATCCGATTGGTGGCCGGCGACGGCGTTGGCGGCAACGGCGGCGGATCGACCTCAAGCATCCAACTCGCGCCCCAGGGCGGCGTCACCCCGATCTTCCAGCCCCTCACCCCCGGCGCCACTCTTGAGTTCGTCTTTCGCCAGGACGCCTCCATCGCACAATCCATCCTCCCCAGCTTGGCCGCAAATTTTGGCGCCCAAGAACCCGGACGGCTCGGGATCCGCTCGGACGACGGCACCCTGACCCTGAACGATTTTTCCGCCCTGCACGCGCTCCAGGCGAGCGAACAACTCGTCCTCTCCGCGCCGGTGGTCATCCTCGAGCGCGCGGATGGCAGCGACCTGATCGTCGAGGAGGCCCTGGCCGTCAACCCCGGCGCCCTCGCCCTACAGATTCGGGGCGACGCTGTGGTGCTGCGCGCCAGCGACGACGGCAGCGCCACGACTTCTCCCGTCGTTCTCCCGGGCAGCGAGGTTCGGCTAAGCAACTTCGACGGCGAGGCCACGACGGGCCTCGTACCCACCGCCTTCGACTTCAACGCGGTCCCCGCGGATGCGCCGGGCTTCATTCAGATCAATCAGGTGGGCGACCTGGTCGCCGACCGACTCCTGATGGACTCCAACTTCATCGATCCCACCACCCAACTCGGACTGGCGGGCAATGCCCCGCTCAACCAGGTACTCCTCACGAGCCAGACGGGGAGTATCACGGTCACTCCAGAGACTGTGGTGGGTTCGGACCTCACCCTCGCCCTGGAATCCATCGGTTATACCGAGAGCGCTACCCGAACGATTCATTTCGATGGAGGGCTCTTTCAACTCGCCTCGCTGATCGCCGTCAGCCCCTTCGACTGGGTCGTCCGGCGAGCCGACAACGACCTCGGCGAGACCAACCTCGAACTCAACAGCGAGGGACTCTTGCAACTCCGGGCAGGCCTACTCAACCAGGGCGATCTCGGCTTCGCGGAAGACGTCGTCCTCGACGCGAACCTTCTGCTCCTGAGCGCAGGAGATGACCCCCTCCTACCCCTGTATCCCAATGCACCGCCGACGGACTACCTGCCCGTGGTGAGCCTTCGCGATGCTACGGGCGCCGCCACCGTGAGTTTGCGGCTTCGCGACCTCGAGAACAGCGGTGCGGGTCTCCAGGTCCGCCAGCACGGCAGCCTGGTGGACGCTATCCCCGGGCTGGCGGCGGGGGAGAGCCTGATCCCGCTCAAGAGCCAGATCGAGGTCAAGGACACCTCCGGACTGGCCACAACCCTCGGACAACTGCAACTGGATTCGGTCCTGGGCGATATCCGCATCAATCATTTCAGTGATTTCAGCGATGCGCGCAATATCCTGCTGGGCGCTGGGCAGGGAGTCGACGCCACCAACCTCGTACTGCTCGAGCAGAGCAACGGCTCTGACCTCGACTTCACCCAGGACTTCGAAAGCTTTGCCATCTTCGCCCCGGAAATTCAGTTCAAAACCAACGGACTCGGCGTGATCAAAGCCGAGAACAACGAACTCCTGTTGCGGGGGGCCAGCCTCTTCGACGACCAAGGTCTATTCGTCAACACCTCGCCCAACACCCTCCTCTTCGAGCAGACCCAGTCCTTCAACGAAAGCGCCGGCGATTGCAGTACTGGGTGCCTTCCCAACCCGGTCACCCAATTGGGCCCCACCCAGGCCCAGGGCATCGCCTACACCATCCGAACTACCGGGGGAAGTATCCGCCTGGACGACGGCCTCTACAACAAGCTCTACCTCTCGGATCTGACCCTCGGAGCTTTCGCATCGGGCACCGGACCGGACATCACGGTGCTCGCCTCATCGGCGACCCCGGACTTCGATATCATCCTCGGCTCGTTGACCTTCGGCGAAGACCCCAATACGCCGCTCAATATCCTTCTCAGCGCGCCGGAAAGCAGCGCCGACAATCCCTCCCTCGCCATATTGACGGTGGCGGACCAGACCTACAACGGCGACCTGGTGATCGACGGCCGAGTTGAACTCGCCGGTGAGACGATCCATGTGACCTCGACCATCGAAGCGGCCGACGACCCGGGCAATCCCTCCCAAGACGAATTGGTCCTGGGACTCCGGGGCCAGGGGCTGCTCGATGGCGACGTCGGCGTCCAGAGCCAACTCGAGAGATTCCGGGTCAACTTCGATCCCACGCTCCTGGGTGCATCCGATCTGCTCCCAACCCTTGGGCTGGGAGGCAACTCCGCGGACCTCTTTACCCTCCGAGCCGAGACCATCGAGGTTCGCGTAGGAGGCGATTTTGTCGGCGATCTCGAGGTTGCCCACACCCCCCGTTCGGCCCTGGCCTCCACTCTTTTCAAGCGGATCGGCGACCTTGATATCGTGGCGGACACTTTCTCCATGGGCATGGGAGAGAAGCTCTCTGTGGGCGGCAAGCTCTCCATCACGGCTCGAACCCTCGCGGGTGACGGCCTCGCCCAAATCGGCGACCTCTCCGCCCTGGAGATCCTGGTAGACGCCGACCTCATCGAGATCCAACAACGCGCGGCAGGCCGATACGTCGATGCCACGGGGGTCGTTCGCCCGGATGGCGGGGTCGATTATGTGGCCAACGAGATCGACTTCGTCGGAACGATTTCATCGAACGGAACGGGCGCCCGACCGGTTTTCGGGATTCCCGATCCCCAATCGACGCCGGATTGGATGCTCGCGTACTCGACTTTCCAAAGTCGCGAGGACGGCCTGCCCCTCAGCTTGGACCAGTTGGCCATTCCCCCGGGCTACGACTCCCTCGCCGACCTGCACCCCACGGGAGGCTCACGCGACGACCCAAGCACCATGTTCATCGGCTCCGAACACGTGCCCACCCCGGCGGCTTGGGTGCCGGCCCCCTGGCTCCCCTTCAACCGGGTCTCGGTGGAAGAACTCGGGCTCGACGTCGAACCCATGAGCCAGGCCGAATATATGGGCCAACTGCGACGGGCCATGGTCATCGACGATGCCGGCCACGGCTTGACCCTTTGGGACGGCTACCGACTCCGAATCTCCGATGCCCGGGTCGAAGGGACCGAGGCCGCCGAGGCGGTCGCTCTCTTGGACGAACTCCTCGGCCCCCGTTTTGGCCGCGCCACCCGGGTTCGCGAAGCACTCCAGGATGCCCTGGACCAGTACCTGCGCACCTCGGGGGCAAGGCGGGTGGTGGGCTTCGAACTCCGACGCTTCGTCAAGAACCGGCCGAGTTCGCTCTTCGCCGCCTACAAGGCCCTGGAGGATCTCGATAGCCTCTTCGCCCTGCACCGGGGGCTGGGATTGACACCCGGCGAATATCGCCCGATCCAGTCGGGCTGGCTCGAAGCCATCCGTCCCCAGGGCATCACCACTCGGGAACTCGCCGAGGCCATCCAGCCCTCGCGCTACGTCCGAGGCAGCGATGTCCTTGACATCTTTGGCGAATAATCACCAAGGGTGGGTCGGGGACGAGTGACCCGGAAGTAGCGGTCAGGGCTTGACGATTTCGACCGCGCCCAGGTCCTCAAACTCGGGCCCGAGAATATCGGCCGGACCCAACAGGACGATGGCCGCCCGAGACGGGTGCAGCAGTTCATCCGCCACCCGTCGCGTCTGCTCCGCCGTAATCGCGCTGACCCGGGTGCGATAGGTATCCAGAGAATCCGCGGGCAGGCCGTAGATCTCGAGATTGACCAAGCTGGAAAGTACGGCCTGAGAGGTTTCGAGGCCGAGACCGAACTGACCGACCATGTAGCTCTTCGCCTTGGCGAGTTCATCGGCGCTCTGGGGCTGGGTGGTTCGCAGGGCGGTCAACTCCTCGAGGAGCATGTCCACGGCTCGGCGGGTTTCCGCTACGCGCGTGAACGTAGAAATCGAAAAGGGGCCGGGCTGGGCCCGCATGGCAAAGCCCGAACGCACGCCGTAGGTGAGGCCCGCCTGCGAGCGTAACTTCTTCATCAGCCGCGAGGAAAAGCCGCTGCCACCGAAGGTCGCGTTCAGGACCGAGGCCGTCAGCCGACGCGGATCGTCCCGGGCGATGCCCTCATGGCCCAGGATGATCCGGGCCTGATTCAGGTCGGGCTTGTCGGCGATCACGATCCGCCGGCGAGCCGGGGTGGGCGTCGGCGGCGGCGGCGTAGTCGCTCCCGCGAAGGGGCCCTTGGCCGCAGAATCCCATGCCTTGAAATTCCCGGACAACTCAGCCAGCACCGATTTCGGATTGACATCCCCCGAGACCGAGAGAATTGCGTTGGCGGGCACGAAGAAGCCCGCGTGGAGCGCACGGATATTAGAGGCCTCGAGAACATTGACGCTATCCGGGACCCCGGAGACCGGCACCCCGTAACGATGGCCGGGGTAGAGGGCGGCCATGGCCTCGCGACGAACCAGTTCGCCGGGGTTGTCGTTGGCCGCCTCGAGGCCCGCCAATTGTTCGCTGCGCGCCTTTTCAACTTCCGGCGCGTCAAAACGCGGAACAAGGACGACATCGGCGAGAACGCCGAGCAGAAAATCCAGATCCCGGGACAGGCCGGAAACGTGGGCGGACATGGAATCCCACCCCGCCGAAACGCTGAGGGACGCGCCGCGGGCATCCACCGCTTCGGCCAGGGCCAGGGCATCTCGGTCCCCTGCCCCGCGATTCATCAACTCGGCGGTAAGCTCGGCCAAACCCGCCTGACTGGGATCCACCGAGCCCGCACCGCTTCGCACGGTCAGGGCCAGATTCACCGTGGGTAGACGATGGTCCTCAAGAATCAGAACGACCAAGCCATTTTCAAGGCGCGTCCGGGTCAGGGCATCCGCCGACACCACCGGGCCCTCTTTGAGCGGCGGTGGTGGCTGCTCCCAGGCGGGAGTTCGATGACTCCACGAGGCACAGCCCTGAACAAAGAAAAGTCCTAGCAAGATCCCGCACATGGAAAAAAGTCCGGTGCGGCGCGCACCCCGTCGAAATCCTGCCATTACTCCCCCCCCTCGGCCGGCCCGGCCATCTCATCATCCGAAGTCTGATCCCCCGAAGCGGGCGGCGAGATGACCTGGACGACGCTGCGGCTTTCCTGACCGAGGTAGTCGCCAACCACGCGCATCACATCCTCGGCAGTGACCGCCTGGATGGCCGCTAGGCGTTCATCCAGACTCCGCACTCGGCCCAGCAGGACGTAGTCGTCTCCGATCCGGGAGGCCAGGGAATGGGTCGTCGACAAGCCCTCCACGAGCCCCACCTCGAGGATGGCTTTGGCCTTCGCGAGTTCTGCGTCGCTCGCGGGCTCCCGGGCCATCCGATCGATCTGGGCGAAGAATTCCGCCTCGACATCGTCGATCTCCGCCCCGGGACGAACGCCGGCCACCGCGAAGAAGAGCCCGGCTTCCTGCATGGCCCAATAGCCCCCTTCGGCATAGAGGGCCTGCTCGTTTTCATGCACCAGCTTGCGGTAGAGCCGGCTGGAGCGCCCCGCCGACAAGATCTGGCTCGCGACATCCAAAGCATCGCCATCGGGAGCGCCCGCCTTGGGGGCGTGCCAGCCCGCATAGAGAAGTGGAATCCGCACGGGGTAATAAATCGTCGAACGACGCTCACCGCGCTGGGCCACCACCTTGCCCGGATTGCGCGGGATCGATTCGGCGCGCCGCACGCCGCCAAATTCCTCTTTCACTCGGGCCAGAGTCTCGGCCGTATCGATATCCCCCACGATGACGAGCACGATATTGTTGGCGGAGTAATAGGTGTCAAAGAACGAACGGCAGGCCTCGACGGTCACCGCCTCGACGTCCGCCCGCCACCCAATCACGGGCCAGCGATAGGGATGAGCTTGCCAGGCCAGGGCCGCCAGGGCCTCGAAGGCCACTCCACCGGGCCGGTCCTCGGTTCGCATCCGCCGCTCTTCAAGGACGACCTCGCGTTCGCTCTCCAGGGTGTCCTCGCTGATGTCGAGGTTCTGGACGCGCTCGGCTTCGAGGGCCAACACCAGGGGCAGCGACTCCGCCGTGACATCCTCGTGGTAGACCGTGACGTCCCGGCTCGTATAGGCATTGATCCGTCCGCCCCGGCTTCCCACCAACCGGGCGTGCTCCTCGGGCGCCACCCGCTTCGACCCCTTGAACATCATGTGTTCGAAGAGATGAGCAATCCCGGTGTAGAAGGTCTCGTCCCGGGAGCCGGCACGAACCCACATCTGGAAGGAAACCACCGGGGTACTGTGGTCCTCGAGGGTCAGGACCGTGAGTCCGTTGGCGAGCACCGTTTGCCGAAGGCTCGCCGCCGGGTCATCCACCGCTTGGGCGGACCCGGAGAACAGGAGCACGGAAATGAGAGCGAGCCCTGCGAGAAAAAAGTTCACCGGGGACCGAACCGTCATCTCCCCCGAACGAGGAGGTATTGCGCGAAAGGGACAAGACATGGCGCACTACCCTATCGACTGGGCGGGCAGGTGTCGAGTCGGCAGGGTACTCTTGCCCGAGAGCGAGACTCCTCCGGTGAAAAGGGCGCCCGATCCCCTGGCCCGCCGGCCGAGCCCGTAAAAGCCAGGAGGGAAGGAACGGTGGAGGATAACCGGGAAGATCATGCATTGCGGCAGCTGCTGGCCAGCGCCCGAACCATCGCCGTGGTCGGCATCAAGGAGAGCCCACGCGAGGATGCCCACCGGATCCCCCTTTACATGCAGGAGCACGGCTACCGGATCGTCCCGGTCAATCCCAAATTGTCCGAGGTTCTCGGCGAGGAAGCCTGCCCGAGTCTCTCCGAGCTGCCCGAAGCCGACGCGCCCATCGATATCGTCAACCTCTTCCGAGCATCGAGTCATGTGGCCGGCCACGTCGATGAAATTATCGCCATGCAACCCCGCCCCCGGGCGGTCTGGATGCAGCTCGGCATCGAGGACGGCCCCTCGGCGAAGCGGCTCAGAGCGGCCAACATTGATGTCATCCAGGATCGATGCATCATGGTGGACCACCGGCGCCTCAAAATTCCGAAGGTCTAGACGACGCCGGGCCCCGCCGGGGCTAAGCTGCCCGCATGTCCAAGCGCAGTCCCTCCAAAACCGTTTATTCCTCGGAATACGGGCGCATGTGCCCGCATTGCGGGCTTGCGTCGGCGCGCTGTCAATGCCGCGCCAACCCTCGGACCGGCGGCCGCGGCGCGGCCGCCGCCCTAAGCAACCCAGAGAGCGACGGCGTGGTTCGCGTGGGACGCAGCAGCAAGGGGCGCGGCGGAAAAACAGTCACTCTCATCGAAGGCGTTCAGGTTTCCAGCGACGAGCTGCGCGAACTCGCGAGGGACCTGAAGAGACTGTGTGGGACGGGCGGAGCCCTCAAGAACGAAATCATCGAAATCCAGGGTGACCAGCGCGACACCGTGAGCGAAGCCCTCACAAAGCGGGGCTTCAAGGTCAAGCGCAAGGGCGGCTGAAATCGGACTGAACCCCGTACGTCGTTCAGCGGACCCACCGCGTCGAAACGAGTGAAGCTCCTTTTACCGGGCGTCACTGCCCCCCCCGCCGGGCACGGCTCCCCCCCTCACCGCCCTGTCAAAAAAGCGTGCAATTGGCTAGGGTTGGGGTTCCCCTCCCTCGTACGGCTTCCCTGGGATAAACCCCATCCGGAAGCTGGGTCGCGGCCCTAGGCCGCCCGGGAGGCGAACCATCAGCCCCACAACTCATGACCGGGAGGACATCACCATGGCCGAAACCGCAGAACTCCGCCTCGGAGACCAAACCGTGCAGCTTCCCGTGGTGACCGGCAGCGAGGGCGAGCGCGCCATCGATATCAGCCGACTCCGGGCGGATACGGGCTACATCACCCTCGATCCCGGCTACGCGAATACCGGCTCGTGTAAAAGCGCCATCACCTTCATCGACGGTGAGAACGGCATCCTCCGCTATCGCGGGATTCCCATCGAGGAATTGGCCGAGAAGTCCAGCTTCCTCGAGGTCTCCTACCTGCTGATGTACGGCAACCTCCCCGATGCCGAACAACTCGATTACTTCACCAGCTCGATCAACCACCACACCATGCTCCACGAAGATTTCAGAAAGTTCTACGCCTCCCTCCCGAAGGACGCGCACCCCATGGCGGCGGGCTCGGCGGCGGTGGGAGCGCTGGCGACCTTCTATCCCGACTCCTTGGACCCGCGTGACGGCCGCGAAGTCGAGATCTCGGTTCACCGGCTGATCGCAAAATTCCCCACCCTCGCCTCCTACGCGTACAAGCACTCGGTGGGGCAACCGTTCATGTATCCGAATAACAGCTTCGACTACGTGGGCAATTTTATGTGGATGATGTTCGGTACCCCCTGCGAGGACTACGAGGTCGATGAGGTCGTCCGCAAGGCTCTCGACCTGCTCTTCATCCTGCATGCCGACCACGAACAGAATTGTTCGACCTCGACAACACGGCTGGTGGGCTCCTCCATGGTGAACCTCTTCGGCGCCATTTCAGCGGGCATCAACTCACTCTGGGGTCCGCTCCACGGCGGCGCCAATCAGGCGGTCATCGAAATGCTCGCCGCGATCCGCGACGAGGGCATGACAGGCAAGGAATTCGTCGAACGCGCCAAGAGCAATGACGACACCTCGCGCCTGATGGGCTTCGGTCACCGGGTCTACAAGAATTTCGATCCCCGGGCCCGGATCATCAAGAAGGCGTGCTTCGACGTGCTCAACAAGCTCGGCGTTCATAGCCGACTCTTGGAGATTGCCGTGGAACTCGAGGAGATCGCGCTCAAGGACGATTATTTCGTCGAGCGCCGGCTCTACCCCAACGTCGATTTCTACTCTGGGGTGATCTACAACGCGATCGGAACGCCCTCCAACATGTTTACCGCGCTCTTCGCCCTGGGTCGCCTCCCGGGCTGGATCGCCCAATGGATCGAGCTGCACAGCGATCCCGATTTCAAGATTGGCCGACCGCGGCAGATCTACACCGGCCCCACAGAGACCCACTGGGTCCCTGTTGAGGAGCGCTGAAGCGCCGGCCAGGGACGACGTCCTGGGAATCCGGGATTATTGGATCGACGGAGCCCTGGCTCGGATTCGGGGCAATGATCCCCAGCACAGCCTGGGCAAATCCACTCGTCCCTACACCACGGCCAGGGTCGAGCATGGGCGAGCCCGCTGGCTCGAGGCCCACTGCGCGCGTTTGACCCGGGATAGCCTTGCCCTGGGCCTCCCCCCCCCGGCACCCGGGGCGATCCGCCAGGGGTTCGAGACCCTGGCGCGCGCCGTCTTCGGCGAGGGCCCGGGGATCGTCCGCATGGCGGCGGGTGAAAAGTCCTCGGGCGAATCCCTGCTCGTCGCCGAAGCCCGGGGTCTGGGGCCGAGCAGTGCGGCCTGGCGCGGCGGCATCGCCCCGTTCCCCCATCCGGGTCCGGGCCGACACCCGGGGGCCAAGCTGAGCCCTGTCCCGGAATTCGAAGAGGCCCGGGCGCTCTGCCTGAAAAACGAACTCGACGAACTCCTCTTCTTCGACGATCGAGGCCGCCTGGTGGAGGGGACTCGCTCGAGCCTGATCGTCATCGATGGGGACGGTCGCGCCCGGACCCCCTCCCCCACTCTCGGAGGCGTCGAGAGCATCGCCCTGGCAAAAATCGACGCCCGCAAGCCCCTCAACCTGGTCGCCGACCCCGACCTTCGCCGCTCGGATCTCCAGGGTGCCCGGGAGATCATCGCCCTCAATGCCGTGCGGGGGGCGACGGCCATCACCCAACTCGAAGGACGCGCCGTGGGAACGGGCCAGCCCGGAGAGGGGGCGCGCGCCCTCGAGCGCAGCCTCGCCGCAGGGGAGTCCTAGAACTCGCCCCGGGAGGACGCGCTCAGTCTCCCGCATCCCGCTGGGCGAGGTAGCGCTCGATCAAAGCCTGAGTGGAGGCGTCGTGTTGGCCCTCGGAAACGCTGCCCGCCTCGATTTCCTGACGAATCCGACCCGCCAATTTCTTGCCGAGTTCGACGCCCCACTGGTCGAAGGCATTGATCCCCCAGACAGCGGCCTGGACCACGACCTTGTGCTCGTAGAGCGCGAGGAGTTGGCCCAGGATCCGGGGGGTCAGGAGCGGAGCCAGCAGAGTATTGCTCGGCCGATTTCCGGGACAGGCCTGCTCGGGCGAACCCCGGTGACCGAAGGCCAAGGCCTCACTCTGGGCAAAAAGGTTCGCCATCAAACGATCCTGATGGTCGGCCACCCGGGCGTGTCCCCGGGCGAAGCCGATAAAATCGCAGGGCACCCAGCGCGTCCCCTGGTGCAACATCTGAAAGAAGGCGTGCTGGCCCCGGGTTCCCGACTGCCCCCAGACCACCGGGCCCGTCTCGTGCCCCAAGGGCTCGCCCCTCTCGCTCACCCGCTTCCCGTTGCTCTCCATCTCGAGTTGTTGGAGGAAGGCGGGAAAATCGGCCAGAGCCTCGCTGTAGGGCGCCACGCATTCACTCGAGACCCCATGGAAACCGACGTACCAGACCCCCAGGAGTCCCAGAAGCACGGGCATATTCGCCTCTAGGGGAGCGGTGCGAAAATGCTCGTCCATGGAATGCATCCCGGCGAGCATCTCGCGAAAACGTTCGGGCCCGATAGCCAGCATGAGCGAGAGGCCCACCGAAGAGGCCAGCGAAAAACGTCCGCCCACCCAATCCAAGAACTCAAAGCAGAGGGTCGGGTCGATCCCGAAGCGCCCCGCCGCCTCGAGGTTCGCCGAGGCCGCAACAAAATGGCGAGCCACGGCGCTCTCGTCCGCCGGAGAGGCCAGCAGCCATTCCCGAGCGGCGTGGGCATTCGCCAGGGTCTCCTCGGTGGTGAAGGTTTTGGAGCAGACGACGAAGAGGGTTTCCGCCGGGTCCAGACCCGCGAGTTTCCCGCCCAAGTCGTCGGCGTCGATATTCGCGACGAAATGAACCTGCAGGTCGGCGTCCGTATAAGCGGCCAGGGCCCGACACGCCATGCGCGGCCCCAGATCCGACCCCCCGATCCCAAGATTGACCACGTGACGGATTCGCCGACCGGAATACCCCACCCACGCCCCGGAGCGAACGGCCTCGCAGAACGACGCCATACGCGCCAGGACGTCGTGTACTTGGCTCACCACATCGCTGCCGGCCACTTCCAGGGTCCGCTCCCTGGGAGCTCTCAGGGCGACATGGAGCGCCGGGCGATCCTCGCTCGCATTGATGGGCTCCCCGGCAAAGAGAGCCGCGATCCGGGCCGGGATCCGCCTGGCCCGGGCCAAACCCGCGAGCAGGCCGAGGGTCTCCTCGGTGACAAGATTCTTCGAATAGTCGAGCAGGAGGTCGTCGTGCTCCATGGCCAAGCGCTCCGCTCGGCGAGCATCCTGATCAAAGAGCCGGGCAAGCTCCAAATCCCCCAGGCGGTCGCGGTGCTGCGCGAGAGCCCGCCATTCGGGGAGCGCGGTCAGATCGTCGCTGGCCTTTGCCGAATCCACTTCGAGACCTTCCGCTAGGGGCCGACTTCCACGGCAACGGTGACACTGGCGCGCACCCGGACCCCACCCGGCTCCAGGGATGTGGGCACAGCGGAATCCCCAGCGGACTTCGCCAGCATGCGCACTTCGCGAACCACGGGTGCTGGCGCGGCCCCGGAATCCTCCACCGAAACCACGCGCCGCACGCTCAACTCGAGAGCGCCGGCCATCACCCCTGCCCGGGCGACCCCGTTGAGTGTCGCCTCGGCCAGGGCCTGCTCGTGCACCGGTCCCTCGTCGGCGAGGCCGTAGCTGACCTGCTGGATCTCGCTCGCTCCCGCCTTGGACGCGGCATCGATAACCCTGCCCGCCGCGGTCACATCCTCGAGGCTCACGCGCAATCGGTTGCGAACGATGAAGCCGTCGAGAATCTGCCCTTGCCCCTGGACGTAGCGATAATTCGGCGCGAGGGAATACCCACCGCTGGTCACCCGAGCGCTGGAGCCCAGGGCCTGGCCCAGGGCCTCGCTCACCCGCTTGCTCTCCGCGGCGTTCGCGGCCACCGCCGCCGAGGCCTCGGCGTCTCGATTCACCACCGCCACATCCACCCAGGCCCGATCCGGCGGAACAACCACCTCAGCCTGCCCGGAAGCGCGAATCAGGGTGGCCGCCACGGCCTTGGAATCGGCGGACTCGGCGAGACAGCCGCCAGGCAGAAAGGACACGGCCAACCCCAGGACAACTCCGAGGACAGCGGCCGGGCCGCCCTTCCCTGGTCTTCGCAAACCCGCGCTCGATTCCCTCATGCAGGGCAGCGTACAGCAAAGCGCGCCGGGCGAAAGCGCCCGGCGAACTCCGGCCCGGGGAGAGGAGCGATCCGGCCTCCGGGGCTCCCGGCCCAAGCGACGGCGTGCGGATTCCCCCCGCTTCCCCTCACCCCTCAGGGCGCCGGCGCTTCCTCGGCCGAAGCGAGATCGACGTAGAGCGGATTACTCAGCGCCACCCGTTCCCCGGCTTCCAGCACTTCGAGGCGCACGAAGGTCGGACCGTCGATTTCCAGCCGGGCGCGGCGAGACCACTCGGGCGATCCGCTGGGGTACTCGCCCACGGAGAACCCGTCGCGCACCAGGCGAATCGACTGACCCCGCTCCAGGCCCGTCGCCCTGAAGATCAACTCGAGGGAGCCGGGTTCTCTCAAAAGAAGATCCCCCATACGACCACCGCCCTCGGCGCGGATATCCAGGCGACCGCCGAAACGGGTCGGATCTCCAAAATAAACGCGTCCCCCTGCCAGGCCCGCCAGAAGGTCGGTCTGGGAGGGGGACTTCGCGTAAATCCAGCTCACAAAATTATTGGGCCCCTCGAGCCAACCGATGTCGGCCTGATGGGAATCGCTGACCCCGACGCCCACCAGACGGATTCCTTCCCGGGCCAGGCCATCCCACAATTCGAGATAACCCTCGAGGCCGTAGCCCCGGGCCCGGTAACCCACTTCGATCAAATCGACCCCGTAGGCGCGATTCTCCACCAGGCGCTCGAGAGCGGACTTGAAAAAGGGCTCGGCCCGGGCCGACTCGGCGATCCGACGATCGAACATCACCCCAAAGAAGTGGTTGAGGGAGACCAGCCCCCCGTGGTCGTGGACGAATTCCACGGCCTCCCGGGGAGTGAAACCGTGGGGATGGGCCGAGGCGTCCGCCAGGGGAACGTTCGGCCCGTAGGCGTTGAGGTGCGCGGCATAGGAGATCTCCTGGCCCACGTGGTGAACCAGTTCTCCCCCCTCCTCCAGGGCACCCGCCATGCGCCGAGCCTCGGCAAAGAGCGGCTCGCCCACCCGGTCGCGCTCGATCTCGAACGCATCGAAATACGCCTGGGCCCGGCCTCGCCCGCGCACCTCCAGGATCAGCTCCAGGGAGACCAGGGCGTTGTCGCCGCCCCCCAGTCCCAGGGCTTCGGCATCCTCGCTGAGCTCGAGAACCCAGTCGTTCCAGAGCCCCTGCCTAGCCGCCAGGGGAACCGTTCCTACCTCGACCTCGTAATCGCCGTTCGGCACCCGAATGATCTCCCGGGAAGCCGGCTGTGCGGCCCCGGACAAGCCCTCGGCGTCGAGCACGTAATCCAGCCGCACCCCCCGACTGGGGGAAGCCTGAGAGAGCCCTACCCGCACGATGACCCGAGCTTGGGGATCGAGGTCCACCGGCAGCGCCGAGAGCCGCAGGCGGACCCCCGAGGCGAGGCTGGCGACATGGCGCCGCCGGGACGCCTCGAATGCCAGGGCGATCTGCTGGCGACCCGTGCGGGTTCCGCCAGCGCTGAGATAGAGGCTCCGAAGCCCGTTGCGCGCCTCCCGGGTGGTCACTTCGATGACCCGCTCCCCGGGCAGGTTTTCCTCGGGGCCGCTCAAGCGCCAGAGCTTCTTCACCACTTCGAAACTATTGGCCGGCGGCGGGGCCGTGGGATCTCGCGGGGGATCCCAATCCGGCGGCGGGGCCCGGCCATCCCACTGTTCATTGCTGTAGGGAACCGGGGCCAGGTCCGATTCCTCGAGGCCCTCCTCGAAGTCGAAATCGTCGACATAAGTGTGGGCCGCAATCCGCCAATCGTGATCGGTCCACCAGAGCACGTCGACCCGGGGTGCCAGTTCCCGCGCGGCTTCGGTGTGGCCCCGCATGGAGGCCCTGCCCTCGCTGAGGGAACCGTGCAGGTGCAGCGCCACGCCGTAGGGGCGCTCTGAATCCGAGTCGCAGCCCCAGGCCGCCAGGGCGAGCAGGACCGTCAGGACCCGCCCCGGCCCAGCGCCGGAACCCGGACGACGAGCCTTGCGCCTTTTGGACTGGGTTCTCAACTGCAACGACCGCTCCACTTCGACGACCGCGCGATACCGGAAGCATCTCGCGGTCGAGGCCAAGGGTAGATCACTCTCAGGGGCACGATGCCAAGAACCGCGCCGCTTCGCCCCCCCCCCTTTCGCCCCACAGGCACCTCGGGCCCGGGCATTCGTGTGCCAAAGAGCCCCAGCAAACAAAAATGGGGGCCGGGCGATTGCCCGACCCCCACCTCATTGACACGCGTCCAGATCGTCTCTGAAATCGTGTGGCTTAGCTTGCTCCGTGACTAGAAGCGGCTCTGGCCCGAACTGCCGTCGCAAGGAGCCACGGTGTCGGTCAGCGTCGCTGCCGGGGTCCCCAGAGTGGCGTCCCAGGCACCGCCGGCCACGCAACCACCGAGGGTCGGCGCCGTGGCGTTGCCGGTCTTCACGTAGGCCCAGCCCTGGTTCGTATCGTCCGCATCGATATCGGCCTGGGCCGCGGCGGCGAATGCAGCGTTGGTCGCGTCGATGACGACTTCATACTGAAAGAAGACCTTGCCCTCGGGGCTCCAGCCAAGCTGATCGAAGCCGGCACCGGCCGCGTCCACCTGGGTGAAGGTCATCTTGGTCGCGCCCAGCACAGCAGCAGCAGCGGCCGGAGAAGCCGTCGCGGCGACGTAGGTTCCGTACTCGGCCATATAACCCTCTTCGGCGGTGCGGATCGCGGCGAGGTTGACCTTGCCTTCGGAGCTCTTGCTCTTCAACTGGAAGCGGATGAAGTTCGGGATCGCGATGGCAGCCAGAATTCCGATAATGGCGACCACGATCATCAACTCAATCAGCGTAAAACCCTTTTCGCTCTTTCGATATTTCTGGATCATGTCTTTGTCTCTCCAATGTCGCCCTGTTCTGGGCGGGTGAATGATTCGATGGATGCCAACCGTTATTGCAACGGTGGTGCCAACTCACTCATTCTTTTCTTGGAAGCGGTATTTTCGCCGACAACCCCTGGGAATCATTCGTAAAAAAAAATTGAAAGGCGAAGGTATTGAGCCCGGGGGGCCGCTGGGTGTCGAGCCACGCTTCAACCGGCGGACCAAAAGGGGCACTTGGGCGACGATTTTCGGCGCCGTTGAACGTAAAGGGACGGTCCCCGGTGGGAAATGCGGGGCCAAGGGGCCCGGACCGGCTCACTCAACCGCCCGCTTGGCGGTCTTGGCGGTCACCAGGGTGATCAACTTCTCGATTCCCCCGGTTTTCAGCACCGAGGAATACTCGGAGCGCCGCAGAGCGACCTCGCTCACCGAGCCATCGGAGTAGATATCGACCACGCGCCAGGTTCCCGCTCGGTCGCTCATCCGGTAATCGAGTTCCACGTCCTCGTCGTCGGGTCGAACCAGCAGGGTATCGACCACCCGGTTGTCCCCTCTGGAGGCGGGCCTCTCGCCCCGGACCTCGAAAGTCTGCCCGGAAAAGCCGTCGAAACGATCGGCAAAATTCGAGACGGTGAAGTCCCCGAAGGTCTTGACCCAGCGCTTGCGCTCATCGGGGCTGAGCTTGCGCCAGGACCCCCCGATGGATTTGGCCGCCATAAAGGGCATATCGAAGATCTCGAACACCACGGGAGAAGCCCGGTCGAAACGCTCCTGATACGAGGCGCCGCCCTCGGCGCTCTTCATGATTTCGATCAGGGTCAAGTTCAGTCGTTCGATGGGCGCGGTGGGATCCCCGGGCTCCTCCGCCGGGACGGCGGTCGAAGATTCCCCGGAAACGGCGACCCCAGCCGTCTCGGCGCCGACAGCGGCGAGCGGGCACAGCAGGAGCAGCAGGCCCGCGACGGCCATGGGCCGCAGGGTTCTTTTCTTGGTGGAATTCACGGCTGGAAGCCTAGCACCTGCCCGGGGTCTCCCGTCCCCCCTCCGGGAATACTCCCCGGAAAAGCCCCAGCGCCATGGGTCCCAGCCCCCGGGAAACGCGCCCGCGGGATCGACTCGGCCTCGAAAGCCCGGGCTGGGCGCGCTACTCGAAAGAACAACCATGCGGCGAATTTCGGTAATCGGAAGTTCTGGGGCGGGCAAAACCACCCTTTCACGGGTCCTCGCCAAGGCGATCGGCGGAACCCATATCGAGTTGGACGCGCTCTACCACGGGCCCAACTGGACCCCGACCGCGGACAATGAGTTCCGCCGCCGGGTCGGCGCCCTCGTCGAGAACGAGTGCTGGGTCATCGATGGAAACTACTCGACGGTCCGCGATCTGGTCTGGAGCGCGGCGGACACGGTGGTCTGGATCGACCTGCCGAGGCGGACGATCCTCCCCTCACTTCTGCGCCGAACCCTGACCCGCATGTGGAGGGGAACGGCGTTGTGGAATGGCAACCGTGAGCGGTTTCGCCAACTCCTGGACCCCCGGGCCGAGGAAAATGTGCTGCTCTGGATGTGGACGACCCACCGCGCGGCCCGACAAATGTATTCCGCTGCCCTGGCCGGGAAGCCGGCGGCGCGGGCTCTTGGGGACGACTACGCTCTTGCCGGGCCCCTTGGCCAAAGAACCGGGAGATGCCGCGATGAAGGTCTACGTCGATCTCGACACGTGCTGCGGCCACGGCCGTTGCTACGCGCTGTGCCCCGAGGTCTTCGGCGAGGATGACGAGGGCTATCCCCTGGTCTCGGACGCGGTCATCGACGCGAAAGAAGAAGACCGAGCCCGTCAGGCCGCCGCGAACTGTCCGGAAGCGGCCATCACCCTGATCGAGAACCGGAAATAAGCGCCCACCCCGGGCAGCGGCCCCGACCTGCCCTTGAATCACTGGTCCCCGCGAGCGACCCGACCCGACCCGAGGGATTGCGCGCTATCCTGCCCGCCATGGCACATCGGGTCTATATCGACGGACACGCGGGGACCACCGGGCTTCGGATCCGGGAGTGGCTTGCCCATCGGAATGACCTGACCTTGGCCACCCTGACCGACGCGGACCGAAAGGATCCCGCCGCCCGGCGGGAACAGCTGCGCGACGCCGACCTGGCGGTCCTCTGCCTGCCCGACGACGCCGCCCGGGAGGCCGTCACCTGGGCCGCGGGCAGTGGCACCCGGATCCTCGACACCAGTACCGCCCACCGGATCGACGAGGCGTGGGTCTACGGTCTGCCCGAACTCGCCCCGGACCAACGCGAAGCCATTCGCTCGGCGGACCGGGTAGCCAACCCCGGCTGCTACGCGTCCGGCTTCATTCTCGCCACCCGGCCCCTGCTCGATGCCGGCCTGCTCGAGGCGGATGCCGGGCTCTCCTTCCACGCCCTCTCGGGCTATTCCGGGGGCGGCCGGCCGATGATCGAAAATTGGGAGGACCCGAACTCCGGTCTGGCCGAGCTCGTCTACGAGGCCCCCTATGCCCTGGACCGCCGGCACAAGCACGTTCCCGAAATGCTCCACTACAGTGGCCTCACGGCAGAGCCCCAATTCCTGCCCGCGGTCGGCCCCTTCCGGTGCGGCATGCGGATCCAGCTCGCCCTCCACGCGGACCGACTCGTCCCGGGCACGACGGCGAAACAGATCTGGGAGGCCTTCGAGGCGCGCTACCGGGGGGAGCCCTTCCTGCGCCTGCACCCCCTCGCCGATCCCCTGGACTCGAATGAGCGGAGTTTCGACCCCGAGGCCTGCAACGGGACCAATCGGATCGAACTTCACGTGGTCCCCCACCCGTCGGGCCACGTTCTGCTGGTCGCTATCCTGGACAACCTCGGCAAGGGAGCCGCGGGGGTCGCGATCCAATCCCTCAACCTGATGCTGGGCCGCCCCGAGACCGAGGCGCTCCAGGCCTAATCTTCCCGTACCCGACCACGCCCTTCGGAGACCCCCCCGTGAAGGAACAACACCGTTTCCCCCCTCTCGCCGCCCTGCCCCTGCTCGGTGGAATCGCTTGGCTCTGGACCAGCGCCCAGGCCGGCTTTCTCCCCTTCATTTTGACCCTGCCCATCGGGGGCGGTCTCTTCGCCTCGGGCATGGCCATCCTGCTCTGGGCGGGGGATCGACGCTTCTGCCAGAGCATGGCTCTCTCAGGGGTGCTGGGGCTTTTGGCGCTGCCCTTTCTCGTCCCCACCCTGGGCCTCGGAACCGCCCTCTGGCTGAGTGGCCTCGCCGCCGCCGCCGCCGTGGCGGCCGGGAGCATCTCCGTGGATCAGACCCCGGAGATCGAAGGGGTGCCCCAGCCCGAGCCGAGCCTACGACTCTCCGCCGGAGTGGCTCTAGACGAAATGGTGCTGGGCATGGAGCAACTCGCCATCGGCCTGCCCGCGGGCGACCGGGCGCACCGCATGGTGGACGAGGTGCACGCCGCCATCGCCTACCATCGCAGCCAGGGATGGTCCAGCGATCCCCTCTCCTACCACGCGACCCCACCCCCGCTCACGGCGCCCCGGATCGAGACGGCGCGAACGGGCAAGATCGCCTACGAACACCTGCGTTTCGAAAGCCTCTACGAACCCCCGGCCGAAGAGCCCGGGCGCGAACGCTGGCTCGCCCTGAAACCCCCGCGCACCGCCCACGCCTACGTGCTCCGCCACGCCGATCCCGATCGGCCCTGGATCGTGTGCACCAACGGCTACCGGATGGGACTCGCCGGGATCGATCTGCGCGCCTTCGGCCACTACCACCGGGTCCTGGGCCTGAACGTCTTGGTCCCGGTACTTCCCCTCCACGGGCCGCGACGAATCGGCCGCCGCTCGGGAGACGGTTTCCTCGGCGGCGATGCTCTGGACACCCTCCACGGCGAAGCCCAGGCGATTTGGGATATCCGACGCATGATCGGTTGGCTCCGGCAACAGGGCGCGTCCATGGTGGGCGCAGCGGGACTCTCCCTGGGTGGCTATACCACGGCGCTCCTCGCCAGCGTGGAGCCGGGGCTGGCGTGCGTGGTGGCCGGCATTCCCGTCGCCGATCTCGCGCGCATCTTCTGGCGCCACGGCCCCCCGCTCCAACTCGAGTATCTCGCCCATCTCGGGGTCGACGAAGCCCTGGTGGCCGAACTCATGACCGTCATCTCCCCGCTGACCCTCGCCCCCAAGGTTCCGCTGGAGGCCCGTCTGATCTTCGGCGGGACGGCGGATCGCCTGGTTTCCCCCGATCATATCCGGGACCTGGCGAATCACTGGGACCAACCCAAAACCCTCTGGTACTCCGGCGGACATCTCGGCTTTCGCATGGATCCGCGGATCCAGCACGGCGTCGACCAACTGCTGCGCGACGTCAAGCTCTGCCCCTGAGCGGCGACCCGGCCGGGGGGACGGGGTCGGGAATCAGGCCGCTTGGCGCAGAATCCCGAGAACCCGGCGCAGGGGTTCGGCGGCGCCCCAGAGCAATTGATCCCCCACGCTGAAACAGCCGAGATAATCGGCGCCCATGCGCAGCTTGCGAATGCGCCCCACCGGGATATCCAGGGTGCCGGTCACAGCCGCCGGCGAGAGTCGTGCCGCGGTGCTGGCCTGATCGTTGGGAACCACGGAAACCCAGTCGTTGGCCGCCGCCATCGCCGCTTCGATTTCGTCCAGGGGCACATCGCTCTTGAGCTTGACGGTAAAGGCCTGACTGTGGCAGCGCATGGCCCCGACCCGGACGCAGATGCCGTCGACGGGAATCAGCGGGTCGGCCCCCAAAATTTTATTGGCCTCGACATAGCCCTTCCACTACTCCCGGGTCTCGCCCCCCTCCTGGAGGGTGTCGATCCAGGGGATCAGACTCGCCGCCAGGGGCACGCCGAAACTCTCCGAGGGGAAATTCTCGTCGGCCAGAGTCGCCCGAACCTGGGCGTCGATGCTCAGGGCGGCGCTCGCCGGGTCCTCGAGGAGAGCCGCCGAGCCCTCGCCGATGGCCCGCATCTGAGCCACGAGTTCGCGCATATTCCGCGCCCCGGCCCCGGAAGCGGACTGGTAGGTCATGGCCGAGACCCACTCGACCCAACCCTGGGCAAAGAGTCCACCCAGCGCCATCAACATCAGGCTGACTGTACAATTCCCGCCGGCGTAATTCAGAAAGCCGGCGGCGATCCCGCGGTCGATGACCTCGCGGTTGACGGGATCCAAGACGATCACGGTGTCGTCGTCCATGCGCTTGGCGCTCGCGGCGTCGATCCAATAGCCGGTCCAGCCCACTTCGCGCAATTGGGGCAGAACCTGCTTGGTGTAGTCCCCGCCCTGACAACTCACGATGGCCTCGTGCTCGGCCAAACGGCTGATTTCGTAGGCATCGGCGAGGGGCGGAGCGCTCACGCCCACATCCGGAGGGGCCTGCCCCACCTGGGAGGTGGAGAAGAATTCGGGCTCCAGGCCCGAGAAATCCCCCTCGGCCAACATGCGTTCGAGCAGGACCGAACCCACCATCCCGCGCCAACCTACGAATGCGACTCTATCGATTGCCATAACGCCGGTTTAATTAACAAAAACACGAAGCTGGAGCAAACTCCCCCGAGCCTGAAAGCCTGTCTACAAGCCCTGTGCGCCCTCGCTGCGAGTTGGCCTCCTGGAGACGACCCCCTACCCTCGCTCGCCATGACGACATCGAACCCCGAAAGCTTCGCCGAATCCGAACAGGCCCTACACGACGAGGCCGCCCGCGTGGCGGGCAGCGACGATTTCGGCGACCCCGGCTACCTCGAGGGCCTGCGCGTTCTGCTCGACGGCTACGACCGCGAGGCCCGGTTCAACGCGCACGGGGGCGCCATGGCGCGCCAGATGATCCTGGGCATTCTGGTCAGCCGATTGCGCTCGGAACAACAACTGCGCGCCATGCCCGAGGTCCTCGAGACCCCGGTCGAGCGACCCCTGGTAATCTGTGGACTGATTCGTACGGGCAGCACGGCTCTGCACTACCTGATGGGCCAGGATCCCGACCTTCAACCCCTGGAGTACTGGCTCGGCGCCAACCCCCAACCCCGGCCGCCGAGGCCCGAGTGGGGGACCCACCCCGATTTCCAACTCGCCGACGCCCAAATCCAGGCCATGTACGACGCCGACCCCTCCCTGAAGGCCGTTCACTTTATGATGCCCGACGGGCCCGAGGAATGTCGCCAGCTCATGGTCCAGCAATTCACCGACGACGGCTTCGAGGTCAACAACCACATGCCCTCGTACGCCGAGTGGTATCGGCAGGCCGACATGCGGCCCACCTATCGAAGACATCGCGACCTTGCCAAGCTCATCGGCTCCAGGGACCCACACCGAACCTGGCTCTTCAAATACCCGGTCCACATGCGCTACCTCGATGCCTTTCTCGAGGTCTACCCCGACGCGTGCGTGATCCAGACCCATCGCGACCCCCTGTCGGTCTTCCCCTCCTATCTCAGCCTGATCACGGGTTTCCGGGGCCTCGCCGAGAGGGATATCGACCCGGGAGAAATCGCGCGGCACCAAGTCGAACTCTGGGCGAGCGGGACCGAACACGCCATCGACGTGCGTCGGGGGCGCGACCCCAAACAATTCTACGATCTGCACTTTGCCGACTTCATGACAGACCCGGTCCAGGCGATCAAGAACATCTACACCCATTTCGATCGCGAATTATCAACCGCCGGCGAGGAGAAGTTGCGCGACTGGCACGCCAATAATCCCCAGCACAAGCATGGCCGGCACGAATACAGCCGAGAGGCCGAGGCGGTGGGAATGCCCCTGGGCGAAATCCTCGAACGCTTTGGCCCCTACATGGAGCATTTCGGAATGCAGCCCGAGAAGCGGCCCTGATGGGAGATTTTACTCGCCGGCCCCGAAGCGCCCGGGAAAAGGAGTTGCTCGCCCGGGGAAAGCGCCTGCTGCCCTCGGCGGTCCTCTCGTCGAGTTTCTCCCCGGAGCACGCCATGGTGGTCTCCAGCGCCGCCGGCGCCCGACTTCGGGATGCCAGCGGGAACGAATACATCGACTACCTCATGGGGTCGGGCCCCCTGCTCCTCGGACACGCCCATCCCGCCGTGGTCGAGGCCGTCCGCCAGCAAGCGGAAAAGGGAAGCAGCTTCCTGGTGGTCAACGAAAAGGCCATCGAACTCGCCGAGGCCATCGTGGAGTGCGTCCCCTGCGCGGACAAGGTCTGCTTCAACAGCAGCGGGTCAGAATCGACCTTCTTCGCCCTGCGCATCGCTCGGGCGTTCACGGGCCGCGACAAATTCATGAAATTCGAGGGCGCCTTCCACGGCATGCACGACTACGCGCTGATGAGCAACCAGTGGACAAGTGGACCCGCGGATTTCCCCATCGCCGAGCCCAATTCAGCGGGCATTCCCCGGGCCATCGAGGACCAGGTCCTGGTCGGCCCCTGGAATGACCTCGAAACCGCCCAGCGGCTGATCGAAGCCCATGCCGGAGAACTCGCGGCGATCATCGTCGAACCCATGCAGCGCAGCTTCCCCCCCCAACCCGGCTTCCTCGAGGGCCTGCGCGAAATCAGCCAGCGCCACGGCATCGTGTTGATCTTCGACGAGGTGGTCACCGGGTTCCGCCTGGCCCTGGGCGGCGCCCAGGAATATTACGGGGTGGTCCCCGACCTGGCCGCGGTCTGCAAAGGCATCGCCAGTGGCTATCCCATCTCGGTGCTCTGCGGACGCGCCGACCTGATGGAACTCGCCGGCCCGGCGCGCCTGGCTCAGGGCGACCACGTCCGTATGACAGGCACATTTTCGGGCAATTCCATCGCCTGCGCAGCGGCCCTCGCGACCCTCGGCGAGTTGCGGAAGGAGGGCACGTATTCCTCCCTCTTCGCCCAGGGCCGAAAGCTGATGGCGGGCCTCCAGGGCGAACTCGAGCGCGCGGGCATCCCCCACCAACTGACCGGGGAACCGCCGGCCTTTCAACCCTGGTTCAACGTTGAGGTCGCCACGAATTTTCGCCAGGCCCTCAAGGCCGACCCCGCCCTCGCCGCCCGCTTCGGCGCCCTGCTCGTGGACCACGGGGTGCTCAAAGCCCACGAAAAATTCTTCGTCTCCACGGCCCACGGAGATTCGGAGATCGAACAGACCCTCGAGGTCTTCGCCGCGGTGGCGGATTTGCTCGCCAAGACGGGCTAGGTCCCAGCGCTCCGGCCGCTTAGAGCCCGAGCACCTCACCCACGGCTTCGATCACCCGCTGATGAAGAGCCCCGTTCGTGACGATCACCCCGGAATTATTCTTCAGGGTCCGACCCAACGAGAAATCCAATTCTCGCCCTCGAATATCCGTCACCTTGCCCCCGGCTTCGCGAACCACGATGGCGCCGGCGGCGTGATCCCAGATTTTTTCCTCATAGTCCGCGCGGGTGGGCAGGCGCAGGTAGATCGAGGCGTCGCCGCGACTCACAGCGCCGTATTTGCACTGGCTATCGATGCGAAAGGGCTCGGCGGTGATCCCCAGGCGCTTGGCCACCTGGGCCGAATCGGATTGGGATGAGTGGGCCGCCTCCACCGACTCGCAGAATTTAGCCTGGCTCGGATCGTCAATCGGCGTCACCGCGACCCCTTCCTCGGGGCCCCCGGAAAGCGCCCTCCGAAAGGCCCCCTGGCCCTTGACCGCGACAAAGAGACATCCCCGCTCGCCCTCGGGCTCACTCGCGTCCAGCGGCATATTGGGGCACCCCAGGACACCGAGAACCACCTCGCCGTCCTCGATCAACGCCAGGGCGACGGCGTACTGATCGAGCCGAAGAAATCCCTTGGTTCCGTCGATGGGGTCGAGGGTCCAATGCCGGCCGCTCCCGCCGCCGGGATAGGTCCCGTAATCGATCAAATCGAGCACGGCGTCGGCCTCGATGCCCGGCACCGTTTCCGCCACGTGGGCGACGACCTGGGCCGCAAGCCCTTGATTGGCAGGATCTCTCAGTTCCGCCGCATCCTCTTCGCCCACCAGGGGGAGTTCGGGAAAGGCGCCCCGCAGGGTATGGGTCACCACGGCCTGGGCCCCGAAATCAGCCACCGTGACCGGCGACTTATCCTTCTTGTCCATGGAGGTTTCAGCGACCAGATTGGCTTGAACGGTTCGACAGAGAAAACTCGCTCTTTCGACGGCTTCAATCGCGATTCTGCGCTCTTCGGTGTACGGCATGGGGGGTGATTAGCCGAAGGGCCTAGACCCGGCAAGACGCGGCGATCCCCACCCGGGGTCGAGAAAATCCCTCGAAAAAACCCGAGCCGAGCGATAGATTCCCGCTGCCCATCCGAGGAGTCCGATGCCGCCCGCCCCCAAGCCCCGTGACGCCGCGAGCCTGCTCCTCCTCAAAGGGTCCGGGGCCGGGGCCTCGATCCTCATGGGCCGGCGACCGGCCGCTTCGTCCTTTGCCCCGGACTTCTTCGTCTTTCCGGGAGGCAAGCTAGAAGCCCACGATCACGGGCTGCCCTGCCCCTTTCCCCTTAGTCCCGAAACCGAACGGGGGCTGCGAACCAGCACCGCGGTGAGCGCCGAGACCGCCCGCGCCCTGGCCAACGCGGCCATCCGGGAGACCTACGAGGAGACCGGACTGCTACTCGCCCGGCCCGGCCGATTTTCCTCCCCCGCCCACGGCCCCTGGCACGCCTTCAGTCGCCGGGGGCTGGCCCCGGATCACTCGGCCCTGGGCATGATCGGACGGGCGATTACCCCTAGAAAGAGCCCCGTTCGCTTCCACGCACGCTTCCTCCTGGCCCACGCCAGCGCCACCGTCGGCCGGCTCCGGCCCAACGAGGAACTCCTCGACCTGGCCTGGTACCCCTTGCAAGACGCTTTGCGACTCCCCGCCATCGATGTCACCCAAATCCTCCTTCGAGAGGTTCTCCAGGCGGTGGAGAGCGGCCTCGATCACGCGCCGCCCCGGCGGGCTTTCATCCGCTACCGGGATGAGGTCCCCATGGTCCGCTACGAATCCAATCTCCCCCCCGGGGCTGAACGGAACGCCTAGGAAGCGAATCCCCTCGCCGGTGCCCGGTGGTGACTTGGTGCGCCATGGGTTTCTAAAATTCGATTCAGAAAGCTTTTTCCTTTTAATATTCCGATGGAATACATAGGATCGTTGCATCGGATCGATTTGGGAAGGTCGACCGAGCGCACGGGTGGAAACCTGGCGTTTCAAGAACTACTGAAGGGGATTACTGGATGGGGTTCGCGTTCGTTTTGCGGCGGAGGTTTGCCCGCGAACCTATGCCTGGCACGGCTGAGTACGGGTTATTTAGGGGGGCCGCTCGGCCATTGGCGAGACAGGCTCTGCGCTCGGGCGCCAATTTCGCGGCCCTGGTCATTGTCAGCTTTCTCGCGAGCGCCGTCGCAACCCAGCCCGCCTGGGCCTGTACCGTGAACATGGATGCGTTCACCTACGCCGAGGGCAGCAGCCTGAACGGCGCCACCGGGGGCAACTCGGGGGTGGGCGGCAGCTTTACCTCGGGCTGGGCAACCGATGGCGTAACGCCCACCAACGCATTCACAATTCATAATGGCCACGCCCGGGTAGGCAACACGGGCGGCGTGGACTACCGGATCTCCCGAGGTATGGATTTGTCCGGGGTCGTCGATATGGGGTGTTCTCCATTCGATCCCACGTGCTCGAGTTCGCCGATCTCCAACCCCGGGACGACCTTTGTCTACTCTCAGTTCGCCCAGGTCATCGACAATCACCTGCCCTACGAGGCCGCCGTCGAATTCAGCGACGCCTTTGGGATCACCGCGGCCTTCGGCATCCAGAATGACGGTGTCGATACAAACGACTACTTCTTTGCCGAGTTGGGAAATACCCGGGTGGTCTCGAACTACGCCGCCCTGGCCGACTCCGCCTACTACCTCTACGGCGCACTCAGTTTCGACGTCAACGGGGGCACGGACGATCTGTTTCGCATGTGGGTCAACCCCTCGTACAGCGATTTCCTGAACAACATCAACCCCACCGTCGAGATCAGCATGGATCTGGAATCGCTCTCGGGCGGAGCCGCTCGCACCTCCCTCGGCAACACCATGGCCCTCATGGCCAACACCCAACAAGCCGGCACCTTCAAGGCCTTCGACGACCTCCAGATTGCCCGGGATCCCGAACTTCTCTCGGCCCCGCGCCTGGATCTCGGCAATGGCAACACTCAGGCCGGGTTCGACGAGTGGACCGTGGGTGCCACTCCCGAGCCGAGTTTCTCCCTGACCTTTGATCAGCATACCTATTACCCGAGTCTCCCCTCGGCCCTCGCCACCCTGACCCTCGAAGCCGTCGATGCCGGTGAGAATGTCGTCCTGGTCGAGAACAGCTTTGGCACACCGGGCTATATGGACGCCCTGCGCGGGGATGGCGTCGAGGCCGCCGGTGGACTCCGCCTCACCTTCTCCGGCCTCCACCCCGACCAGTATCTCATTAAAACTTTCCACTATCAGACCTACGACAACACCGAGGTCGATATCTACGTGAGCCAGGATGGCGGGCTGACCTTCGCGCTCTACACCTCATTCACGCCCGGGGGAGGGACCGACCAGGCGCGGGAGGCCATGACCTTCTTCGAAAACCTCTCGGGGGACGATATTGTCATCGAATTCCGCCCCACCGTCGCCGGCTCCGTGGTGGGCATCAATGGTCTGCAATTTGTCCCAGAGCCGGGTACGGCCCTGCTGCTGGGCCTCGGACTGGTGGGCCTCGGGATCCGCCGCCGCCGCGAGGGTCGCTAGGGCTCCTGAGACGCGCCCCGCCCCTCATCGTCCCAACATCCCGGTTCGGCTCGGCCACTCGGGTCCAGGCCCCGGCTCGGCGACGCGCCCCTGCTCACACCGAAAAAAAAACACTAGCACTTTCGCCCGGCAGTTTTTTTTGGAAATCTACGCCCGGACCAAACGACCGACCCGAACCAATCCGCGCGCAGCAAAACTCTCAAGAATCGATTCAATCTGCCGGGGGGGCAGTCAAGACCATATGCCGAGCCTAGATTCGGTCCCTGTAGAACTCTGGATCGCTGGAATTCTCGCGCTGTACATGGCCTGGGCGATCGGGGCCAATGACGTCGCCAATGCCATGGGCACCAGCGTCGGTTCTGGGGCCCTGACCATCCGGCATGCCATTATCGTTGCCGCCCTGCTCGAGTTCCTTGGGGCGTTTCTGGCCGGCGGCCATGTCACCGACACCGTCCGCAAGGGCATGATCGACATGGACCTGGTGAGTCAGGACCAACTCATCCATGGCATGCTGGCGGCCCTTGCGTCGGCGGCGACGCTCTTACTCGGCGCCACCCGGCTCGGGCTTCCCGTCTCCACCACCCACTCCATCGTGGGCGCCATCGTGGGTTTCGGGGCAGTGGGCATCGGGATGAGTGCCGTCAACTGGCCAAAGGTCGGGCAGATCGTCGCGTCCTGGTTGACCTCGCCGCTCCTCGCCGGGGTCATCGCTTTCGCGATTTTTCAATTCACTCGCAAGATGATCCTGGATCGGTCGGAGCCCCTGGCCCAAGTCCGCAAGCTCGGGCCCTTCTTCTTTTTCTTCGTCTTCTTCGTGATCGGCCTCGTCACCCTCTTCAAGGGCCTCAAGAACCTCAATCTTGATCTCGACCTTCCCCAGGCCGTTCTGGGCTCCGCCCTCCTCGGCCTACTGGGCGCTGGCGTGGGCAAATTCTTTATCGGTCGGGTGAGCACCGGGGAACCCGACCCCAACCACCGTTTCAGCCAGGTTGAACGTGTCTTCGTCGTTCTTCAGATCCTAACGGCCTGCGCGGTCGCCTTCGCCCACGGATCCAACGATGTGGCCAACTCCATCGGACCCCTGGCCGCCATCGCGAGCGCGGTGGGCGGCAGTGAGATCGCCAGCAAGGCTCCGGTCGCCCCCTGGATGCTCGCCATCGGGGGCGTGGGGATCGTGATCGGACTCGCCACCTGGGGCTACCGCGTCATGGAAACCGTGGGGAAACGAATTACCGAACTCACTCCCAGCCGGGGCTTCGCGGCTGAACTCGCCGCCGCAACAACCATCGTCCTCGCTTCCCGGCTCGGTATTCCCGTCTCGACGACCCACACCCTGGTGGGTGCCGTCCTCGGAGTGGGGTTGGCCCGGGGCATCGGCGCCATCGACCTCAGGGTCGTGGGGCAGATCATGGCCTCCTGGGTGGCCACCCTACCCATCGCGGCGGGGCTTTCCGTTTTCTTCTACTTCTTCTTCAAGGGTCTGCTGACACCCTAGGGGGGCGCACCGTGTCCTGGATTGACAAACTCGTAGGCGAATCTCCTATTCGCCCCATGCAGGAACACATCGGCGTGGTGGTGGCTTGCGCGAGTCAGGTCACCAACCTGATCGAGGCCATGGTCATCGGAGACGACGACGCCATCGCTTCGACCCGCAGCAAGATCGACCAACTCGAGCACCAAGCCGACGAATTAAAGCACGAGATCCGCAGCAATATGCCGCGACGCCTTCTGCTCGCCATGGAACGGCGAGACATGCTGGATATTCTCGATTGCCAGGATTCCATCGCCGACACGGCCCAGGACATCGCCGAGTTGGCCGACCAACGCAGCATGCACCTGCCCGAGCCCCTGGCCGATCCCGTCCGGGATCTCACCCGGCGGGTCATCGCGGCCTGCGAACAGGGCCAGGCCGTGATCAACGAGCTCGACGAGCTCCTGGAAACCGGCTTCGGAGACCGAGAAATCGCCCGCATCGAGAGCATGATCTCGGAACTGGGACGCATCGAGTCCGAGACCGACGTGCTCCTCGACCAGGCGGCCCGGGCACTCTTCGCCATAGAGGACGAACTCGGGGTCTCGTCGGTCTACTGGCACCAGCTGATCCTCTGGATCGCCGACCTCGCCGATTACGCCGAGCGGGTGGGGAACCGGCTGCACCTGCTGATCGCTCAGTAGAGCGCTCAGTCAAGCGCTCAGTCAAGCGCTCCGGGAGCTACCCCCCGATCTGGTACATCTCCACCCGGTCGGGCCGGTTGGAGCCGAGCCCCTCGGTTCGCTCCTCGGAATAGCGATCCGAACGCCGGGACCAGATGCCGCGGATCGTCGCGCGCAATTCGTCGTCGCTCGCGCCTTCTCTGAGCGGCGTGCGCAGGTCCACGCCTCCCGAAGCGAAGAGGCAGGTCACGAGTTGGCCGTCCGTGGTCAAGCGTGCCCGGGTGCAGCCCCCGCAGAAGGGATTCGACACCGAGGTGATGATTCCGATCTCGCCTTCCCCATCGCGGTAACCCCAACGTCTGGCGACCTCGCCCGAGTAGCTGGACTCCAGCGGTTCCAGGGGGAACTCGGATTCGATCTGCGCCAGAATTTCTGCAGCCGGCACAACTTGCCCCAACTCCCAGCCATTCCGGGTGCCCACATCCATGAATTCGATGAAACGCACGATATGCCCGGTTCCCTTGAAGTGCCTGGCGAGGTCGAGCAGGGTGTGATCGTTGACGCCTTTTTGGACGACGCAGTTGATCTTGATCGAGTCGAAGCCCGCCCTTTCGGCGGCGGCGACCCCGGACAGCACCCGGTCCAGGGAGAGCTTGCCCCCATTCAACTGGCTGAAAACTTCGGGATCCAGGCTATCGAGACTCACCGTCAGGCGCCCCAACCCCTCGCGCCGCAACTGACCGGCCATCCTCTCGAGAAGAGTCCCGTTGGTGGTCAGGGCCAGATCGCCAATACCCTCGACTGCACTCAACTGGCGGACCAATTCGTGTAGCCCGTGGCGCAGCAGGGGTTCGCCACCGGTAATCCGAAGCTTCCGAACTCCCAGGGGCGCCATCAAGCGCACCAGCCGCTCGATCTCTTCAAACGTGAGAATTTCTTCCCGGGGCAAGAAAGTGTACTGCTCCCCGAAGATTTCGGCGGGCATGCAGTAGGTGCAGCGGAAATTACAGCGGTCCGTAACCGAGATTCGGAGATCTCTGAGCGGACGGTCGAGTGTGTCGAGAGGAGCTGGATCCATCAGCCGAGAGGATAGGCCCTCGAAATGCTCTTTCCCAGACCGCTCCCACGCGAGTTGCTCAACCGATTTCGCCGGCCCCATTCACGATCTTCGCGATCAGTCCGTACTCGAGGGCCTCTTCGGCGTTCATCCAGAAATTGCGATCGCTATCGTTTTCGACCTGTTCCACGCTCTGGCCGGTCTCCCCGGCGATCATTCGGTTGATCCGCTCACGCAATTTGAGAATTTCCTCGGCGGCAATCCGGATATCACTGGCCTGACCACCGGCGCCTCCGCTCGGCTGGTGGAGCAAAAAACGGGTATTCGGAAGCGAATATCGACAATCCTTCTCGGCACCCAGCAGGATCGGGACGCCAATACTCGCCACCCAGCCCGCTCCCAACGTAATGATCGGCGACTCGATAAATTTCATCATGTCGTGAATCGCAAAGCCAGAATCGACGTGTCCCCCCTGGCTGGTAATGATCACCCGGATCGGGTCATGATTGATGGCATTCAGGATCAGCAACTGGCTAATGGTCCGCTCGGCGAGTTTCTCGTCGACCTGCCCACCCACCAATACGGTGCGAGTCTCGAGCATCCGGGCAGCTAGGCCCTCTTCGCGGCCAGACTCGCTTGAGTCGTCTTTGTGCAAAATCATCGCTTGAATTCTTCCTTCCGCCCCCACCGGGACCCTTTTCCCCTGCGAACCGAGGCTCCGCACGGTAGCCGATCAGCGCCAAGACGTCTCAGTCGTTGAAACCCCCGTGGCGACCCGAGCCGGCGGCAAAGCGCCTGGCACCCTCCTGAGTCTCTCCCGAGCGAATCACCTCCAGGCCTCGGCGACTCTCCTCGACCAGGGCGACATCGAGATCCAACGACCATTGCCCCAGCGCGGAAAGCCGATCCGCACGCATGCAGCGCTGGGGGAAGCCCGCCAGTTCGGCCGCCAGGGCACGGGCTCCGACCAGCGCTTCACCGGGCTTGACCAGGCGGCTGACAAGGCCCACACGCTCGGCCTCCTCCCCGGAAACTCCTCGGCCGGTCAGGATCATATCCATGGCCACACCCTGGCCAACAATGCGGGGCAAACGGACGGTCCCCCCGTCGACCAGGGGAACCCCCCAACGACGACAATAGACGCCAAATACGGCGTCCGTGGACGCCACCCGAAGGTCACACCAAAGCGCCAACTCGAGCCCGCCCGCCACGGCGAAGCCCTCCACCGCGGCGATCACGGGTTTCTCGAGCAGCATGCGCGTGGGGCCCATCGGTCCGTCGCCTTCGAGGTCGACTCGATTGCCCCCTGCCCGGGCCACCGCCTTGAGGTCAGCCCCCGCACAGAAGCAGCCATCGGCACCGGTCAGAATGGCCACGGCGAGCGACTCGTCCTCTTCGAAGCGGCGAAAGGCCTCGGCAAGATTTTCTGCCGTGTCCCGGTCAACGCAATTGCGAACTTCCGGCCGAAAAATCGTGATCACGGCCGTGCTGCCCTCCTCCGCGTAGGAAACGTTCCCGATCTTGCTCTCCACTGGTTATCCCTCCCCTTGCTCCACCCCGGGTCCGAGGCTAAAGAATTCGGCGCCTATGCGTCTTCCCGGCTGGTGGAAGCCCGGCCCGGGAACGGTAGACTGAAATTCGGCGGCGCCCCTGCCCCCAGCCTCTCTTTCGAAGGAGAAAATCGTGCAAGTCCCCCTCCTCGTTGATGATTTCCTCCGCCGAGCCACTCAGGTCTACGCGGACAAGACCGCCGTCATCGACGGCAACCGGCGCTTCACGTACAGAGAACTCGGCGAGCGGGTCAACCGGCTGTCCAACGCCCTCCTCGAACTCGGCGTAAGCCAGGGCGACCGGGTCTGCATTCTTTCTCCCAACTCGCATTTCTTCCTCGAGAGTTTCTACGCCACCAGCCAAATCGGCGTCGTCCTGGTCCCCCTCAACTACCGCCTCTCGGGTCCGGAGCACGAGTACATCCTCAACCACGCTGGGGTTCAAACCGTACTCGTGGATTGGGAATACGCGCCCGTCATCGACACGATTCGCCAAGACCTGCCCGAGGTCCGCAACTGGATCCTGGCCCGAGACGAGGTCGACGCCCCCGTCGCCGGTTGGCAGGATTGGGAAACCCTCATCGCCCATGCCAGCCCGACACCCCCAGAACGTCCCGAGATCGGCGAGAACGATGTCGTCTCCATCAACTACACGTCCGGGACCACCGCCCGACCCAAGGGCGTGATGCTGACCCACCGCAATTGCTACATCAACGCGTATAGCCTCATCGCCCATCTCGGTATACGCCATGAGGATGTCGAGTTGTGGACCCTGCCCATGTTCCACTGCAATGGCTGGGGGGGCGTCTACGCCCTGACGGGCATGGGAGGAACCCATGTCATCCTCCGCAATATCGAGGGGCGGCGAATCTTCGAATTGATCGCCGACGAGGGCGTCACTTTTGCGTGCATGGCCCCGGCTGTTCTCCGAACCATTCTCGATTTCCCCGAAAGAGCGGACTTCGACATCAAGACCCGTCCTCGCTTCACCGTCGCCGGCGCCCCTCCCCCAGCGGCCTTCATCCAGCGCCTCGAACAGGAGCTCGGCTGGCAGTTCATCCAGATCTACGGGCTCACCGAAACCGCTCCCTTCGTGACCTCCAGCCTTCCCGACCACAATACCGACACTGGCGATTTCACTCGGCGCGCCAGGGCGGGTGTTCCGGGCATCGGCGTTGATATCGCCGTTCTCGACCCCTCGGGCGAACCTGTCCCCATGGACAACCAGAGCATCGGTGAAGTCTGCGTGCGCTCCAACGTGGTCTTCGACGGCTACTACGAGCAACCCGAGGCCACGGCGGCCGCGCTTCACAGCGGTTTCTTTCATACCGGAGACCTGGGGGTCTGGGATGAAACCCGCTCGATTCATATCGTCGATCGGCAAAAGGATGTGATCATCACGGGGGGCGAGAACGTCAGCTCTCCCGAGATCGAAGATGCGCTCTACCAGCATCCGGGCGTCCTGGAGTGCGCCGTCATCGGCGTTCCCCACGAAAAGTGGGGGGAGACTCCCAAAGCCTTAGTGGTCTCCCGCTCGGACCAAAGCCTCACGGAAAGCGAACTGATCGAGTTCTGCCGCACTCGACTGGCGCATTTCAAATGCCCAACCAGCGTCGAACTCGTATCCGAGTTGCCGAGAACAGCCACGGGGAAGCTGCAAAAATTCAAACTCCGCGAGAAGTACTGGGGCAAAGGCAAACGCAAGGTCAGCGGGGGCTGAAGCGCCCTGCGAAAGGATCCAAAGCCCCGGCCAACCCAGGGGCCCCTACCCAGCGAGAACGCCAAAACTCGAGGCCTAAATCGCCTCGCCCCGCCCCGGGCTTTTGATAACCTTTCGCCATGACGATGTTCCCCCCCGACACCCCCCCCGGCTCTCCAGAGTCACCCGATATTAGACTCAGCCGAGCCGTTCGGACCGTGGCCATCGTGAGCCGGGTCTTCGAACAGGTCTGCCGGGAGGCCGGAGTCAGCCTGCCCCAATATCGGCTCCTCCTCTTTCTGCGCCACGGGCCCAAGAGAGCTGGGGAACTCGCCGCACGCGCCGCGATCAAGCGCCCCACCCTCACCGCCATCGTGGCCGGCCTCGAAAAAGAGGGGCGACTCACTCGCATCGCCGACGAACAGGATGGGCGCGGGGTCCGCATCGAAATCACAGTAGCGGGCATGGAGGCGGTGACGACCACCGAGGCCAAGCTCGGTGAAGTCGTTCAGGACCTTTGTTCCCTCGGTGATTACGAGCGGCTGCTTGGCGCCCTGGATGATCTGGCGGAAATCGTCGACGCGGAAGCGTTTCGACACATCGCAGAATCCGAAGAGAAGAAAAAGACCTACTAGGACGCCCCTCCCCTCCCTCCGCCTCCAACCCTGCCCTCCGGCTCGCGGCTACCGCGCCCTGCTATGCTGCGCCGCCATGACCGAAGAAATCAGCGCAGAACTCGCGATTGAACGCCTGCTCGGAGTCCTCGACCTCGAGGAAATCGATGTCAACATCTACCGCGGCCAGAACGAGCCCGACCGGCCCGGACGCCTTTTCGGCGGACAGGTAGCCGCCCAATCCCTGGCCGCCGCGGGACGAACCGTTGAAAACGTGCCGGCTCACTCGCTTCACGGGTATTTCCTAAGACCGGGCGACCCCGATGTCCCGGTGGTCTACAGCGTCGATCGGATTCGGGACGGTCGTTCTTTCACGACCCGGCGTGTGGTCGCCCAGCAGCACGGCAAGGCGATCTTCAACATGGCGGTCTCGTACCACGCCGCCGAACACGGCTACAGCCACCAATTCCCCATGCCCGAGGTTCCGGACCCCGAGAATCTCATGGGACGCGCGGAGTACGCGGAGAAGTACAGCGACCGCATCCCCAAGGAATTCCTGGGCTGGGCCCAACGCAGGGGACCCATCGATACGCGTTACGGCCGAGCGCCCTCCTTCGTCCCGAGTGAGCCCCAGGAAGGCCCCGGCGTCGTCTGGCTTCGCGCGGCGGCGGCGCTACCCGAGGATCCCATGCTCCATCAATGCGTGCTCACCTACGCAACCGATATCTCACTGATCGATTCTATCGTCCAGCCCCACGGTCGAATGGGGGCCTTCGGGCCGCTGATGACCGCCAGCCTCGACCACGCCGTCTGGTTCCATAAGCCGGTCCTCGCCGACGAGTGGCTCCTCTACTACCAGGACAGCCCGTCGGCCTTCGGCGCCCGGGGCCTGGCCCGCGGCACAATCTACACCCAGCGGGGCGAATTGGTGGCCTCCACCGCCCAGGAGGCATTAATCCGCCCGGCGACCGCCGCCGAGGATCGCTCGGAATAGGCCCGGCAACGAGGCCGCGTACAACCTCGGCGTGTCCGGCAGTCGAACTGCCGGCAAGCCGGCTCTCAAATGCCCTCAGTCGAGCAGTTGGCGGAAGACGGCGAGGCTTTCGGCCTCTTCCTGATGGATCTCACCGTCGGCCTCGACCACCCCTTGGATCGCTTCGAGAAAGGCTTCGCGGTCCGCCACCGGAATCCGGGTGGGGTCGATATTTTCGGGCCCCGGAGGCGATTTCAGCCAACCCTCCACACGGGCTTGCTCGGTCTCGCCGAGAGCCAGGCGGCGGATTAGATCGTGCACAAAGGCCCGCTCCTCGGCGTTGACCTCGAGATCTGCCCACGCGAAGGAGCAGACAAATTCCATCAGACGCATACGGGCGCCGGCTTCAAGATCTTCCAACATGCCGACCACACTAGCGCGGTATGCTCTAGCTGACATGGCTCGGCCTTTCCTCTCTCAATCCGTTCTCGGTTACCTCGCCCTCTGGCCACTTCTGGTCATCGCCGCCGCGCCCAATCCGGCCAGGGCAGACCCCCCTCTGGATCTGGTGGGGACTTGGTTCGTCCTCATCCACTACCAAGATCCGGCGAGCGCCAACCCCGAGGCTTTCCGCTGGTCGGACAAAGTCTGGAATTTTTCCCGCAAGGGCACCCGACTGCAGTGGACCGAATATCCCATCGTCGTTTTCGAGGATACCCAGGGGCGCTTCGAGGCGATCGAGGGGAACCCCCGAAGCCGGGTCCTCGCGGCCTGGGAGCCCAATTCGACCCAGGCCCAAACGATTTCGGGAGGTCCCCGAGTCAACCCCCGAGGCACCAAAACCAAAACCCTTCGGGGTTCCGACGCCCGGGGCTGGGCGTCGAGCCAACGCATGCCCACCACCTCGGCGAGCATCATGGGCTACCACGAACAACTCCGGATCGACGACCCCGGCCAACGACCGATCTTCGAGCGAAGGGACATCGTCGGCAACGCGCTCACCGATATGGGCGAGGGACTGACCCGTTACCAGGTCACCGAGGTCCTCAAGGACGGCCGGGTCCTCGCGGGGCGCTACGAGCGCGACGGCCGGCTCCACGGTCGCTTCCGAATGTGGCGCACCCCGCCCGTTCGCTCCCTGGTCAAAAAGGACAGGACGCCGAACCAACGCGCGCGCGAGGCCTTGAGCCCGGGCGAGGCCGCGCTTCCCTGAATTCCCGGGAAGACCCTCAGCCGGACCCGGGGCGGGCGCGTTGCCCCCCACCGACAACCGGCCCAAGCGCCAGACCGCCGAGGAAAAGCCAGACCAACGCGATCCAACTCGGATCGAGCCAGGCATCGCCCAGGGGCAACTCCGCCCTCAAGGGCTGGATGCCCAGGCGGAGCCCGCCAAAAGCCAGCAAAAACGCCGCCGGAGCCCGGGCTTGGGGGACGCGCGCGAGCCAGACACTGACGAATAGCCAGGCGACACATTCGACCTCCGCCGTGGGGTAGGCCCAAACACGGGCCCCCGGCTCCCCGCTCCCGACGAATGGGCGCCGACCCGAACAACACCCCGACACGACGCAACCGAGCCGGGCCATCGCCAGGGCGGGGGCCAGGGCCCGGGCCGAAGAGGCCCAGAACACCCGCGCCGCCCTCCGGCCACCGGCGAGGCCCAGTAGCAGGGGGCCCAGGGGCAGAAAGAGCACCGAGGCCCCGGACCCCGGCTGAAGAAGCCCCACCGCCAAAGCCCCGAACCCACCCGACTCCACCGGCCCCGGCACAAGCCAGGCACCCGCTTGGGGGAAGAAGAGCAAGATCCACCCCAAGCGCCCCAGCAAAGCGCCCAGACCCAGCCCCAGGAGAAAGCGCATCTGGAAGCGCCCTCGATAAGCGACCAGCGCCACCCAGAATGCCAGGGACTGAAAGAGGAGAACACTCCAGGGGGGCGCGGCGAGATCCAAGCCGAAGGGCTCCGAGGACCGGAGCCGGCATTCTCGCGCATCAACGGGGTCGGGTCTGCGCCCGGTGGCTCAAGCTCTGCTCAAAGCCCCCGGTCGAGCGGCTATTCGGCCGCCTCCTCGATGTCGATATCCACCATCAAGTCCGCCGCGATCTTCTCCAGGGCGTCGCGCAACTCATCCGAGGACCGCGAAGTCGGAAGGTGCAACAGGGCCCGGGCATGAAAGAGGGACTCCCCCGACATGGGCGCGCTCGTGCACTCGGTGGAGAGCTCGGCAACGTTGACGTCGATCGCGGCCAGGCCCGCCGAGATATCCCGCACGATCCCCGGGCGATCCTGCCCGACGAGTTCGAGCTTGAGCTCGGTATAATGAAGCGGCGGCACGCCCCCTTCCGGGACCTCCTCAACCATGACCCGCAAGCCACGAGCCTCCAGGGCGCCCAATGCCCGGCGCAGGGCGGGCGCGCGCTCGGCGGGCACGCTCACCTCGAGGATCCCGGCGAAATAGCCGGCGAGGCGCGCCATTCGGCTCTCCGCCCAACTGCCGCCCTGCTCGGCCACCTCGTGCGCGACGGCCTCCACCAGACCGGGTTGATCGGTCCCGATGATCGTCAGGACAAAGGATGTAGCCACTGGTCTTCTCCCCTTTGCTTCCCGTATTTGCCCGCTTGCCCCATGAGAGAGCGCCCGGAAAGCCTGCTGCCGGCGCCGGCCGCACACCCACCGGCAAATTCTACGCAAAAAGTGTGACACCCAAGCACCAGTTCGGGCCACATATAGCCCATACAGCCAATATCCCCTTCCCAGGGAGCCCCGACTCGCCTCCGGTGAGTCGGGGTACTTATTTTGGGGGCTTCGCGAACTCGGGGGAGCTCGGGGAGACGGCCCGGGCGCGCTCAAGCCGCCCGCAGCCAGGGGACGCCCGGGGGGCTCGAACTTTCGGGCAGAAACCGTGACACCTAGAAGCGTTCGCGGACACATACCCTGTACATCCAAATATCCCCTTCCCAGGGAGACCCGGCTGCCCGCAAGGTCAGCCGGGTCACTTATTTGGGGGAACGCGAGGCCGAAATGGCGACCACCAGCGGGGCAAAACTTTCTGATTGAAATTTCGCCACCTTTGGCGAGTTGGCGCCACTACCAAGGAGCGCATCCAAATATCCCACTTCCCAGGGAGGCCCGGCTCATCGCAAGAGGAGCCGGGTCACTTTTTTTTGGGGCCCCCGAGCCGCCCCTCGCCCCGGAGAACGGGCGCACCTACCCCCGCCTACCCCCGCCTACCCCCGCCAATCCGCCTGGCCGCGCGCCCTCAATATCCCGCGACAGGGGCATTACCCCCTCAAAAAGGGCTCTCTGGGGAAATTCTTCGAGCCGAGGCAAAAGAGTTCGTCACAAGGCCGTGGCCGCCACCACTCACCCGTACATCAGAAAAGTATCCCCTTCCCAGGGAGCCCCGGTTCGCCCCAAGGTGAGCCGGGGTGCTTTCTTGGGGGGCGCGGGCGCCCTCTGGGCTTTTTGAGAGCCCCGGCTGAATTTGGCCTTCATTTTTGCGATCAGCGACCGATACAGACCTCTGACAAGGACATCTACTTCCCGGGTGTTCCCGTCATCAGATTGAAATTTATTGAAGGAAGTTCGACACCCAAGGCGCTTTTCGGACACTTCACTTGTACATCCAAATATCCCCTTCCCAGGGAGACCCGGCTGCCCGCAAGGTCAGCCGGGTCACTTATTTGGGGGGCTCGCCCAGCTCAGCCGGTGACTTCCAAAGTCTCCGAAGGAAACTCGATCAAGAACCACGGACCGGGGGCGTCCCCATGGGATCCCAGCCTCTGGCGTACCGGGTCAGGCCCCGGCGTCTTGGAAGCGCGCTCGGCTCCACAGGGCGGCCAGGGCCGACACCGCTCGGTGGGCGCTCGGGTAGCAGACCCGGCCCCCGGCGCGAACCGCTGCCGGCCCGGCGTTGCTGGGATCCGAGATCGCGAGTTCGCTGACCGAAAGAACGGGTTTGCCGTAACGCTCCGAAGCCTCCCTCGCCGCGACCGCGAACCGAGTGTCCTGGGTCTCGTGGTAACCGACGATCCGTTCGAGACCGTGCTCGGGATAAAAATTGCCACTCCGAAAGACACCCGCCTGACCCGATTGAATTCCCAGCCCCAAATGGATCACCGCGTCCACATCGGGATGCGCGGTCACCAAGTCGATGACCTCGGGAATCGTATCCCGGGTCTCGCCGCTCGCGAGATCGATGGGGTTATTCCGACTCCAGCGGGCGGGAACCATGGTGTCGATCTTGGACCGAATCTCGTCGGGCAGGGCGATCAAATCCAGGCCGTGGGCCGCGCAGGCATCGGCGGCCAGAACCCCCCAGCCCCCGACGGACGTAAAGACCAGGGTTCGGGGACCCCGGGGCAGGGGCTGGCTCGCCAGGGTCGCTGCCCATTCGAAGGCCTCCTCCACGGTAGGCGCGCGCAGCACGCCCAATTGCTGGCAAATGCCATCGAAGACACGGTCGTCGCTGGCCAGCGCACCGGTATGGCTCGAAGCCGCGCGCGCACCCTGCTGAGTGGCTCCGCCCTTGACCAGCACCAGGGGCTTCTCCGAGGTCAGACGCGCCGCTGCCTCTCGAAAGCGTCGGCCCTCGCCGACGCCCTCGACATAGGCCAGGGCCACATCGGTATCCGGATCCACCGCGAAATACTCGAGCATGTCCGCCAAGCCCGTCTGGGCCGAATTGCCGAGGGAAATCGCCTTGCTGACCCCGACCCCGGTGGCCACCGCGTAGTTGAGATACGAGGAGACCAGGTTCCCGCTCTGGGAGGCCACACCGATCCGGCCGCCGGGGGGAAAGGGCGAAACGATCTGGGCGCACATGTGGGCAGGCGTCGAAATGACCCCCTGGCCGTTGGGGCCGATCAGCAGCATCCCGAGTTCGTCGGCCGTCTCCACCAACTCCTTCTGGAGGGCCCTCCCCTCCTCACCCGCCTCGCCATAGCCCGCACTCGCGATGAAAGCCGCACGGATCCCCTTGGCCGCACAGTCTCGGAGCAACTGTGCGTTGCCCGAGGTCGGTGTGCAGACGAATACGAGATCCGCGGCGCCTTGGGGCACCGACTCGATATCGCGCAGGGTCGGCGCGCCCAGGACTTCCGCCCCATCGAGCTTGACCGGGAAAATTTCGCCCTTGAATCCGAAGCGCTGAAGATTGTGCAGGGTGACAAACCCGAACTTGGCCGGGTGGCTGGAGACCCCCGCCACCACCACGCCACGCGGGTGGAAGAGTGCATCGAAGCGCTCGCGAAGCGCGTCGGGATCCGGGCATTCCCGGCGTGCGGGTTCGACCCCGGGCTCGCCCAATTCGACCAGGGCATCCACCGCCACGGGGCTCCCCTGGCAAAGAATCAGCGGGTTCAGGTCGACGCTGGCTATTTCCGGCCTCGCCTCGGCCAACTGGGAAAGGCCGAGCAAGAGATCGGCCAGGGCTCCGCGATCCAGCGCCGGCTCTCCGCGGAAGGGCTCGGTAAAAAGGTGACTCGCGTTCAGCTGCTCGATCAGGCCCTCGGCCTGGGCTCGTGTCAGGGGCGTCGCGGCAAAGGCCACATCCTCCAGGGCCTCGGTAAGAATCCCACCCAGGCCGACCACCACGCAGGCCCCGAATTGCGGATCGCGCACCAGGCCCGCGATCAACTCTCGAGCCCCCGCGACCTGCTCGGCGACCAGGAGTTCTACGGCGCCGTCCTCGGGGCGAGCCTTGGCCAAAAGGGTCTCGGCCGCGGATGCAACGCCTTGGGCATCGGCGAGCCCCACCACCACCAGGCCGCGCTCGGTCTTGTGTGCGATGCCATCGCCGCTGAGCTTGAGCACCACGGGAAAGCCGATGCTTTCGGCGGCGGCAATGGCCTCCTCGGAGTTGGAAGCACGACTCTCCCGAGCAAAACGAATGCCGAATCCGGCGAGGAGTTCTTTGGAGGCCGCTTCGGAAAGGGTCGTCGCCTGGGTCGTCGTCATGGCCGGCAGCTTAGACAAATGTCCTCGTCGCGGCGACTGGCCACGGCGGGCAAGAGCTCGGCGAGTCAGTTCTAATTTCCCACCAGAAAGCCCGCCTCCCGCTAGATTCATTACTCTCCCCGCGAGTCCAAATCCAGGAGATTTCATGGTCGCCCAGCTTCAGACCTTTCTTGCTGCCCTCGATAGCGGCTTTGCAAACTACGTCGTCGCCCCGATCTCGGCGGTGCTTTTCTACGACGTCGCCTTCTGGGATAACGGAACGCCGGGGGAAGTGGCCCTGCCCGCGGTTGTGGTCTGGTTGGTTGCGGGCGCGATCTATTTCACGCTCCAATTTCGCTTCGTCAATATTCGCGCCTTCGGACACGCCATCGACTGCGTTCGCGGCCGCTACACCGACCCGAATGAGGCCGGGGAGATCAGTCATTTCCAGGCGCTGTCTGCGGCGCTCTCCGCCACCGTGGGCCTGGGCAATATTGCCGGGGTCGCCGTGGCGGTGGGCGTCGGCGGGCCCGGGGCCATCTTCTGGATGGTGACGGCGGGCCTCTTGGGGATGAGTTCCAAATTCGTCGAGTGCTCCCTCGGCCAAAAATTCCGGCTCATCGACTCCGAGGGCCGAGTCACCGGCGGGCCTATGATCTACTTGCGCGATGGGCTGGCCCAGCGCGGCTTCCCCCGGCTCGGCATCGTACTCTCGGGCATCTTCGCCATGATGTGCATCGGGGGCAGCTTCGGCGGCGGCAATATGTTCCAATCGAACCAGGCCTTCGCCATTGTCCGCGACCAGATTCCCTGGCTCGCGGACCAAGGAGCTTTGGGCGCCGCCCTCTTCGGGCTGATCATGGCCGCCTTTGTGGGGCTCGTCATCGTCGGCGGCATCCGCCGCATCGGCGAGGTCGCCGGCATTCTCGTTCCGGCGATGTGCCTCCTTTACGTCGCCTCGGGTCTGGGCGTGCTGGCGGTCAATATCCGGGAGGTCCCGGGCGCCCTGGGCACCATCGTGGGCTCGGCCTTCAGCCTCGAAGCCGGCTTCGGCGGCTTCATCGGCGTTCTTATCCAGGGTTTTCGTCGGGCCGCATTCAGCAACGAGGCCGGGGTCGGTTCGGCCTCTATCGCCCACTCGGCGGCCAGAACCGAACAGCCCCTGCGCGAAGGCATGGTCGCCCTGCTCGAACCCTTTATCGACACCGTCGTCGTCTGCACCATGACCGGGCTGGTCATCGTGGTCAGCGGCGCTCACACGGCGCCGGATGCGGGCGAGAGCATTGCCATGACCGCCTACGCGTTCGCCACGGTCTTCCCCTGGTTTCCGGCGGTCCTGTCCATCACAGCGGTGCTCTTCGCCTTCAGCACCATGATCTCATGGAGCTATTACGGAGAAAAATGCTGGGCACATCTCTTCGGCGAGGGCTCGGTCGTGCTCTATAAGCTGACTTTTCTCTTCTTCTGCTGGGCCGGCGCGGTCTTCAACGCCGCCAGCGTCCTTGATTTCGGTGACCTCATGATTCTCGGGATGGCTTTCCCCAATATCCTTGGGGTGCTCTTCTTGGTCGGCCCGCTGAAGGCGGACCTGAAAAAATACATGGCCCGGCTCAAAGCAGGCGAATTTCCCCGCTACGAATAATTAACCAGAGCGGACCCGACACCAGTCCCGCAAACCGAAAGGATCAATATGAACACCGAGATCGGCCGCCTGGGCGTCTGGGCCTCATTGGATGGGTTGAATGGCGACGAGGCAGCCCGCTTCAGCAAACGCATCGAGGATTGGGGCTATTCAGCCCTCTGGACCCCCGAAGCCGTGGGGCGCGACCCCTTCAGCCTGATCGGATACCTGGCGGCACGAACCGAGTCCCTGGTTTTCGCCACCGGGATCGCGAACATCTATGCCCGGGATCCCATGACCATGAAATCCATCCTCAAGACCCTGGCGGGGTTGGCCCCTGGCCGTTTTGTGCTCGGCCTCGGCGTATCCCACCAACATCTGGTCAATCGCGTTCGCGGCCACGACTACACGAAACCCCTATCCACCATGCGGGCCTACCTCGAGGGCATCGAAAACGCGCTCTATATGGGCGCCGAACCCGGGGAGGAGGCCCCGATTGTCCTCGCCGCCCTGCGCGACCGGATGCTCGAGCTCGCGGCCAGTCAGACCCGGGGCGCACACCCCTACCTCACGCCCCCGGAGCACACCGCCCGAGCCCGGAAGGTCATGGGCCCGGATGCCTGGCTCTGCCCCGAGCAGATGGTGCTCCTGGAAAGCGATCCGGAGCGCGCGCGCAGCGTGGCGCGCGCCAACCTCAAGGTCTATATCGGGCTACCCAATTACCAGAACAACCTGAAACAATTCGGCTTCGACGACAGCGATTTCGAAAACGGAGGCAGCGACAAATTGGTGGACGGAGTCGTCGCCTGGGGCGATGAGTCGGCGATCCGCCAGCGGATCCAGGCCCACTGGGATGCGGGCGCCGACCACGTTTGTATCCAGGCATTTCGCAGCGACGGAGTTCCCACCCCCGACGAGACCCTGCTCGAGGCCCTGGCACCCAATGGCTGATTCCACCACGACGCGACGGAGTTTCTGGGGTTGGGGGAACGAGAACGGCGGACCCGACTCGGCCCAGCAGGAGGGGATCCGCGCCACTATGGAGCAGCGCCTGGGCGGCGCCCTGGAACTCGCGCCGGCGCCGAAGCTCGACGACCTCGACCTGCCAACGCCCCGAATCAAGCCGCCGGCGGCTCTAGCGGAGCGCTGCAGCACGGACCCTTTCGATCGCGCGGGTCACACCTACGGCAAGAGTTTCCGGGATATTGTGCGCGGGGCGAGAGGCGATTTCTCGAGTCCGCCGGATTTCGTGGCCTTCCCCGAGGACGAAAGCGAAATCGTTTCGCTCCTCGACTGGGCGACGGACAACCGGATCGGGGTCGTCCCCTATGGCGGAGGATCCAGCGTCGTGGGGGGCGTGGAATCCATCCTCGTCGGTGATCAGCGCGGGGTCATCAGCTTGGACCTCTCGCGCCTGGATCAGGTGCTCGAAATCGACCGCACATCCCGAGCCGCCCGCATCCAAGCGGGCGTCTACGGCCCGGCCCTTGAGAATACCCTGCGCCCCCATGGCCTCACCCTGCGGCATTTCCCGCAATCCTTCGAGTTCTCCACCCTCGGCGGCTGGATCGCTACGCGCTCCGGCGGGCACTACGCCACCCTCTACACCCATATCGACGACTTCGTCGAGGGTATGCGGGTGATCACTCCCAGTGGATCCCTCGAGAGCCGGCGGCTCCCGGGCACCGGGGCCGGCCCGAGCCCCGACCGGCTCTTTCTCGGCAGCGAGGGGAGCCTCGGGATCATCACCGAGGCCTGGATGCGGCTCCAGGACCGGCCCACCTACCGCGCCTCGGCCACGGCGCGCTTCACCGGCCAGGACGGCTTCCTTCGCGGCGCCGAAGCCGTGCGCGCCCTCGCCCAATCTGGATTGGCTCCCACGAATTGTCGGCTCCTCGACGCCGGGGAGGCCCTGCAATCCGGAGCCGGGAACGGCGAGGAATCGGTCTTGGTGCTCGGCTTCGAATCCGCCGACCACGGCCTCGAGGCCTGGATGACCCGGGCCGTGGACATCTGCCGGGATGCCGGGGGGGATTTGCCCGAGAGCGCGGTCCGACTCGAGCACAAACCCGCCGCTTCGGGCGACGGGGGAGCCCAGCGCGAGGGCGCCGCTGGCGCCTGGCGCAACGCTTTTCTCCGGGCCCCCTATGTGCGTGACGCCCTGGTCCGAATGGCGGTGATCTGCGAAACCTTCGAAACCGCGGTCACCTGGGATCATTTCCCGGAATTCCACGCAGGGGTGACCCGGGCGGTCAAGGACGCGATCGACCGAGTCTGCGGCAGCGGCACGGTGAACTGCCGCTTCACCCATGCCTACCCCGACGGCGCCGCCCCCTACTACAGCGTCATGGCCCCGGGCAAGCGGGGCAGCGAACTCGAGCAGTGGGCCGAGATCAAGGCGGCGGCCAGCGACGCCCTGATCGCCCACGGCGGCACCATCACCCACCACCACGCTGTGGGCCGAGACCACCGCCCCTGGTACGACACCCAACGCCCGGATCTCTTCGGCCGTGCCCTGGCGGCGACCAAGCGGGAACTGGACCCCGGCCATATCATGAATCCCGGGGTGGTCATCGACTAGGAGGCCAAGGGGATCCGGTCGGGCCGAGCTTCGAGCCTTGGTCCGGGCTTTGCGGGATCGCCGGGGGCGTCTATGCTTGCTCGCCCATGACTCTTATCAACGATCACTACCAGAAACTTCAGGCCGGCTATCTCTTCCCCGAAATCGGACGGCGCGTCTCCACGTTCCAGCAGGAAAATCCGGACGCGGCCGTCATCAAGCTCGGAATCGGTGATGTCACCCTACCCCTAGTCCCCGCCGTCACCCAGGCGCTTCATGCCGCTGTGGATGAAACCGGCGAGGCGGCTTACGGCTACGGGCCCGAGAACGGCTACCCCTTTCTCAAAGAAGCGATCGCCCAGCACGATTACGCCTCCCGGGGTGTCGAAATCGCCCTCGACGAAATCTTTGTTTCCGACGGCAGCAAGCAGGACAGCGGGAATGTCCAGGAAATCTTCGATATCGGAAGCACCCTCTGCGTCACCGACCCGAGCTACCCGGTCTACGTCGACACCAATGTGATGGCGGGACGCACGGGCGGAGCCAGTACCAGCGGGCACTACCAAGGGATCGTCTACCTCCCCGCCACCGAAGAAAATGCCTTCATGCCCGGCCCTCCCCAGGAGCGCGTGGATCTCGCGTACCTCTGTTCGCCGAATAACCCCACCGGCGCGGTGGCCACGCGAGAGAACCTCTCCCAGTGGGTAGAATGGGCCCGGCGCAACGAAGCGATCATTCTCTTCGACGCGGCCTACGACGCCTTCATCCAGGATCCCAACCTGCCCCGCTCGATTTTCGAGATCGAGGGCGCGGCGGAATGCGCCATCGAGATGCGGAGTTTCTCCAAGCGGGCCGGCTTCACCGGAACGCGCTGCGCCTACATGGCGATTCCCAAGACCGTGATGGGCCGTAACGCCTCGGGCGAAGCCGTTTCTCTCAACGCTCTCTGGTCACGGCGTCATTCGACGAAATTCAACGAGGTCCCCTATATCATCCAGAAGGCCGCAGCGGCGGTCTTCTCACCCGAAGGGGCCGCCCAAACCGGCGAGCAAGTCGCTTACTACATGGAAAACGCCCAGCGTATCCGCCAAGGCCTCGGCGACGCGGGCTTCACTGTCTTCGGCGGCGAGCACGCCCCCTATATCTGGATGCGGACCCCGGGCCATCTCTCGAGTTGGGATTTTTTCGACCAGTTGCTCCAGCGCAGTCATGTCGTGGGCACCCCGGGTTCGGGTTTCGGACCCGCGGGCGAGGGTTATTTCCGCATCAGCGCCTTCAACTCCCACGAGAACGTCGACGAAGCCATCGAGCGAATCCGCAAGGGCTTCGGCAGCTGAACCCAAGAGACCCAGGCTTCGGGGCACGCCCCGCCCTGGGCCCGAGGAGTATCCATGCACCGCATTCGAATTCTTCGCCTGCTTCCGGTTCTTCTATCGCTCATTCTCTTCGGCCTAGGGTGTGCCAATACGGCGCCGTCTCCCGACGCTAAGGCGAGTAACCCCGGGACCCCGGTCATCAACCGGATCGAGCAATCGGGCATCCTGCGTGTAGGAATGTCGGGCGACCAGCCTCCCTTCAACGCGAAGACCCGCAACGGGGAGATCGTCGGAATCGAGCCCGATCTGGCCAACGCCCTGGCCGCGGGCCTCGGGGTCCGCGCCGAATTTGTCCAACTGCCCTTCGGCGAGTTGCTCGGGTCGCTGGAAGCCGGGCGGGTCGACATCGTCCTCTCCCAGGTCACCATCACCCCCCAGCGCAACCGCCGAGTCGCATTCACCACCCCCTATTTCATCACAGGCAAAGCGATCCTCACGGGCTCCGAGATCCTGGCCAAGGCCGAGAAGAGCCAGGACCTCAATATCATGGGGCTCAGGCTCTCCGCCCTGGCCGGCTCGACGAGCGAGGAATTCATCCGCACCCGGATGCCCAGCGCCCGGCTGACCACCACCGCCGATTCGGATCAAGCCGTCAAGCTGGTGCTTAACGGCTCGGTGGACGCGATGGTGGCCGATCTGCCGATCTGCGTAATTTCGGTCCTTCGCAATCCCCGAGCGGGGCTCGTCACCGTCTCGACGCCCTTCACCTTTGACCCCATCGGCGCGGCCCTCCCCGCCCACGACCCGCTCTTCCTCAACCTCGTCGAGAATTTCATGCTCAATCTCGAGGGATCGGGGCTGATGGAACAACTCACCCAACGTTGGTTCAACGACCCGAGTTGGCTTGACGAAATGCCCGCGCCAGCACCCCGCCCCGCCGCCACCAGCACGGCAGTCCAATGAACACCCTGGTCATGGGGGGCACCCAGTTCAACGGCCTCGCTCTGGTCCGGGAATTGGCCCGAGCCGGCCACACGGTCACGATCCTCAACCGGGGCAAGACCGAAGCCCGCCTCCCGAGTGGCATCGAGCGGTTGACCTGCGACCGAACCGACCACAGCGCCCTCAAGAAAACCCTCGCCGGCAGGGATTGGGACTGTGTCTTCGATATCAGTGCCTACCGGCCCGAAGACGTCTCTACCATGATTCAGGCCCTCGAGGGGCGTACTGGGCACTATATCTTCGCGAGTTCGACGGTCATCTACGCGGCCTCAACCCTGTTCCCCATCGGCGAAGGCCACCCCGTGGAGCGCGGCGAACCCCAAAACGCCTACGGCGGCAACAAATTGCTCTGCGAGGATCTCCTCATCGAAGCTTGGCGGGAGCGTGGTTTCCCCGGGAGCATCGCCGCCTTCTCCATGGTCTTTGGTCCTCACAACATCATCCCCGAGCGCGAACAGCGCATGTTCATGCGCCTCAAGGCGGGACGAAAGGTCTTGATCCCGGGCGACGGGACGACCCTCGGCCAGGTCGGCCACGTCGAGGACGAGGCCCGGGCGCTGCGCGCCATGATGCAAAAGCCCGCGACCTTCGGACGGCGCTACAACATGACCGGAGCGGACTACTTCAGCGACAACGGCTACGTGGACACCTTCGCCCGGGTGATGGGGATCGACCCGGAGAGCCTCGAACGAATCTCGATCCCGCCCGCCCTGATGGACAAAATCTACGCGGGCGAATTCTCCATCGACGACGGCGTGGTCGAGGCGCAGATCGACACGCGAAGCCAGGAGGAGACACGAAGCCGTTCGCTCTTCCAGGTCAACCGCATCATGCCGAGACTGGCACCCAATATTCACCACTGGAATCAAAACGTCTGCTTCAGCATCGAGAGACTGAAGGAGGATACCGGCTGGCGGCCGGAATATTCCTTCCCGGGCGCCGTGGAGCAGACCTGGGAGTGGATGCAGTCCACCGGCCGGGACCAGAGCCTGGAATTCGACTACGCCTTCGAGGATCGCCTGGTCGATGTGATCCGGGGCGCTTGAACCTCCGGCCCGAGTTTGTCCTGGCCTTGCCCTGGACTGCCCTCGGGGCTCGCGGAGGCCATGAACGCCTTCAGGCGTTGGCTGCCCCACACGCCACCATCACCTTGGCCCCGACTTCGGGATCCTGAGCGACCGCCAGAGCTTCGCCAAAATTCGAAAGATCGAAGCGGTGGGTGATCATGGGCGACAGGTCGACCTCGCTCAGCATAGTGAGCATGTCATTCCAGTCGTCGGGCTGGGCGATGGAGCCCCGCAATTCCAATTCCTTCATCATCACCAAGAGAAAGTTGATGGAAATCGCTTCACGATAGAGGGCGACCACAGTGACTCGAGCGCCCCTCTTCGCCCCCTCGATAATTTGGGGAAGCACCGGCGCCGCCCCGGAGGCCTCGATATAGACATCGCTTCCCGTCATGGGGGCTCCCATGACGAGGGAGGTTCCGTGCAACTCCCGGAGCCGGGCGGGAACGTCATCCCTCGACGGATTGAGCGTGGCACCGGCGCCCAACCGCTCGGCCACGGCGAGACGCGTGTCCGAATAATCCACGGAGACCACGTCCTCGACGCCTCGGTAACGAAGGGTTGCCACCGCCGCGAGGCCAATCGGGCCCGCTCCGAAGACCACGGCCCGCTCGCCCGCCTGGGCCCGCGACTGGTTGACCGCCCGCATGCCGACGCCCAGGGGTTCGGCCAGCGCCGCCATCTCGAAGGAAAGATCTCCGGGGATCGGGATCAGGCTCTCGCCGCCGGCCGCGTTCCGGACCAGCAGACGCGGCGTGAAAGCTCCCTCACTGCCTCCATTGCCGATCTGGTTCGCGGCGCCCTGGGGGTCCACCACGACCCGGGTACCCACCTCGATTCCGGTCACTTCGTCCCCCACGGATTCCACCACCCCCGAGAGTTCGTGGCCGATGGGCATCGGGGAGCGCGTGGGCCCCATCAAACCGCCCAATCGCACATAGCCCAGGTCGCTGCCGCAGATGCCACACGCCGCCACCCGAACCACCGCGTCCCGAGGCCCCGGGGTCGGCTCCGCGACGCGATCCACGCGAACGTCACCGGGTCCGTGAATATTGACCTGCAATTGCTCGCTCAAGGCATTCCCCTTCGGACAAGGCGCCGGCCCCGTCCATGGGGAGACGCCGGGAACAGGCTAACGCGCCTGGCGCATCTCGCCGCCACCGGCTGGCTTTAAGCGGGGATCAGCCGCCGAGCATGTAGACGGCGAGGCAGGTGACCAGGAAATAGGGGGCGATGACCGCAGCATCGGCATAGGCCTTGGAGAGTCGCTGGCCAAAGAGAACCATCAGCAACGAGATCCCGGAGAACACGGCTCCCCAATACGCGAGAACAGGCCCCGCACCGAGCAAGAGCGCAAGCGCACCGGCGGCCGAGAGCCCCCCCGCGATCACCTCGGCCACGGTTACGCAAACCAGTAGCGGAGCGACGGGAACGCGCACGGGCGCATTGGCGAACATTTGGCTGATGAACTCGAGATTGCCGGAAAAATCCAGAATCTTGTCGAGTCCCGACTGTAGAAAAACAATGCCCAGGAACGCAGCAAGACCGATCGAAATAACCCATTCGGGATCAAGGGACAGCATTCGCACCACTCTTTCTAGCTTGGATGGGAAATAATTGTCACGGGGTGGGTGAACCCTCGGGCTTGGCTTCCGGCCCGACCTTATTATTACGCCCTCGACCCCGCGCACCTCGACGACGGCCTCGTTTAGCCGCGCCCTTCTTGCCCCGCGCCTTCTTGCCCGACTTCTTACGCGCCTTCTTGCCCGCCTTCTTACGCGCTTTCTTCTTGCGCAGAGGTTCAAAAAAGCTTCCCGGTCGTTCGCCGGCCTGGCGGCACATATCACAGGCGCCGCACTCCTCGCCGGGCTCGACCCCGAAATAAGCACGGAGCATCTGAGCTCGGCAGGTCTCCGAACTCGCGTATTCTTCGATGGCATCGAGTCGCTCGGTATCGAGCTTGCGCAAACGCTGAAATTGTTCGGTGAGCCGGCGTGCCTTTGTGAGCAGCTCGTCGGGGTGGATCAACGGCCGAACGTATTTTTCGGTCGTAATCTCCACGAGACTCGCCGACTCGAGCACCGCAACCACGGCGGAGGTCACGCGCTGGGCCAACTGGGACGCGGCGGCCAGATCGATGATGTCCGGGAAGCGCCCTTCCTCGACATACGCGACCAGCGCCTTCACGAGTTGAAAGAGCTGCTGAGGCCGAACGCGACTCTGACTCAACAGGAATTCGTGGATATCTCGATCATCAAAATGATGGAGCAGGATACAGTGGGACTGGCGACCATCACGCCCGGCCCGACCTGCCTCCTGTACGTATTGTTCAAGGGATGCCGGGGTCTGAAAATGCACCACGTAGCGGATATCGGGCTTATCGATTCCCAGTCCGAAAGCGCTGGTCGCCACCATCACCAGGCGACGCCCACGCTTCATGAAGAGTTCCTGTTCGGCTTTTCGCTCGCTGCCCTTCATCCCGCCGTGGTAGCGGTGGGCGGGGACGCCCATGGCGCTCAAAGCGCCTTGAACGGCATCCACCTCCTTGGTGGTCGAACAGTAAATAATCCCTGGGCGGCGCAGACGGAGGATCAGCCGGGTCAGCGCGCGCAATCGCGCGGTACTCCCGCACTCGATGACCTCGAAGCAGAGATTCGAACGATGGGGAGACGCCGCGATGACGAGAGGGTCTTGGAGGTCCAGGATCCGAATCAGATCCTCGCGAACCGATGCGGTCGCCGTCGCCGTCAGGGCCAGGACCGGCGGACGACCGTAGCGTTCGAGCATCTCGTGCAGCCGGAGGTAGGCCGGACGGAAATCGTGGCCCCATTCCGAGGCGCAATGGGCTTCGTCGACGGCAAAGAGCGAGATCCCCGTCTCGGTGAGCGCCGTCCTCAGCTCCTCTCCCGCCAAGGTTTCGGGAGTCGTCATCACCAGAAGCGGACCGCCTTCCGCGATGCGCTCCATGGCCTCTCGGCGAGCCTTGCCCCGAATCGTGCCGTCGACCCGCACCACCGGAACCCCACGCTTGTCGAGATTCCGGGTCTGGTCCTCAAGAAGCGCCAAGAGCGGGGAAACCACGACCACCGGCTTCGGAAGAATCATCGAAGGGATCTGGTAACACGCGGATTTTCCATACCCCGTGGGCAGAACCACCAGCGCGTCGCGGCCCTGCAAGCTGTGGAGAATCGCCCGCTCCTGCTCGGGATGGAGGCGTTCGATCCCCAGGCGCTCGGCGGCCTTGACGAATTGCGCCTGGGCCTCGGCATCCATGGCCTGGGCGACATCGGCGACGGAAACGAGTTCCGGCTCCTTGATCTCAACCGCTTCCACCGAGGGCGGCGTGACCGGCGGGCGCGGCGCGCGCCTGGCCGAGGAATTTCCACCCCGCCTAGAGCGCCCGCCCTGCCCCCCGCGGTTACCTCGCCCACCGCCACGACGCGACGGCCGCTTGGCGGCGCTCTCAGATCTCGAATCCCCGGAAGCCGAATCGCCCGAACCCTCAGCGGGGCTCACCTCGGCCCCGGCCTCGGCCTTTCGGGGGTCCTCTTTCCCACTTCTGGAACGCCCCCGTCGACGACGGGACGACGAACGCCGGCCCGCAGATTTCTTGCGAGCGGCGGTCTTCGGTGCAGTTCCTGACGGCGACTTCTCTCTCCCGCCGGCTAGATCTGAACTATTCCCGTCATCGGTCACGGACATATCGGAATCCGAAGTTGGCGTCCAAAGTGCACGCCGTCGGCTCTCCATCCAAGCCCGCTCAAGAGCGGACCCGGGTTGCTGGTTCGGCTGAGTGTCATTGCGTTACCGCGCCGCAGCGCGCATCGCCGCAAGGAGGATTCAAGTCACTGACTTCAAGCCACTGGATAGGCGCGTCCCCATAAACGCCCGGTCCAAGAGTGCCACGCCTCGCCCCCTGCTCCACCGCCTCCTGCCTCGAGTCACGCTTCGCGTGAGTCGAACCCAACACTGGGAGGCGAGGAAGTTAAGGAGGAGGAGCGATAGGCCTTCGGCCTTACGCCGGCCACAAACTCTGGAAGGCCGGCAGACTTGCCCTCCACGCGTGACCCGATCATACACGCAATCCCCGGGCTCGCGCACCCGTTTTCCGCGGGTTCGAGACCAATTCGCCAACTAAGGAAAAAAGTCTTTTATTTCAAATAGATCGGCCTGTTTTCACCGGATATTCTCAAGCTCGACGGCGCGAGAATTCTTATCGCGCCCGGGTCTAGCCGTGGCTAGACTCGTCCTTTGGCCCGCCACCCGGGCCCGTTTCCCCGGAGATCCTGAATGCACACCGACCTTTGCGACATGCTCGGCATCGAAGTTCCAATCTTTGCTTTCACCCACTGCCGCGACGTCGTCGTCGAAGTCAGTAAGGCCGGGGGCTTCGGCGTCCTCGGAGCCGTGGGCTTTACCGCCGACGAACTCGAGAAGGAACTCCAGTGGATCGATGAGCATATCGGGAACAAGCCCTACGGGGTGGACACCGTGATCCCCGGTAAATACGAAGGCATGGGCGAAATGGACCCGGAGAAACTCCAGGCCCAGCTCCGAGCCTCGGTCCCCCAGGCCCATCGCGACTTCGCCGCCAAGCTCCTCGACGAAGCGGGCGTGCCCGAACTGCCCGAGGAAGAGCGGTCGGACCGACTCCTGGGCTGGACCCTCGCCACGGCCCTGCCCCAGATCGAGTGCGCGCTCTCCCACGACAACGTCAAGCTCATCGCCAACGCCCTGGGAACCCCGCCGCCGGACGTCATCCAATCGATCCACGGCACGGGCCGCAAGGTCGCGGCGCTTTGCGGAAGCGCCTACCAGGCGCTCAAGCACAAGGAAGCCGGCGTCGATATCGTCATCGCCCAGGGGCACGAAGGCGGAGGCCACACCGGTGAGATCGGCAGCATCGTTCTCTGGCCCGAGGTCGTCGAAGCCATCGCCCCGACCCCGATGCTCGCCGCGGGCGGGATCGGCACGGGAAGCCAGGTCGCAGCGGCACTCTCGGTGGGCGCCGCCGGGGTTTGGACCGGGTCGATTTGGCTCGCTGTGAAGGAGGCCATGGGGGCCACCGCCCAGAAGGAGTCCTATCTCTCGGCCTCCAGTCGGGACACCATCCGCTCGCGCTCGGTGACCGGTAAGCCCGCTCGTATGCTGCGCAATCGCTGGACCGAAGCGTGGGAATCCGAAGAGGCTCCCGCCCCGCTCCCCATGCCTCTCCAGGGAATGGTCACCCTCGACATGGTTCGCCGCACCCACCAATACGCCGAGAAGGCCCAGGAAGTCGCCTTCAATCCCGTCGGGCAGATCGTGGGCTCCATGAACCAGATCTTGCCGGCCAGGGATGTCCTCGGCGAACTCGTCGAAGGCTATTACGACGCCGTGGATCGGCTACAAGCCATGGCGGGCGACCACTAAGCCTCGGCGAAGCCTGCACTCAGCCACCACTCGGCACGCCCAAGGTCCCCGTGGCAGGGTGGGCGCACCACCCAGCGAAGCCCAGAGCGCCTCCCCGCTTGCCGGGGCAGGCGCCCAGAGGTTTAGGCGTCGATTCGCCGGTACTTGATGCGGTGCGGGGTGTCCGCGTCGCCTCCGAGCCGGCGGCGACGGTCCGCTTCGTAGTCCTGGTAATTGCCCTCGAACCACTCGATATGGCTATCGCCCTCGAAGGCGAGCATATGCGTCGCGATCCGGTCGAGAAACCAGCGATCATGCGAGATCACCACGACACAGCCCGCGAAATCCACCAGGGCATCCTCGAGGGCACGCAGGGTATCAACGTCCAGATCGTTGGTGGGCTCATCGAGGAGCAAGACGTTGCCCCCACTCTTGAGCAATTGCGCCAGGTGGACCCGGTTGCGTTCTCCGCCGGAAAGAGCCTCCACGCGTTTCTGCTGATCCTGGCCCTTGAAATTGAACGAGGACACGTAGGCGCGCGACGGAACTTCTCGACGCCCCACAGCGATCATGTCATCGCCACCGCTGATCGCTTCCCAGACGGTCTGCCCCGGGATCAGAGCATCGCGATCCTGGTCGACGTAGGCGAGTTGAACGGTGTCCCCGAGACGAATCTCCCCGGCGTCGGCTTTCTCCTCGCCCACGATCATCTTGAAAAGCGTCGACTTGCCCGCGCCGTTGGCCCCGATCACCCCAACAATCCCACCCGGAGGCAGCTTAAAGTTGAGGTCGTCGATCAAGAGTTGGCCACCGAAGGCCTTGCCGAGCCCTTGGGCATCCACCACCACATCGCCCAAGCGCTTGGGGACGGGAATCGGAATCTCGACCTTGTCCGGGGAGCGATCCTGCCCCTCTGAGAGAAGCTTCTCATAGGCGTTGATCCGCGCCTTACCCTTAGCCTGACGCGCCCGCGGGCTCATCTGCATCCAGTCGAGCTCGCGCTGGAGCGTCTTGGAGTGCGCGCTCGCCTGCTTTTCCTCGGCCGCCAGCCGCTTCTGTTTCTGCTCAAGCCATGACGAGTAATTCCCCTTCCAGGGAATCCCCCGACCCCGATCGAGTTCCAGGATCCAGCCGGCCACGTTGTCGAGGAAATAGCGATCATGGGTCACGGCAACGACAGTGCCCGGGTATTCCGAGAGAAAACGCTCGAGCCATGCCACCGACTCGGCATCAAGATGATTCGTCGGCTCGTCGAGAAGCAACATGTCGGGCTTCGAGAGAAGCAGCCGACACAGCGCCACCCGACGGCGCTCGCCGCCCGAAAGAGTCGTGACATCGGCATCACCGGGGGGGCAGCGAAGGGCGTCCATGGCCACTTCCAGGGTGCGCTCGATCTCCCAGCCGTCCACGGCATCGATCTTGTCTTGGAGAGTCGCCTGCTTCGCGAGCAGAGCGTTCATCTCGTCATCTTCCATGGGTTCGGCGAAACGCTCGCTAATGGCGTTGAACTCCTCGAGCAGTTGCCCGACCTCGCCCACGCCCTCCTCAACATTCCCGAGCACATTTTTGTCGGGGTTCAGTTCGGGCTCCTGGGCGAGATAACCGATCCGGACCCCCTTGAGCGGGCGAGCCTCGCCCAGATAATCGGAATCGACCCCGGCCATGATCCTGAGCAGGGAGCTCTTACCCGAGCCGTTATGTCCCAGCACACCGATCTTAGCGCCGGGGAAAAACGAGAGACTGATGCCGTCGAGGATCGTCCGTCCCTCGCCCACGACCTTGCGCAAGTCGTCCATCACAAAGACAAATTCGTTGGCCACGCTGCAAACCCTCCAGGGGCAGGAGTGTATCTGGGTCGGCGGAAATCGCGAGCGCCGCCCAAAGCGGGGAGCGCTAAGCTGGCCAACCGTGTCAGCCAAAGGATGGGTCCCGAGACTAGCCATGCGACCGATATTCGCGCTTCTGACCCTAGGGCTCGCCCTGGGCTGCACGGCGAGCGAGAGCAGCCGGGTCTGCGTACTCGTCAATCAGGCCTCTCCCGTCTCCCAAGCCATTGGCGAAGCCTACGCTGAAGCCCGAGGGATCCCCGAGGCGCAAATCGTCCGCCTCGAGATCCCGATTCCGGACCCCATGCTCGGTGATGCCCGTCACGAGACCATCACGCGTCCCGATTTCGAGCGCCTGATCCGGCGCCCCTTGGAGCAGATCTTCGAGGAACGCGGCTGGCGGGACTCGATGGAGATTATCGTGACCACCAAGGGCATCCCGTTGCGGGTCGAGGGGCCCGAGGTTCCCGTCCGCTACCTGCTCCGCGAGACCACCACGGCCGCGGTGGACGCCGAACTCTCCCTGCTCTTCTCGCCCCTGGTGGGAAGTCCGGGCATCGCCTCGAGCCCCAATCCCTTCTACGGCCGCGACCTCTCCTTCCGGGAATTCCGGGACCAGCACCCCCAGTCCCCCCTGCGCTTCATGGTCGCTCGACTCACCGGCTACCAAACTCCCCGGGCGGCGGCAGACCCCCTGCCCCGGGACGTCGCCCTCCTGCTCGAAAACGCCCAGGCACCCTCGGCGGAACGCGGACTCTGGCTCATCGATCTCGACCCCGGCCTGCCGGGCGCCCTCGACGTGGCTAACCACCTGCTCCTCGAATCGGCGAGCGGCACCCTGGCCGGGCTGGGCGTGCGGCTCGTCGCCGACGAGGAGACCGCCTTTGCCGGGGCTTTCGAGAGGATCCAGGGCTACGCCTCCTGGGGAAGCAACGCGAGTCAGGAACAGCTTCCCGGGGCCTACGGTGAAAGCGAGGGGCGACTCTACCCGGGAGAGTTCGCGTCCCGGGCCCTGGTGACCGACCTCGTGAGCACCAATGCGCGGACCTTCACCGCCCCGCCCCGCTACGGCCAGTCCCTGGTCGCCGATCTGGTTGCCGGGGGGGCCGCCGGGGCCACGGGGCACGTGGCCGAACCCAGCCTTCCCGGCGTGGTCCGTCCCCAATTACTGCTGAGCCGCTACGCCCAGGGCGATCGGGCCATCGAGGCCTACTACGGCGCCCTCCCCTACCTGGGCTGGATGAACATCTACGTCGGCGACCCCCTGATGCGCCTCGAAGAACCCGCCGACGCCGACGTGGCCATGGACGTCGACGGCGACGGACAACTGGACTGGCGGGACAACTGCCGCCTGGTGCCGAACCCCCGTCAAAGGGATACCGACGACGACGGCTACGGGAATATCTGTGACTCGGATATCGACGGAGACGGCCGCACCACGACCTCCTGGGGCGAGAGTTTCCCCCGCAGTCGCCGGGGCGACGTCGAAGCCATCGCCCTCACTGCCAAGGAGGGTGGCTACCACCCCGATCATGATCTCGACGGAGACAACACCGTCGACGAGCGCGACGTCTCCATCGCCCAGCTTCGCCTCTTCATGCCCCCTGGCCCAGGCGCCTCCCAAAGGAAGGCCGGGCACGACAGCCCTCGCCCCTAGGAATCCAGCAGGGCGATCAAGCTCGACGTATCCCAACGGCCCCCGCCTCGCCGCTGCACCTCGGCATAGCGACGGTCGACATCGGCGGTCAAGGAGAGGTCGGCGCCACAGCGCTCGGCCTCGGCCAGGGCGATCCCAAGATCCTTGCGCATCCAGTCCACCGCAAAGCCGAACTCGAATTCTCGCGCCAGCATGGTCGACGCCCGATTGTCCATCTGCCAGGACTGCGCCGCCCCCTGGGCGATCACCTCCACCACGCGCTCGGCCTCCAGCCCGCTGCGCTGGGCGAAATTCAGCCCCTCGGCCAGGGCCTGGACAAGGCCCGCAATGCAAATCTGGTTGACCATTTTGCACGTTTGTCCCGAGCCCGCCGGACCGATGCGCAGGGATTTTTTGGCGTACGCGTCGATCAGCGGCTTGGCCCGGAGGAAGGTTTCCTCCTCACCCCCCGCCATCACCGTCAACTGACCCGTCTCGGCTCCGACCTGGCCCCCCGAGATCGGCGCGTCGAGCCAGCCAAGCCCCCGCCCACTGGCCTCGGCGGCGAGTTCCCGGGCGAGTTCGGCCGAGGCCGTGGTGTGATCGACGAACACCGCACCCTGGGCCATGGCGTCGAAGGCCCCACTCTCGCCCAGGGCGATCTGCCGAAGATCCTCGTCTCGACCGGTGCAGACCATGACGAATTCCGCGTCCGAAACCGCCTCGGCCGGAGTCGAGGCACCCCGACTATCCGTTCCCGCGTACTCGGCGAGCCAGGCTTCCAGGGTCTCGGGGCTTCGGTTATAGACGCTCAGCCGATGGCCCGCCCGCGCCAGATGCCCGGCCATGGGGCCGCCCATGACGCCCAGGCAAAGAAATGCAACTTTCATAGGGAACTCTCCTCGAAGGGGTGAGCGAAGCAGTTTAGGCCAGGCGGCCCGGGTGAAGCCCCGGACTCAGGGCTGGGCCGCCGCACCGGTCTCGGGTGAGGTCTCCGTTCCGGGCGCGACGGGAACGCCGTCGCGGTAGACGATCGCCTGCCCCCGAGAGGACGGCACCCGGGAGCCGGGGGTCAGAATCCCCACCAGGTTCAGGGGGTCGGCGGCGGCCACTTGCACCCTCTCGCCCTCGGGCGCCTTGCGACGAACCGCGCGCAGGGCCTCGACGGCCCCGGGCAAGGCGAACTGTTCTCCGGAAAAGCCCCCGACGAAACGGCCCCCGCGAGCCAAGCCCCGGGCCTCCAGTCGCCGAAGCGCCCAGACCACGTCGCGCCAGGGAACGGCGAGGTTCTCCCGGGCCATCAGGTCACGGAAGACCACCCCCCAACGCGCCAACAATTGTTCGGCCACCGCCTCGGCCAGGCGATCGGGATCTTCCACCGGGGCCGAGCGGGGAAAGAGCGACCAACGTCCCTCGGCACCGCCCTCGGGTCCCTCGCGCAGGCCACGACGCAGCCCCCGGCGGGCGCGTTGCCGCGCCCGAGTTCGGGCCCAGCGCTCGCGAGCGCCGAGCAGGGAGCGCACCGCCTGGAACCCGTCGGCGCTGACCCAGCCCCGAGCCACCAGCGCCCAAAGCCCCTCCTCGACCTCCACCGGGAGCCGGGACAACTTCGATACGAGTTCGGAATGAAAGAGCGCCCCGCCCTGGCGCAGGGCAGCCAGTACCTCGGCCGCCGCCCCCACCGTGGGCTCGGCGGGCATCGCATCGCCGCGATGGGCGGGCAGGAGCCAGGGCAGATCCTCGCGAAGCACAAAGGCCAGGGGGGTCGCCCGAGAGGGAACGGCCTTGAGTCGCACCTCGGAGGCCTCGGCCCCCGGCTCCCCGGGTTTCTCCGAGGCTTCGCTCCCCGGCCCGGAGCCCGGCGAGAGGCGTCCCCAGCCCACCTCTCCCGAGAGGCACGCGGCGTCGAGCCAACCGGGCTGGTAGCCCTCGATTCGCCGGGCGAGAACCTGCTCCTCCCAGGCCCCCGCCGCCAACTCGAAGCCCTGCAACTGCTCGACCACCTGGGCGACGCCGCCGCGTCCGGCGCAACGCGAGCCCGGAGCCACGTGCTGCCAGCGGAGCAGGAAGCGAATGAAGGTCGCGGCGGAAACGGGTTCGATCTCTCCGCGCAAACGATCCCGGGTGTAGCGGTGGATGCGCGCCAAAAGGCGCCGAGCGCAAAATTGGGTCGAGCCGCTGGCCGACCCCTCGAACTCTCCCCTCAGCGCGAACCCCTCGGCCTCGAGGTCCGCCAGAGCCAACTCGACATCGCTCCCGGCCAAGGCCAGGGGCTCGGCCAGGCTCTCCACCGTCGCCGGACCCGCCCGGTCGAGATGTCCTCGGATCATCTCGCGCATGACCGTCTGGCGTTCGGGCTCGGGCTCCGCGGACAGACTCGCCGGAAGCGGCCGCCGGGGCTCGAAAATTGCTTCGGGATGGATCACCTCCGCCGCCCTCCGCCGCTCGGTGGCGCACCACAGGCGCCGGCCCTCGATCAGCGCTTCGGCGGCCCGGCCCGCGGCGGCGAGCGCTTCGAAATCGCGCTGGAGATCCCCTTGGCCCGGGCACAGGACAAAGCCGAGCAGGTGATCGTGCAACTCCTCGGCTCCCCGGGGCTGGGGAAGCTCCTCAGCGCGCACCCGGGCAATGGCCTCGGGGTCCAGAGCCGCGAGTTCTCGCGCTTCCACCGGCAAGCCCCGGCGCAGAGCCACCGCCCGGGTGCGGCGCTCCTCGAGCGGGGCATCGTCAAGAAAGGTAAAGGGACGGCCGTTGAGGATCTCATGCGCCAGAGGCGAAGGCTCGCTGGAGTCCACAAAACGCGTCCTCACCTCGCCGGACTCAAAGCCCCGGACCAGGGCCTCGAGCCCCACCACGTCCATCCCCTCGGTGAGGCAGTCGTGCATGGTCTGGGCCACCAGCGGATGCTCGGGAATCTCGATGGGGAAGGTGACGTTTTCCTGGCAGGCCGCCTGGTTGGGGAAGACCGCCGCCATCAGGTCATCGGATTCCATCCGCTGAATCGGCGGAGGGTTGCGTCGCCCCCCCTTGAAGCGCAGCACCGCCAGGCTTCGGTTCAGGTTCCAGCGCCAGCGCGCGGTGAACATCGGCGAGGCCAAGGCCGCCTGGGAAAGGGTCTCGGTAACCTGGCTCGAGTTCAGGAAGCGCGGCACCGAATCCAGGGGAAAACTGTGGTGGGGCCCCAGGGAGAGGACCAGGGCGTCATCGTTGGCCGCCGCCTGCAACTCGAAATTAAAACTGCGACAGAATTTCTTGCGCAGGGCCAGGCACAGGGCCCGGTTGATACGGCCACCCAGGGGCGCGTGGACCACCAACTGCATGCCTCCCGCCTCGTCGAAGAAACGCTCGAAGACGAGTTCATCCGACGTGGGCAAGCTGCCCAGAGCCGTCAAGGAAGTGGCCAGGTAGGCGACCACCTGTTCGGCCACAACATCCGTGACCTCGGCTTCGGCCGAGAGCCATTGCCGCGCGTCCTCCCGACCCCCGGCCTCGACCCGGTCGCGCACGTCGGCGCGCAGCTTTGAGACCTCATCCGAGAGTTCCGCGCTGCGCGCCGGCGCCTCGCCTTGCCAGAAAGGGATCGTGGGCGGCGCGCCCCCGGCATCGGCCACCCGCATCAGCCCAGACTCCACCCGCAGGACCCGCCAGGATGTGCTGCCCAGGAGAAAGACGTCGCCCTGCATGCTCTCCACCGCAAAATCCTCGGAGACGCTTCCCACCAGGCTGTCGTCGGGCGCCGCCAGCACCCGATAATCCGCCACGTCGGGGATCGCGCCCCCCGAGGTCAGGGCGGCCAGCCGCGCGCCCCGGCGAGCGCGCAAGATGCCCCCCACCCGATCGCGATGGAGGTAGGCTCCCCGACGGCCCCGGCCGGTCTGGATGCCTTCGGAGAGCATCTCGACGATGCCATCGAACTCAGCGCGGCCCAGTTCGGAAAAAGGCGCCGCCCGGCCGATCAGCGCGTAGAGGTCGTCCTCCCGCCAGTCCTCGGCGGCACAGGACGCGACAATCTGTTGGGCGAGGATATCCAGGGGCGCCTTGGGCGGTTCGATGGCGTCGAGGCGCCCGGCGCGAACCCCCCGGAGCAGCGCGACGCACTCGACGAGTTCATCCCGAGTGGTGGGATAGATGCGCCCCTTGGGCGTTCCGCCCCGGGAATGCCCCGAGCGGCCCACGCGCTGGAGGAAGGTCGAAAGCGCGCGCGGCGACCCCATCTGGCAGACGAGTTCCACCGGCCCGACATCGATCCCCAACTCCAGGGACGCCGTGGCCACCAGGGCTCGGAGTTCCCCCGCCCGCAGGCGGGCCTCCACCCGGTGCCGGCGATCCTTCGAAAGGCTGCCGTGATGCGCCGCCACCGCGTCGTCGCCCAAGCGCTCGGCGAGTTCATGGGCCAGGCGCTCGGCCATGCGCCGGGTATTGACGAAGACCAGGGTGGTCTGGTGATTCTCCACATGGGCGGCGATGCCATCGAGGATTTCCCCCATTTGCTGGCCCGAGGCCACCGCCTCGAGATCCTGGGCGGGCAATTCGATGGCGAGATCGAGCGCCCGCCGATGGCCGACATCCACCACCTCGCATCGAGGGCCGCCGTCCGAGCGACTCCGGGCCTCGCCGGCTCCCACAAGAAGCCGGGCCAGGGTCTCGATGGGACGCTGGGTGGCAGAGAGACCGATGCGCACCGGGCGCCGAACGCAAAGTTCTTCGAGGCGCTCGAGGCTGAGGGCGAGATGCGAACCGCGCTTGTCCCGGGCCACCGCATGAATTTCGTCGATGATCACCGTGCGGACATCGCCCAAAACGCCCCGACTCCGCTCGGCGGTCAGGAGCAGATAGAGGGATTCCGGGGTGGTGACCAGGATCTGGGGCGGATGCTTGAGCATCGCCGCCCGGGCCGAGGCCGGGGTGTCGCCGCTGCGCAGGGCGATCCGCAATTCGGGCACCGGGTAGCCCCGGCGGCGCGCCAACTCGGCAATCTCTTCGAGGGGTTCCTGCAGGTTGTGTTGGATATCCGCTGCCAGGGCCTTGAGCGGCGAGACGTAAACCACCTCAATCCCCGGGCGGGAGGCGGCTTCGTCCTCGGCCGGGTCAGGCCCCAGGACCTCCGCGCCGAAAAGCGGAAGGCCCGCCTCGCCCCGGCGCCCCTGGGCTCTCAGGGCGTCCTGATAGAAACGATCGATGCAGACGAGGAACGCCGCAAGGGTTTTTCCCGAACCGGTGGGCGCCGCGATCAGGGTGTCACGACGGTCGGCGATGGCGGGCCAGCCGTGTTCCTGGGGGAGCGAAGGGCCCTGGGGAAAACGTCCCTCGAACCACTCGCGCACGGCCGGATGAAAACCCTCGAGCTCCGCGCCCGGTCCCGTCATCGACCCTGTCGTCTCCACCGAGCCACTCTCATCCCTCGACCGCCCAAGTGTCAAAGTAGCAGCCGCCCCGCCGATCGGCGAAGCTAAAGCGAAACCCGCTGCCCGGAGTGTTCCGCTTTTGGAGATCGTGCTCGTCCGCCATGCCCAGCCCGATTGGGAACCCGATGACCGCGCCGTGGACAACCCGGGACTCACGGCCCTCGGCCAGCGGCAGGCCGACTGCGTGGCCACCACCCTCTTGCTCGAGGATTTCGACGCCGTCTACCTGAGTCCCCTGCTACGCGTCGGGGAGACCGCAGCGCCCTTTCTTGGAGCCAGCGACCACAAGGGTGAAGTCCGGGACTGGCTGCGCGAAACCGGCCTACCCTCCCTCAAGGGCCAAACCCGGGCCCAGGTCGAGGACTATTTCGCCCGGGCCAACGCCCGAGAATTTGGCGAGTGGTGGGACGGCCTACCCGGAGGCGAACGTTTCCGGCACTTCTACGAGCGCGTGTCCGGGGGCATCGAGACCCTGCTCGGCGACGGCCATGCCGCTGGCATCCACGAAGAGGCGGGCCAACGGCTTTGGGAGATCGCCGAGCCCGAGCAGCGTATCGTGATCTTCGCCCACGAGGGCACCAACGCCGTGCTCGTCTCCCACCTCATCGGCGTGGACCCCGTCCCCTGGACCCACCTGCGCTTCTCGACGAGTTGGGCGGGGATCACCCGATTGCGCACCAAGCCCGTAGGCAGCCGCTGGGTCTGGTCCCTCGAGGCCTTCAATCGAGTCGACCATCTCGCCCCCTCTGCGGAGACCTGAACCCCTGGCTCCCGGCGGCTCCGAAACCTAGCGAGCCCCGTCGACCTGGGGCACGCCGGGCTCTTTGGCCTGGGCGAAGAGCTCGATCTCCCGGCGAATGGCGTCGGGATCCCGGTCGCGACTCGAGTAACGGGCCACCACGTAGCCGCGTGAGTCGACGAGAAAGCTGTGCAGGGTGTGACCGATACTGCCGTCGGGCTCCAGAGAAGACCCGATCCCCCAGGCCTGGGTCACGGCCTCCACGGTCTCGGGCGGACCGGTGAGGAACGACCAATCCGACAGATCGGCGCCGTGGGCCTCGGCATAGGCCTTCAGAACCGGACCGTCGTCGAACTCGGGCTCCAGGGTCACCGACGCGAAATTCATTTGGGCGCGCGCCGCCTCGGACAAGCCGCGCTGAACCGAGACCAGATCCTGGGTCTGGGCGGGGCACGGGCCGGGGCAGCGGGTATAGATAAAATCCACCAGGAGCAATTCACCGCGCCAATCGGCCAGAGCCACCGACCGGCCACTCTGATCCTCCAAGGCGAAGTCCGGAGCGAGGCGAGCCCGCACCCTCCGGTCGCCGGGGATCGCGATCCAACCCTCCTCTTCGCTCGCCCAGCCCTGCACCGCGAGACTCACAACCTCGGGGCGCACCGAATCCTCGCGCAAGCGGTAGGCCACGCGCTGGCCCGGAAGCAGGGAGCCCAGGAGTTCGGGATCGGGCACCGCGAGCCAGGCACTTTCGATGACGCCCTGGGGCGAAGCGGACTCTCGGGATACGAGGACCCGCGCCTCTTCGGGAGCAACCTCTTCCACCACGCCCATCATCGGAGGCGATGGCCGACATCCAAGCAGGAGGGCCAGCCCCAGCAGGACTACCCCCAACCGGGCAACGCGCCTCAAAAAATCCATTGCCAACTCGCGTTGAACTTCACGTCCGGCGCCAACTGCGGCCCGTCGACGGATTGATAGAGAGAGAAGAGCGCTTCGAAGCTGAGGCGCTGGCCACCCAGGACGGGCACCAACAGGTTCACCCCCGGCCCCATTTCCACCCGGGTTCCCGCCTGCCGCCGGGGATCGTTGAGGGGACTCGTTCCGGGGTTGAGGGCCGCATCGGCCCCCTTAATATTCTCGGTCTTGATCCAACCCAGCCGGGCCGTCACGGAAACCCATTTCCCCGCCTCGGCGGCGAGCCAACTCGACGCCTGGTACACGGCGCCGAGTTCGTAGTCCAAATCATTGGATCCGATTCGATACTGGCTCTCGACCTGGGCCCCCCAGGCGAGCCATTGATATTTGCCGGTATAGGTCAGCCCCCAGTTCACGTCCCAAGAGCCCGATCCGTGCTGCATCAGATAGGGAAGACGGTTCCCCTGGCCGTCCGCTACGCGAATGCTTCCCGTGGGCAAACTCAGAGCGACGTTGAACTGGGTCTTCTGGGTCCCCTTCTGCATGAAGGGCAGGAGCACGATAAAAAGGGTGTCGCCGATCCCGCTCGACCGGTGGCGCTCGAAGACCCCGCCCACACTCTGCTCGAGACGGTTCTCGACGAAGGGCAGCACCATGGCCAGGGTAAAGCGCTCGTGGGGCGCGTACATCACCCCAAAGCTGTGGATCTCCTCGAGTTGGGACAGGGGCATGGACGCGTAGCCCGGATAGCTCGCCGCGTATTCCGCGGTGGTCAGGGTCTTTTCGCCGGCTTTCAACTGGTCGTTCAGGGTTCGCTCATAGCGATAGACGAACGTCCAATCGCCGCGTTCGTGGGTGTGATCGAGCAAAACTCCCGCCGGAGCAAAATCGCTCGCGCGATCCAGGGGCCGATGCAGGCTCGGAAATTTCGGCGCGGAGACCGGGGGAAGCGAATCCTCGTCGGCCACCGCCGGAAAGCCGGTGCAGAGAATTCCGGCGAAGGCGAGCCCTCCCCCGAGTAGGCTCCGTATACGCTTTGAGCGAACAATCACGGCCTGCACCCTAGCCCGCCTCAAGAACCCGGGCCAAGGGCAAGGGATTCAGCGCTCGGGCGCCCAACGCTCGCGAAAGCGCGCCTCGAGAACCGAAAGATCGGCCCGATAGGTGCGCCGGGCCGAGCGCGCCACGTCCCGGGTACGCACCACGGCCTGGATCCACTCGCGCAATTTCTGGGCGCCGTGGACATCCACCAGGTAGTCGATGAAGGCGTGGGATTCGGCGTAGGCGAGCCGGGCAGTTCCGGGTCCCATCCGCCCGAATGTGGGCATGCTCAATTCGCTGAGAGAAAAGAGCCGGCCCTCGGCGGCAGCGGTGGCGACCAACTGCGCCTCACCCCGGCTCAGGTCGCTTCGCCCCAGGGCCCCCGCCTCAAACCACTCGGCGATGCCCTCGTTGAACCAGGCGGGAAGCGTCAAGCCCGGGGCGTCGAGATCGAAGGCCGCGTGCACGTGCTCGTGATGGAGTACCCGAATCAGGGAAGACGAGAACTGGTCACCGCCGCGCACCTGAATCTGGCCGCCGTAAAAACCCGCAGCCGGAAATTTCAACAGGCCAGCAAATTGGGCGTCGAAGACCGCGGGGTCGTAGACGATCACCGTGATATCGCGCTGGGGACGCAGTCCGAGTTGCCGATCGGCCCGCTGGTAGGCGCTCTCGAGGGTTTCGAGCACGTCCTGCTCGAAGCGTCGAGAGCCCCGCAAGCCCGAGGTCCGATCGATATCGACGTCCTGGAAGAGCACGAAATGCGAGGAGTCGCGCTTGCTGAACTGGCCATCGGCACCGCGGTCGATGGCCTTGCTGGGCAGGGCGATGAGAAACAGAAGCAAGCCCGCAACGGCCCAGTCCGCCCTCGGCGACATCGCTAGTACCAACCCCCGGAGAAATACTTCGCGGCGCCCTTGGCCGCGGTCATCATCGCCTTCTGCACCCGCTCGGCCTCGGCTCGGGCCTTGGCGAGCAAGCGCTCCTCCTCGGCGTATTTGGGGCAGAGACTGGCGCGCCGGGAGCGCAAGTGGGCCGCGTGCTTCTCGGTGGATTCCTGCCAGAGCGCGTCGTCCCGCTCTTCGGCCATCTTCAGCACCGTGCCCTCGAAATGATCGATCTGGCGCGACAGACGGTTGCACGTCTGCCGGTTGCTCATCTGCTTCTCGCCCGGGTCGGCAAGCGCCGCCGGGCCCAGGAAAAGGCCGCAGACGAAACAGAGAACTAAAAAGAGAACGATTTTTTTGCTGACTGAACCCACGTAATCCCCCTCCCCGGTGCGACCGGGGGGCTGAGGAGTGTATCGGCCGAAAGCGGCGCGAGGTGAAGCGCGAAGCGGCGGCCCTTCCGAGCAGGGTACCGCGCCCGGACCCGAGCACCACGCCCGGGCCCCCTGGGTGCTCGCTCAGGTCTCCTTGAGGCTCGTGTAGGCGTAGGCGAGCATCGCCCCCTCGGGGTCAAAGAAGCGGGTCTCCACGAAGGTCATGGACTTTCGCCGGTGAACCACCCGACCCTCGATTTCAAAACGGTCCCCGCGGATCGGCGCGTAATAATCGACGCGCATATTGACCGTGGAGAGCCAGGGCCGGCCGGGGGTCGGCTCGCGCCCGGCCCAATAGGTATGCAACGCCAGGAAGTCCACATACGTCGGCGTGAATCCACCAAAGAGTTCGCCCTTGGGGTTTCGCAACCGCTCGGGGAGATGGACGGCAACCCGGAGCAATCCGTCGCGCCTTTCGAGCACATCCCAATCGTAGGCCTCGAGCAGATCCCCCGCCGAGTGCCCCCGGCCCATCAGCTTACCCGGCGCCGGCTTCGCCCAGATCGGCGTCTCCGGGGGCGGTGTTCGCGAATCCTTGGGCGCCAATTCAGACTCGCTCCGCCAGGGACTGGGCCTGGCGATGGGCCAGAGCCATCACGGTGAGCATCGGGTTCACCGAGGGACAGCGCGGAAAAATTCCGGTATCGGCGATGTAGAGATTGTCGTAGCCGTGGCAGCGCCCCTCTTCGTCCACCACGCCCTGGGCCGGATCGCCGTGCATCCGGGTTGTGCAGAAAACGTGGGAGCTCGCCGTCACCAGATCGGCGGGACGAATCGCGTAGTCGCGCAACACCTCGGCCTCTTCCCGGGAGTGCATCTCCTCGGGCAGCCCCCCTACCCCGGGCATAATTTTCTCGGCGCCAGCGGCGAAGAAGATCTGGGCGAGGACGTGGATCGAGCGCAGCATGACCTTGACGTCCTCTGGGTGGAGGGTCCAACGAATCACCGGGTTGAGCGAGCGAAAACGCGCCTTCACCGTTCCCAGGGAACGATGGGTGCTCGCAATCGCGTCCCAGATCGCCGTCCGCGGGAGTTCACCAAAGCGATGCACCAACTCGGCCCCCACCCCGGGCATGCGCACAGCCAGAGCGGCCGGGGCCGACCACATGGTCTCGAGTTTGAAGCCCTCTTCGAGAAACGCCAGGGACTGGTAGCTCTGGGTTCCGCCAAAAATCGGGTCGATGCTCTCGGGGAAAACACCCGCCACGGCGGAGCCCGGATGGAATTGCAAATTCTGTCCCACCTGGCCCGATGCATTGGCGAGGTTCCCGCTCTTCTGAAGAAGAACCGGGGTGGCCATGCAGCCCGCGGCCAAGACCACCCAGCGAGCGCGTACGCGGAACGCGTGGGAGGTGCGTCCGCTGAAGGGCTCCACCACCCGGCCCTCGACGCCGCGGACCCGGCGCCCCTCTCCGAGCACTCCCTGGACCTGGAGCGAGGTCAAGACCCGGGCCCCGAATTTCATGGCCTCGGGGATATAACTGATATCCATGCTCTGTTTCGCCCGGGCTCGGCACCCCGAGAAACATTCCCCCGAACCCCGACAGCCGCGCACATTGCGATCCACGGGTTCACTCGCGATTCCCAGGGCCTCGCAGCCCTGGCGGAAAAGCAGGTTGCGCGGACCCTGAACATCTTCGGGGGTGGGTGCGATGCCAAGGAATTCGCTCACCGCATCGTAATGCGGGTCGAGATCGGCACGCGTCGTGTGATCCAACTCGTAACGCGTCGACCATTCGTCGAAGATAAAGGCGGGCGGGCGCACGCACATCGCCGAGTTGATGAGCGACCCCCCACCCAGACAGATCGCCTGGAGGATCGGCATAAAGGTTCCGGTCGTGCTCCGCAGTCCGCCCTCGCGCATGGTCCGCGCCATGGAAATATTGCCGTCCGCCCGGAACTCCTGGGGCGTAAAGGGTGGGCCCTCCTCGATCAACACCACCTTGTGCCCGGCCTTTGCGAGTTCGTAGGCGACCACCGAACCCGAAGGTCCGGAACCCACCACCACCACATCGGCATCCTCTTCAAAATCCCGGGTGTAGTCGCTGAAGACACGGACCTCGCCGTCTTGTCTGGCCTCGGAACTCATGGGGCCTCCTGGTCCAAGCCGGGCACCAAGGGCGGCGCGGTGGGCGCCGTTTCCAGGGGCTCTCCGACCCGAGAGATCTGATCCCGGTGGCCACCGATGGGGGGGTAGAGAAAGTCGGCTTCGACCCGGGGAGAATCGATCTTCCAGGGCGCCAATTCCAGGGCAGCGAGAGATTCGGGGTGCCCCACGTAGCCCAGAATCAAAATGGCCTTGAGCGCCGTCAGACACAAGCGCCGCAGGGCGAGTGAACTCGACTGCCAATCCCGCAGAACTCCCAGGCGCTGCTCGGGAGAGAGCGCAGAAAAACGCTTGAACCCCCCGCGACCCTTTCCCGGCCAAAGCAGGGTGGCGTGCTCAAAGAGCGCGAAGAGCGCGCGAATCAATGTGCGTTGGCGCCGGGGCAAAACGGCCAGGTAGCGGTCGGCGTAACCCGGCAGATCGGCCTGGCCCCCGGAAACGGGCAAGTCGGCGTGGGGAGGGAAGAGGGCTTCGGCGGCCGCCTGGAGAAAGGCTTCTTCCCGGGGTGCCAGCACGGCGAACTCCGCCCCCGTGGCGGGGTAACCCAGCCAAACTCGACGCGCGGCGAAAACCGCGAGTACGATCAGGACTATCCCCCCCACGGCGGTCGCTCCTCCAAGACCTCAGTCCTCATATTCCGGTTCTTCCCACCAAGGGTAGAAATCGGGCAGATCGGACGACACCCGCATACTGAAATCGGCGGGACGCTTCTGGAGAAAGCTCGCGACCCCCTCCCGGGCATCGGCCCGAGCGCCCATAAAATCCACCACCGCAGAATCGATCCGGTGCGCCTCCATGGGGTGCTGGGCGCCCAGCATCTTCCACATCATCTGCCGGGAGAGCGCCACCGAGACCGCGCTGGTATTCCCGGCGATTTCTGCGGCGAGTTCTTGGGCTCGGGGAAGCAGGGCTTCGGGGGACAGCACCTCGGAGACCAATCCCCCTTCGAGAGCCTCTTCGGGACCGAAGATGCGCCCGGTGGCCACCCATTCCATGGCCTTGCTGATCCCCACCACTCGGGGCAGGAACCAACTGCTCGCGGCCTCCGGGGCGATTCCGCGCCGCGCAAAAACGAATCCGAATTTGGCCCCCTCACTCGCCAGCCGGATATCCATGGGCAGGCTCATAGTGACCCCGATGCCCACGGCCGGGCCGTTGATCGCCGCGATGATCGGCTTGGTGCAGTTGTATAGCCGGAGCGTCACCCGGCCACCGCCATCCCGGGGAACGCTTTTCGACGCCGTGTCGGCCCCCTCGGCCGCTGCGTAGTCGAATGTTCTCTCTCCGGAGGACAGGTCCGCGCAGGCGCAAAAGCCGCGACCCGCCCCGGTAAAAATCACAGCCCGGACGGCGTCGTCGGCGTCGATCTCGTCGAGGACCGCGAGCAGATCGTGCATCATGGGCGTGTTGAAGGCATTCAACTTGTCCGGGCGGTTCAGGGTGACAGTCAGAACCCCTGAATCCATTTCTGTCGCCAACGTCGTGAACGCCCATTTTGCG
>JAQWRT010000056.1 GCA_029243605.1 Myxococcota bacterium
CCGCCTGGAGCACAGTATTCGCCAGGATCTGAACGTACGGGCGGCCCGGGTGATGGGAGTTCTGCGTCCCCTGAAGGTCATTATCGTCAATTTTCCCGAGGGCGAAGTCGATGAACTCGATGCGATCAACAACCCCGAGGACGAGAGCATGGGCTCTCGAAAGGTTCCCTTCTCAAGGGAAATCTACATCGAGCGGGACGACTTCATGGAGGATCCGCCCAAGAAATTCTTCCGGTTGGGTCCGGGCCGTGAAGTGCGGCTCCGCTACGCGTATTTCATCACCTGCACCGATGTGATCAAGGACGACGACGGGGAAATCGTCGAACTGCATTGCACCTACGACCCCGAGACTCGCGGAGGCGACGCCCCGGACGGACGCAAGGTCAAAGGCACTCTTCATTGGGTGTCGGCCTCCCACGCCGTGCCCGCCGAGGTGAGGCTCTACAATGCGCTGTTCACCACCGAACAGCCCGGAGCTCTCGAGGAGGGGGAGGATTTCATCGACCACTTGAACCCCGATTCACTTGAGGTGGTGGAGAACGCGCAGTTGGAACCGAGCATGGCCGGAGCCTCTCCGGGGCACGCCTACCAGTTCGAGCGAACTGGCTATTTCTGTGTCGACCCGGATTCGGCTTCTGATCGCTTGGTGATCAACCGAACGGTGACCCTTCGCGATACCTGGGCGAAGCTTGCCAAGAAGGAGAAGAAATAATGGCGCGTTACGGAATGACGATTCCCTTGGCAGGGATCCCTCTTCACGAGCACGAAGACTGGTTCAAGGAGATGATCGATCTCGGCTATACGGATTTCTGGTCGTCCGAGGCGAACGGGCACGATGGCTTTACGCCTCTCGCCATGGCCGCGGCCTGGGCGCCTACCGCTCGCTTGGGGGTGGCCATCATTCCCGCCTACACCCGAGGGCCCGCGCTGATGGCCCAATCGGTGGCCTCCCTGGCCGACGCTGCGCCCGGGCGCTTCGTTATGGGAATCGGCACATCTTCCGATGTGATCGTGGGCCGTTGGAATGGGATGCCTTTCGAGCAGCCCTATCAGCAGGTTCGGGACATGGTGCGGTTCCTGCGCAAGGCCCTAGCCGGCGAAAAGGTCGATGAGGCTTTCGAACGCTTTACGGTCAAGGGGTTCCGCTCGGGTGTGAACCTTCCCGAGCCGCCGCCGATCCTGGTGGCCGCCCTGCGCGAAGGCATGCTCAAGCTCGCCGGTCGTGAAGGTGACGGTGCGATCCTCAACTGGCTTTCGGCGGAGGACGTCAAGCAGGTGACTCCCTTTGTTCATGCGGGAGGGGAGGGCAAGGAGATAGCGGCGCGAATTTTTGTGCTGCCCGTGGAGGATAGGGGGATGGCTCTGGCCATCGGCCGACGCGCAGTGGCTGCCTATCTAAATGTGCCGGTCTACGCCGCTTTTCACGAATGGTTGGGGCGTGGCGACCAACTCGCGGATATGTGGAAGCTCTGGAAGGAGGGGGATCGGAAGGCGGCCCTCGACGCGATTCCCGAGGAGGTCGTGGATGCCCTGATTGTGAATGGTTCCCCGGATGCCTGCCGGGAGCATGTCCAGCGTTACGTCGAGAACGGTGTTCATACCCCGGCTCTGGCGATCCTCCATACCGGCGACCTCAAGCAGTCCATTCGAGACTTGGCTCCCCGGTAGCGACCGTGAGCCGAATGCTGCGCTTGTCGCTTGGCTTGGTATGGGTCGTCCTCATACTGGTGGGGGCATCGTCGGCCGATGCTTCTGAGGGTGGGCGCTACGAGGAAGAATACGCCGATCTCCTCTTGAGTTTTACCGAGGCCGTCGACGCCGAGGTGGGCACCCGAGTCGATTATCCCGGCTTGGCGAAGGAGCCGCGTTGGCCAGCCATGGTGGCTGAACTCGGCCAGGTCGACCCCTCGAGCTTGGCGACCCGGGAAGAACGACTCGCTTTCTGGATCAACGCGTACAATATTCTGGTGATCGATTTGGTCATTCGTCACTACCCGCTGGAAAGTATTCGTGATATCGGGTCTTTTTTCTGGCCGGTCTGGAAGAGAGAGGCCGGACGAATCTTTGGCAAGGGCTATTCGCTCGATGAGATCGAGCACGAGATCTTACGGCCCATGAAGGAACCTCGAATTCACGGGGCTATCGTTTGCGCCGCGATTTCATGTCCGAATCTCGCGCGGTCCCCTTATCGGGCGGGTCTGCTCGATGACCAGTTGAACGCCTCCCTGCGAACTTGGTTGGCGCGCCCCGAGAAGGGATTTTCTGCCAATCGTCCGGAGAAAGAGATTCGTTTGAGCCGAATCTTCAAGTGGTTCTCCGAAGATTTCGGCGGCCGGGAAGGCGTTCTGGTTTTTATCGAGCCCTATCTGACCGAGTCCCAGAGGAATTGGTTGACTGGGAATCGCGAAGAAGTCGGCGTCTCCTATTTCGACTACAACTGGCGGCTCAACGACTAGCGAGTGAGTCGGGTGAACTCCGGATCGGCCCCCATGGTAGCGGCGAGATTCTCTGGCCTTACCCGCTCGGGGTCGAAGCAGGCGAACCAGACCCCCAAGCGATGGATGCCAGGGCCAAGGCGATAGGCCGGACCGGTGTCCGGGCCGCAGGCGCCGGTTCCGACTCCGCGCTGGTGGACGTCGAGATAGACCTGGGTTTCGGGCCTGGCTCGGAGCTCGTTGGTGTGTTGGGCCTGGTGCAGGTCGTGGCTGGTGTAGTGGCTCGTTCCGAATTCGAAGGGCTGGGCTCCACCCACAAGCAACCCCGTTTCGGATTTACGACACAGGGCAAGCCAGCGTGTATCCGTCCGATTGCCGTTCTCCTGGGGAACCACGTAGCGATGGTATTGGTCGTCGACGCTACTCGAATGACGTCCCATGGGCGCCCCATCTTTGCGATCCCAATAGTTTTCGTGGGGGCCGCGCCCAAACCATTCGAGGCGTTCGAAGCCCCGGGTCATTTCCAGGTGAATGCCCACCCGCGGAAGATCATCCAGGGCGGCGCCTACCCGTATTTCGTTCTTGAGTGCAATCCAGCCACTCGGCATGATCGTCCACTGCATGAGGTGATTGATCGTGTAGGCATCCGGAGGGGCATCGGCGGCTTCTGGGATTCGCGTTCGAGCAGTCTGCTCCGTACGAACAACGGTGCTGCCATTTTCGCGGCGCTGAATTCGGCAATCCGATGGAGTGATCTCGAGTTCGTCGAGTCCCCAATCAACCCATCGCGGGAAGGGGGGGGCACTTGTACCGGGCATTGCCTGGAGTCGGTCATTATCGGTGGCCCCGCGCCAGAGGTTCAACTCGGGCGGACGACTCCAGATTTCCTTACCTCGCCATTTCAATGAGGGCACTGTGCCCTGCCACTTGTGGATCGTTAGCTCCAGGTCGCGCGTAGAGATTGTGGCCCGACGGTCGTCCTCGGTGAGTTCGGTTGCGGGATTATGCTTTCGCTTAGTCGAGCTCTTCTTCCTGGGCGGCGGCGTCCAGGGGATTTCGAACTGCTCCCAGGCGACTTCGTGACCCGCCTCTGCCCAGGGCAGGGCCCGGCGTGTTCGAAAGGAGAGCTTCAGATGGCAACTTTGGCCAGGCATGAACGCGGGACGCGAAAGCCCAAGGCTGAGGTTGCGAGATTCGCCCGGAGCGATGTCCAGCCGCGGGAGCCGTCCTTTTTTTCGAACTCGTCCGTCCACGCTCAACTCCCACCGGCCCGTCAGCCAATCCAGCGATGTGAAGTCTTGCTCGTTGTGGAGACAAAGATTTCCCCGTTTGAGATCTCGAACTTCCACGCGTAGGGGTTGTGCGAGCTTCTTGAATTCCCAGATCGCCGGGTGGGGTGTCCTGTCCGGTGCGAGCAGACCGTTGATGCAGAAATTCAGATCGTTGGGCTCGTCGCCGAAGTCGCCACCGTAGGCCCAATAGGGACGCTTCTGGTCGTCGTATTGAAGCAGGCCCTGGTCGATCCAATCCCAGATGAAGCCGCCCTGGAGACCGTGGTGTTTTCGGAAGGCGGCCCAGTAGTCCGCGAGACCGCCGCCGCTATTGCCCATGGCATGGGCATATTCGCAGAGGATTAGCGGGCGCTCGCCGGTCTTGGATTTGGCCCATCGGACGATTTCATCCACCGGGGCGTACATCGGGCAGACGACGTCGCTTACCCTTTTTTCCCGGTAGAGATCCCATTGCAACTCGCCCTCATAATGAATCGGGCGGGTGGGATCGTAGCCCCGAATCCACCCGGCCATGGCCTCGTGGTTGGGCCCGTAGCCGCTTTCGTTCCCCAGGGACCACATGATGATGCTCGGATGGTTCTTGTCCCGGAGCACCATCCGCATGCCACGATCGAGAAACGCCGCGGCGTAGCGAGTGTCATGGCAAATCCGCGAGAGAAAGGCGTGGGATTCGATATTGGCTTCGTCGATCACATAGAGGCCGTATTCATCGCAGAGATCGTAAAAATAGGGATCGTTGGGATAGTGCGCGGTGCGGACGGCGTTGAAATTGAACTGCTTCATCAGGAGAACGTCGGCCAACATGTCTTCGCGTGAGACTGCTTTGCCTCGGCTTTCGTGATGGTCGTGCCGATTGACGCCCTTGATCATTACGGGCTGCCCATTGATCAGCAGTTCACGCTTGCGAATCTCTACTCGGCGAAAGCCGAGACGGCTCGAGACGGACTCGACGCAGCGCCCTTCGGGATTGATCAGGCTGACAACGAGACTATAGAGTTGTGGATCCTCTGCGGACCAAAGGCGCGGCTGGCGCACTTCGCTGAGAAATTCCGCCCAATGACCCGAGTAGAGATAGGGGTTCCCCGGCATGGCCACCGAGTTTTCCAGGGGTTTGCGGAAGACTCGCGCTCCCGTGGGTGAGTAGAGTTCCGCCCGAACGCTATAGCCGGGTGAGGCCTCGAGAGCGAAGCCGACTTCCACGCGAAGGTCGAGGAGCCCGCCTGAGCCCTCTTCATCCACGGCAGCTCGCGCACGCATATCCGCGATATGAGTGGCTCCTGTTGCATAAAGGTAGACTTCCCTGTGCAATCCGGCCATGAACCAGTGATCCTGATCCTCGATATAGGTTGCATCGGACCAACGCACCACCATGGCGACTAGGGTGTTTTCTCCATCGTAGAGATGGGGAGTCAGATCGAATTCAGCGGGAAGCCGGGAGTCCTTGGAAAGCCCCAATGCGCGGCCATTGAGCCAAACGTAGAGGACGCTTTCGGCACCGCCAAAATGAACGACGACTCGTTTTCCCGACCAGGCCTCGGGCAGTTGGAAACGGCGCCGGTAGATTCCCGTTGGGTTCTGCCTGGGAAGTTCGGGAGGCTCGCCCGGGAAGGGCATCTGGACGTTGGTGTAGTGGGGACGGTCATGGCCCTGGCAGGTCCAGTTGCCAGGGACCTCGAGCGCGGTCCACTGAGTGTCGTCGAAATCGGGCCGCGGAAAAGCCTGGGGCGTCTCCTCGGGTCGATCGTAGAGTTGGAATTGCCAACTCCCATTGAGGGACATGAAGAAGGGCGAGGCTTCCCGGGGCAAAGTTCTTGCTGACTCGGGATCCGGATGAGGGATAAGAGGGCTGCGGGCGGGAAGCTTCCCGACGGCAAAGCATTCGGGGTTGCCCCAGCTTGTCCCTCCTCCAACAAGACCCAGCAAGCTAATCCCCTTCCCCGTGCTCTTTGAGATTTCCTATTCCTGTGTCGAGTTCGGCACAGGGAAGGTCGGCACTTGATCGCGTCGCCGACAGGATACCGTCAACTTCTATGGCAAGCGGTGTATCGCATAGACGTTGTGCGCGTGATTCGTTCAATGGTTGTCAACTAAACGATTTAATTCGAAGAACGAACATCATCGGCAGAAACGTATCATTTCCCGCCCATTTTTTAGCGAGCATGCTCCCAAACGACTCTCTAAGGCCCTTCAGGTGCAGTTGGCGCTTCTTGAAGTGGGGCGTCCCTCTTATGTCGGCAGCGATGCAGATTTTTTGGATCGAGCCGGGAAGAGGTGAAGAGTTCATGTCTTGTGTTCGAGGATTCGTTGGACATCATTTTTTGTACGCAATTGTTTGCAGTACGCACTAGGATTATGAGGTGACTTCTAGGGGAAGGCTCCGGAGGTCAGAAATTACCAGGGAGAACAGAAGTTTGGCCAACGGTACAGTGAAGTGGTTCAGTGAACAAAAGGGATACGGATTCATCACACCCGAAGATGGAGGCAAGGACCTTTTCGTCCATTACTCCAACATCGTCGGTGAGGGTTTCCGCAATTTGCAAGACGGTCAGGCAGTAGAGTACGACGCTGCCCAGGGCCAGAAGGGGCCAGAGGCCCAGAACGTTCGCGCAGTCTGATCCCATCAGACTCGGGTGCGCTGGGACCGTGAAGGTCTAGCCCCGTTCGTTCGAGCGGAATGACTTGCTCCGCGTTCCGACCCAATAGTCAGCGTAAGTACCAGATCGGTTACTCGGACCGTCGGGAACGACGGTCCGAGTGCGGCCGTTCCCACTCGCCCGTCACACCCTCACGCATCTCGATATCGACGATTTGAGGGTTGCCTCGCTGCGCCCGCGATACCGGTCCCGAGGGTTCCTCGGGCGATTGAGATCGTCGGTGGGCCAGTATGGCGGCTTGCCTGAGTTCGCCGCGAGAAGCGGTCCAGACGAAGAAGCCGATGAAGGCGATCATCCAGTCGCCGCGTCCGAGTCCGAAGATCATCATCAGGGCAGCAATGCCTCGGGCGATGGTCGCGGAGATCCGTGTCGCCTTTAACGCGGGCATCTTCAGGGAAAGGGCGGCTCGTAGGATCCTTCCTCCGTCCATGGGGAGGGCCGGTAGCAGATTGAATGTTCCCAGAATTAGATTGAGTCTGATCAGCCATTCGAGCACCGAGAAGTCCCTGCTGCTGCCAAGCAAGAGTTGCTGCCCGGAGTCGCTACCCCAGACCAGGGCGATGAGTAGAGCCGCGAGCGCGAAGTTCACGGCGGGGCCGGCCAGGGCGATCACCAACTCCTGTTTCGGGTTATTCGGGCTGCGTTGGAGTTCCGCGATCCCACCGATGGGGAGCAGAGTGATCCCTCGGGTTTGGATCCCAAAGAATTTTGCGGTGAGCGCGTGGCCATACTCGTGAAGGACCACGCAGCCAAAGGCCAGGATCAGGGGAATAAGGACACTCCCCACTGAGGCGAGAGATCCTGTTTGTGCCAGGACTGAAAGCGCTACGACTCCGATCAGTGCGGCGAAGGTCCAGTGAACGAATACTTCGATCCCGAAGAATTCCGCCAGGCGATAGGATCTGCCCCAGCCCAAACCAGAGGCGCTGGGGCTCATCTTTCGCCCTCTCTTGCTAGCCGGTTTTCGTTCGCGGTCATCGTTTTCTAGCCGTTGATCTCTGCCATGGTGCGCATGATTTCGACATCCTGGCTGGCGACGAGCAGGGTTGTCACGGGGGTTTCGCGCCAGGCGCCCAGGCGGTCCTTGATTCGGTCGACGGATCCGCACAGGGAAACCTCATCGGCGAATTGGTCGGGAACAGCCGCGGTGGCCTCGGCGCGCTTCCCTTTCATGAAGAGGTCCTGGATTTTGTGGGCTTCGGCTTCGAATCCCATGCGCGCCATGAGTTCCATGTGGAAATTTCGCTTCTTGGCCCCCATGCCACCGATATAGAAACCGAGCATCGCCTTGACGGGCATCAGCGCACGCTCGAGGTCGTCGTCGATATTGCAGATAACGAACTGGCTGATCTGGAAGTCGTCCCCGCGATCCTTCAGGGAGTCGGCATAAACCTCCTGACGGAACGGCGAGTAGTAGAGGGGAAGCCAGCCGTCGGCAATTTCGGCGGCGAGCGCCACGTTCTTGGGACCCTCTGCACCCATGAAAATAGGTACGTCGGCACGCAGCGGGTGGGTGATCGCCCGCAAGGGCTTGCCGAGTTCCCAGGCTCCTTCGCCCATATAGGGGAGCGGGTAGTGGGGCCCGTCACTGGTGACGGGTGCCTCTCGCCGCAATACCTGGCGAATGATGTCGATATATTCGCGGGTGCGTGCCAGGGGCTTAGAGAAGGGTTGTCCGTACCAGCCCTCAACGACCTGGGGGCCGGAAACGCCGAGGCCGAGAATCATTCGGCCCTTGGAGAGATGGTCGAGGGTCAGGGTCGCCATGGCGGTTGCCGTGGGGGTGCGGGCCGAGAGCTGCACGACGGCGGTCCCGAGCTTGATCTTCGAGGTATGCGCCGCGACGTAGGCGAGGGGGGTGAACGCGTCGGAGCCCCAGGCCTCGGCGGTCCAGAGCGAGTCATAGCCGAGGCCCTCTGCTTCCTGGGCGAGCTCGATCAAGTTGGTGGGAGGCTGGGCTCCCCAGTAGCCGAGTTGGAGTCCGAGTTTTAGGGACGACATGAATTTCCTCCTGTTTTGGGTCCGGGCTGAACGGGTCGGGTCCGGAACTCTTGGCTTCTACCTGGCGTTCGATGGATAGTTATTCTCGCACAGGCGCTGGCTCCCGCACGCGCCTTCGTTAACGCAGGGGGGGTCTCGCGGCTGCCGCTTATTATGTTCGAGGGGCGATGAGGTCGGGCTCGGTCCCATTTATCTGCAGCCATATCCGAAGCGCCCGGGTGCGTAGACTTTCGACACTCAGGTAGAGGGCGGGGACTGCGAAGAGGGTCAGGATACTCGCGACGCAGAGCCCTGCAACGATGGCCGCGGCGAAGGGGCCAAAAACGGTGGATACACCTGAGAGGCCCATGGCCATAGGGAGCAGCCCCGCGACGGTGGTCACCGTGGTGAGGAGAACGGCCCTGAAGCGTCGCCGCCCCGCGATCAGTACGGCCTCGAGGGGTGGTGTTCCTTTTTCCCGTCTCTTGTTGACGAAATCGATCAGCACCAGCGAATCGTTGACGACGATTCCCGCTAGCCCGATTAAGGCGTAGAGCACGTACATGGAGAGCGAGTAATTCCAGATGTACATGCCAAAGATGACACCGACATAGGCAAAGGCAATCACGCACATAACGATCAGCGGCTGAAGGTAGGAACGGAATTGGGCCGCGAGAATCGTGTAGATGGCGATCAACGCGACGATGAAGGCTTTTCCCATATCCTCGAAGGTACGATTCGTTTCCTGGAATTCGCCGCCGAAGACGAGGCTCATGCCGGGGTTTTGTTGAGGAATTTCGGAGAATCGAGCGCGTAGGGACTGGTTGGCCGAAATTGATGTGGCCTGACGGTTGTCTACGTCGGCGTAGACAACGACGGCACGCTCGGCATCGTAGTGGTAGAGACGTTGGTAGCCGCGTCTCATGTCGATCGTTCCTACGTCACCGATTTTGACGTTGTATTGGCCAGGGGTTCGCAGTTCTACGTCGATCAAGTCTCCGGCAGTGGAGCGTTGCTCCTCCCGCAGAAGCACGCGGATGTCGACGTCTTCGTCGGAGAGGGGGTCCTTGTACGTGGAGGGAACAAGCCCGTCGTTGGCTCCCCTGAGCGCAATTCCGATGCGGTCAAAGCTGACTCCGTGGAGGGAAGCCCGGTAGTCGTCGAGGCCCACGCGAAACTCTCGGCGCCCGAGAGGCATATTGTCCTCGATATTGAACACGCCGGGCATGCCAGCGAGTTCGATCTTCATATCCGAGGCGATCTGCTTGGCGCGGTCGTAGTCTTCGGCGACCACTCGAACCGCGACGGGCTTGCCGATGGGCGGCCCGTTGCGCGGAGGCACAACGATCAGTTTCTGGATTCCATAGGGGTTCTCTGCGCGGTGGGCCTCCAGGGTCTCCCGGACAAGCCGGACCATGCGGCCCGGGTCCTTGATGTTCTCGTCCGAATCTTCGAAGGAGATGTAAAAGACTCCGTAATTGCTTCCGAAGATCGGCCGCTCCTCTGCTGACATGCCCTGGCCAACGTAGGTGGAGAGTGAGAGGAACTCGTGGGAAAGGGGCTCGAGGGCAGACTCAATTTCGAGAATCACCCGATTCGACTCTTCGATGCTGAAGTCGACCGGAGTCTCGATGGAGACGAAGAGTTGGTTGAAATCGCTGGGAAAGAGGTCCACGGGGACTCGCGTGGAGAGGCCTTGGGCGAAGATGAAAACGCCCACACAGGCGAGGAGGAAAGCACCTCGGTGGACGAGCACCCTTTTCAGCCCCCTGACATAGGCATTGCGAAGAGAATCGATAAATTGATCGGCTCTCGCCCTAAGAGTGTGGCTCCAGAAGCGAATGCCCCGGGAGGACTGGGCTTTGTCCAGGGTATCGCTGGCCTTGGAGGTGCTGCCCCAATCGATGTAGTGGGCGGGCAGAACGAGAAGGCATTCGATCAGGGATGCCGCCAGGCATGCGATCACTGTTTTGGGAAGGATCGACATGAACTGACCGCTTGTTCCCGTGATGAGGAGCATGGGAACGAAGGCCGCGATGGTGGTACAGACCGCAGAGATTACGGGCCACATCACCTCTTCGGCTCCGTTGATGGTCGCTTCGATTACGGATTCGCCGGCTTCTATGTGTTGGTAGATATTTTCGATGACAATGATGGCATCAGAAACCAACATCCCCGAGACCATGACGAAGCCGATCAGGCTGAGCAGGTTGATCGTGATCCCCAGAACGGGAAAAAGAAGCAAGGCCACAAGGAAGGAGAAGGGGATGCCCACAATGGCGAGAAGTGAGTTTCTGAATCCGACAGTGAGCCAGAGTATGAAGATGACGAAGACGACGCCCAGGCTCAGGTTGTCTCGCAGGATACCGATGCGCTTCTTGACGAAATTAGACTCGTCCCAGATGACCCGAGCCTCAATCCCGTTGGGAAGTCCTGGCTTCTCCTGCTCTACTAGTTCTCGAATGCCCGCAACGACTTTACTGACATCCGATCCGGAATTTTTCGAAATCCCGATGAGCATGGAGGGTTGGCCGTCGAGGTAGCCGAAGTTGCGGCGCTTCTCGAAGTCTGGGACAACCTCGGCGATTTCATCCAAAGTGGTGTGATTGCCGTCGGGGTTCTTTCGGATGATCGTGTCAGCAAGGTCTTCGGGCGAGATGAAGTTGCCCAAGCCTCGGACTGTGGTCTCCCGATCGGACGCACTCGAAAAAGTTCCACCCGGAAGGTTGATATTATTGCGAGAGATTGCGTTGCTAATTTCTTCGAGCGTGATGTCGAATTGCAGGGCCTTGTCCTTGTTGACATAGACCCGAAGTTCACGATCGCGGACTCCCATGAGGTTGCCCTTGCGCACGCCGTCCACACGTTCGGCCTTGCGTTCGATATTGCGAGCGATCTCCCGGAGGGTGAACTCGCCGACGCCTCCCTGATCTGTCAGGGCGATCATGCAGACATTCGAGACCTCGGAGACCGAGAGCTCCTTGAGAATTGTTTCGTCGACGTCGGCGGGTAGGTCGGCCACCCGGTCGATGGCCGCTCGCAGTTCATTGAGCGCGGCCTGCTGCTCGAATTTGCTTAGGGTTTCGTCCCACTCGATATTGATTTCGGAGAGTCCCTCGGATGAGAAGCTGTACCACTCCTTGATCCCGGCGATGTCCTGGACCTCGTCTTCGATCTTACGAGTGACCAGTCGCTCGACTTCGTCGGCAGAAGCCCCGGGCCAGGGTGTGATAAGGATGGCCGAGTTGAAAGAAATGTCCGGAAAGACGTCCACCGGAATACGGGTGCTGACAAGGAGACCGGCGAGCATCAGCACGACGAACGAGAGATTGACCAGGACGACCTGTCGAGCGGAGAAGCGGACCAGGCTCACTGGGCGTTCTTTCGAGTGACGTGAGTCCCGGGGCTCTCATCGTCGAGCGGGCGCACGGCCATCCCGTCTTCGAGTTGGCGGATTGACGAAAGGGCGATGAGTTCGCCTTCGGCGAGCCCGGCGGACACCTCGATTTCCGTCGGACGGAAGGCGATGGGGCGAGTCTCGATCCTGCGTTTTTGGGTTTGCCAGCCTCCCTCGCCATCGGACACGACGACGAAGGCGTAGCTCAGCCCGAACTCGGCGAGAACGGCGTCAAGCGGGAGGGCCATCAGGCTCCGCCGATCCCCGAGGTTGAGGGTCACCCTGGCGACCATGCCCGGCATCAGTCGTTTTTCGCTGTTATCGATCTCGACAAGGACCGGGAATTTCCGGCTCCGGGCGTCGGCGGATCCGCTCACCGCGACGACTCGGCCGCGGAAGAGCTCGCCGGGGCGGGCGTCGACTTGCAGTTCGGCTTCGACGCCGGGGACTAGAGCGACAATCTGGCGATCCGTCAAAGCGATTCGGATACGCAGGGCGTTGACATCGAGAAGCTCGGCGACACGCTCGCCGGGCCGCAGGTATTCCCCGGCCTCCACCGAGAAATCCCTCAGAATCCCGCCGAAGGGAGCGGAGATCACCGTTTTATTCACCCAGTCCCGGGCTTCTGCCAGGGCCGCGTCGGATTCCAGTCGGGCTGCTCGGGCCTGGCGCGCCGAGTTCTCGGCCTCGTCCAGCGCCGCCCGGCTCGATACGTTGACTTCGGCAAGCCCCTGGTTGCGCTTCAACTGGGCGCGAGCGAGGAGCCCCAGGCTCTGGGCACGGGCCACTGCGGCCTCAGCCCTGTTCACCGCGACCTTGGCGAGAAGCGGGTCCATTCGGACGAGCACCTGATCTGCGCTCACGCCGTCGAATTCGTCGGCACCGACTTGGGTCACGCGTCCAGCCGTCTCGGCGAAGATTTCGACCTCCCGGCGTGCTTCGAGTAGCCCGGTGATGCTGGTTCGGGGTTGGAAGGGCAGGGCTTCGAGGCGATAGGTTTCCAGCACGGGAACCTGGGCGGCTGCGGGCGGAAGTGCTTCGGGGTCCGGGGCCGTCGCGCGAAGGAGCAAGCCTGCTGCGACACCGGCAGCGGCCAACGCGAGGAGAGCAATTTTCAAACCCGAGCCCGAAGGCTCTGGTTTGTGTTCATGGGAGTCGATCATCGTGCGGTGTTCTCCTGGTTGCTCTTGTTCAAGGCTTTCGGATCCTCTGGGACGTGCAGCTGTTCAGTCAGCCAGCCCAGGGATTTCCGGACGCCCTCCGCCGTATAAGCGGGGTTGGTTTCATTCTGTTCGAATCCGGCCCTGTAGAGGAGACCGTCGTAGACCGCCATCCAGTTGGTCGCGAACACGCCGATATCGAGATCCGGTCGGAAGGAGCCGTCGTCGATCCCGTTCTGGAGGATGGATTGGAGGTGCTTGCTGTGGCCCGCATATATTTTACGCAGGGAGAGGAGCAGTTCTTCGCGGTCCGGGGGCGAAGAGAGGACGATGCTCCAAGCATGGTGGGTGAGGAGGATATGCTCAGCGATGGCCTCAAAGCCTCGGGCCAGAGATTCGGTGAGCGCTTCCAGGCGAGCTCGGGGGCCGAGCCGGGGGTCGTCGACTTGGGGGAGCAGGACGACAAAGTCCCGGTAGGTCGAGAGAACCGTGGCGACGAGCAAAGCTTCCTTGCCCGCAAAGAAGTTATAGAGGGTGCCCTTCGAAACCCCGGCTTCGTGGGCGATGTCATCCATGCGCGCGCCGTCGTAGCCGACCCGGCTGCAGACTTCCTGGGCGGCGGCGAGGATCCGCTTTCGCTTGTGCTGGCATTGGGGGGGCACGGGGGGCTCCAAAGGACGGTTTCTCTAGAACTGACTGGTCAGTACTCTAACCAAATCCCTGCGGCGCCTCCAGCAGGGTAGGTGGGTTCGTCTCACCCCGCGGGGTCAATGGCCCTGGGTCGGCCCCTGCCGGGCGATCTGTCCCGGGGTCGGCCCCCCGATCCGGGGTTGGCCCGCTCTCGGACCTGATGTATTGATCTGCGCCCCACCAATCCAGCGGAGGCATTTCCAGCAGCAGCCAGGAACCATTATTCATATTGCGTGTGGGTGCGACGCCCGCCTGGTACGAGCGAGGAGGAGCTTGGAATCCTTCGCTTGGACGAACCGGTCGGGCGCGCCAAAGAGGGAACTCCGTGAGAATCGGGGACGAGCCCGTCGCTGTAACCGGGGACGAAAGCCGTGATGACCACTGACCGGAAAGAAGGGTCGGGAAGGTACGGCGAGTAGAGAGATCCGGAAGTCAGAAGACCTGCCCACGACGCGCGGCGAAGATCTCTACGGACAGAGGCTCGCCTTGATCAGCGGATAACAAGGGATATCCCGGATCGATTCATTTCGGTTCGGGTTTTTTTTGTTCCCGGACTCATCAAGGGTACGGAGAACAGAGAATGGTAGAACTGCGAAGGCCGATGCTCAGGCGCTTAGCGCTGATCTGTTTGGTGATCGGCATGCCGATTAGCTCAAAGGGTGAAGAGATATCCGAGCTCCCGCATGTTTCCGAAGGTCGACTCGAAGAGATCGTCGTCACCGCGACTCGTTACCCCAAGCAACTCGATTCGATTCCAGCCTATGTCAGTGTGATTACGGCAGATGAAATTTCGAATAGCATGGCCCGAACGATTCCCGATCTATTGCGGACAGAGGTGGGTCTTCACGTCACCGATATAACAGGAAATCGGGCGAGCTACACCGTCGATATCCGTGGCTTTGGAGAAACTGCCGCACTCAATACTCTCGTTCTCGTCGACGGACGACGCATCAATTCGGCCGACTTGAGTGGAACTGATTGGACGACGATCCCTCTTGATCGTGTTGATCGAATCGAAGTCGTTCGCGGAGCTCGGAGCAGCGTCATCTACGGCGACAACGCGTCCGGCGGTGTCATCAATATCCTGACTCGCCAGGGTCAGGAATTCCAAGCTGGACTTGCGGTAGACGTGGGCAGTTATGGAACCCTCGACACGGCGGGCTATGTGCGGGGCTCCGAAGGGGATCTAACCTACGCGTTCTCGGGCAGTCGCCAACACTCCGAAGGCTACAGAGAGAACAGCCTGACCCAATTCGACTCCGTCGGCGTCGATCTCGGATACTTCCCCACCGCCGGAGTCGGACTCCGCCTGAGCGGCGGGTATACGAGCAATGACGCCCGTCTGCCGGGGGCGATCAAGGCGAGCGAATTCGCTGCCGGGGTGAGCCGAACGGACTCCCTCAAGCCCGATGATTTTTCCGATGTCGAGGATTTCTACGTCAAGGGAGCTGCTGAGATAGCCCTCGAGGCGAATGTCCAGTTCAAGATGGATGCGTCCTATCGAAAACGAGATTCGTCTGCTTTTTCGACGTTTTTCGGGGGAAACTTCGAGGGAGATACGACCCTGGAAACCGTGATCGCGTCCCCCATGATCATCGTGGACCACGACGTACTGGGCATGAAGAACCACCTGACCTTCGGCTTCGATTACGAGAGCAACCAAGAGGAGATCGTCAACCTCCTGAACCTCACAGGCCCACCGAATTTTTCGTCGGTGACCGGGTACGAACTCGAGAAATGGGATTACGGCTATTTCGTTTACGAGGAGATTGCTCCCTTCAGAGGAGCGCTTCTCTCGGCGGGTTATCGCTATGACAAGGCCAACTTCTCCTATGGCGGTGCGGCTCAGGGGGATACGAGTCTTGACGAGAACATATACACCCTTGGCTGGACCCAGGATTTCGGTGAAGAGCTGGACGTCTACTTCAGCTTCTCGCGAGGCTTCCGGTACCCGGTTCTCGATGAGCTGTTCAACTTTATTTCAAACTCGATTAACTCTGATCTCAGAGCTCAGATCTCCCAGGACTACGAGATGGGGCTTCGGTATCAGGCCGACAATCGATCCGGTCTCCGCATCAACTTTTTCCAGATCGATACTGATCACGAAATCTTTCTTGACCCAGAATTTTTCACGAATACGAACCTCGATGGAAAAACCCGCCGCCGAGGGTTGGAATTTTCCATCTTTGCTGGGATCAAGAACTTGGATGTCTCGGTGGGGTATGCGTACACCAAGGCGGATATTATTGGCGGAAGCTACTCGGGCAAAGAGGTGCCCGGGGTGCCCGCTCATCAGGTCACTCTGTCAGGGTTGATTGAGTTGGGAGGGGGAGTGTCCGTCGCTGTCGATGGGAAATATGTGGGCAGCCGGCCCTTCATCAGCGACTTCGAAAACGCTTTCCCGTTCCAGGAAAGCTATTTCGTCATGAACGCGAAACTTAAATACGAGAAAAATTGGTTCTCCGTCTTCGTCGACTTGAACAACCTGACAAACGCGGTCTACTCGGAATACGGTGTCCTCGGAGGCTTCCCTACTGAGCAAGCTTACTACCCGTCGCCCGAGTTCAATTTCTTGGTCGGGGTTGCCGTCAATTTCTAATCCACGATGGCGGCGATTCGGAAAATAAAGCGAAGCAAGTTTCAGTGGTAGATTTTGAGGGCCTTGGCGAAGGCGTCCACGTAGCTTCCGCCGAAGAGGTTGACGTGGACCAGCAGGGGGTAGAGCTGGTAGAAGGCCACTCGGTCTTCGGCCTCTTCGGCGAGGGGGAAGTCGTTGAGGTAGGCATCGAAGGTTCGTTCCGAGAAGCCGCCGAAGAGTCGCATCATGGCCATATCGATTTCCCGGTGACCGCCGTAGACCGCCGGGTCGATGAGCACGAACTCGCCCTCTGGACCGATCATGGCGTTCCCGCTCCAGAGGTCCCCGTGAAGCCGGGCGGGGGGCTCGGAGGGGCCGCAGAGGCCCCCGAAGCGGCCGAGCATCCGGCTCGCCTCATGGGCCAGCCCCCGGGGGATCTTGCCCGAGTCCATGCCTCGCCGCACCAGGGGCTCGATACGCCGGTAGGCGTAGAAATCCGGCCAATGCTCGCAGGGCGTGTTGGCCTGGGGGAGCGAGCCGATGAAATTGTCTTCGGAAAAGCCGAATTCCGGGGCGCCGAAGGCGTGAAGTCGGGCGAGGCCCCGGCCCAGGCGCTCGGCGGCATCGCTCCGCGGCTTCGCGCCCTCGATCCACTCGAGGATCAAGATCGCGTCCTCGTCGAGGCTGGCGACGGCCCGCGCCGTGGGAAGGGACTCGGTTTCGGCGAGCCAGCTGAGCCCGGCTTCCTCCGCACCCACGAGCCCGGCCGGTCCCTCGACGTAGTGCTTGATAAAATAGCTCTCGCCCGACACGAGTTCCGCTCGCCAACTCGCGCCGATGCTGCCTCCGCCGAGTTCCTGGGCCTTCGCCATGGGGGCGGGCAGCAGGGATTCCACTCGTTCCCGGATTTCCGGGTCCATCAACTCGGCAAGTCGTGCTGGAGCACTACGTGTTCCAGTAGGCCGCGGCAGGCATTGCTGAGAATATCAAAGACCTCGCCGAACCCGCCCGAACCGCCGTAATAGGGGTCGGGAACGTCCTGATCCCGGCGCGCGCGGGGTTCGAAATCACGAACCAGAAAAATCTTCTCCTCCGCCGTCTCATCGGGAGCGAGAGAAGAGAGTTCGTCGCGATTTTCACCGTCCATGGCGATGACGTACTCGAACTCGTCGAAGTCCTCGATCTCGAATTGACGGGCGGTTCCCACCAGGCTGATGCCGTTCTCCTCGGCGGCTTCGTGGGTCCGCGGGTCGGGCTCCTCGCCCAGATGCTCGGCACTCGTTCCCGCGCTGTCGATTTCGATGTATTCCTCAAGACCGGATTCTTCCACCAGGGAACGCATGATGCCTTCGGCGGTGGGAGAGCGGCAAATATTTCCGAGGCAGACGAAGCAGATCCTGATCTTCACGAGGCTTTTTCCGGCAAGAGGTGGACGAAAAGGTCTATGCGGCCAATGTAGCAGGGGCCGTGGCGACTCCGAAAGTCGCTCTTTACACCCTCGTTGAGGAGAGGGGCTCGATCGCGGAGGGATCCGTTATGGGCAGGGAACAACGGGTTCCCTGGCAGATCCAGGCCGTGGCTTGGCCCGGCTCGCCCTCCCGGTCCCGTAGCCAGTCGGCGCCGACACCCACCGGTCGCGGTGCTCCCGGTGCGAGCACCACTACCCCGTCGTCGGGAAGCAAAACCCGCCTGGCCTGGGCCGCTAGAGCCTGGGTTTGAGGAGCATCCTCGTCCCCCCGAATGAGCGCGACGGAGACTCCGCGCTCGGCGAGGATCATGGCGCGCAAGAGGGTAGGGAGGGCGTGGGGCGAGCGTTCGATGAGGGGAGCGTGGGTCATGATGATGAGCTCGGCCTGCTGGGCGATGGGCTGCAGCTGCGCGAGGTGGGCCAGTCGGATCAAGCCTACGGCGGCAAGACCTGCGGCTGCGGGGGTGGCCCCATCATGGTCGCTCTGGGGGCGGTGGACGAGTTTTTCGCCGTCGTTCGCGGTGAAGAAAATCTCTCCTCGGTCCTCGTCGATGAATCGATCGCCGATTTCCTGGCCGAAATGCAGGGCTGCTGTCAGAAAGCGTTCTCCGGCCCCAGCGCGGAAGAGATCGAGGCATGCGTCGAGGAGAGCGGCGTGATCGTCCAGGAATGCCGGAACGCTGGCGAGGCCTCGGTTGAAGATACGGTGGAGTCTGCCCGAACTGTCGACCATCTCATCGAGAATAAAATCCATGGCCGTGGTCGCATCGGTCAGCATCGTTGGGTCGGTCAGGGCGTCGCCCGCTCGGACCAGGCCCGAAATGGCGTACCCGTTCCAGGCGGCCACACGCTTTTTGTCGGTATCCGGGGCGACCCGTTTTTGCCGGGCGATGAGGAGCTGAGCTCGTTCCTCGGAGAAAAGTTCACGGCCGGCTCGTTTTTGGTCGATGAGGTGGGTGCTGCCCTCCTCGAAATTGCCCGCTTCGTTGACTCCATAGGCCTGGCAGAATTCTTCGGCCGCCTCGCCGAGAACGGATTCGACCTCTGCAGGGGTCCAGACCTGGAAGGACCCCTCACGGCCCTCGGCATCGGCATCCTGGCTCGCATAAAAGCCGCCTTCGGGCGAAGTCATTTCCCGCCGTAGGTAGTCGACGGTTTCCCGGATGGGCCAGGCAAGTTCTTCGGCTTCACCTCCCCGTCGCAGTAGCTCGGCGTAGAAGCGCAGGAGCAGACCCTGGTCGTAGAGCATCTTTTCGAAATGGGGAATCGTCCAGTCGCCATCGACGCAATAGCGGTGGAAGCCTCCGGCCAGGTGGTCGTATAGACCCCTTCGTGCCATCTCGCGAGCGGTTCTCGTCAGGTGAAGGGCAACGGGCCGCGCCTCGGCCGCCGGAAGAAGGTCGATGGCGGCGAGGAAAAATTCGAGGTTGGTCGGCGTGGGAAATTTCGGGCCAGGGCCGAACCCGCCGTGATCGTGATCGGCTCCGCGCATGAGGAGTTCACAAGCCCGGGTCGCGGCTTCGCTGCCCACGGGCGTGCCCGAGGCGGCGCCGAGATCGACTTGGAGCGAGGCGACGACCTGACGCGCTGCATCCTCGACCTCACCCCTACGATTCAGGTAGGCGTCGGCCAGGGCCTCGAGTACTTGGCGGAAACTCGGCATTCCGTGGCGGGGTTCGTCGGGGTAGTAGGTCCCTCCGAAAAAGGGACTCCCGTCGGGTAGGCAGAAGGCGGTGAGAGGCCAGCCACCCTGACCCTGATTGAGGCGAACGACCGCGTCCATATAGATCTGGTCGACATCGGGCCGCTCTTCACGGTCGACCTTGATGCAAATGAAATGAGCGTTCATGAACTCTGCGGTGGCCTCATTTTCGAAGGACTCCCGCTCCATCACGTGGCACCAGTGACAGGCGCTGTAGCCGACGGAGACCAGAAGCGGGCGATCGAGCTCCTGGGCTCGTGCCAGGGCTTCGGGTCCCCAGGGATACCAGTCGACGGGGTTCTGGCTGTGCTGCAGAAGGTAGGCGCTCGATGCCGCAGCGAGTCGGTTGCCGGGGAGATCCGGGGGAGGGGGAGGAGCAGAAGATGAGGAGGAGTCGGGGGCCACGGTAAATTCCCAATAAGATTCTCGAACGCGACATTCTAGCGGCGTCAGCGCTTGTTGGGGCGAGCCGAATGAAGGAACCTCTCCGAACTATGACGGACGTAATTCTCTCCTCAGGACGCGAACGCTCTCTACGCCGCCAGCACCCGTGGCTTCTTTCGGGGGCCGTCGCGAGCGAGCCCGGGGAGGCTCACTCGGGTGCATGGGTGCGGGTGATTTCGAAGGGGGGCGAGGTGCTGGGCTACGGCCACTACTCGCCCAAGTCGAGTATTCGGGTCAGGCTCTTGGCCTTCGGCAAGGAGGATCCCGGGGAGCAATTCCTTGAAAAGCGCATCGAGGCGGCGCTGACCCGGCGGCGTGAGCACCCCCTTCTGGGTGAGACCGACGCGATGCGGTTGGTCAACGCCGAGGGCGATGGGTTGCCGGGGCTGGTTGTGGATCGCCTGGGGGACGTGGTGGTTCTCAAATTTCTGACGGTGGGGATGCACGCCCGGGCGGATCGGATCGCGCAGAAGGTCCAGGCGCTGGTCGATGCCCCCCACGGTTACCGGCGTCGCGATGACAGCTCCGCCCGCCGAGAGGGAATTCCGCCGGAGGAGGGGACGCTCTGGGGTTCGCCGCCCTCGGAGGGACTCATCGAAGAGGCCGGCCGCCGCTACGCAGTGGATTTCATGCATGGCCAGAAAACGGGCTTCTATCTCGACCAGAGGGATGCCCGGCAACTGGTTATGGGGCTGGCAGCCGGTCGCCGGACACTCGACGTATTCAGTTATACCGGCGGCTTTTCCGTGGCCGCGGGACTGGGCGGAGCGGCGAGCTTGGTGCTGGTGGATTCCTCGGAAGCCGCGCTGCGGATGGCAGAATCCAATCTCGAGATGAACGCCGTGACCTGTCCTGCAGAAATTCGGCGCTCGGATGCCTTCGAGGCACTTCGTTCGGCCTCGGCCGCTCATGAGAAATTCGATCTCATCGTGCTGGACCCGCCCCCCCTGGCCCGTTCTCGGCGAGCCGTCCAGGCGGCGGCCCGGGCCTACAAGGACATGTTGCTCCACGGGCTACGGTGTGCGGCCCCCTCGGCTTTCATTGTCGTCTTTACCTGCTCTCACCACATCGACCCAGATCTCTTCCAGAAGATTGTTTTTGGAGCTGCTCTCGACGCGGGGCGAGGTGTCCGCTGGCTGCGGACCCTGGGCGCTCCGGCGGACCACCCCTTTTCGCTGCATCATCCCGAGGGTCGCTACCTCCACGGTTGTTTGCTTGAGGTCGAGGCGGGCGCGGAGCCGGCGACTTGAGCCGGGTGCGCCTCGAGGGCATCGTGATCGGAGGGGAGGATCCCGAGGAGGGAAACGCTCCCCCTGCGGCCTCGCCCGAGGAGATCGGGGCCCTGCGCGAGAGGGCCGCTTCGGCCCTGGAGGCCGGGCTGGTCTTTATCGAGGCACACGGCGAAGAACTCACCCGACTGCGGGTCCGTACCCTGCTGGGTGCCGAAACACGAGAGACCTGCGCAGCCGAGATCGAGGCCTATCAGGCCGACAATGGCTCGTTCCCCCTTCTCGGCCTAGCACGAGGCGGTGCTCCGGGTCTAGCCGCCGCCCGGGTGGCCGGATTGGCGCCCGAAGTTCTGGGAACACTCGAAGCGCTGGTCGCGTTGTCGGACCTCGGGTTGCACCATCATCCCTGTATCGATGGGGCCGCGGTCTTCCTGCAATCGATCCAAGCCGATGACGGAACCTGGGGAGCGAGTGGGGGCCCCCCGGAATCGAGGCTCTTTGCAACAGGCATGCTGGCGGGCCTTCTCGGCCGCACTCGGGTCGTTCGCCCGGAACTCCTCGAGGCCGCCGGCGAATATCTCGGTTCGATTTTCAACCCCGAAAAAATTTCGGGGCGCCAATGGGAGTCTCTCACCGCTTTCGGGGTTTTCTTCACGAATGTTGGCCACGATCTCGCGGATAGCGCCCTGCAGTGGATTGGACGCGAACTCGAACGTGGTTATCGAACCCGGGCCTACGATGCAGGGCTGACCGTACGGACGCTTCTCCATTGCCAGAGTCTGGCTGTTCCGGGAGCAAGTTTGGACCCGGCACTTCTGCTCATAGATTTGCTGGCTGAGCAGGCGACCGATGGAGGGTTCGCAGAATTCTCCGAGGGGAACGATGCGACCCGAGTTGAGCCCACCCTGGACGCGATGCTCGGCACGATCCTTCTCTCGCGCGCCCTCTAGGTTTTCAGTCCTCTGAAGATTGCGCCCGTCTCGGCTCCGAGGCACGCTTCTTCGTTCGTCTATTCGATAGGAGTTGGTCGCCCAAATGATGAACCTGGCCCTTATTCACGAAGCCATTTCCGAAGTCATCCCCGAGCGCGAGTGCATCGTCTTTCGGGATCGACGGCTGACCTGGTCTCAGGTGACCGACCGAACCCGCCGTCTGGCCGATCTGCTTCGGGGCCACGGGCTGGGTTGCCACACCGAGCGGAGCGGGCTTGCGGGTTGGGAGTCCGGCCAGGATCACGTGGCCCTCTATCTGCATAATGGGAACGAGTACCTCGAGGGCATGTTGGGGGCCTATAAGGCGCGCTGTGCTCCCTTTAACGTCAATTACCGCTACGTCGAAGAGGAGCTTCTCTATCTCTTTGAGAATTCCGATGCTCGGGCGGTGATCTATCACGCCGCTTTTGCCCCCACCTTAGAAAAAATTCGCCATAAGCTGCCCGGTCTCCGCCTCTTGGTTCAGGTCGCGGATGGAAGCGGCAACGATTTGCTCCCCGGCGCCCTCGACTACGAAGAAGCCCTCTCCCAGGCGGCAGCGGCGCCTCTTTCCGGGGATCTCTCTGCGGACGATCTCTATATCCTCTACACCGGTGGGACCACGGGCATGCCCAAGGGAGTGCTTTGGCGTCAGGAGGAAATTTTTTGTTCGGCTCTCACGAGTAACCCGCCGCCCAATATCCAGGCGATGCAGGAGAAAGCCAGGTCTACCCCGGGAATACGCTGCCTGCCGGCTCCTCCCTTCATGCACGGGGCCGCCCACTGGGTTGCGTTCAATATGTGGCACGGAGGGGGAACGGTTCTAGTTCAACCCGGAGTCGAGCGTTTGGATCCGGACGATATCTGGTCGACCCTCGAGCGAGAGCAGGGCAATGCCCTCACCATCGTCGGCGATGCCTTTGCGCGCCCACTGATCGACCAATTGCGCAAGAAAGAATACGACCTGTCGAAGATGTTTCTGGTGACATCGGGTGGGGCGATCTTCACGGCCTCTCTCAAGCAGGAACTGCTCGATCTCCTTCCAGATATTCGTATTCTCGATGCCCTCGGTTCTTCGGAGTCAGGTGCCCAGGCGAGTCATATTTCCACGCGGGAGACTGGGGCGAGCACCGGAAATTTTCAGCTCAGTGCGAGCAATAGCGTGCTCTCGGATGATCTGTCCCACCGTCTGGAGCCGGGTTCGGAGGAGAAGGGCTGGCTGGCTCGCGAGGGTTGGATGCCTTTGGGGTATTACAAGGACGAGGAGAAATCGAAAAAAACCTTCCCCACCGTGGGGGGTGTGCGGTACTCGGTTCCCGGGGACAGGGCCTGCATCGAGGCCGATGGGCGCTTGAAATTGCTCGGGCGGGACTCGGTGACGATCAATAGCGGCGGGGAAAAGATTTTCGCCGAGGAAGTCGAACTCGCCCTAAAACATCACCCGTCTGTCTACGACTGCGTCGTTTGCGGAACGCCCAGCGAGCGCTGGGGAAGCCAGGTCACAGCGATCGTTCAACTTCGCGAAGGTTCCGACGTCAGCGAGGACGCGCTGCTCTCGGCCGCCAATGAGCACATCACCCGCTACAAACTTCCTAAGCGATTCGTCTTTGTCGACGAGGTGGTGAGAGCCCCTAGCGGGAAAGCGGATTATCGCTGGGCCCGAGAAATCGCCAGCGCTGCGGTCCAGAACGAGGTTCCTGCTGGCTGAACCTTTAGCCTAGGGTTGGCCGAGTCCATCGGTGAACTGTCGGATACGGATGGCGTTGGCCCCCAAGTCTCCTCGCCCCACCCGAGAGCGGGAGCGGATGTCTACAGCCGAGCCGTTTCCCAGGGGACGAACTCGGACAGTAATGTCGTCGACGAAGCGGAAGATTCGAGTCGTATCCGTAGCGTCGAAGCGGCCCTGATTGGGGCTCATGTCCGAGATTTCCCAGCCCATCTGACGAGCAGTTTCCAGGCTCCGCTCGTAGGCGACGGTCGGGGGGACTCCCAGTTCCAGGGTGGCGAGATCCGGGTAGCCAGCGGCCACGATCTCGACAAATTCGGGGGGGTAATTCATGTCGAAATCGGCATAGGCGGGCACTCGATCGGCCGAGGCGAATTGGGGAGGGTCTGCGAGATTGGTGGTGATGTCATTGATGCTGGGGAATTCTCTTCCCGGGATCATTGCGGTCACCACAACTCCGAGCAGGATCGCTCCGGTGAGAGTCGCAATGCGCGCCCGTTTTCGGCTATCCACATCCGCCGAATTGCGCGTCGTCACCAGAGCCACGAGACCCATCAAAAATGTGAAGGCTCCCCCAACGAGACAGCCAAAGCTGAAAAAGTAGAAACCGCTGATCGGACTGAGTAGGCCCACCTGAATTCCGAGGATGCCCAGGGCCGTAGCGCAAACCGCGACCAAGCCTCCGTAGTAGGCAATTTTCGCGAGCCCAGATTTTCCCTCTGCCATTCTTGTCTCCTTGGTTTCGACTTGACCCGTTCAGGATACCACGGAGATCTGGGGTTCGGCAGCACGCCAGAAAAACCAGGCGAAGTTCATGGGTCCGGCCCCGAGGGCTTCGGGAGGCTACTCTACGAAGTCAGGCATTTTTATCGCCTTGTCTGGAGGGGAGGTCCCCTCCTAGAAGAGGGCGTCGTCCTAGAAAACGGGGAGACCGGTGGCCATGAGCGAATTGGTGAAAAGCGAGCGCGACGGGGAAGTGGCGATTCTGACACTGAATCGACCGGAAGCGCTAAACGCCCTGGATCGCGCTTCCCTGCGCGCGATCGGTCAGGCCATCGAGGGGGTCTCTGAGGATTCCGGTGTCCGCGCCCTGGTCTTGACGGGCGAGGGGCGGGCCTTTGCGGCGGGAGCCGATATCGCCGAGATGAGAACTCTGAGCCCCATCGAAGGTGAGGCTTTCTCGCGTTTGGGCCATGAAACCTTCGCGGCGCTCGAGGCGCTGACAATTCCTACCATCGCGGCGGTGAACGGCTTCGCGTTGGGAGGCGGTTGTGAGCTGGCCCTGGCCTGCGATTGGATCTATGCCTCGGAGAAAGCCCGGTTTGGGCAACCCGAGGTAAGCCTCGGGTTGATTCCGGGTTTCGGGGGCACGAGTCGCCTGACGCGTCGCGTGGGGGTGGCCTGGGCGAAGGAATTGGTGCTCGGGGGAGACCCGATTCGCGCCGAGGAAGCCCTGCGTATCGGGCTGGCCAATCGGGTCTTTTCGGCGGAGGAACTTCTCGCCAAAGCGATCGCCTCGGGGCGCAGTGCAGGGTCTCGTGGCCCGGTGGCGGTCGCCCTCGCCAAGCGGGTGATCGAAGAAGCCCAGGACGCCAATATTCGGACGGCTCATGCCCTGGAACAGCAGGCGTTCGGCCTGGTTTTCGCCTCTGAGGACCGCCTGGAGGGAATGGACGCCTTTCTCGAAAAACGTGATCCCGCCTTCAGTAATCGATAGCCGGAAGGGTGGGGGCTGCTCTCTCTCTTCTGTTAATCTCCCGACCGGAGGTGGCCCGATCCATGCGAAAGATGTCAGATTTGCTTCGCGCGGAAGAAAATCGACGTCTCTATGTGCTCACCACCGTCACTCTCGCCTTCCTCACCTTCGGGCTTGTGGTTGCTTACCGGTTCTCGGAGATGGGTTTTTTCCGCCTGTCTTTCGCGGTTCTGCTTGCCGCCGTGTCGAGCCTACTTGTACTTGGATGGGTGCACCGGGGGGGCAGTAGCCTGAGGGGTGGCCTGATGGCTACGACGCTCCTCTATATCCTGGTCGGCTACAGCTCGCTCCTACTGGGCGGTATCGACGGCCCCGCCTTCGACTGGTTCTATGTGGTGCCCGTCCTGGCCGCGCTTCTCGCGGGGATGCAGGCTGGATGGTTCTTCAGCGGCCTGGTTATTCTCTCCGCCATTTTTCTTTGGATTGCGCCGAGTTATGGCCTCGAACCGGCCGGCCAGGTAGCCGCTGGACTGCAGCAGCAGGAGGCGCTCGCCAGTCGGCTTTCCGTTGTTGCAGCGATTGGTCTTCTGCTGAGCGCTCTCGGCGCTCAGCAGCGCCACTCGCGTAGCATTCTCGAAAGGGTGAATAACGAACTCAATTACGAAATGAATCAACGGACAGAGATGCAGGCTCGAGTCGTTCGTACGGAAAGAGCGGCTTCCATGGGGAGTCTGGCGGCGGGTATGGCTCATGAAATCAACAACCCGCTCACCTATGTCATCGGAAACCTCGAGTTGCTGAAGACCTACCTGGCGAACCAACTCGAAGCCAACCCCCCGCGAGTACGGAGCGAGATCGATGCGATGCTCTCCGAGGCCATCGAGGGATCATACCGGGTAGCTGGCCTGGTCCGAGATCTGAAGACATTCTCTCATATCAATGAAGAAGAGACGGGCGCGGTCAATTTGGCTCGGGTCATCGATCAGGCATCCAAGATGGTTGCCCACGAGATCAAACATCGGGCGCAACTCGAAATTGAATGTCCCGAAAGTATCGAGGTTCTTGGGAACCCGGGGCGTGTCCTCCAGGTGGTGATCAATCTCCTTACAAACGCAGCTCACTCGGTCGAGCCGGGTTCTGCGAAGGACAATCGGATTCGAGTATCGGCGAAAAATAGCGAGGGTCGGGTGCTGCTCAGGATCGCAGATACTGGCTCGGGAATTGGTCCGGATCTGAGGGAGCGTATCTTCGAGCCCTTCTTTACGACGAAGGCGGTGGGCTTCGGAACGGGCATGGGCCTTTCGATTACGCGGAATGTTCTCCACTCCATGGGCGGTGAGATTAATCTCGAGTACTCCTCGCCCGATGGCACTGCGTTCGTCGTGGCCTTGCCACCCAGCGAAAATCTAAGGGGGAAAGGGGCGCGAGACTTGGTTCCTGGCCAAGCGCTTTCGGCTTCGAAGCCCGAACTCAAACTACTGATCGTGGATGACGAAGAGCAGGTGCTCAGCTATCTGGCTGCCTCTCTTCCTCATCACCGGACGGAGATCGAAAGTGACGGCCGGAGAGCGATCCGGATGGCCGCCGAGGGCGATTTTGATGTGATTCTCTGTGACCTGATGATGCCTCAAGTGACAGGAATGGAGATTTACGCAGCCCTCCAGGAGATAAATCCGTCGGTGGCAAATAGATTGATTTTCATGACCGGTGGAGCCTTCGTGCAAGAAGCGGTTGATTTTCTTACGGGCTTCTCTGGACGCTGGGTTGAGAAGCCGATCGAGTTGGCCGAGTTGGAGAGCAGGATCTGGGCCCGCGTGGAAGCCACTCAAGGTTCCGAAGCGGTTGACTGATCTCAAGCTGCCCAGGGCCCGGCGGGCTCAATGAGCAAAACCTCGGACCCGAGGGCCCGAGGTTTTGAAGGTGAAAAATGAAGTTGGACTTGCTGTCGCTCAGGGCTTGAGCCCGTAGGCAGAATTGCCCGACGCCACGATCAATTCCTTGTAGAAGCTCAGGCCGAGTTTGACGATATCGGTGACGCCGCCCACGGAAATCGACGAGTCAACCCAGAGCGGGCTGCCGAGGGGGCCGTAGACCGCGTGGAGCAGCGACGTTCCGTCGCCAACGAAGACGACATTGGAGCGGTCGGTCACTGGGGCATCGAAGCCGGGCGCCTGCATCCAGTAGCTCCAAACCTCGAGTCCCGAGAGCAGATCCACCCCGTAGAGGTACTCGTCGGTGCTGGCAAAGGTCGTCCATGCATCTGCAGTCGGCAGAAATATGTGAATTGCATCACTGCGGAGAGACGGGTGGCTGGGGTTGCGGGTTTCCTGGGCGGCCATGCCTGGGGGCTGGCGGCGCAAATTGAGCGGCGGAAGCCCTTCTGCGCGGTACCTGCTGTTCATTTGCCGGCTGTCGCATCGGGTAAATGTGCGACCGGGAGGCTTCGTCAGGGCCAGTCGACGCGCAGGCGAAAGCTGATTCCGTCATCCTGGAGGTTGTCGCTGGAAAACTCGGCCACGGGTTTCATGCGCCGCCCCCAGTAGATTTCGCCCTGGCCCCAGCTGCCCATGGCGACCCGTAAACCGAGGCCCATGCTGGCCAGGGTGATGGGCGAAGCATTGAGCTTGCCGAGGCGTTCGGAGTCGTTCCAGGAGCGGCCGACGTCGAAGAAGGGCGCCAACTCCAGGCGAATATAAGGAGATCGCTGCTGATAGAAGGGCACGCGAAACTCGAAGGAGCCCGCGAGGCCGTTATCCCGCACAGCAGTATTTTCCCGGTAGCCGCGAACGCTGTAGAACCCGCCCACGGCAAATTGCTCGAGGGGAAGGAGGGGGGCCGAGGCGATCTGGGTGTCAAAACGGGCGACGAGCTGAGCATCCGTCCCCGGCAAGCGCGCCGCCCACTGAACCTGAGCGAGCCAGGCGACGAATTCTCCGCTGGGGACGCCCGCAGGGCTGCGGGTGGCGCCCAGAATATCGAGGCCAACGCTGAGCTGGGAACGCAGGGCAAAGCTCTGGGCTCGGGTTCGGTAGCTGCCCTCGACCCCCAGGCGCAGGACGCTCAATTGGGATTGGCCGTCCTCGGAGTAGGCGGTGGGCAGACCGATGGCGCCGTCGAAGAGGAAGCTCTGGCCCTGGCGCCAGTCGGCCTGGAGGAAGGCCGAAAGATTCGCTTTGAGGCTGCGGTGAAGGGGTTGCCTGAGTTCGAAGCCCAGGGTTTGGGATTCGCTCTCGATGCCCAGGGGAGTGAAATCGCCCTGGACAACGTCTCCGTGGCTGTATTGGTAGCGGGCCCCCAGAGTCGTATCCCAACGGTTGATGGGAAGGGCGAAACGGGCCTGGATTTGCCCGAGGCCTTCGCTGGCGCTGAAGCTGAGCGAGGTCATGTCACCGACCCCGATGAGGTTGGCGAGTTGTATCTCCCCCCCACCGCCCAGGTCTCCGATGGAGGGACTGCGAAGATTGTCGAAATCGGCTGCCAAGTTGTAGAAGGGGTTTTCATCGATGGTGATCTGAAGCTCGGAAAATCCGCGCTGGGCGCCGGGCTGCAAGCTCGCGCGCACCTGGCGGATTCGGGGGTCGAGTTGGAAGAGTTCGAGTTGTTCGCGCAACTCGACAATATTGAGGGGGCCGGATTGCTGGGCGGCGATGCGGCTGCGGAAATAATTCGGCCGGAAACGACCGGAAGTCTTGACCTCGATGCCCTGGAGGTGGCCCTCGATGACCCGGATGTCCACCACGCCTCCGCGGATCGCCTGGTCGGGAAGGGTCGCGCCCGAGGTGACGAAGCCGCGCTCGACGTAGGCCAAGGTGATTTGGTCGCGCAGGTTCGCCAGGTCTGGGAAATTAAGCCATCGGCCCTCGTAGGCGGAGACGATCTCATCGAGGACCTTGGGCTCCAGCACGCTGTTGCCGCTGATTCGGATCTCACGGACCAGAACCGAGCCTCCCCCCTCGACGTCGGCCTGCTGACTCTCTTGGGGCATGGGAAAGGGGGGGAGTATTTTTTCCAGAGTCGGTTCCAATTTCGGTGCCACTGGCGCCGCGGGAGGCGGAAGAGGGGGCAGGGTGTCCCCCGGGCGCACACCGGGGAGGATTCGCTGGGCCGAGGCGCTGCCGGATCCGCTTAGGGCGATCACGACGGCGAGGACCGCCCAGGCCGATCGCCGTCGCCGGCTTTTACTTCCCTGAGCTAGAGCCAATTGTTGATGACCAGGAAGGGCGCCCAATAGAAGGGGTGCCCAAAGCGCGCGTCGGCGAGAAGTTGGCCCTGGGCCGATTGGAGCGCCCGGGCCTTGGTCATGCCGGGTTGGTCGAGGGCGCGATAGAAGTCGACGACCAGAGCGGCGGTGGCCTGGTCGGAAACCGACCAGAGGCTTCCCATGGCGCTTCGCGCTCCGGCTCGGATCGCCACCCCCGCCAGACCCAAGGCGGCGCGCTCATCGCCCGCGGCGGTCTGGCAGGCCGAGAGCATCAGGAGTTCCACCGGCTGGCCTCCATAGCGACTCGCCCGAACGAGAGTCGAGAGTTCTTCGATCCCGAGGTTGCCGCTATGGGTCAGCACAAAACTCGTATCGGGCTCGCCGGTAAACTCGGCGTGGGACGCGATATGGACGACTCCCGGCTGGAGGTTCGTGAGCGCTCGCTCGAGGCTCTCGGGTTCGAAAGCCGAATCGAGCAGAATCTCACCGCCATAGATCTCTTCGATGGAAGCCAGCTCACCGGGAACCTCGGGTAGGGCAGGGTAGCCCTGGACAGCTTGGCTCAGGCCCGCGAGGAGCAGGTTGCGCTCGCCCGGGGCGATGGCTTTCGGGGCAAGCAGGTTCATGCTCGGAGTAATCGCCACGGCGTAGCGTTCGAGCAGGAATTGATCGCCGTCGTGAAGGGCCGCCATGGGAATCGTTCGCAGCACACCGCTCGGAACAAAGACCAGGGTATCGATCCCTGCGGTGGCAAGGCCCGCCTCGTAGGGGGCCACCAGCCAGGCGTGGAGTTGTCGAGCGGGGATACGGTACTCGTGAGTGGTGCGCTTGGAGAGAAGGCCGAGAAAACGCCGGGCTTCGCTCTCCACCGCGCTCCGGTCCACCGGGACCGTGTGGCGACTGATCCCCTGGGCACGACCCACGAGAATTTCGATGCGGTCGGGCAGCAGGATCGGGTAGATGACCGCCGCGTTGGGGTCGATCTCTTCCACCGAACGTGCGGTTGCCTCGAGTTCGGCTGCGCAGCCGTCTCGGAAATAGTTGCGCAATTCGGCGGCCTTCCAATCCTCGATGACACCCCGAGCCTCGACGAGAAGAGCCTGGGTGTCGGCGGGATCGGCTTGGTTGCTTCTTTGCAGGAGCAGATCCACGAGTTCGAGGTAGATGGGCTCCACGGCTTGGCGAAAGGCGAGGTCGGCATTGCCCCGGGCGGCTCCCGCTTCGGGCCGAGCTTCGGCCAGTAGGGCGACGGCGCGGCGGTAGGCATCGAGGGCGGCGTCCACCTGCCCGGCGCGCCACTCGATTTGTCCCGCCTGGGCGTTCCACCTCGCGAGCAGGTCGGCGGCCCGGGCCTCTTCGGCACTCTGGAGCGCGCGGCGGGTGAGGTAGAGGGCCTCCTTGTCGCGGCCGCCCTCCTCGGCGTAGAGCCGGCCGAGATTTCCCAGGGCGTATGAGGCCGCCCGAAGGTCAGCGCTCGTTTCGGCCGAACGCGCGGCCTGGATCAGGTCGTCATGGGCCCGCAGCAGGGCGGCGCGTCGGAGCTGGGGATTTTGCCGGGCGAGTTCGACCTCGCTATGGGCCAGATGGATCCGGACGGCGGTGGCTTCGGCGCCGGTGCTGACGCCTCGGGCGATGGATTCGGCCAGGGCGGCCCGGGCCGTTTGGAGGGACGGTTCCGCTGTTTTGGGCCGGGTCAAGGCGAGTGCGGCCTGGGCGGCGTTGGCCTCGGCCTGGGCGACGCCAAGCCAGTCATTGGCTTGACTCGCTGCGGCCGAACTGTCGGCGTAGGCCGCGAGGGCTTCTTGATCCTTGCCCGCCAGGCTGCGCTCGCTGCCCAGGTTATTGAGGAGGCTCGCGGCCAGGCCGCGTTGGGAGTCGGTAGGGCTTGGCGGATGGGCGATCGCCAGGGCGACGGCTTGGCTGAGGGCCCGCTCGGCTCGCTCGAACTCGCCCTGGGCGGCGTAGGCATTGCCGAGGGCGCCCAGAGCTGCGGCCTCTCGGGCCGTATCGCCCGCTGCTCGGGCCAGGGCAACCGCCGCGTCCAGGGGGGCGTGGGAATCCGCGTAACGTCCGGCGGCCTGGCGACTCTCGCCCAGGCCGCGCAAGGCGTCGCCGCGCTCGCTGGCATTCGAGTTCCGGGAGGCGTCGCGCTCGAGGGTCTGGAACTCGGTGCCCGCCTGTTGGGTATAGCCGCCCCTCAACGCGAGGTCGGCCCGGTTGAGGGCCAGGGCGAAGGCGCTCTCCGGGGCCGGGGAGGAGGGGGCGTCGTTGAGAGAGTCGGTCGGGGGCATGCCCATTCCGAGTGGAGCCAGGGCGAGCAGCGGGCCCCCGGGCGAAAACGAGCGGCCGGGCCAGCGCGCCACCGCCAGGCGACCGGCGGCCTCGGCCCCGCTCTGCTCGGCTCCGCAGGCGGCCAAGAGCAGGGAGGAGGCGTCGAGGTAGTCGACGGCCGGCGGGGCAACAGGCGTATCGAGATTGGTTTCGGGGTTGTTGATCACAACGCTCCCCTCGCTCCCCGATGTCGGACCGTCGGCATTGATGAGGCAGCCCGGGCATTGGAGCACCGTCTCGGCGGTGATCGCGATGTCGCCGCCCCGGGTTGAGGCTTCGGGGTTCGGGTCGATTCCGCCCCGGGCTTGGGCGAGAATCGAACTGCCCTGCTTCAAAACCACGGCCGTGGTGGGGGACTCGGCGGTGCCGATCGCGATGCTTCCGCCCAGCCCGCTGCCGACGCTGGCCTCGATGGTGCTGCCCCCCTGGAGGAGCAACAGGTCCTGGGCTGCGATGGAGATGTTGCCTTCGCTCAGGCCGGGGGGGGAGGGCTCTCCCGGGGCCAGGTCGCCGGCGTCGGGCCCCTCGGCGGCGAAGACATCGACTGCGCTCGCGCCCGAGAGCCGCACCGAATCGGCGCGCACATCGATTCGGCCCGCCTGGCCCGGAACCGCGCCGTCACCCTGGTATTGAAGATCCGCGCGCGAGGCGGTGCTGGAACTGTGCAGGCCGGATCCGCTCTTGAGGGTGAGGCTGCCGGCCTCGAGATCAATATTGCCGGCATTTCCCTGGCCGCCGGTATCGACGGCCAGGCTGGCGCCGTCGCGGAGCAGGACATCGCCGGCGCGTACGATCACATCCCCGGCTCGGGCGCCCGCTTCGCCCGCACCCTGGTTGCGCGACTGCACCGCGGACCCGCTGCCGGCGGCGTCGCCTCCCCGGCCCGATAGCTCCAGGCGGTCGGTGGCGATCAGGGTGATGTCGGCGGACTCGGTGCCCAGCGCATAGGTGGTGACCTCGGCGCCGTCGAGGAGTTCGATCACAGGGGCCTCGAGGGTGATGGCCCCGGCAGTCCCGGTCGCGTCGGCTTGAGAACCCACGGTGAGGATATCCACCGATCCTTTTTGCAGGGTGCGCCGGATGGCCTGGAAGAGGGTGCTTCCGAACTCTTCTGCAGGATCCGCGGTGAGGGGGCCCAGTGGCTCGTTGCTGCTGTCCGTACCGTCGAGGCGGATCAGGCTCGTGGCGGCGAGGTTGATTTCACCTCCGCGGGTGGTTTGGCTTCCCCCGTGGTTGTCGACGATCAGAGTGGTGGCGTCGGAGAGATGGATCCGGTCCGCACTGAGCGTGATGCTTCCCCCGTCGGGGGTGTCTCCGTTGGTGACGAAGAGAATTGATCCGAGCCCATCGTAGTCGAAGCCCGAAATCTCGATGCTGTCCGTGGCGATGACCTCGATCGCTGCCGAATTCAGGAGGGCCGCGGTGCCTCCCCGGAAGTCGACACCCCCAGCTTGGAGAGAGAGGTCACCCGTGAGCTGGGCGCCGCCGCAAAAGAAGTAGCCTGCGCCGCAGATCACCGAACTGTCGAAGACGATTCGCTGGCTCGCGTCACCGAGGAAACCGAAGGCTTCCGGGCGCGCCAGCGCGAGGGTGGGGATGGCTCCGCCCGAGTGGGCCTCGAAGACCTGATCCTGGCCTTCCGTGGCAAAGCCGAGGGAGTCGGCGGTACTGACGGATAGCGAGCCGGGCACGTTGAGCCGGGCGTTTTCGCCGAAGAGCACGCCCTTGGGGCTCAGCCAATAGAGGTGGGCCCCAGGGACGCTTGAGTCGAGACGGCCTTCTATGCGGGTGGGGGATTCCAAGACCCGGACCACGATGTTCTCGGTGATGAGATTGCTGTCGGCGCCGAATCGCGCAGCGTCGGCTTCGGCGAGTTCGAAGCGTCCGAAGCTGTGCAGGAGGTTGATGCCGGCCGGGCCGCCGGGTCGGTGGCCGTTGCTCTCACCGATCTCGAAGAGCAGGCCGGCGCCGATTGGGATCTGCGCGATTGGGCCGGATCCCAAGCTGCCGTCATGGGTGATCGTACTCTGGGCGAGGGGTTCGGTCGTGGCCGGGCTGGAGACGGCAGTGCAGAGGAGGAGGGCCGCGAGGCCAATCCGGATCGCGGCAGAGCCCCGGCGTGCTTGGATCAGTCTGGGTTTCATGGAGTCCGCCTCCCGGTCGCGGCCCGGAGCCGCTGCTGACGATCGGTGGCAACATAGGCCGCTCAGCTCGTTCGGGCTGTGAAGGACCTCACCCCCGCCGGCGTCGCATGAGGGCAATCAGCCCCGCGAGCCCCGCGGCAAGCCCCGCGCCGAACCCGGGTTCGGGGACGGCCTGGGTGGCGGTGTCGGCGACGTCGGTGACCGTCATGGCCGGGAAGCATTCGGGGCAGGAGTAGGTGCTCGATGTGAGCTGGTCCTCGACGCCCACGGGTGAGCCGTCAGTGGGAATTTCGTAGACGCCGTCCGGAGGGTCGGCGACGCCCCCGGTGCGCATCAGGTAGACAGGGGTGGTCTCGACCGTGGTGGTGGCGAGCAGTTCGGTTTCAAATTCGCCCGGGCTCGTCTCGACGACCTGAACCAGGTTTGGGCCGACGAGGGTTCCCGACGGATCGTCCTGGCTGGCGGGGGAATAGAGGGTGGCGCCGAGGGTGATATCCATGGGGGCGTCGGGCCCGGCAACGGTGGGATCGATGCTCGAGGCCGTCAGCCTCAGGCCGCTGGATTGGGCGATCAGGACGGTCAGCGGGGGGATCGGGGGAACGGCGAAGGGATCTCCATTGATTTCGGCCAGGGTGATCTCGCTGAACACGGCCCGCACCACCTCGATATCCCCGGGCAGAACCTCGGTCAGGGTGAGGTTGTAGAAGGGCCGGTTGGGATCGTTGCAGGTGCCGCAGAGGAAGCCGAACTCCACCAGCCAGGTGACCAGGGGAACCGCTTCCGCATCCCACGCCCCGGGCACGATGCCCACGGCCGCCAGATCCAGGGTGGAGTCGCCGACGACGTGGTGGAGATAGTGGAAGAGGGGGTTGTGGTCCTCGCCGGTGTCTTCTCCCGTGCAGTCCGGGGGTTCGGTGACCGGGCAGCCCTGGCCCGGGGTGCCGGTGCAGTTGGCGAGTTCGGCGGCGCTGCCATCGGGGTAGTAGTCCATGACGGCGGGGGAGCCGCCGGGCACGGCCGGGTCACCCACGCAGGCCCCGAGACCGTCGGGGAGAACGTGGCGCAGGCCGTAGAGATGTCCGGCTTCGTGGCCCACGCTTTCCACGAGATCCGCGAGGTACTCGGGGTAGCCGGGGTCGGTGGTGGGCGGCACGGCGTCGGCGTCGATGAAGACGCTGGCCGCTTCCCCGGTGCAGCGCTTGTTGAAGCGGTTGACGCCGTCCAGGGCGAAGCCCTCGAGGGGGCCGAAGTCGGGGTCGGTCAGCGCGCTCCGGTCGATGATGTAGAGCAGCGAGGGGCTGCCTGGTGTGCCCTGGGCGGGTAGGGGGTCGGCGGCGGTGAGGGTGGAGATCTGCAGCCCATTCTCCGTAGCGGGGAGCGCGGGGTAGTCGGCCCGGGCGTCATCGAAGAGCGCCTGGAGCCCGCTGGCCAGGCTCGCGGGCAGGCCGGCGGGCAGCCGGGCGTCATCGCTCGCCAGGCCGGGGAGGGTGGTGTTCGCGTTCATCAGGTACTGGTGGCCGATGCCCGGGTCGTTCTGGTGGTCGATGCCGAAGGGGGCGTCACGGCCCCAGACAAGTTTGAGTTGGGGGTTTTGGGAGCGGCAGTCGGCGCTGTCGAGGGGCGAGAAATCGTCGCCATCCAGAATTCCGTCGCCATCGGTGTCGGGGTTCAGGGGGTTTGTGCCCGTATTCCCCGGCCCCACGTAGATCCCGGAGTTGCTCTCCCAGACATCCTCAATGCCGTCGCCATCGTCGTCGAGGTCGGTGTTGTTGCCGGTGCCATCGCCGTCGGTGTCGGCGCTCTCGAGGGGGTCCAGGGGGAATGCGTCCGAGACATCGGGGACCTCGTCGCCGTCGATATCGTCGGTGGTGGCGTAGAAGATGTCGAGGTCGGTTCCCGCGGTGCCATTCAGGTTCTCGGACGACCGCCATAGGGCAACCCACTGACCCATTTCATCGGTGGCGAGCATGGCCGAGTTGTCATTCCCGAGGTCACCCACGCCGTTGGCGTTGAGCAGGGAAGGGAAGGTCCAGCTGACTCCGTTGTCGGAAGACGACGAGAGGAAGACGTCCTGGTCGTTGCTTGGCGATGCAAAGTAATACGTTGTTACAAATCGAGCGTGCCAAACTACGATCCAATTTCCCACACTGTCGGTGGTGATCTGTGGCCAGGTTGAGCCTCCTTGGAGTGACCCGTTGACCAGTGCGGGGGGAGTCCAGGTGCTTCCATTATCCGTAGAGCTCGCGACGAAGATATTGCCAGGCACATGAATCATCCCGAAGAGAGTCTCTTGCGAGACCCAGGTGGAAATCCAGGTTCCGGCGCCATCTGTCGCGATGCTCGCGAAGCTGTCGGCCCCGGAGTCTGTATTTCCGTTGCTGTTGAGCAGGGCTGGAGCGCTCCAACTGCCTCCGTCATCCGAAGAGGTTGAAACCAGAATGTCGGCGTCGGTCTGCGCCGCGCCCGCAAGATTTTCGTCCGACTCCCAGATGACCACCCAGTTTCCTGCCGAGTCAGAGGCGATCTCCGGCCAGGTGTCGTCACCCGCGTCAGTCGTGCCATTCGAGTTGAGGAGAGCGGGTACGCTCCAGCTGGCGCCGTTGTCCGCCGAGGTGGCGACGAAGATGTCGGCATCGGCTTGAGCGGTGCCCGCCAAGTTTTCGGTCGAATCCCAGACAACGATCCATCGCCCGGTTCCGTTGGTGGCAATTCGGGGATTTCCGTCCGCGCCACTATCCGTATTTCCATTGTTATTCAAGACTGCTGGGGCTGTCCACGTGAGACCGCCGTTCGTCGAGGTCGCAACAAAGATATCTTCGTCGCTCCCAGCCCCGGCCAGATCCTCGTCGGATCTCCAGACTGCGACCCAGTTTCCGGCCTCGTCGGTGGCGAGTTGGGGAAGATCGTCAGATCCCAGGTCACCGGTCCCGTTGCTATTCAACAGGGTGGGCGCACTCCAGGATCCGCCGTTGTCCGACGATCGGGCAACCAGAATATCCCGGTCGGGACCGGCCAATCCATCGAGGTCTTCGAAGGACGCCCAAACGGCTATCCAGTTGCCCGACCTGTCCGTTGACATCTGTGGATACCAATCGGTTGAGGAGTCGCTGGTGCCGTTGGTGTTCAAAAGGGCGGGAGAGGAAAAGTTGGGTTGCGGATGCGAAAAACGGTCCAGGGGGTCTGTGCCGGCTTGGTTTTCCTGGGCATCGAGCCAGGTGTCGTTGTCGTCGTCCGTGTCCGCGTTGTTTCCCGTTCCGTCGCCGTCGGTGTCCGCAACCTCTGAGGGGTCCACGGGGAAAAAGTCCGAGGAGTCAGGGGTGCCATCCCCATCAATGTCGTTGGAGGTACCGAAAAAAACATCGTAGTCGCCACCCGCCGTGCCCGAGAGATCTTCCCTCGATGCCCACACGCTCATCCAACTTCCCTCCCCCCCGACGTGCTGATAGAAGATTCCGGGAAAGAAGTCGGCGTCCGAGTCGCTGGCGCCGTTCGTACTGAGTTGGGAAGGAGATGTCCAGGTCGCTCCGCTGTTGCCAGACATGGCCACGAAGATGTCGGAATCGGTCGATCCCGAAATTCCTGCCAGATCGTAGTCGCCTACCCAAACGGCGACCCAGTTACCGTCCACATCTGCGGTGATTTGCGCTCCGTAGTCGCTGGGCGTATCAAAGCTGCCCACGTCGCTGTTGCCGTTGGTGTTCAGAAGCACCGGGACGGTCCAGGTTCCTCCGTTGTCGCTGGATTTCGCGACAAAGAGGTCGATGTCGGTTCCCGCAGTTCCGTTCAGGTCTTCTTGAGAATCCCAGACGGCGACCCAGTTGCCAAAATCGTCCACGGCCACCGAAGGGCGGTTGTCCTCTCCGGTATCGCTGGTGGCGTTGGTATTCAACGGGGCGGGGGTTGCCCAATTCACGCCGAAGTCTGCAGATGTGGAAACGAAGATGTCGAGGTCGGTTCCCGCGGTTCCACCGAGATCTTCACCCGAAACCCATACCGCTACCCAGTTTCCGCTGCTGCTGGCGGCGATCTGTGGACGGATGTCGGTACCCACATCGCTGTTGCCGTTGCTGTTGAACAGTACTGGCGGTTGCCAGGATGCGCCCTGATCGAACGAACTCGTGACGAAGAGGTCGGGATCAAAACCTGCGGTGCCGTCGAGATTTTCGTCGGATTCCCAGACGACCATCCAATCGCCCACGGCCGGCATGACGATTTCCGGAGTACCGCTATCGTCTCCTGCGTCGGTATACGCGTTGGTATTCAGGACAGAGGGCGCCGACCAGTTCGCGCCATTGTCTCCGGACATGGCGAAGAAAAGGTCTTCGTCGCTGCCGGCTGTTTCGGCGCCGGGCCCTGAGAGGTTCTCGGCCGACTGCCATGCAACCAGCCAGTTTCCTCCTCCGTCGGTCGCGATTTGCGGCCGGATGTCGTTGCCCGAATCGGTTTCGCCGTTGGTGTTGAGCAGGGTCGGGGCGGTCCACGTTGCACCGCTATCCGAAGACGTAGCGACAAAAATGTCGAAATCGGTCCCCGCGGTTCCCGCGAGATCGGTGTTCGAATCCCAGACCATCACCCAATTCCCCGCACCGTCGGTGGCGGCCTGGGGCCGATGATCGTCGCCCAGATCACTGTTGCCATTGGTGTTCAGCAGAGCTGGCGCAATTGGGGGCGATTGGGCGTCAGCCGGAGGGGGGAGGCTCAAAAACAGCACGGCTCCGAAAACCGATCTCGCCAGGGATCTGAGGAGGATCCCTCTCGGGCCTCGTCGGGAAGCACGTGCTTCGTGGGCAGGGTGGGGGGCAGCGAACGGGTTCGCGGACAGGGCGAATCGTCCATTGGGTTCGCCTGGCTGCGGCCTCATCGTGGCCACCTGCGCCGGTTCCGCATCATGAAAATCCTTCCAGGGCAATGGTTCACCGTAGATGGCTATCGGCTGATTTGGGTCGTGTTAACCGTTTTCTGGGGATCTCTCTTGAGAGTGCCAAGGGTTTGTTCTGGCCCCATTCTGGGGGATGATCGCAGGCGGGGCTGTGAAGCGGTTCACCCCTCGCCGTCTTCTTCCCAGGGCAAGTAGCCCCGCGAGCCCCGCGGCAAGCCCCGCGCCGAACCCGGGTTCGGGGACGGCCTGGGTGGCGGTGTCGGCGACGTCGGTGACCGTCATGGCCGGGAAGCATTCGGGGCAGGAGTAGGT
>JAQWRT010000060.1 GCA_029243605.1 Myxococcota bacterium
CTCCCCAAACGGCCCCAGCCCCGGAAAATGCCCCCGCGAGGACACTGCCCGGCTCCCCACACCCCCGGCTGAGCCGCTTCCAGAGCCGTCCCCAGCCCCTCGGCGAATCTCGTCTGGACCCCCGAAATCCGATTTCGGAGCGGATTGAACCATGATAGGTTTCCGTGCTCAGGAAACTCGGCCCGGGCCCCGCCCGAGTCCGCGACCGGGCCGCCAGGCTCCGGCTTTCTTCCTGTTTCTTCAACCGCATCCTAGACGGAAAACGTATGCCTGAGCCGACTCGGCCGGGCCTTTGGGCAATTCGGGGAGCACCGCGCGATGACGTCGAACTTGAAGTTGAACCGCTGGGTCGAAGAGATGGCAGCTCTCTGCCAGCCCGACCAAATTCGCTGGTGCGACGGTTCCGAGCAAGAGTACAACGAGATGTTCCAGCTGATGCTGGCCACGGGAACCGCTGAGCGACTCAACGAAGAATTGCGACCGAACTCGTACTTGGTTCGCTCCGACCCCGCCGACGTGGCTCGAGTCGAGGACCGCACCTTCATCTGTTCGGAAAACGAAGACGATGCTGGGCCGACGAATAATTGGGCCGAACCCAAGGAGATGCGCGAGAAGCTGGGTGGCCTCTTCGCCGGCTCCATGCGCGGACGTACCATGTACGTCATCCCCTTCAGCATGGGCCCCATCGGCTCGCATATCGCCCATATCGGGGTGCAACTTTCCGACTCCCCCTACGTCGTCGCCAATATGCGCACGATGACGCGCATGGGGACGAAAGTCCTCGACACCCTTGGTGCCGAAGGCAACTTCGTCCCCTGCATGCACTCGGTGGGCTATCCCCTGGTCGATGGCCGCGAAGACGTCCCCTGGCCCTGCGACGGCGAGCAAAAATACATCGTGCACTTTCCCGAGTCGCGTGAGATCTGGTCCTACGGATCGGGTTATGGGGGCAATGCCCTCTTGGGCAAGAAGTGCTTCGCCCTACGGATCGCTTCAGCCATGGCCCGGGACGAGGGCTGGCTAGCCGAGCATATGCTGATCCTGAAGATCACTTCGCCCGAGGGTGAATCGAAATATATCTGCGCAGCGTTCCCCAGCGCTTGCGGGAAAACCAATCTCGCGATGCTCAATCCCACGGTGAAAGACTGGAAGGTCGAGACCATCGGCGACGACATCGCGTGGATGAAATTCGGTGACGACGGCCGTCTCTACGCGATCAATCCAGAGGCAGGATTCTTCGGTGTCGCGCCGGGGACGAATATGTCGTCCAACCCCAATGCCATGTTGACCCTCACGGAAAACGCGATTTTCACGAATTGCGGCAAAACGCCCGAGGGGGACGTCTGGTGGGAAGACATGTCGGATCCGCCCCCCTCACTCATCGACTGGCGGGGCAACGACTGGACCCCGGAGAGCGACTCCCCGGCGGCCCACCCCAACGCACGCTTTACCGCAGTGGCCAGCCAATGCCCGGTGATCTCCGACGAATGGCAGGATCCCAACGGAGTTCCCATCAGTGCGATCCTCTTTGGCGGACGCCGGGCCACGGTGGTCCCCCTGGTTGCCGAAGCCCGGGATTGGCAACACGGAACCTTCATGGGGTCGATTATCAGCAGCGAGAAGACGGCCGCGGCCGCGGGCAAGATCGGCGAACTCCGCCGGGACCCCATGGCCATGCTGCCCTTCTGCGGATACAACATGGGCGATTATTGGAGCCACTGGCTCGATGTCGGCCGCAAGCAAGGCGCTCAAATGCCGCTGGTCTACTACGTGAACTGGTTCCGTAAGGGCGATGCCGGCAATTTCCTGTGGCCCGGATTCGGCGAAAATAGCCGCGTCCTCAAGTGGGTCTTCGAGCGGTGCAACGGCAGCGCCAACGCCGTGAACACCCCCATCGGGAATCTCCCCACCCCCGAATCTCTGGACCTCGACGGACTGAGCGTCGATGACGATGCCCTGAAAACCCTGCTCACCGTCGATCGCGAGGGCTGGCTTCAGGAGTTGCCCCTGATCCGGGACTACTACGCGCGCTTCGGTGATCGGATGCCCGAAGAGTTGACCTCTTTCGTGGACAACCTCGAAAAAGAACTCAGCGCCTGAGATACCCCCCTGCCGGGGGGGGATCTCGGCCCTGGAGGAGGCTCTCTCCGGGCCTTCCCATTCACCGCGGTCTGAAGCACTCTTCGTTCTCAGGGGAAAATGGGAGGGACGGAGATGACTGAGCCACACTTCCAAGTGGAGCGTTTTCGACGAGCCTTCCTCCTAATTCTCGTCGGCGCAATCTCCCTGGGATTCCTGATGATGATCCGCCCCTTCATCATGCCCCTGCTGCTGGCGGCTATCTTTGCCGGCCTCAGCTATCCGCTCCAGCGCTGGGTCTCCCGTCTCTTGGGTGGCCGGTCGGCTCTCGGCTCGGCGATGACGATCCTCCTGCTGCTCTTCGTAGTGGTCGCGCCCCTGCTCTTCTTTCTCGGCATCGTTGCGGGTCAGGCGGGCGAGATCACCCAATCCATCAGCCCCTGGCTCCAGGAGCGGATCGCTGAACGACGAACCGCTGGACTGGGCGCCCAGATTCCTCTGCCGGATTTCCTGGTGCCCTATCAGTCCCAAATCTTTGCCAAACTTGGCGAGCTGACTTCGGTCATCGGGCAGTACTTCTTCAACTCCCTGACCGCGGCCACTCGTGGCACCGCCGCCTTCATCCTCTCCCTCTTTGTCATGCTCTACGCGATGTTTTTCTTTTTCCGCGATGGCCGCGCGCTTCTGAATCGTATCCTCTATTACGTTCCGCTTCATACCGAGGACGAGCTCCGTATGGTGGAGAAATTCGTCTCGATCACCCGAGCGACGATCAAGGGGTCGCTGGTGATCGGCATCCTCCAGGGATCCCTGGCCGGCGTAGCCTTTGCGGTGGCCGGCGTCCCAGCGGCGGCTTTCTGGGGCACCCTCATGGCTGTGCTCTCGATCATTCCGGGGCTGGGCACCGCCCTGATCTGGATCCCCGCCGCCGGCTGGCTCTATGTCTCGGGTGAAACCGGAGCCGCCATCGGGCTCTCGGCCTGGTGTGTCATCGTCGTCGGCATGGTGGACAACGTGGTGCGCCCTTCCCTGGTGGGCCGAGACACCCAGATGTCGGACCTCATGATCATGCTCTCCACCCTGGGCGGGCTTCTCTTTTTCGGAGCCCCCGGCCTGATCATCGGACCCATTCTTGCTGGGCTCTTCGTCACCGTCTGGGAAATTTACGGAGAGGCCTTCGCGCTCTACTTGCCCGAGGCCGACCTGACCAAGGCCCGAGAGGCTCTCGAAGCCCAGGCCGAAGACAAAGCGGGGAACTGATCGCCCGAGCGGCGGCTCCCGGGCAGCCCCAGCGCCAACAACGGAGACGGAAGACGTTTTGAAGAAATCAAAATACGTTTATCAGAGCGCCCAAGATTCGATCCTGCGCCCGCATTTTCAGCGCTGGGTCTGGAATCCCCTGCTCAGATATATCCCCGCCTCGATCTCGCCGAATGCACTCACGGGGATTTCCACCCTCTGCTGTTTTCTCTCCTTCCTCCTCGCCGCCGTGGCCAATACCCATCCCGCCGCCATGGTGGCGGCTTCGGTTTTGGTCTTCGGATATCTCTCCCTGGACAACATGGACGGCGCCTACGCGCGAGCCACAGGCCAGAGTTCGAGGCTTGGAGAATTCCTCGACCACTGGCTCGACACCCTGAATAATGGCTTCGTGGTACTCGGCGCCTGCCTCGCCGTCGGGCTCACGCCCCTCTTCACCCTGCTCGTGCTCGCGGCGGGAACCCTGGCGTTTTTCGCGGTTCAACTCGAGTTGCAAAAGACCGGCGTCTTCCGAATGGGTCGGGTCGCAGACATCGAAGGCAATACCGCGGTCAGTGGGCTCTACCTCGCGGTCGCTCTCATGGGCCCCGGTTTTTTCGATCAAACACCCCTGGCCAACGGACCGAGCCTGGCTCTTCTGCTTGGAGCAGGTGTCATGGGCCAGGCGCTCTGGACCTCCTTCACGGCGCTCAAGCGGATCGAATCCGGGCGGCTGGATTGTCTCCCCCTGCTCCTCTGCCTTGGGGTCCTCATCACCTGGGCGACCCTCGTCGAGCCTTCACCCCAGGCCGGGGTGGGCATCCCCCTGCTCTGCGCCGGGTTCTTCACCAACCCCGTCTTCACCAGCCGTCCGATCCTCGCGCGCCTTCGGGATTTTTCCACCGTGGGGATCGATCGGGCGGTCGTGGCCGGCACTCTCGCCTGTGCGGCGCTGGCCCTGGTCTATCCCGCCCTCGAAGTCCCGCTGGCCTGGGCCATCGCCGCCCTGCTCGCCGGCACCACCCTACGCTACGCCCGGATCACGACCCAGGCCCTGCGCGACGAGCCCCCGGTGGCCGATGTCAGCCCGGGGAGCGACTGAGCGCCCCAGCCACTCCTCGACCCTACGCCGCCCGACCCTGTCGAGAGGACAAGGCGAGCATCGCGGGCAGAACCACCAGGGTGCACAAGACCAGATAGATCACCGCGAAAGAAAGCAGCACCCCAATGCTTTGCAGTCCCGGATGCCCGGAAACAGCCAGGGCTCCGAAAGCGGCCAAGGTGGTGAGCGCGCTGAGAAGAACCGCCCTGGGTGTACTCGAGACCATCATGTCCTCGAGAGAAGCACCATCTCCGAAGCGCATGAAGACATGAATTCCGTTGTCGATGCCCAAGCCCATGATGAGCGGAATCACGACCACATTGGTCATGTTGAAGGGCATATCGATGAGAACCCCTGTCGCCGTAGTCATCAGGGCAGCCAGGGTAATGGGGAGAAGAACGAAGAGCGCGTAGCGGAAGCTTCGTAGAGCGACCACCAGAATGCAGAAGACCAGGCTAAACGAGATCCCAATCGCGATCCGAAAGGTCAAGACCACCACGTCCCCGATTCCGGCTTCGACAGCGGGCCGACCCGTGGCGTGGGGTGCTACCGAATTCACAGCATCGACGAAACGTTCGAGGGCATCGACGTCGCGCACATCCTCCAGGGGAAGCGCCACCACCCGGGTACGGCCGTCCTCGGCGATATTCCGGCGCCGCAATTCTGCGGGGAGGTCTTCGAAAGTCACCCCATCCACCGTCACCGCCCGGCCTATCCAGTCGATTCGCTCCTCCAGATCGTTGACGACGAGCGATTCGAGGTTCCGGGCAGACTCGGCGGGGGCGGGCATCGCCACGACTCGGCCGAGGACGTCCCCCAGGCGTCGCGCACTCGCCCAGGCGGCATCCCCTTCGTGCCCCGGAGGCAATTTCGCGATGGTATCGCCGAGCGCCCGGATCGAAGCCAGCCTTTGCGCATCCGTGGGCGGGGGCACTGGAGGCGGCGGATTCAAAACCGACTCGAGGAAGAACGCCGCATCCTCGATCATGAAGAGCTTGTCCTCCTGATCTCCGGCGACGAACCAACTCGGAGATCGGGCCTCGAGCACCGCGTCCAGGGCCTCGAGTTCCACGGCGATTCGCTCGGCCTCTTCCATATTCTCGGCGAGAATCGTCGCCGAGTAATCCGTCACGATCTCCTCTTCCTGCAGGTCGCGGAGCGTCTGCATCGATTCCGACTCGGGGTCACGCATGGAAAGCGTGCTGAAATCAAAACTCGTGTGGCTCGAAAGAAAAGCGGCGAGCACACCAACACCCACCGCCAGGATCACAATGGCGCCCGCCCTACGGTCGATCAAGGGATAGATTCGCGCGAGGAGTGGCGGACGATTCTGCTGTTGCGGTGTCGGCCTTCGCATCAGGGCCAGCAGGGCCGGGAAAACCGTGAGGGTCGCGAGGAGCGAGATGAACATGCCGCCGCCAGCGATGATGCCCAGAGCCCCCAATCCGGGATAGGGAGTCGGGACGAAGGAGAGAAACCCGATGGCGGAGGTCAGCGCGCACAAGGAGACCGAAGGGCCGACCTTGCCCCCAGCCCGGGCGAGGGCAAAAGCCACCTCGTCTCCCTCGCGACTTTCCTCCTCGTAGCGGAGGCCCACATGAATCCCGAAATCAACCCCGAGGCCGATCATCAAAACGGCGAAGGCCGCCGAGATCAGATTGAACTCGCCCACGGCGAGCATCGCCCAGCCGGTAGTCCAGGTCAGGCTCGCCAGCAGCGTGAGAAGAGTGGCCACAATAATGCGGAGGGAGCGCACTCCGAAACCGAGGATGACCGAGAGAAGGCTGAGCGAGAGAATCCCCGCGAGGGATAGCCCGCTCTGCAATGTTTCGAGTTCATCATGAGCGAGGGGAACCATTCCCGTGAGGCGCAACTCAACTCCGTTTTCGGGCGTGAGCCCCAATTCTTCGCCGAGTTTTCGAATCTCCTCGATAAGATGGCTTGTCGAAATCGTCTGATCAAAATCTTTTCGACCCTGGACGATGATGATTCGATAGACCTCACCCTCTTGATCCAGAAATTCATCGGCCCAGCTGATACTTCGAGGATTTCCGGCCAACATGGACTCGCTGACATCGCTGATCCGGTCGGCCATCCGGGCAAAGCCTGGGGGCAATTCCTCGCCCTCCAGCAATTGATCCACGGAGAGTTGCAACTCGCTCGCGAGACCACGCAGACTCGGGTCCTCGGCCATGGCGGTGAGAGCGGGCTGGGCCTCAGCGAGGCGGTCGATGACATCTTCGAGATCCAGAAGGTCGAGATAGAGCAGCGCATGGTCTTCGAAAAACGGATCCGCCGAGGGCGAATAAAGGGTCTCGATCAGTTCGGGGCGAGCGGCAAGGCCCGCTGTCATCGCCTTGGCCGCATCCTCGGCGCGGTCGATGGAATCCGAAGTGATCACGATCACCGTGGTCTCGTCGAATTGCGGAAAAGCGTCGATGAAATACTGGTATTCCTGGCGAAAGGGCTCGTCCTGACTGATCAAAGCCGAGTCGTCCGAGTTGATCCGCATGGTCTGCTGGGAGTAGAGCGCCGAAGCCAGGGTCAAAACTGTGGCCAAGAGGACCGTGAGCCACGGCCGACGGCTCATCTGGTAGACGAAGGCCGTCAGAAACCGCTCCAAGCGGTTACCGCCTCCCGGCTCCCCCAGCCCTTCTTTTTCGCCCCCCACCATGCGCCCCCTGAACCCGAGCCATGCAGCCCGGTTTCCTACCGGGGGGGATCCTAGGGGATGGCGGATTCCGCTCGCAATCGGCCCGGGCACTTCCCGCCGGGAGCAAGGGGCCGGCCCGGATTAGCGTCCCCCCCGATCGTGCCCCGATCGCCCATTTCGAGTAGTCTGGGCCGCCAGAGGGTCGGCCAGCGGGAGCGGCCGCCGAGCGGGAGCTGGGGGCGGTGGCCCTGAGCCGCCTCACGAACGGGGTCGATTCGACCTCGGGGGAGCCGAGAACCGAGGAGCATCAAGAATGCGACAAGTAGAGCGGGTTCGGGATTATCTGATGGATCTCCAGGAGAGAGTCTGTAGTGCCCTGGAAGAAATCGATGCCGACGCCCAGTTTCGGCGAGATGAAATCCCCCGGGAGGGAGGCGGCGTCTCTCGGCCCCGGGTCCTGGAAGAAGGCGCGGTGTGCGAGAAGGCCGCAGTCAATTTCACCCACACCACAGGCAACCGCATGCCGCCAGCGGCGACCGAGCGGCGACCCGATCTCGTCGGAGGCTCTTACGAAGCCGTCTCCGTCTCGCTCATCGTCCACCCACTGAACCCCCATGCGCCCACATGCCACGCCAACTACCGCTTCTTCATCGCCACCCCACCCGCCGAGAGCGAGAACTCTGAGCCCGTCTGGTGGTTTGGCGGCGGCTTCGATCTGACCCCCTATTACGGCTATGAAGAGGATGTCGTGCACTGGCACGAATCCGCTCGCGCTGCCTGTGCCCCTTTTGGCGATGCACTCCACGGTGAACTCAAGGAGGCCTGCGACGAGTATTTTCATCTGCCCCATCGAAACGAGCCCCGGGGAGTGGGAGGCATCTTTTTCGACGACTTCGACAGAGGTGGGTTCGAAGAGGCTTTCGCCTTCGTTCGCAGCGTCGGCGATGCTTTTCTCGTCGCCTACCCGCCCATACTTAAGCGCCGCAAAGATCTCGCCTACGGTGATAGAGAGCGGAATTTCCAGCTCTATCGCCGAGGCCGCTACGCGGAATTCAACCTGCTCCACGATCGAGGAACCCGCTTCGGGCTCCAGGCGGCCAGCCGAACCGAGTCGGTTCTCGCCTCCATGCCCCCGCTCGCGGCATGGCGCTATGACTGGCAGCCCGAACCCGGCTCCCGGGAAGAAGAATTGACGGCTCGCTTCCTGAAGCCCAGGGACTGGCTCGACTCGAAGAGCTAGGCCTCGGCGAGCTCCCCGGGAGGCGATTGCTCACCCCGCACGAGCCGGCCGGGCAGAGCCCCTGTAGCCATACCATCGCGCATGGTGACCTCTCCTCCGACGATGGTCATCCTATATCCGTCGGCCCGCTGGATCAGACGGCGCCCACCTGCGGGCAGGTCGAAGACCATCTCGGGAAGCTTCAAGCCAACCGAGTCAAGATCGATCAAATTGAGATCGGCTTTATAACCGGGTTCGATCAAACCGCGATCGAGAAGACCGTAAAGCTTTGCCGAATCCGACGTCATTCGCTTCACCACCAACTCGATCGGTAGCTTCGGCCCCCTCGTCCTATCGCGAACCCAATGGCTCAACATGAATGTCGGGATACTGGCATCGCAGATGATGCCGCAGTGGGCGCCCCCATCCCCGAGCCCCAGCGCCGCGCGAGGGTGGTGAAGCATCTCGTAGATGGCGTCGCAGTTGCCATCGCTGTAATTGAGCAGGGGGAAGAGCAGAAGCTCGAGCCCGTCCTGGCCGAGCATGCAGTCGTAGAGAACTTCCTCGGGCTTCCGGCCCTCACGCTCGGCGATGCCCGCGATGCTGTCCTCGTAGGCGGGCTCGTAATTGGGCTTCTCACCGAGAGGAAATAGTTTTTGGAAACTCGCCATCACATAGGCCGCGAGAGGATCGGAGTATTCGACCTGCTCGGAGAGGATCTGCTCTCGGACCTCGGGCTCACGCAATCGGGCGATCCTCTCCGGAAAGGGGAGTTCGAGCAGGGCCTCGTAGCTCGGGCGATCCCGGAAGGGGTGATATTCGGTCTGGTGTCCGACCAGCATGCCGAAAGGACGACCGGCAATCTGGGGATAGACCTGCGCCCCTTCGGCCACCGCCTTTTGTGACTCATCGAGCAAATCTCGCCAGAGAGTCGGCTCCGCGTCGACCTGGAGCATGGCGAACGAGACTGGACGCCCAATTTCGGCGGAGAGCCGGCGCATCCATTCCATTTCGGCCCGAGCGCCAATAGCATCTTCGCCCGCCGCACCGACGGGCGCGAGCTCAAAGATTCCCTTATCGAGTTCTCCAAGTACCCGGCCGATCCCAAAGAGTTCGTCTTCCGCGGCGAAGGTCCCCGGCATGGGGTCGCCGCTCGCGGCCTTGTGCATGATGGTCCTCGAGGTCGAGAAGCCAAGAGCACCGGCCTCCATCCCATCTCGAACAATTTCGGCCATCTGCTCGATATCTTCGGGAGTGGCGGGCTCGTTTTCTGCGCCGCGCTTTCCCATCACGTAGGTTCGCACCGCACCATGAGGAACCTGAGCCGCCACATCCATGCCGAGTTCTCTCTGGCCGACAGCATCCATAAATTCAGGGAACGTTTCCCACTCCCACTCAATTCCCTCGGCGAGAGCGGTTCCCGGAATATCCTCGACCGACTCCATCAGGGAGATCAGATAATCGCGCTCGTCCGGCCGAACCGGGGCAAACCCCACGCCGCAATTTCCAAAAACCGCGGTGGTCACACCATGCCAACACGATGGGGACAACTGTGCATCCCAAGTAACCTGGCCATCATAATGCGTGTGGACGTCCACGAAGCCCGGCGTCACGGCGAGCCCGGAGGCATCGATCTCCTCCCGAGCGGCTCCCTCCACCCGACCGACAGCGACGATCCGGCCCTCTTGAACGGCGATATCTCCCGACCGGGGCGGGGCCCCACTTCCGTCGACGATCAATCCATTGCGAACGATTAGGTCATACATGGCATCGGTCCTTCGGTTATTTGGAAACGCTTGGAAGTCTAGCAGCCCCAATCGCCGGCACGCCGAGGGATTCCAGCCTCGGGGGGCTCCCAGCGGGCATCTCCGCCGTCGGGAACGCACTCAAAAAAATCCCAGTCCGGCATTCCGCCTTGACTCGACCCCCATCCGCTCCACACTAAGAGCAAAACGGCCAGGAGAACTCTGCATGCTCAAAAAAATTCTGCTGATCGAAGCCATTGTGCTTCTCGCCCTGGTGCTCGGAGTCAAGTTCTGGCTCCCGGGTTTCGTCGAGGAGCAACTCAATACCGTCGAACCCCACCCAAGCTGGGAGATCTCCGAAGAGGCCGCCGCTCTCCATGCGACGATTCCCGTAGCCGACCTTCATGCCGACCCGCTGCTCTGGAAGCGCGACTGGCTCGAAAGGAGCGAGCGAGGGCATACCGATCTCCCCCGAATGCAGGAGGGCGGCGTCGCCCTTCAGGTCCTGACCGCGGTCACCAAAAGTCCATCGGGTCAGAACTACGAATCGAATGAGTCGGATAGCGACACCATCGCATACCTCGCCATGGCCCAACTCTGGCCCATGGCGACCTGGAACAGTCCCTTCGAGCGAGCACGCTACCAGGGGCAAAAGCTCGCCGACTGGGAAGCCAGAGCCGGAGGCGAATTCCAGATCATTCGCACACGACAGGATCTCCAGGCCCTACTCGAGGCGCGGAGCGCGGGGTCAAGGGTCGTCGGAGGGATTTTCGGTGTGGAGGGCGCTCATGCTCTGGACGGGGAACTCGCCAACCTCGACCTTCTGGACGCTCTGGGTCTGCGTGTCGTAGGACTCACCCACTTTTTCGATAATCGCCTGGGGGGATCCCTTCACGGTGTCTCGGGCGAAGGACTCACTCCCTTCGGCAGAGCGGTGGTCGCTGAAGCCAGTCGCCGCCAAATGGTGATCGACATCGCCCATGCGTCACCCCAGATGGTTCGCGATGTGCTCGAGCTCAACGATCGGCCCGTCATTCTCTCACATGGTGGATTCAAGGGGGTTTGCGACTCGGCCCGGAACCTCGATGACTCCCTGATGGTGGAGCTTGCCGAAAAGGGCGCCCTGATCGGGGTTGGTTTTTGGGATGGAGCCGCCTGTGACTACACCCCCGCCGGCGTCGTCAAGGCGATTCGCTACGGAATCGATCTGATCGGCGTCGACCATATCGCCCTGGGATCGGACTATGACGGGGCCACTCGGGTCCTCTTCGACGCAGGAGAAATCGCCATCCTGACCCAAACCATGCTCGACCAAGGGTTCAGCGAAGAGGAGATTCGAAAAGTCATGGGGCAAAACCATATCGATTTCTTCCTCGCCCAGCTTCCCTAAAAACTTCAGACCTCCCGAGTCACCTCAGGGATCGAGTGGCCCGGCTTCCTCTGCCACCTCGACGACGCTCTCGTGGACGATCTGGTCGATGCAGCGACCGATCAGCAACGAATAGCTCCCCGGCTCGATATACCAACCCGGTTGATCCCTATGCCCGTGCCCACGGCCAGCGGGTACCACGCCTGCTCCGCCCCGGGACTGCAATTCCTCGAAGCCGGTGTCCGCAGGGTCCCAATAGGCGAAAGCGCGGTCGCCGAATTCGAGGGTCACCTGGGACGACTGACCCGGTTCTAAATGAACCTTCGCGAAGGCGCGCAATTCGATCCGGGGGCGAAAGAGCCGGCCCGGCGCCGGTGACACGTAACACTGGATCACCTCAGAGCCCCGTCGATCGCCGGTATTTTTTATATCCACCGTGACCTCGAGGGTCTCTCCCCGTGCGAAGTTCGAACTCGAAAGTCGCGGAGGCGAGATCTCGAACGAGGTATACGAAAGTCCCCAACCGAAGGGGAAGCGCACGGGCATATGGCGGGTGGTGTACCCCCGATAGCCCATGAGGAGCCCCTCTCCGTATCGGATCTCGGAGTTCTCACCCGGGAAATTTCCGAAGGAGGGACTGTGCTCGATGCGTTGGGGGAAAGTCGTCGGGAGTCGCCCGCCGGGTTCGGAGTCACCGAAAAGAATATCTGCCAGGGCGCCCGCCATCTCCTGGCCCCCGAACCACGTCTGGAGCAAAGCCCCAGGCTCGCTGACCCAATCCATCGTGGTGGGAGAGCCCATATTCAAGCAGACCACCGTGCGTGGGTTGGCCGCACATACCCGGCGAATCAATTCATTTTGCTCACCCGGAAGATCCATAACCTCCCGATCGTGACCCTCAGATTCCCAATCCGAATTCGTTCCCACCACGAGCACCACGGCGTCGGCCGCCGCGGCGGCTTCGAGCGCATCGCCCATCAGGTCTCGCTCGATAGGCGGTCGGAGGCCGACCTTGGCGCCCATCAAGATGATCGCCCCCTCAGCGGCGTACTGAATTTCGATGTCCACGGCCTGACCCGCAATAAGATCAAAAACCCCCTCGGCCTCCTGACTCCCCAAGGAGAAGAAAGCCTCGCCGGGCGGCGGCGGATCCGCGAATCCATCGATAATGACCTCACCGTCCACGAGAAGACGGGCCCGACCGGCCTGGATGAGGGAAAATACATGGCGGCCGCTCTCGCTGGGGACCAAGCGACCCGTCGCTCGAAAAGAGAACGCTCCGGGATTCAACCCCTCACCCGGAGAACCGAAGAAGAGCAATTCGGCGCTTCGCGTCGATCGCTTTTCAACCGGGTCTCCTTCCCATTCGAGCCCGGCATAGAACTCGACGTCAAGAGCCCCTACCCCACCGGGCGCCGCGAGACTCGGCGCCTCCAGGGCCGGGGTCGTCTTCTCGGTCCAACAGCCCCGCTCGTGAACGACCTCCACCGAGTCCCCCAATTTTTCGCGCAGGGCGGCCAGGGGACTCATGGTCGAATGGGGTTTCAGCGCGGCAGAACCTCCACCCATAATCTGGGCGCGGTCGGCATTCGGACCGATCACCGCGAGTTTGCCCAGGCCTTCCCGAGAAAGCGGAAGCATGCCGTCGTTGCGGAGCAGCACCATCGAGTCCGCTGACACCTCTCGGGCCAGAGCGCGGTGCTCGGGAAGATCGACACTGCGCTCCTCCGGAAGGGGGCCGTCTTCCAACGCGCCTATCCGCTCCCAAACCCCGAGCATACGGCGCACCTGGTCATCCAGAACCGCCTCCTCCACCTCTCCCGAGCGCACAGCCTCAGCGAGCGCAGGACCATAAAAACGCCCCGGGCCCGGCATCTGCAGGTCGAGCCCCGCAGCCGAGGAGCCATCCGTCGACCCGGCAGAAAACCAATCTGTCAGAACGAAGCCCTCGAAACCCCACTCGTCCCGCAGGATACGACCCAGAAGTTCTTCGTGCTCCGCGCAGTAGGTGCCGTTGAGACGGTTGTAGGAGGTCATGATCCCAAGCCCCCCGCCCTCCTTCACGATCAACTCGAAGGGAACCAGATAGAGCTCCCGGAGAGTTCGCTCGTCCACAACCGAGTCAATGGTATTGCGTTCGAACTCGGCATCGTTCGCGACAAAATGTTTGGCCGTTGTGGCCACCCCCTCGGATTGAACTCCGCGGACATAGGCCGCCGCCAAGCGACCCGAGAGCAGGGGATCTTCGGAATAGCATTCGAAATTGCGCCCACCCAGGGGCGAACGGTGCAAATTGACCGTGGGCGCGAGCAGAACCCGGGCGCCCTTGGTGCGCGCCTCCTGGCCGAGCATTGCACCGACGCGCTCGATCAACTCGGCATTCCAGGTTGCGCCCAAAGCGGATCCACACGGGACGCAGACCGCCGTCGCCTCGCCCAAACCGAGCAATGAGGACCCTCGCGCGCCATTGGGACCGTCGGTCACGCGGATCGCCGGCAGGCCCACTCGCTCGATCGGAGGTGTCGTCCACATATCGGCGCCCGCGGTCAGCAGCGCTTTCTCATCCAGGCTCAATTGATCCACAATTTCACGAACCTTCATTGCGTCTCCCCAAGATGTAATTTTTCGTGAAGAACCGTTCATTCTACCCCGTCAGCAGCGGCCCTGTTATGCTCAACCCGTAATTTTGCCGACCCCAATTCAAAGCCCGAGGTCTTCTATGTCGAGCGAAGCCAACGAAAAAGTCCAATCCGCCGAAGCCTGGAACGACTTCTGCGAACTCCTCAAGAAAGCGGGGGACGTCATCCTTCGCGAGGACCTGAATACCTCGCTCTTCGACAGGGGCGAAGGGCACCGCTACCTGGGCCGCCTGCTCCGAGCGGGTCTCTTTTCCTTCGGCGAAAACCCGGGTCCCGAATTTCCCGTTTTTCGCACCATGCCCGATGGCGTCAAGATGGGTCTCGACAACCCCGATAATTATTATGTCAGCGCCTCCATCGACCCTCGCCTCGACTACCGCATCCGGGGCACACGCGGCACGATTCACTACCTCAGCTTCGCCGCCCAAAATCAGAATTTTGCTGCTCGGGACAAAATCAGCGGCGGCGCGGGGCACCTCAACGACTCGGATCTGAAGCTCGACAAGGACGGCCATTTCGAGATCCTCGTGAGCCAGAGCGAGAAGCCGGGCAACTGGCTCCAGACGACGGATCAGACTCGACAGATCCTGATTCGGCAAACCTTTCTTCATCGAGACAAAGAGCAGCCCGTGGAGGTTGAAATCGAGTGTCTCCAGACCAAGGGCAACCCCAGCCCCCTGGAGCCCGATCGTGTTCCCGGGCAACTCATGGGCGCGGCTCTCTACGCCATGGGATGCGCCCAATGGTTCGCCGACTGGGTGATGGAGTTTCCCGAGAAGGCACCCATCAACGATTTTCATCTGCCCGATCTTGAAAAGCACCGTGTCATGGGTGGCGACCCCAATATCCGAATGTGGCTCGGCATGTGGGATCTCGCTCCGGACGAGGCTCTGGTCATCGAGGCCGTGCCCCCCAAATGCGATTACTGGAATTTTCAGCTGGCCAATATCTGGGCCGAATCCCTGGATTGGCGTAATCACCGCGTTCACGTGAATAGCGGCGGTGCCCATTATCGAGAGGATGGATCGTTTCAGATCGTTGTCGCTCACGAGGACCCAGGTGCGGAGAACTGGATCGAGACCGCCGGGCATCACCACGGTGTCATGGCCCTTCGCTGGGTGCGCACCGATGCCCATCCCAAGCCCTCGGTACACGTGGTCAAGATCGACGAAGCCCGGGCGGGCCTCTAAAACCACCGCCCGGCCGGCATCCGATCATTTTCTCGAAAGGAATTTTCCATGGCTGGCCCACTGTCCGGCGTGCGTATCGTCGACGTAAGCGAAGTCATCTCCGGGCCCCTGGCTACCATGATCCTGGCCGACCAGGGCGCCGATATCGTCAAGATTGAACCGCCCCGCTACGGAGAGGAGAGCCGCCAACTCGCGAACTATCGCGAGGGAATGGCGGGCCTCTATGCGAATTGCAACCACGGAAAGCGCTCCATCGGCGTCGACCTGAAGAACGAACGCGGACTCGAGTTGGCTCTTGAGTTGATCCGAGGCGCCGACGTTTTCGTTCAGAATTGGCGTCCGGGCGCGGCGGAGAGGCTTGGGCTCGGGGAAGATGCCCTGCGCGTCGTGAACCCCGATATCATCTACGCTTCGATCACCGGCTACGGAGACGACGGCCCCTATGCCGATCGACGGGGCTACGACCCGATCTTCCAGTGCCTCACGGGATATGTCGCCGCCCAAACAAACCCTCAGATCCCAGTTCCCGACCTGGTCCGAAACGCGGTGGTCGACAAAGCGACCTCGTATTCCCTGGCCCAAGGCATAACCGCTGCGCTCTTCGCCAGGGAACGGGGAGCCGGGGGCCAACACGTCAAGGTGGCCATGCTCGATGCGGGCCTCGCCTTCTTTTGGCCCGATGGAATGCTCAGACATACCCTCATGGGGGAAGGTATCGACCACTACGTCGTGCCCGGTGAACGCTACCAACTCATGAGTACCGCCGATGGCCAGCTCGTCGTCTGGGCGGGTACCGCCGAGCAAATGCGAGCGTCTTTGCTGGTGGTGGGCGAAGACGAACTCGCCTCCAGCCCGGGCCAACGTGGCAAACCCATGCTCGAAGAGAAGAACCAACTCGCCCGGGCAGAGGCCGTCAATGCCGGATTCGGAAAACTGAGCACTGCGGAGGCCTACCGACTCTGCATCGAGCACGAACTCCCCGCTGCCCCGGTTCTCACCCAAGAAGATGTTTTTGTCGATCCCCAGATCGTTCACAACGGGGCGGTGATCGAGGCCGAGCACCCGATCTATGGTCGCTACCGAAGAGCCGCGCCCTCGGCGAAATTTTCGAGCACCGCTTTCGAGAGCAGCCTCCCCCCCGCCCTCTACGGCGAGCAAAGTGACGAGATCCTCGAAGAACTGGGATACTCGGAGACCGCGAGAGCCACCTTGCGCGCAGAGAACGTCGTTTCCTGACGACCCCCGGATCCGAAGGCATCGTACCGGGCGACGGTTTCACCGGACGCCCACTGCCACAGTGACGCTTCTCCCGACCCGGCCATGTACGAGGCTCAAAGCCCCAAGGGCAAAGACGGAATGACGGGAGCGGGCCCTGGCTTCGAGGGCATCGGAACCCGAACCGTCGACTTCGACCAGATCTACCCGATCCTCTGGGCCAGCGCTGGATTCATGCCCGGGCGAACACCCTGGGCTTAGAAATCAGCCTGGACCGCGCTCGAAGGTCGGGACACCCTCGGGCAGTTGGTGAAAGCTCTGCTGGTCCACGGTAAAAATCGCCATCTGGGAGGAACCAAAACTCGAGGGCTCGTCGAGGGTGCCCACCTTGATAAAAAATACCCCCGGCATGCCCGGAACCCGGGACAAGAGATGTGTCCCGCAGTCGGGGCAAAATCTCGGGTGACCGGGCTATCGAGATCACTCCGGGTGAATCCCTTGGGCTCGCCTGTAAAGGCGCGCTGATCGAGCAAGCCACTTCCAGTTCGCCTCTCAATTCGGGGCACGCCGGGCCCCAGCATCCACCACGAGCAGCGTCAGGATGATCAATGCGCCAACCAGGGCCAGACTCCCCATGGCCTCGCCGAGAAAGAGAAATGTCCAGAGAGGATTCAGAATGGCTTCAACCAGGAGCAATAGCGAAAGCTCGAAGGCGGGAACCCCGGAAGCGCCACGGGTGAGCAGGACATAGGCCAGGGCGATCTGGAAGGCTCCGAGGTAGAACACCCAAAACCAATCCTCGGCCGCGACACCCACCGGCGCTTCCATGATCGGGAGGCAGAAGATAAAGAGCATCGCGTTGCCGATGAGCGTGGCGGCCAGGCCGGACTCTCCCCGGCCATCCGTCTCACGCGCCAGGTAGCGAATCCCCATGAGGGTGAGCGCCCAACTGAAACTTGCCGCCAGGGCAAAAGTGTTGCCGAGGGCCGGGTCCGGAGCCGTGGCCTGGGAATTCCGGGCGGAGAAGAAGAGGCAAAGAACGCCCACAGCCAGGCCCGCTGCCGTCGCGATTTCGCGTCGCCCGATCGACTCGGCCAAGAGCGGGCGCGAAAGCAAAAGAATCCAGATCACGGCCGAATTCTGGATGAAGATCGCGTTTCCCGCCGTGGTGTTCTTATTGGCCAGGGTAAAGAGAAGTAGGGTCGCCGCGTATCCCAGCCCAATTAGAACCGTTTCACGCTTGATGCGTCGAAGGATGGACGGAAACCCAAGAGCCAGGATCGCACACGCGATCCCCGAGCGAAGACCGGCAACCTGCCAGGCGCCGAGAGTGCTCGCCTTGATGGCGAGCCCCCCGGTGGAGAAGAGCAAGGCCGCTCCCAGAATCAAGATACGTGCTTGCATGCCCTTCCCACGGACGTCTTGGGCCCAAATCGGGCCGCCACTCCACCCGCACTTACAGAAAACCATACCCGGGCGCAGAAGCGAAAGCGCGCCTTGTCGGGCATAATCGTCCGACCTTTTGAGGATCAGGAGAATTCCATGAAGCTGGGTTATTTCGGTCTGAATATGGGGCCATTCTGCGAGCCCGAGAACATGCTGGCGTTGCTCCGCCTCACCGAAGACGTGGGTTTCGAGTCGGTCTGGACCGGGGAACACGTGGTGCTCATCGACCCCCAGGCACCGCCCTCGCCAGCCCCCCCGGAAACCCCCTTTCTCGATTCCGTCGCGGCCCTGGCCTTCGCCGCCGCGCACACCACGAAGCTCCTCCTCGGTTCCGGCATCATCTTGCTGCCCCAACGAAACCCCGTGGTCCTCGCTAAGGAACTTGCGGGGGTCGATATCCTCTCCCGGGGTAGGCTCCTCTTTGGCGCCGGCGTGGGCTACGTGCCCGGCGAATACGAGAGCTTGGGCATTCCCTTTGCCGAGCGCGGCGCCCGCATGGACGAGCATATCGAGGTCTTGCGGACCCTATGGAGCGAGGAAAAGCCCGAATTCAACGGACGCTTCACGCGCTTTTCGGGCATCCAGTCCCGCCCGCTCCCGGTCCAGCGCCCCCACCCCCCAATTCATGTGGGAGGTATGTCCACCGCCGCGCATGGTAGAGCCGTCGCCCAGGGAAACGGGTGGTACGGCTTCTTCCAAGATCTCGATGCGACTCGCGCGGCCCTGGCTGGACTCGAAAAAGCGGCCAAGGAAAACGAGCGCCCCGCCGCCCTGGGAAAACTCGAGATCAGCATCACGCCCCCAGGGCCCGTAGACCCCGACACCGCCAAGCGCTTCGAGGATCTCGGCGTCGACCGTCTCATCCTCATGCGCGGCATGACCGACATGATGGGCAAGGGAAACGACGAAAGCCGGGACGGCGTCCTGGGCTTCATCGAGGAGACCGCGCGTCAATTCGATCTCGGCTAGGCGATAAAGAGAAGGAGAGAGAAACCATGCTTGAATCCATATTGCCGCGTTCCCTTGACTCGGGTTATCGCGGCCACCCCGTAGCGCGCTGGGTCCTCATCGCCTTGACCCTCATAACCCTCGGGCGCAGCCTCGTTCACATGCTCAAGGACGACGGTGGAGCGGGTTCGATCGCGACGATCCCCCTGGCTTCATTTGGGCCCGGGGGGGCCGAAACCGTCATCGGGATCTTTGCCTTTTGGGGACTCTCCCAACTCCTGCTGGCCGCGGTCTACGTCGTTGTCCTCTGGCGCTATCCGGCGCTGATTCCGTTTATCTATCTGCTCTTCATCGCCGAATACATCGGCCGACTCCTGCTGGGTATGGCCAACCCCATCGAAACCACGGGGACGGCGCCGGGAGGCCGGGCCAATCTCATCTCTCCCGCCCTGGGCGCCCTCATGTTCTACCTCTCCCTGCCCCGCCGCGAGCGTGACCCCGCCGCCTGAATAGCCCTGCCCGCTCTTGCCAATCCCGGGCGGGCTTCAGCTCCGGGAGGCCAGACCGATCAATTCCCGGGCGCGCGCCGGTGAGGCCGGCGAGGCACCGAGTTCGCCGATGAGTCGTGCGGCCTTCTCCACCAATTCGGCATTGCTCGCCAGACGACCGCGCTCGAGATAAAGATTGTCCTCGAGACCCACTCGCACGTGCCCCCCGAGAAGGATGGATTGGGCCACCCAGGGCATTTGCAGGCGACTGATCGCAAAGCTTGTCCAGAAACTGCCCGCAGGCAACTGGTCGACCATGTTCTTGAGAATTCCAACGTCGGCGGGCATCCCCCACGCGATGCCATGACAGAATTGGTACATGGGGCGCTCGGCCAGAAGCCCCTCGCTGACGAGTTGCTGGGTGAACCAAAAATGCCCGGTATCGAAGATCTCGAGTTCCGGCTTGACTCCGATAGCCTTGATACGCTCGGCCATCATCCGCAGATGAGGCGGCGGGTTGATCATCACGTAGCGATCGTCGCCGAAATTCATGGTCCCGCAATCCAGGGTGCAGATTTCGGGAAGCAGGCTTTCTACATGGGCCAGGCGCTCGAGGGGCGCGATGAAATCGGTGCCCTCCCCGGGAATCCCAGGGTCGTCCTCTCCCACCATGAAATCGCCCCCCATGCCCGCCGTCAGATTGAGAATCACATCCTCGTTGCTTTCCCGAATGCGCTCCACCACCTCGCGAAAAAGGGCCGGGTCGCGAGACGGAGCGCCGGTCGACGGATCGCGCACGTGAACATGAATCACCGCCGCCCCCGCCGCCGCCGCCCCCAAGGCCGATTCGGCGATCTGCTCGGGTGTAATGGGCAGTTCGGGGTGGAGCCGGGCGGTATCCCCGGAGCCCGTCACCGCGCAGGTAATCACGACATCGTTATTCATCGCTTCCCTCTCGCCTCTTCCTCTCGTCTCTGTCTGGACAAACGCCTGATCGCGCTCGCCGGCTTCAAAGCCGCAATCACTTTTCGAGGATAGCGTGGCGGGGAGATCCCAACCCATGGGAAAGCAGCCCCGCTCCAGGAGGCATGGAGGGGGGCGAAGCGAGACCCTAAACTGAGCCCAAGCCCGAGGGAAGCCAGCCCGGGCCGCAAACTTCAGCTCCGATTCTCTCGGATGGAGGTCAACTTGGGCGACTACGCGATCAACGAGGACAACAAGGTTCGTCGGCTCAGAGAAAAAGCGCGCTACGACCAGGACACCGTTCATGGGGTGCTCGATGCCGGCCTGGTCGCCCATGTCGGTTTCGTCCAGGACGGGCGCCCTTTCGTCATACCGATGATCTACGGGCGCGAAGCCGAGACTCTCTACCTCCACGGCGGGAGCAAGGCACGAATCATGAAGCTTCTCGAATCCGGTGCCCCTGCCTGCGTCAATGTCACCCTACTCGATGGCCTGGTTGCCGCGCGCTCCGCCTTCAGCTCATCGATGAACTACAGATCGGTCACAATTTTCGGAACCGGCTCGCTGGTCGAAGGCGAAAGTGAAAAACTGCGCACGCTCAAGATCATCTCGGATCACGCTTTTCCCGGGCGTTGGGACGAACTGCGGGCGCCCCTGGATTCGGAAATAAAGCAGACGGGAATTGTTGGCCTCCAGATCGACTCCGCGTCGGCGAAGATTTCGGAAGGACCGCCCGATGACGAAGACTTCGACTATGACATTCCCGTTTGGGCCGGCGTTCTTCCCATGATCAACCAGCTTGGCACCGCCGAGGACGATCCCCGGCTACTCGCCGGCGTTTCCCTCTCGCCTTCAATCGCGGCGCTCCAGGGCACCCGTCGCTAGACACTCGGCAACAAACGCTGGATAGCCAGGCGAAGCTCAGCGCCGCCAGAAACGCAGCCGGTCTCGGCGACGATCTCCCGCCACCACCTGGGCGCAATTGCGAGCCGGGATGCCCGAAACCCCTCCGCCCGGATGCGTACCCGAGCCGCAAAGGTAAAAGCCCGAGACAGGGGAGCGGTAGTCGCCGTAATCCGGGATCGGTCGGAATGAGAACATCTGGTTCACCGACATTTCACCCTGCATGATATTTCCGCCGAGCAATCCAAAGCGTTCTTCGAGGTCCGGAGGGGCGAGCACCTCCATATGCTCAACGGAGTCAGCGAAGCCCGGGCAATGTTCGTCCACGATGCGGATGACATTTTTTCCGTACTTTTCACGCTCGGTCTCCCAGGATCCCTCGGCGAGTTCAAAGGGGCCGAACTGGGTATAGAAGAGCGCCATATGCTTTCCCTGGGGCGCCAATTGGGGTTCGAAATAAGTCGGAAAAACCCCCTCGATATAGGGATTCGCCGAGGAGCGGCCGTATTTGGCATCGTCCCAAGCACGCTCCAGATATTCCAGTGAAGGCGAAATCGCGAAGATTCCCGAATGCGGAGGGCCGGGCATCGGGCCCGTCCAGCCCATGGGCCGTGGGAGTTCGTTCATCGCCAGGTTGACCTTCACCGTGCCCGAGCGCGTCTGATAGCGCTTGACGTTCTTGACAACCTCGGCTTCCAGGTTCTCCTCGCCGATCAGGTCCATATACGTCGTGATCGGGTGCGCGCTCGATATGACCCTTCGGGCGTGGATGATCTCGCCATCCTCGAGTTCGACGCCAACAGCACGTCCGTCACGGATCACCACCCGACGCACAGCGGCACCCGTTCGAATCTCGGCGCCCTTGGCCCGGGCCGAATCGCCGATCGCCCGACTCACTGCGCCCATCCCTCCGTGGGCCCATCCCCAAGCCCCGGCGACTCCCTTGACCTGACCGATCCAGTGGTGGACCAGAACGTAGGCCGAGCCCGGGCTCATGGGGCCGCACCAGGCTCCCAGAATCGTCTGGGTCCCCAAAGCACCTTTGACGCGATCATCCTCGAACCACTCATCGAGGAAGTCGACGCCGGAAACCGTGAACAATCGCACCACCTCTGCGATGTCCTTACGCGTCCAGTGCCGCAGCTTGGCCGCCGTCCGAATAAAACCCGGAATTTCTGAAAAGCTCAGATTCGGAGGAATGACGAAAAGCAGATCTCGCATGAGGTCGGCTACACGATGAAAATAGCGATCGAACTCGATATAGGCCTCGGCATCAGCTTTCGAAAACTGGCGAATCGACTCCGCGGCTTTATTTGTATCGCTCCAAAGAGCAAGGGATGTGCTGTCCGTGTAGGGGACGAAATAGTCGGGATCGAGCACGGTGACCTTGTAGCCAAATTTCTCGAGCTCGAGTTCATCGACAATCTTCTGGGGCATCAAGCTCATCACGTAGGCCGCCGAGGAGACCTGGTAGCCCGGCCAAGCCTCTTGGGTAATCGAGGCCCCGCCCTCTACCGCGTGCCGCTCAAGAACCAAAGTGTCCATACCGGCTCGTGCCAGATAGGCCGCACAGGCCAACCCGTTATGGCCGCCGCCAACGATCACGACATCCCGCTCACTCATGAGATTCTCCTTGCCTCAAAAGACAAAAACTCTTTCAACTCTTCGACGGGCACCGAGAAATACGAAGAGTCGAGAACCGAACCACTACTTCGCCTGCGCACGCTCTTCGAGAGTCAAATCAAGCGCCTGCGCGAATTTTTCCATCGTCTCATTCAAACAAGAATCGTCATGCGCTGCCGAAACGAAGAAGGGCTCCCGAGAATCCGGCTCGACAAGAATACCCGACGAGATCAGGTGCGCCGCCAGGGCCTCGTAGAGTTCATAATCGCTCCTCACCCAGTCCTGATAATTGCGCGGGGCCGACTCCGAGAAGAAAATGCCCGACATCGAGGGATGGCCACTCCAAGCATGAGCGATTCCCCGAGCGGAGAGAATCTCGGAGATCCCCTCTTGCATCTTCCCCCCATAACGAGCGATATCCTCGAGGGCCTCTGTTTCATCAAGGATCTCCAAGGTCTTTTCCGCCGCTGCGAGGCAAACGGGATGCCCCGCATAGGTGCCTCCCTGGGCAGAGCCGCCTGGGCCGACAGTCGACATAATCTCTCGTTTGCCTGCGAGAGCCGAAATCGGATACCCGTTCCCCATTGCCTTGGCGAAAGTGCAGAGGTCTGCATCGACTGCCATCAATTCCTGAACTCCACCCCGGGCGACTCTGAAGCCTGTCTTTACCTCGTCGATCATCAGCAAAACGCCATATTCATCGCATAGGGCACGAACGCGTTCGAGGTATCCCGGCTCCGAGACAATCCCGCCGGCATTGCCCAAGATGACTTCAATGAGGAGCGTGGCAACGTCGTCGCCATGAACCTTGAGAACGCTTTCCAGTTCATCCGGATCGTTCAGGGGAACAGTGTCGAAAAGTTCACGAAGGAGCGAGGGGACGCCCTTGCCCTCGGACTGGACTTGCAGGGATATCTCGCCCGAAGCATCTCTCTCGTGATGCACCTCCCACAGAACGCCGTCCGAAAGGCCGTGGTATCCGCCCTCGATCATGATGTGTCGACTGCGGCCGGTATACGAGCGGGCAAGGCGCAAGCCCGCCATGACCGCCTCGGTTCCAGAGTTGGCGAAGCGCACCATGTCCACCGAATTGATCATCTTGGCCATACGCTCGGCGACAACCCATTCCTTTTCAGTGGAGAGGGCCGTCGGGCCTCCGAGTTCCATACCCTTCCGGGCGGCTTCGTCGACTCTCTCGTCACCGTAGCCGAGGATCGCCGGCCCGTATCCGATCCTATAATCAACGTACTCATTGCCGTCGAAATCCCACAAGCGAGCGCCCTTGGCCCGGGACACGTAGAGAGTTTCGTCTGGGCCCCATGATCGGTAATTCGAGGTCACGCCCAAGGGGAGTCGCTCGGCCGCTTTCTTGTAGTGCGCATTTGACTTGGGAATTGAGTAGTGGACGGCCATTTAGCGGATCTCCATTCAAGCGTATTGGACCAAGCGAAATCCGGAGAACTGCGAAGAAACTCCGGAGAACTGCGGGCCATGCACCCAACCTTCCCCAAGAAAACGATTTTCTCAGCGCAAGTAGTCGGGGTTCTCCCAGACAATCAAAGCCGACCATCCATCGGTCGCTTCATCTTCAATATAATTTTCGAGAACCCCGCGAATTTCGAAACCGTTTCCGAGCTGAAAGGTCAGGGTCGCGTCATAGAGTTTCCCGGCGGCCACCTTCTCGACGTATTCCGCAGCGGACATATCGGCCTTGTGGTTGACGAAATCGGGCATATGGCCACCTGCGATAATGCCGCGCCTGTTGTACTTCTGGGCGAGACCCTTGCGCAGTTCGTAGAATTTTTTCCCGATCCCCCGCCTCCGATAATCGGGCGAGACCGCAATATCGGTGCCGTAATACCAATCTCCGTCGGCGTCGTGATTTCCGCATTGATGCTCGCCCGTGATTTCGACGATGGTGTGCTGGGGATTCTCAAAATCAAAATCAAGGAAAATTCCGCCGGCCTGCCCCACGAGCTTCTCACCATCGAGACAGAGGAAGAAGCCTTCGGGAAAGACGCGTGCGTAGGCCCTGAAATCTTCTTCGCCGATCAACTCATCGGGGTTGGCGTGCTCGAAGATGCTGAGTTCCAGACGCCGGCAAGCCGGCGCCCATTCCTCGGAGAGCGTTCGGTACTCGAGTTCGCTCATGAGCCAAACTCGAAACGGTCAAATTCGTTTTCGCTGGGCAGACCCCAGACGGCCCACATTTCCCCCGTGCCCGGACGCATGATCGCCGCACCCGAGGATTCGATGTGATACGGAGGCTTGGAGACCTGGCAAATCGCCTGGCTGTCCCGAGTGAGGGCCATCAGGTCGGCGACGCCCACTTCGGCGCAGTTCAGCAATTCTCTGGCGCGGTCGAGCCGCGCCTGGGACGACGCCATCAAGGCCGGGGGCTTGGCGGCTTCGTAGCCCTGGCAGACTTCGTCGAGGCAATGGTTGGTGTGCACCAGGGGCGCGTCGCCGAGGCGCCGAATGGCATGGCCCTGGGGCATGGCTTCGACATCGAAGCCGGCACCGTGGGAATCCATGAGCAGGTAATGGTGTGCACCTGCGAGGGGAGCCTCGGTAATCGCGCGCAGGGCCTCCTCGATTTCCGTCTGGGCCAGGGCCTGACGGATCACTAGGGGCCAGGTGACACCCCGAGCGCCCACCTCCGCAGCCAGGTTGTTGATCCCGATAGCGATGCCGGCCTCATTGATCCCAATCTGTCCCAGGCAGCCCACCGTGGAGAAAACGAAACTGCGGGGCCCTTCGTCGGGCCTGACGTCGAGCAGGGTCACGTGTTCGGTCGCCGAATCGTGCATGTCCCAGGTCTGGGCCAGGAAGCCCTTCCCTTCGGCCATGGCATCGGGGACAACCACCGCCGTGCAATCGTCTTCATCGGGCACGCCCGCTCCGGTCGCACGAACCGCATCGACGAAATCCGTGAAGCCACCCACGATGATGGCTTCGGCGGGAGTCAGGTCACAGGCTCGCGCCATCGCTTCCATCTCGAGGCAGAGATCTGCGGAATAGGCCCGATGTGCCGGCAGCATCGACTCCGCCAGGGCGAGCACTTCCTCCTTGCCCGCGCTGCGGCCCGACCAACTCCCGTTGGCGGAGAGCGCGACTCGATCCTCAGCATAGGCCCGGATTTCATCCCCATAGGTCTCCCCGTGATGGGCTCCCCTGTTCTCAGCCGATCCCTCAAGGACGATGGTCCGCATGCGAGGCGGTCCGGCCTGCACATCGCGTGTTTCAGTTGCGCTCATGCCTCACGCCTCCCCTCGTTGAGCGGCCACTGTCACCACCGCTTCTTCGACCACGTCCATCGCTTCTCCGAGATCCGAATCCGAAATGTTCAACGGTGGCAGGAAGCGTACACAATTCGAGAAGAGTCCCGCTCGAATTGTGATCACGCCCCGGGTCAAGGTCTCTGCCGTAATCGCCGCGGTAGTTTCCATGCAGGGCTTCTTGGGGTCGCCCTCCTGCACGATCTCCATGGCCAACATCGGCCCCAGCCCCCTCACATCGCCGATCATTTTGGGGAAACGGGACGCCATTTTCTCCATGCGCTCCCGCATCTGCGCGCCTACCGCGCGCGCCCGGGCGAGAAACTCGGGCGTCGCAATCGTATCGATGGCTTCGAGGGCCGCGGCGCACGCCAGGGGGTTGCCGCTATAGGTGCCGCCAAGCCCGCCGGGATGCGCTGAATCCATAATCTCGCTGCGCCCCACAACGGCGCCCAGGGGCATCCCCGCCGCCAGGGACTTCGCCGTGGTCAGCATGTCGGGGATCACGCCCGAATGCTCCATGGCAAAGAGTTCACCCGTTCGTCCCATACCGCTCTGGACTTCATCGGCGATCAGTACGATGCCGTGCTCGTCACAAATTTCTCGCAGGCGGACCAGCCAACTCGTCGGTGCGGGCAGAAAGCCGCCCTCGCCCTGGACCGGTTCGACCACAACGGCCGCCACATGGCTCGGATCCACCACCGAAACAAAACAGTCCGAGAGCCGCTGGATTTGATCCTCGACGAACTGGTCTTCGCTCATTTCGGCGGGCCGACGGTAGTTGTAGGGAAAAGGAAAGCGGTAAACCTCGGAGGCAAAGGGGCCAAAACCCTTCTTGAAGAGGGCGAACTTGGAGGTCATCGACATGGTGAGATTCGAGCGCCCGTGATAGGCGCCCTCAAAGACCACGACACCCTGGCGCCCGCTATGCGCCCGCGCGAGGCCCACCGCCGCCTCCACGGCTTCGGCGCCGGTATTCACCAGTAGGGTCTTCTTTTCGAAGTCTCCGGGCGTGATCGCGTTGAGACGCTCGGCCACCTGAACGTAGAGTTCATAACTGCCGACGATGGCGCACATGTGGATCAGCTTGTCCGCCTGCTCGATCATGGCTCGGCTCACGCCCTCGGGGCAATGCCCCACCGCAAGGACACCGATCCCTCCCGCCATGTCGATAAAACGGTTCCCGTCGACATCCTCAACCCTGGCCCCCTCACCCCGTTCAATGGCGAGCCCGGTCAGCTTCGCTGCACCCTGGGGCGTCGCCGCCTCCCTTCGGGCGACAATGGCCTGGCTTCCAGGGCCGGGTATTTCGGTCACTATTCGAATTGCTGATTCGCTCATCATTCTCTCCAATAACGCTCAAATTAGTTGAAATTTTCAACTCAATCCCATTGCCGATCGATGCAGTCCGTGACGGGACCCCGGTAGGGATTTAACATAACGCTTATGCTCGGGCGTTGTGCTGGAAGGCAGCTTGTATGTCCTATCCCCCGCCTCATCCTGACCCTGGACGATGGCCGGGAGTTCAAGTTTGAGCAGGGAGACTCGGTGGTCCTTCCCGAGGGCTATGTCCGCTATTGGGATATGCCCGAGAAATATCGCGAACTGGTGGTCATCAACACGAAATAGCACCCTTGAGAGCCATGAATCGCAGGCCGGTGCACGCGCTCCTTGAACGCCCAGCACTTCAAATCGCCCCGTTCAACCCCCCGCGAACACTTTCTCGATAGGCACATCGCCGTCGAGAAGATCGACCACCCGATTGGACGCGGACGGATGACGCAACGCTTCAACAATACAGTCGGCCACGTTCTCTCGACTGATCTCGGAACCTTGGCCCTCGGTCTTCGTGCGGACCCGACCACTGCCCGCCTGATTGGTCAATCGACCGGGCCGAAGGATGGTCGAACGCAGACTACTTTCGAAAAGGTGCTGATCCGCAAGCAGTTTGGCGACCATGTAGTGGCGCATGGCGGGCGGAGCTTCCAGAGGTTTTTCGACCCGCAAAGCGCTGACCATCACGAAATGACCCACGCCGCGCTCTTCACTCTCGCGAATCGAACGAATGGCCCCGTAAAGATCCACAAGGAGTGTTTTGTCGCCCCCCGTCGAGCCACCCGAACCCGCCGTGAAAACCACCTGATCACAGCCTTCGAAAGCATGCGAAAACTCAGCCTCCAGATCCCCAAGCACTGCCTCGATTCCCTGGGCCTCGAAATGCGCTTGCTGCTCGTCACTTCGCACCATGGCGCGAATCGAAAGCCCGGCTTCCTCCGCTTTTTGGCAGAAAAGCCGACCGATTCCTCCGTGAGCACCAATCGTGAGTATCTTCGACATCATTCCTCTGCATCGTAATGAATAACAGCCTCATGGGCTGGATCCCTGAGCGGAAGAGTCGCCGGGATCGGAGTCATGGGCGGGGCGACATTTCGCAACTTCGCCATTGTGGCCACCGCTTTGAGAGCCGAATTCAGGGAACTCATGACTCGGCTATTTCGAACTCTTTCTCGCGAATCAGGCCATTTTGGTTTCGGCGATGGATTGCAAGCCGAGGTCAGCGATTGACTTCTCCCGCATTTCTATCTTTCGGACCTTGCCCGTCACCGTCATCGGGAACTCTGACACGAATCGAATGTACTGTGGGATCTTGAAGTGAGCGATTTTCCCCTGGCAGAACGCTTTGAGCTCATCCTCGCTCAAGGTCGTCCCGGCTTCCAGCTGGACCCAAACCATGATCACCTCTCCGAAACGCTCATCGGGAACTCCGATGACCTGCGCGTCTGCGACGGCGGGGTGAGTGTAGAGAAATTCCTCGATTTCCCGTGGATATACATTCTCTCCGCCTCGAATAATCATGTCCTTGAGGCGACCCACGATATTGACGTATCCATCCTCATCCATGGTTGCGAGGTCACCTGAATGCATCCACCCCTCTTCGTCGATGGCCTGAGCGGTCTTTCCCGAATCTTCCCAATATCCCAGCATGACATGAAACCCGCGCGTGCAGTATTCACCTTCCTGGCCGCACTCAACTATGTCGCCCGTTGCGGGGTCGACAATCTTCGCTTCCACATGAGGCAGGACCTTTCCCACCGTCGTCACCCTATGCTCCACCGAGTCCGTTGCCGCTGTTTGCGTGGATACCGGCGACGTCTCGGTCATCCCATACGCAATGGTCACCTCGGACATATTCATCACGTCGATCACCTTTCGCATGACCTCGACCGGGCAAGGCGACCCAGCCATGATTCCCGTCCGCAATGAGCCGAGATCGAAGTCCACCAGGTTGGGAAGGCCGAGTTCCGCAATAAACATCGTCGGAACGCCATAAAGCGACGTGCATTTTTCATCTTCTACAGATTGGAGAACAGCTATCGGATCGAAAGTGGGGCAAGGGATGACCATCGCCGCGCCTGTTGCCGAGCAGGCGAGATTGCCCATCACCATGCCGAAGCAGTGGTAGAAGGGCACGGGAATACAGACTCGATCGGATTGGCTGTATCCACATGCCTCAGCGACCAGCCGGGCGTCGTTGAGAATGTTCCGGTGGCTGAGAGTGGCCCCTTTCGGAAACCCTGTAGTCCCCGAGGTGTATTGAATATTGATCGGATCGGTGTTTACGAGTGACCGCCCACGGTCAGCCAACTCGGCATCAGTGATCTCCCGCCCCTGCTCTATGAGCTCAGCCCAGTCTGGCGTGTCGAAATAGACCGATCGCTCGAGATGACTCAAATTCGGACGTACGGACTCGACCATCTCCTTGTATTTCGAGGTGAGGTACTCGGTCCGGGCAACCAACATCCGGCATCCGGATTGATTGAGGGCGTATTCGAGTTCCGACGTCCTATATGCCGGGTTCACGTTGACCTGGATGGCCCCGATTTTCGCGGTGGCATATTGAACGTAAGTCCATTCGGCGTAGTTGGGACTCCACATACCAACTCGGTCGCCGGTTTCAATCCCGGCCGCCATCAACCCCTTGGCCACTTGGTCAACCGATGCATTGAACTCCCGCCATGTCTGGCGGATCGCCTGGTGGGGCACCACGAAGGCCTCACAATCACCATGGCGAGCCACCGTCGCCTCGAGATTGGCTCCGATGGTTTCCTCAAGCAGCGGTAGGTCCGTGGCCCCTTGGTCAATGGCCTTGCTCATCTTCCCTTTTACTCCCGGTCAGTCGGACAATCGCTCCACGCTCTCTGGCGTATCGTGAGGAGCACCCGATTACTTCTTCACCATGATGGTTTGACTGTTGGTGTACTCGGCCAATCCCTCAAGAGAGTTTTCTACGCCCATTCCCGACTGTTTGTGTCCCCCAAAGGGAATATTGGGCGCGAATTGGTGAACTTCATTGATCCAAATCGTTCCGGTTTCGAGCCGTTCGGCGAGGCTTCTCGCTCGCGCGAGATCTTTGCCCCAAACGGATCCAGCCAACCCATAATCGCTGTCGTTCGCCCTTTTGATCACATCGTCTTCATCTCGCCACTTGAGAAGCGGAAGAACGGGGCCGAAGGGTTCCTCTTTTACAACCCGTGAGTCATCGGCCGGATTGTCGACCAGGGTGACCGGAATGAAATACCCGGGCGCGTCGTCGACTTCCCCACCCAGCGGAATCGAAGCACCTGACCTTCGAGTGTCATCGAGGAGATCTCTGAGCTTGTCGTATTGAGGCCTGTTCTGGATCGGGCCAAGCTGGGTGCCTGCTTCAGCGCCATTGCCCACCTTCACCCCTTTCGCGTACGCGATGAGTTCGCTCATGAGTTCGTCGTAAATATCCTCATGAACATAGAGCCGTTTGGCGGCCACACAGAATTGCGCACTGTTGGCAAAGGCTCCCCAGAAGAGGGGCTCGGCGACTTCCTTCGGATCAACGTCTGGCAGGACGATGGCCGGATCGTTCCCCCCGCACTCGAGAGTGACTCGTTTCATATGCTCCGCAGCGCTGCGCATGACGGCTTTACCGGTATCGGTCGAACCCGTAAACGAAATCTTCGCGATATCAGGGTGAGCCGTCATCCATTTACCGAGCTCGTCGCCCCCGGAGATAACGTTGAGGACTCCCTCCGGAAAAATCCCGCGGGCCAGTTCGCCCAATCTGAGGGTGCACAACGGCGTGAATGGAGAGGGCTTCAGAACCATGGTGTTGCCTGCGATCAGCGCGGGCGCGATCTTCCACACGGCCAAGAGGATCGGGAAATTCCAGGGCGTGATCCCTCCCACCACCCCGAGT
>JAQWRT010000073.1 GCA_029243605.1 Myxococcota bacterium
TCTTCGCCGTCTTTCGTGATAGCGCCATTGGTCCCGCTCCTGTGAGGAGGGCTGAAATCTGGATGTTTATTATAGGTAAGCCTTCGACGGCGGTCGCTGAGCAGGCGCTGAGGACGGTTAGACCCCCCCCCACCCCCAGAGAGCAGCGGGGTCTGGAAGTCGATCCCAGCCACGCCGATCTCACGGCTCTCGGATGAGCAACTGCCGCTGCCGAGGAGTTAGGAGCGACGACGACCCTTCGCCGCAAGGCCGGTTAGACCAAGGCCGAGGAGGAGCGCGGTACTGGGCTCAGGAATGACCGAGACGTCGTAGGACATCGCGTCGTAGTAGAAACCGTTATGGGCCGGGTTGTCCCCGCCGCCGTCCGCAAACTTGATGCTGTTGCCGTAGGACGTCGGGAAGCCGTTCGCAACCCGCCACGGATTGGGCCAAGAATTACCTGTAAAAAGTAGGGCCCCGTTCAGTGAGTATTGGTAGACGTCGTTGGCCTAGTCGGCATCGAACACCGCGCTCACTGTGAGTACATGCCAATCGGTGCGGGACAGGTTGGTGGCGAACACGGTCTGGGCGAAGGAGGGGTCGGCAAAGGTATGGAGGCTTAGGCCGTCGCCGGCAGCGCTGTTCGTTAGGTAGAGGTTAAAGCCCGTGCGGTCATCTCCGGCCGTGGTACCTATATAGATGTTCTGTGCCGATTCATCGCCTGTGGCACTGCCCGCCTTGAACGCGATCGAGAAGTCGAGTTGCGTTCCAGGTCCAGCCTCAAGCGCTGTTGTGGGTGAGAAGGGCGTGCCCTGACCGCTGCTCCCGTAGCCGCGTGCATAATGCCACGAGTTGCTCCCCGAGTAGGCTTCGGTGCTGACCACTTGCTCGTCGCCTGGATCGTTGTTGGTGAAGCCCGCCTGTGCGCCGCCCGACCAACCTGCCTGGGTCGGTCCTCCCGCGGGTGAGAGGGGACCGAGGGTATAGCCTTCGCCCCCTTCGAACCCAAAGCTCACGGCAAACGCCGGGCTCGCACCCCACGTGCCGATCAAAACTAAGACCGCGAACAGAATATATTTCCTCATAACAAACTCCTTCCCAGTGAGTGCGCCCCATTGTGTTGCGAGCGAGCCCAATTGTGTCCTGAAAAATGTCAAAAAAGCATCAAAAAAATGAAATGAATGCGGAACTCTTCTAACTCACCGTGTTTAGGAGCGTTTCAGGGCCGCTAGGGCGCAGGGCCGATTTATCTGATCGGTGTAAATAAATCGGACGGACGGGGCCAGGCGCATAGTCCGGGTGGGTCAGCCCTGGCTCAGCGAGCAGGCCGGTGAAGGTGGGTTACGTCGGGGCGTCCGGGTATGGGCGTTATGTTGAATCGCTATGGGGAGCCCCACCGCGCGGGTCTCTCCCAATGGCTGTACCGTGGCTGTACGCCGATAATTCCCCTGTAGCTGCGAGGGGTTAACTCCGACCCTCAGGTATCTCCTCTGCGGGTTCCTCTGCCGCGCGACGTGACCAGGTCGTGATGGCGGATCCTTCCATCACGTCCGCATACGGGACGCATCCCGATCCTTGGCTTCTGTCGGTACAGCCTCGGTACAGCCTACGGCCCGCACTGCCCCGGACTGAGGCGGACGGGGGCGTTGCCTAACAGCTTGAAAATGAACGGATGCGGACTACCCCGGACGAGGCTGGATATGCCTTCGAACCTGAGGGTCGGGGGTTCGAATCCCTCCCGGCGTGCCATTGGAATCAAGGGGTTATCGGATTCCAATTCTCCGGCGTCAGAGGCCGGAGCCGGATAGAGCCGTTTGGAGCCACCAAAGTCCGCGAAAGAGAGATCGGTTTCCTCCTCGCGCATGGCATGTGCGTAGACCCGAAGTGTCAGAGCCGGGTCTGCGTGACCCAGTTGGTCGGCCACCCAACGAACTGACTTTCCGGCACCCAGAGCCCGGGTTGCCCACGTGTGACGCGCAGCATGCAACTTGAGCGGGCGAACGCCCTCCGCTTGCGCCCTTCGTCTGAGCCGACGCCATGTGCGGTCTATGTTCCCCGGATCAGGCGCAGTGCCGGTTTCGCTGCAGAATACCCACTTGGGGACTTCGGGCCATCCTCGCTGCAGGCATTCGATTCGCCGGTCCGAGAACAGATCAAATAGGGTCGTAGCGAGGGATTCGGGCACCCTCAAGGCTCTTCCTTTGCCGCTCTTGGGCGTGGTTATTCCACTGGCCGTAATGGCACGGCGGATTCGAATGGAGCGATTTTCGAAATCGATGTCCGCCCACTGCAGACCCAGAGCCTCGCCTCGTCGAACACCTGTGGATATCAGGAACTCAAACAGTGGGGCGAATCGGGGCTCCGACTCGCGAGCGATATGGATCAGGGTTTCAATTTCGTGTGTCTCCCAAAATTCGACTTCGGAAGCCTCGCTCGCTAGGCGTGTTCCCACGCCCCCCTTCTCGGGGTTTTCCAAAGAGTGCCTGAACGAAGCGAAATTGAGGGGGACAGGTGGCCATCTGGGAAGGGTTTCGGGCTCGGCCTTCTAGATGACGAGACACCCCGCGGGTTGCACAGTTGTTCGCGTCCGCTGCCCGCCACCTTCATATCCCTTTTGGAAGCACTTGTACGTCCTGTAAGATGTAGACGGCCATTCGGCTTTCGTATCCCAAGAGAAGCACCCTCGGTCGCCTGCGGTAGGTCTGAAGCATAAGTTCAGAGGCTTGAAATGCAGAGTGTCGATTGCCACAGGAATCGCAAGCTGGTCCTCTTGGTGGATGACCGGCCAGAATCCCGCGAGCTAATCGCTGACGAGCTCGAGGACCTTGGCTTTCAGGTCGTGCAGGCAGTAGACGGCAAGGAAGGCTGGGACCGGTTCGGAGAGCTTTCCTTTGACTGCGTGATCACAGATCTGAGGATGCCACGTTCGGACGGACTTCATCTTCTGAGGAAAATTCGTTCGCCGATATCTCATAAGCCCCAGGTTCCGGTCTTGCTCGTGTCGGCATTTGGCACTCTGCCCGTTGCGACAGAGGCAGGCAATGCAGGCGCGACGGGTTTCTATACCTACGACGACTCAGGAGTCGAGGAGTTGAAAGCCCGGGTCTGCGAACTGCTGGGCCAGTCAAGAAATCACGTACCGCTCGAATTACTCGGAAAGAGTACCGTCATCGAAGAGACGCGCGGTCAACTTCTCGCGCATTCGACTCTTAAAACGCCAGTAATGTTGTGTGGCGAAGTTGGTTCTGGCCGCACGGCTGCGGCGCGGTTCATGCATGAATCGGGTAGGCCCGCTTCGGTCCCCTTCGTCGAGTTGACAAAGGGGAAGAACAATTCAGACGAATTACCCGATAGCTGTACAATCTACCTGAATAACTTCGATTCATTCGCGCAAGCCGAACAAGCCTTTTGGTTTGGCCGGCTTCTCAAGCTGGAAACTGAGGGCGCGGGCGCTCGCCAGCGAATCCTGGTGTCGACCTCAGATAGCCTCGGACCACTTGCATCAGGCGGTTCCCTCGATGCTCAACTTGCCAAGCACCTGTCGCGCTTTCGTATCGATTTGCCGCCACTCCGACACCGCATAGAGGACTTCCCGATAATCCTAAAGTCGATCCTCGAACTCGCAGAAATACGACTCGGCCGACGTGGGTTCGAGGTCGCCCCCGAGGCACTGGAGGCGCTCGCGAAGCACAACTGGTACGAGAATATCGCCGAGTGTGAGCACGTTGTTGAATCGATAATCGCCTCCTCCGAAGGTAGGAAAATTACCCTGGCGAAAGTCCGGGCCGCGCTTTCGAGGGTCGGGACGCCTCTGGGGCGGATCGCGGCAGAAGAAGCGAAAAAAGAGCGCGATCAGTTAATCATGCTGTGGGCCCAGTACCTCAGCTACACCGGTGTCGCGAATGCAATTGGAGTCACACGAAACACAGCCAAGAACCGGATGGCGAAGTACAACCTTGTTCCTGGGCGCGAGGGGCTGCCCGGACACCAGGAACGCAGGCGCTAAGAAAAGTGGAAAAGCTCACTCGTTACGCGCTTTTGCACCCTGCTGTGACATCCGCTCTTCTGGCGTTGATCACGCTAGGCCTTGCTTCACAGCTTCTCTCCTTGAGGGCCGAGACCGGTTACCGCGCATATCTCGGAAAGGATCATCCAGCGATCAAGCGGCTGGATGCGTTTATCGATGGTTTTGGGGGCGGTCTCCCCATGGCTGCAGTCTGGAGCTGTGCCGAGACGGAACAGTGTGAAAATGTATTCGATCCGAAATCTCTCTCCATGGCGCGCACTGTCGTCCAAGAACTACGCGGCCGCAGTGACATCAAGAGAGTGGAAAGTCCCGCGACGACCACGATCCTATTCGCCCAAGGTGAGGAAATCCGCTCGGAAACCTTGATGATAGGGGAGGAGCTCTCTCCCAATATCGAGATGCTTCGCTCGCGCGCCGTGATCGACCCGTTCTGGAGCGGGCAACTGGTTTCGAAAGACGGGGTGGCGGGCGCGATCGTGCTCGAACTCGCCTCGTCGGATAGCGACGAAAGCAAAGCGGCTCTCCGTGCTCTCCAGGCCGCACTTGCACAGTTCGAAGATGACGGGTTTCGTTTCTATATCGTCGGTCAGACCGCTCAGTTTGCGCTCACCGATGAGGCCCTCGCCGCGGACTCCGCTCGGTTGACCGTGCCCATGATCTTGCTGGTGTCACTCGTAGTTCTTCTACTCTTCAGATCTTGGCAATCGGTAGCCGGGGCTCTTGCCACAGTTGGGCTTTCGACGGTCTGGACCATCGGCCTGCTGGCGGCGCTCGGCTGGCCGCAGAACTCCATCAATCAGACAATTGCGCCTCTCGTGCTCGTGATGGCCCTATGTGACTCGATTCATCTTCTTTCCCGCTATTCCCAGACGAGGGAAGCAACAGCGGCCCGGACTCGAGATGAACGCGCAAAAGCCCTTATCAGTGCCGCCAAGGACGCAGGTCCGCCGTGCCTGGTGACTACACTCACGACAGCAGCGGGTTTTGCATCGTTCGCAACGTCCAGCCTGGAAAGCTTCGTTCGATTTGGCTTGATTTGTTCGTTCGGGATCTTGGGAGCCCTGGTTCTGACCTTCACGGTTCTCCCCATGGTAATGACCCTGCTACCGCCCGAAAAAATCCGATCGTCGCGGGCGTCCAAGATGTGGAATCGGATTCTACTCGTCATGGTCGAGGGAACCCGGCGGCACTCGAAATCTATCGTCATCGGATCGGCGCTGATATTTCTCGTGCTCGGCCTCGGGGCCCTCCAACTCCGCGTCGATATCGATGAGTACAAGCTTTATGGGGAGGATAGTGACGTTGTC
>JAQWRT010000078.1 GCA_029243605.1 Myxococcota bacterium
AGGGACTGACTCAGGAGTTCGGGGTCCAGAGAGCCGCCCAGTAGCCCCTGCTTCAGTCCGTCCACAGCCCCAAGGATCGTCTCATACTGGCCCAGCAGGAGGAGTAGATATCCGCCGCTGATGCCCGGCAAGATCATGGCCGATGCGCCGGCGAGCCCGGAGACGGCGAGCAGGAAGAGATCGGGTTCACCGCCGCCCTGTCGAATTTCGCCCATGGCCATGAGACACATCAAGATGAAGGCCAGCGCCGCACTGAGCCAGAGCGTAGGCGTGGCCGGCTTGGCGAGTCGCCAGACCAGAGGAACCCCTCCCAGGCTGAGCCCGATGAAAAGGCTGTACATCACCCATCGGTTTTCGATGACAAGAGTCTTCATAGTTCCCGCGAGCAGAAGAATCGAGAGTCCGGCCGCGGCGGCGATGATCCCCAGGGTAAGGACCGAGCGCCATTTGAAACGGAGGGTAGTGATCTCGGCGATGGCCGAAATGAAATTGGGATACACGCCCGCGGCCAAGAGCATGGTGCCCCCGCTGATACCGGGGACGAGGTTGGCGAGCCCCATGAGAATGCCTCCGGCCGTGCTCCGCAGGCCGAGGGCGGTGGGAGAAAGTGCTTCGCCGGCTCCGATCGCGTTTCCGTGGGAAGAGGGCGTTTCGCCGGGGGTCTCGAGGCTCTCCGAGGACATGGAAGTCGTCTCCATTCATGGCGGGGGGCCGGATCGGGTGCCCCATTGCGGCGGCGGTTATAGTGTAGCAATGGGAGGACCAATATGTGCGGTCGAATGGTACTGACCCGAACGGCCCATGAAATCGCGGACGAATTCGATGTGCCCGAGTGGTCGTCGGAGTGCGACTTTGGACCCCGCTACAACGTGGCGCCCAGCCAGAATGTTTTGGCTATCCGGCGGCGGTCCGAAGGCGGGCGTGAATTGCTGCCTCTGCACTGGGGGCTACTTCCGAGTTGGTCTAAAAGCCGAGCGAGTGGTTACCGGATGATCAACGCGCGCTGTGAGACGGCGGCGGAAAAGCCGTCTTTTCGCCAGGCCCTCAAGGCACGGCGTTGCATCGTGGCTTCCGACGGCTTCTACGAATGGAAACCGGGCGAGCAGGGAACTCGAGCCAAGAAGAAGGGCGCTGCCAAGACTCCCTACTTCTTTCGGTCACCCGCCGGCGCAGCGCTCTCCCTGGCGGGGCTCTGGGAGACTTGGATAGACCGGGATTCGGGGGAAGTCGTCGAGTCCTGCGCGATTTTGACCTGCGAGGCCAACGCCGATATGCGATCGGTCCATCACCGGATGCCAGTGCTTCTGTCGTCCCAGGATTACGACGCCTGGCTCGGCACCGGCCCGGAAGAATCTCTTGAATTTCAGCGACTCATGCAGCCCGCGCCGTCGGGTGCACTCGAGGCGATCGAGGTGAGTTCCTGGGTGAATAACCCGAGGAATGAGGATCCACTGTGCATCGAACCGGCGTCGAGTGCTACACCTCTCGCATGAGCGATGGACGACGGGGTCGATCGAAGGAGCCGAAGAGCGGCTCGCCCCTGCGCGCTGGGTTGTTCGGGCTGATCGCGATCCTCTACTTATTTTCGGTTCCCTGGTATCGCGCCGATGACCAGCCCCTTCGGCTGCTTTTGGGGCTGCCCGATTGGGTGGCGGTCGCCGTGCTCTGTTACGCGCTGGTGGCGGTCCTCAATTCTGTAGCCTGGGCGCGAACGGTTATCGATGACGCGGCGCCCCTGCCCGATACCCTGAGGGATCGCTCGGCCGATGGCGAGGACTCGACGCGGGCTCGGGGGGTTCAGGGATGAACTTCTCGGAAATGGGACTTGTGGCGCTCCTGGTCTATGTCGGTCTTCTCCTGGTGGTCGGCGAGATCGCCAGTCGAGCGCGCAGGGACCTGACTCCGAAGGATCATTTCCTCGGAGGTCGAGAACTCGGGGTGTTCGTCCTTTTCCTGACGCTCTATGCAACCGCGTATTCGGGCAATTCCCTGCTTGGATACCCGGGCAAGGCCTACCGGACCGGTTTCAGTTTCGTCATGGCCACGGGTTTCATGATGGCGATCATCGTGGTCTTCCATGTCCTCGTCCCTCGGCTACGACCCGCTGCCGTTCAACGCGGTTACGTGACTCCAGGCGATTTTGTGCGCGACCGTTTTTCCGGGGAGCCGGGCGGCCGGGCCTTGGTGGCTTCGGTGGGCATTTTGATGGCGCTGGCGCTAGCGAATTTCATCCTGGCACAACTCAAAGCCATGGGGGATGTGGCGAGTCTCGTGACCGGAGATCTCATCCCCTATTCGTGGGGGGTGGTTGGTCTCGCCGCGATGATCCTTTTTTATGAGACCCGGGGCGGCATGCGTGCCGTCGCCTGGACCGATGCGGCCCAGGGAATCCTGATGGGTGTGGGGCTCGTGACTCTGCTGGTCTGGCTGCTCGACGGCTCGGGTGGCCTCGAGCAGGTGACCCTGGAGGTCGCGCGGATCCGGCCCGACGCGGTTCGGGTACCCGATGCAGCGGCTTGTGCGAATTGGTTCAGTACGATCGCGCTCTTGGGTCTGGCCAGTGTGATCTACCCCCAGGCGATCCAGCGGATCTATGCCGCCAAGACGGGTCGTGCGTTGTCTCAGTCGTTTGCCTGGATGACTTTTATGCCCCTAGCGACGACTCTGGTGGTGACCCTGATCGGGATCGCTGCGATACCCCGGGTCGAGTTGGCTGCGGGGGTCGCGAGTGATGGGGTAATGCCCGTTCTTCTTCGCGAGTGGGCCTTGGATGGTGGTTTGGGCCAGGCGGCGGCGATCCTCGTCTTTATCGGTGCGCTTTCCGCGATCATGTCCACGGCCGATTCGTGCCTGCTCTCCCTGGGTTCATTGATCGTTCGCGATCTGCTCGGGCAGCGGGGTGAGAGCGCCCGCCAAACGCGCATGGGGAAGATGCTCGCGGCGGCTGTGTTGCTCGCGATCATCCCCCTGGCACTCGAACGCGATCTGACCCTGTGGCGTCTGATCGAGTTAAAGATGGAGTTGTTGATTCAGTGTGTGCCGGCTTTTCTCTTGGCGATCCACTGGACACGCCAGTCGGCGATGGCCACTCTCCTCGGCCTCCTGGCGGGGACGATCTTTGCTGTGGGGCTGACCCTGGCGGGGGTCGCGAAATGGGGAGGGATTCACGTGGGCGTGATTGGGCTAGGGCTGAACTTTTTGGTGGTGGTGGTGGTTTCGACCCTGCAGGGGAATTCAGCGGGTCGGGCCCGAGCTTGACCCTTCGCGCGAGGCTGAGCCCCAACATGCGCTGGATTTCCATTTTTGGCTGTGATTTTAGGAGGCCGACGATTGTCGACTGAAAACCCGCTTCTGAGCCCGACGGGCTTGCCACGCTTTTCCGCCATCGAGCCGGCCCATGTGGAGCCGGCCATGCGCTCGTTGATCGCGGAATTGAGGGAAACTCTTGCCGAACTCGAGGCCGGGTTAGAACCGACCTGGGCCGGGGTGGTCGTTCCCCTGGAGTCATTGGGGGACCGTCTGGGAAGGGCTTGGGGAGTTGTCGGTCACCTGATGGGCGTATGCAATAGCGACGAACTGCGAGCTGCTTATGAAAAGGTTCAGCCTGAGGTGGTGCGTTTCGCCTTGGATCAGGGCCAGAGTCGCCCGGTCTACAGCGCACTCAAGGCGCTCCGCAGTGGCGAAGGCTGGTCCGACCTCGAAGAGGCCCAGCATCGGATTGTGGACTCTCTGCTGCGGGACGCTGAGCACAGTGGGGTGGGTCTGGCCGGTCCGGAACGCGAGCGGTTCAATGCCGTGCAGGAGGAACTCGCCCGCCTGACCACCGATTTCAATAATCACGTTCTCGATGCCACTCGGGCCTGGTCCCTGGTTCTGACCGATCAGACGGAGATGGAGGGAACGCCCGAGAGTCTGCGGGCGATGTGCGCCGAAACGGCTCGGGAGAAGGGCTATCCCCAGGCGACGCCCGAGGCCGGGCCCTGGGTGCTGGGCCTGGATGCACCCTGCCTCGTGCCTTTTCTCGAGCATGCCGAGCGCCGGGACCTACGCGAGCGGCTCTACCGCGCGTACCTTTCCCGAGCCGGCACCGGTGAGTTCGATAATACGCCCCTGATCGAGCGGATCCTGGCCCTGCGGGCCGACGAAGCCGAACTGCTCGGCTTCGCAAGCTATGCGGAGCTGAGCCTCTCGAGCAAAATGGCCCCGGGAGTCGATGCGGTTCACGAGTTGCTCGAGTCCCTGCGCGGCGCGTCTTTCGACGCGGCGCATGCCGACCTCGCCGAGCTTCAGGCCTTCGCGACCCGGCCGGGGGCGGGCGGGCCCGAAAAGCTTTGCCTTTGGGATATTGCGTATTGGTCGGAGAGGTTGCGTGAAGATCGCTTCGCCTACAGCGAGGAGGAATTGCGTCCCTATTTTCCGCTCCCCCGTGTGCTCGAGGGTCTCTTCAGCCTGAGCCAGGAACTCTTCGGGGTGAAGATCGTCGCTGCGGACGGTGAAGCCGAGGTCTGGCACCCCGACGTTCGCTTCTTTCGGGTCATGGACGAGGCCGGCGAGGATTTGGCCGCCTTTTTCCTGGATGCTTACTCGCGTCCGGGCGAGAAGCGGGGCGGCGCATGGATGGATGAATGCGCGGGGCGCAGTCGCCGGCTGGCGGATCCGGGCGAGAGCATTCGCAAGCCCGTGGCGTATCTGGTTTGCAATCAGGCGCCGCCGATTTCCGGGCGCCCCTCGTTGATGAGCTTTGGCGAGGTGACCACGCTCTTTCACGAATTCGGCCACGGGCTGCAGCATATGCTGACGCGGGTGGAAGAGGGAATGGCCTCGGGGATTCGCAATGTCGAGTGGGATGCGGTGGAACTCCCGAGCCAGTTCATGGAGAACTGGTGTTACCAGGCCGGAACCCTTTCAGAGATCAGTGGCCACATCGAGACGGGGGCGCCTTTGCCCGAGGACCTCTTCGCCAAACTCGCCGCGGCGCGCACGTTTAGGGCGGGCAGCGATATGCTGAGGCAGCTCTATTTTTCCTTGACGGATCTAGCGCTTCACCACGAGTATCAGCCGGGCTCGGAGGGGGGCGCCTTCGCGGTACAGCGACAGGTCGCGGAGCGAAATGCAGTTCTTCCCCTGCTTCCCGAGGACCGTTTTCTGTGCAGTTTTGGCCATATCTTCGGCGGGGGATACGCCGCGGGCTACTACAGCTACAAGTGGGCCGAGGTGCTCTCTGCGGATGCCTTTGGGGCCTTTGAAGAGGCCGGGCTGGAGGATCCCCAAGCCGTTAAGGCCATGGGGAGGCGCTTTCGCGAGACGGTTCTTGCGCGTGGAGGGAGCCAGCCGCCCATGGAGGTCTTTCAGGCTTTCCGGGGGCGTGAGCCCAAGGTCGACGCACTCCTTCGCCACAGCGGGTTGGGATCAGCGTGAAGCCCGAGGGAAGCTACGCCCGCATCTATGCGGTCGTTTGTCGTATCCCGTGCGGGCGAGTGAGTACCTACGGAGCGGTGGCTCGCGTGGCCGGGCTCCCCGGTCGGGCCCGGCAAGTCGGATACGCGCTGCATGCGCTGTCTGAAGAAGAGGTTCCCTGGCAGCGGGTGGTGAATGCTCGAGGGCAGATCAGTTTGGGAGCCGAAGCGGGAATGAACTCCCTGCAGAGACAGATGCTGGAGGCCGAGGGGGTATCCTTCGATGACCGCGGCCGTGTCAACCTGGATGAATTTGGCTGGCGGGTTAATCCGTCATGATCGAGGGCCGAGAAATCGGCCCAGGAGGCGAGAATAGGAATGGAAACCCGAATGGTGCGCTTGGCCATCGACTTTGAGAACCCAGGAACCGAGTGGTGGGAGGCAGGAGGAAAAGACCTCTGGGAAGCACTCTCCGAAGGTTTTGGGGAGAATGCCGTGGTCGTGGACTCTTCCATTGCCGACTCCTGGATTCTGCAGGCGGCGACGTTGCCCGGCTGGACCGGAGGGCCGGAATTCTCACCCCATCCGATCTGCCTCAAGGAATTGCACGACGACGAAGAGGTTTGATTTAGAGCGCTGCGGGGTTGTTTGGGAACCCCGAGATGGGCTGCTAGCGTTTGAGCGAGTCCCCTACTTGAAGCCGAACAGGAGTTCATGTCATGAGCAGTGGAAACGCAGTCATCATTGCTGCGACCCTATTGGGGTTGAGCATCGTCGGGAGTACGCATCTTCTCGTGGGGTCCATCGATCGGGTCAGCGCGAGCTTCGCTGCGTTCAGTACTGAACTCGCCAAATCGGGCAATGCCGAGGGGAAAGCCGCTGCGGCCCCGGCTCCGGCTCCGCCTCGGCGCGGCCCCGATCCGGCCAAGGCCTACTCGGTGAACACCAAGGGCTCGCCCGCCAAGGGGGGCGGAGAGAACGCGCCCGTGACCCTGGTGGAATTCTCAGATTTCCAGTGCCCCTTCTGCGGCCGGGTCAACGGCACCCTGGACCAGATCGAGAAAACCTACGGGGAGAAGGTGCGAATCGTATTCAAGCATTTGCCCCTCCGGATGCATTCGAAGGCCCCCATGGCTCACGCCGCGGCCGAGGCCGCGAATCGCCAAGGCAAGTTCTGTGAGATGCACGACCTGATCTTCAATAACCAGCGGAACCTCAGCGAAGAGGCGTATGTCGCCTACGCGGGCCAGATCGGCATGAACGTCGATCAGTTCAAGCAGGACCTGGCCTCGGCCTCGGTGAAGGCCCGGGTGGATGCCGATACCCGGGAAGCCGAGAAGTTGGGTGTGACCGGAACGCCGGGATTTTTCATCAACGGCTATTTCCTGTCGGGCGCCAAGCCTTTTGGGGAATTCCAGAAAGTCATCGACGCTCAGCTCAAAGAGAGCTGAGCTTTCGCTGCTGCCGGGCGAGCTTCGGAAGGCCTAGGCGCGGTGGTCTAGCCACCCGCGTAGCGGCCGCGAAGAACGTCGCGATGGCAGAGGCCCGCTCGCGGTCCTCCGGATCGGCGAGAAGGACCCGGATGGCACGATCTCCCGATTCGGATTGTTGCTGGCTGATTCCCTGACCGCTCGTGAGTCGGGGCGGTGCAGCATTCCAGTCGTAGCCTCTTCCCGAGTGGTCCGCGTATTTGGGGAGCGGGGCCTCTTTCGCCGATTCTCGGCATCGGGCGCTCGGGAGGCCCTATACTCCTCGCCATGGATCCCATACTCGCGGAAAAAGACGATGGTGTGCTCTGCCTCACGATGAATCGGCCAGAGAAGAAGAATGCTTTCAACACGGCCCAGTGGGTGGCTTTTCGGGAGGCCCTTACCGAGGCGCGGGAGGATCCCAGTGTTGGGGTCGTGGTCCTGACCGGCGCCGGAGAGGACTTTTCCGCGGGGCAGGATCTTACCGAGATGCTGAGCGGGGGCGGCGGCGCGACTTCTGCTGAGGAGCATCCCTTCGCCGCGGCGATGAAGGCGCTCTACGCTTTCGACAAGCCCCTACTGGCGGCGGCCAAGGGGGTGGGGGTTGGTTTCGGAGCGACCTGCCTTTTTCACTGTGACGTGGTCTATGTGGGGGAGAGCCTGCGTCTCCGGCTTCCCTTCGTGAGCCTCGGCTTGGTTCCCGAGGCGGCGAGCAGTTATATGCTCCAGACGGTGATCGGCTATCAGCGGGCCGCCGAGCTCTTCTTTACCGCCGAGTGGATCGACGCGGAACGCGCGGTGAGCAGCGGTATTGCGGCGCGGGCGTACCCCGACGAGGCATTGCTCGAGGCGACCCTGGGCAAGGCCAGAGAGATCGCCCAATGGCCGGCCACCTCGTTGCAGGCGACGAAACAACTTCTTCAAGCTCCCCATCGCGCCGCGGTTCAAGCGGCCGAGAAGGCGGAGCAGGCGGGCATGCTCGCCCAGGTGGGCTCCCCGGCGAATGTCGAAGCGGTCTCGGCGTTCATCGAGCGTCGCAAACCCGATTTTCGCAAGCTCGTCGAATAACCCCGAATCGCTTCGGGGCCGGCGGAGAGAGCCGGCGACTCCCAGCGGGCCTCAGGCGGGCTGGATCAGGCGCTCGACCTGCTCCCAGACCGCTTCGCCCCCAGAACGGAAGACGTTGAGAAGGGGCTCAGGGAGCCACTCGCTGACCGCTACGGGAAAGGCCGGGCGCGCTTGGACCCGGGCGTACCAATCGGCGACCCCCGGACGAAGGTCCCCGCTGAGCAGGGGGGCCATGGCCAGATGGTCGAGGCGGAGCACGTAGGGGAGCACCCCAGCATCCGCGAGTCCGAAGGCGTTGCCGGTCAACCATGGCTGGTGGGCGAGGGTTTTTTCCATGTCGTCGAGCAATTCGACTAGGGTGGCCAGAGCGCCGTTAAATTCTGGAGCTTGGATGCCGTGCTCGATGACGCTCCGTTTCACGGCGCGGCGAGCGGGGTCGGGGATCGCCGCCAAATTCGCTTCGCGGACTTCCTCGGGTTGTTCCAGCAGAAGTCGTCGAGGCCCGATGGCATACGTGACCACCCCGATGGCGCCCTGAGTGGATTGATCGAAGCGCTTGACCCAGAGGCGCATGGCATGGCGCCCGGCGGGATCCGCGGGCTTCATGGGGACCGCGGGAAAGGCATCATCGAGATATTCGTTGATGAGGGTGGACTCGATGAGGGCTTTTCCCTCGTCAATGAGTGTGGGAACGACATGGTTCGGGTTGAGCTTGACGTAGGCCGGATCGTGCTGCTCGCCGGCGATGAGGTCGATGGGGCGTGAGGTGTAGTCGAGGCTTTTCTCGGCGAGCACCATGCGCACCTTCTGGGAGCAGGTCGATGCCGCATTGTGGTAGAGCTCGAGCATTGGATCTCCTCCTGGGCATTTGGACCCCTCGGGCTAGGCAAATAGCGGCGGCCCGAATTTATGGATGCAAAAAAGCGGGCGGTTCATGGCCGGTAGTTGCGAACGTATTCGAGGTCGTCGGCGAGGGTTTGGGAAGCCCGCCAAAAATGATAGCCGGCGACTAGGAGAAGCATGGAGACTATGAGCAACGCGTAGCGCAGAGACTCGGCACCGAAACGGGGTGAGAGGAGATCGCTGATCCAGCCCGTCACAGCGGGTCCCATGGCCAGGCCGATGATATTGATCACGAAGAGCAGGACGGCGCTCGCGGTGGCCCGCATGGCCGGCGTGGAGAGGCTCTGGGTGACCGCAAGAGCCGGGGCCTGATACATCAGCCCGAAGGCAGCGGGGGGCACCATCAACGCCAGCACCAGACCGGTATGCTGATTGAGGTAGACGCCGAGCCAGAAGGGGACCGAGGCGAGCATCGCCATGGCCGGCAGAAGCGAGCGTCCCCGGACGTCTCGGGAGGCCCAGCGATCCGAGGCCCAGCCCCCCGCGTAGACCCCCACGCCGCCGCCAATCCCGATGATGAGCGCCAGCCAGGTACCCACTTCGCCGCTGTCCATGCCGTGGGAACGCTTGAGGAAGGAGGGGGCCCAGTTGACAAAGGAATAGCCCGTAAAGGCGTAGAGGCCCGAGGCCAGGGCCGTATGACGAAAGCTTCGGGCGCGCCAGAGGAAGGCGATGACTTCTCGGGCGGTGTAGCTCCGAGACTCGCTGGGCAGGCCGTCGGCCATCCCTCTTGGGGGCTCGCGCAGGGTCAGAGCCACGAGTACCGAGAGCAGCAATCCGGGAAGGCCCACAACCACGAAGGCCGTTCGCCATCCCAGACTCTCGTCGAGCCAGCCCCCGGCGAGCAAGCCGATGAGAATTCCAATGGGAACGCCGAGAGAAAAAATCCCCAGCGCCGCTCCCCGGCGCTCCTCGGGGAAAAAGTCGCTGATCAGGGCTTGGCTGGGAGGGCTTCCGCCGGCTTCGCCTACGCCCACCCCGACCCGGTACATGAGAAGCACTCCAAAGCCCGCCGCGGAACCGCAGAGTGCGGTCATCAGGCTCCAGAGAGTGAGCGAGGCAACGATGACCGTTTTGCGCGAGGTAATGTCGGCGAGTCGGGCGATGGGGACGCCGAGAGTCGCGTAGAAGAGCCCGAAAGCCGTGCCCGAGAGCAAGCCGAGCTCCACGTCGCTGAGCCCCAGATCGAGCTTGATGGATTCGAGAAGAATCGAAAGGACTTGGCGATCGACGAAATTGACGATGTAGACCACGGTCAAAAGGCCGAGCGCGTAGCGCGCATATTGCCTCGAAAAACCGTGGGAACTCGGGGAAGGCGGCGGTGAAATTACTTCGGAAGGAGGCAAACCAGGTCCTTTAGGTGGTCTATTGCGGAATGTCACCCGTCAGGGTCACGCGATGAATTCTCCGCCGCGCCTCGCCGAAATCGTTCTCTACTCGGTGTTGGGTCGACCGGTTGTCCCAGAAGGCGACATCACCGGCCTGCCAAGCGTGTCGGTGGGTGAAGCGCTCCTGGGTGGAGTGCGCGTAGAGGTACTGGAGGAGATCGTCGCTCTCGGTCTCGCTGAGTTCGAGAATTCGCTGGGTAAAGATCCCGTTGACGAAGAGACTCCGGAGGCCGGACTCGGGGTGTTTGCGGACCACGGGATGAACGCTTTGCATTTCGGGATCCCACCAGGCTTTGTGGACAGCTCGAAGCCCTTGGATCCGCTCCTGGACGTCCCTGGGCAGATGCTCGTAGGCCGCGGTTTGGCTCGCCCACTCGGTATCGCCACCGGATTCCGGCGAGATCTGCATGTGGAGAATTGAACCCAGAGGGGGAGCGGGTAGGGCGGTCATATCGGTATGCCACCACTCCGCCGTGGGGGCGCCATCGGCGGTGTCGATGATAAATATCTCCGGGTGGTCCGCTGCGCCCTCCCGGGTGGGGTGGATTTCGGGGACGCCGAACTGGGAGGCGAACTCGATGTGTTGCTCCGGGCTGAGGGTTTGGCGCGGGAAGATCAGGATCTGATGCTCCACTAGGGCGCGCCGGACCTCGGCCACCGTCTCGGCCGAGAGCGCTGAGGCGAGGTCCAGATCTCTGATTTCGGCGCCTAGGGCCGGTTGTAGGGGGACGAGGTTCAGAATGGCTTAGTTCTCCAGGAGCGAGGGGCGGACGGGTTCGGGCGAGGGCTGGGATCCGAGACTGTAGCGAGTCTTGCTAGAGCACAGAGTGTGGGGTTTTGCCCAGTCTTGAAACTGAGACTCAGGACGCGCAGAATAGCGGGTCTGGGTTCGTCGTCCGACCCGGATCGTTGAGCGATGAGCGCACTCGCGCATGCACGCGATGAAAGATCCCAGCTTCCCCCCAAGGAAAAAGGGACCGACCTTTCATTATCGAGCACCGCTCGCAAGCCATGGCAAATGGGCGACAGGGCGCCGAGGTGGGGAGCAATCCCCACCCGGCGCCTTCCCCCTCCCGGGGCAGTCTTGCTCGGGCTCAGGCCGCGCCGTAGGGGCGCCCGGGGTGTGTCTACGCCGCCGCTCAGGCGAAGCGTTCCTGGATCCAGTTCAGGACCAAGTCCATCAGCGCTTCGACATCGGGCGCGTCTTGGGCCCCGAACTCGGGCTCGAAATAGTGCCGGGCGTCGGGGAAGGAGTGGAAGGTGCGGTCCGAGGCTCCCACCGCCGCGAAGATCGGCTTCGCATCACTCTCGGGGTAGATTTCACGATCTCTGCCGGCATTGACCACCAATGTGGGCTGCTCGATCTCGGGCAGGGTTTGCATCAGATCCGCGTTGGATGAGAGCCCGGACCAGGTCGAGAGCCAGGCCCGAGGCGTGCATATCCGGCCGAAGCCCATCAGCGCCATGTTCATCAGGTCCGGACGATCGCTCAGGAGAGAGCCGTACTCCCGGGGCGATGGATCGAGGTGGTGATCGGCGTAATGGAGATTGGCCATGGTGCGGTAGATGACGAGCACGGGTTCGAAGGCCTCGTGGAGAAGAATCTGACGTTGCTCGTCGGGCGGCCGTTGCCGAAAGTCCGGGTCGGCATGGGACTCCTCTGCGGCCAGGCTCTGTCCGGCGAGCTCCTTGGCCTTTTCATCGATCCGCCGGACCCGCTCGATCTGAGCGCTTCGGTAGCGCTCGACGAATTCCGGTGCATACCGGCTCCACTCGGGGGCGGGGACGAAGCCATTCTCGGGGGAGTACATGTCGAGGGCGGGATCGGTGGCGAAGGCGTCTTCCTCGTCGACTACGGCGGGGTCGATGCATTGGTTGATGATGCGCCCCTCACCCTTGTGCGCCGACGCGTAGATAAGACCGTCGGCGGGGGAGAGGTCGTAGCTCTCGAGACGCGTTCGGGCGCCGGCGGGGGTGTGGCTAATTCGGTCCGACGGCGCACGGACGGCCTGGGCCTGAAAAAGGGCGTTGAGGGGGCCACCTCCCGAGTTCCCCAGAAGAATCACGGATCGGACCCCGAGGTCTCGCAGGTAGGCGACACAGGCAGCCACATCGAGAATGATCTGCTCGTGGACCGTGTCGGTATCATTATTCGGGTTGCGGGTATTGGCGCCCAGGCACCCGATGCCGGCTTCCAGCAGGCGGGGAAAGCTGTAATGCCGGGTAAAGTCCACCCGGGGATGCATGCAGACCACCGCGATTGAGGGAATAGGGGCGCTCTCTGGGGTCCAGAAGAGCCCATGGATTTGCCGATGATCGACGGTGTCCAGCAGGAGCGGGGTGACGTTGGCCCGCTCTGGGGGGCGGCGAAAATTGAAGGGGGCTCCGCCCCAATAGGTTTTGGCAACCAGCAGCATGGGGAGTCTCCGTCTCGGTTGGGCGCCGCTGGAGAATCCTCCGGCTAGCGGGCGAGCTCCGCCATTAGGCTGAAAAGTTCCACCGTGTTCGGGGGCGGGCTGGGGTCTCCGAACTCCCGGTAGAGGGTGTGTACGTTGACCGCGATTCTCTCGGAATCCAGCCAGGAGGAGTAGTCCGCCAGGGCGATATCCCTCGTGGCTTCGACGGCGGACAAGCCGGCCTGGTAACGCCTGAAAGCCTCGTCTCGGATATATTCGAGATACCCGCGCATTCGGCGAACGCCCTCGATGTCGGTGAGGGGGCCGTGTCCGGGCACGATCACTCGGGGTCGCATTTCGATGATGCGGTTGCAGGCGTCGATCCAGTTGCCCACGGGCCCTTCCCAAATGATCGGAGTGCCATCGATAAAAAGAATATCGCCGGTAAAAACCACTTCGTCCTGGGGGACGTGGACCAGAACGTCACCACGGGTGTGGGCTGGGCCCACTTCGATCAGAAGAACCTCTTTGTCACCCACCCTACGAGAGGTCTGCCCCTCGAACGTTTCGGTGGGAGGCGTGCTGCGAATGCCCTCGAACTCGAAGGCCCCAAAGATTTCGCGCAAGAAAGCGCCGGCCGCTCCGAGTTGATCGGCATTTTGGATCATTTCGGCCATTAGGGCAGGGGTGACGAGTTCCATCTCCTCGGCACTTGCGCGAGAGGCGATGATCGTGGCGCCTTCGACGAGCTGGTTTCCGTAACAGTGATCCCCATTGGCGTGGGTGTTGACCAGGGTGTCGATCTTGCCCGCCGCGGGAGTGGCATCGGCCATGGCCGCGAGCATCTCCCGGGTGAGCGGAAGATCGAAGAGCGTGTCCACGAGCAGGGACTCGTCGCCGTCTGTGACCAGTCCGGCGTTGCTATAGCCCCAGGAGCCATCGGGCTGAAGCCAAGCGAAAAGGCCGCCTCCGAGATCCTCCAAGGCTTTTTGATACGCTTTCGGGGCCATGGGATGATCCGGGAATGAGGGAGTTTTCAGCCGCCGGCGTTCTGCTGATCGGTGATCGCCCGGTTGACGTGCTTGAGCCACTTCTTGGCGCTCGAGGCCGACTTCTCTTCCTGGGCGGCGGCGGTGAAGGCCGTCTTGGCGGATTTGAATCGCTTCTCGTTGTAGTTTGAGACTCCGAGAAGGAGCTGGGCCGAACCGACATCGCGGAGGCTGCCCTTGTCGATGCCCGATTGCAGAGCCTGTCGGGCCTTCTTCCAGTCCTCGACTTCAAGATGAACCTGGGCGAGGCGGATATAGAGGTCGCCTTCTTCAGCGAGAATCGCGGCTTCTTCAAGGGGCGGGATCGCGTCCTGATACTCCCGGGCGTGCAGCAGGGAGTTCGCGTAGAGCTCGAGATTCTTGGCGGTATTCTCGAGGGTGCCATCCTTCAGACCCTTGGCCATGACCTGGGCGGCGGGCCAGGGCAGGTCGTGGTAGAGGTAGCGCTGAGTCAGCTGGGTCAGTTCATTTTCCTTGGTCAGATAATCGAGCTGATAGGCCAACTCCAGCATGGCCAGAGCCTTCTCTTCCTCGCCGATATTTGAGTATCCGAAGGCCAACTGCATGTAGTAGTCCTTCTTCGGGAAGAGGGTGACGAGGGTTTTGAGTACCTCGAGGGTTTCCGGGATATTGCCGTTCTGGTATTCCACGGCGAGAAGCATGCGGAGCCGGTTCTCGACCGGACTCGTGGAGAGGTCCACGGTGGTTCTCGCATGGGTGAGGGCGGAGGCCCAATCTTCTTTGCCCGCGTAGGCAATGGTGATCATGAAATGGGCTTGGGCATCGGGCTTTTCGGCGGCGTCCAGCCAGGCTTCGAAGAGCTCGAGGGCTCGGTCGTAATTTTCCTGCCCCAGGTAGAGCTGCCCGAGGTTGTACTTGAGCTGCTGCATGGCAGTGTCGGGGAGGTAGTCGACTTGGAGTGCGACCTCAAAGGCTGCCAGGGCCTCTTCGTATTTCTCCTGGGCGCCGAGCATATAACCCATCATCTGGTAGACCGTTGCCCGGTCGAATTTCTTCAGACGGGTCTTCTCGCTCAGAGGGCGCAGGATCTCCAGAGCACCGGCGTAGTCCTCTACTTCGGCAAGTTCCTGAATCTTCATCAGCTTCTTGCCGACTTGTTGGCTGGGGACGAAGTTTTTGCGGGAGCTGTTCTTCTTTTTCCGCTCTGCGCTGGCCGTGCTGCTCATGACGCCTAGGGATAGGCTGAATGCGAGCAGGATGGCGACGATGATCCGCGTTAGCCGACTATTGGCTGCCTGTTGAAACATGGATTCAGGCTCCTTTGACTTCGCTGCTTTTGCGTTTGAGGCCGGTTTGTCCTGGGCTGGACGCCCGAGCGCTGGGGTCAAATATCATCCAAGTCGAAGGAAAGCTTGACTTCCTCGGTCCTGGCGATGGATTGGCCATCGACGACTCGGGGCCGGTATTTCCATTTTTTGAGCGCCCGGATTGCGGCACGGTCAAATATTCTCTTGGGCTTGGAGTCGATGACTTCGGGGTTCTCGACGGTGCCGGTTGCTGTAATCGTGAAACGGAGCACAACCCAGCCTTCGATCCCGCGTTCAGCCGCCCGGATGGGATACTGGGGCGGCACGCGGACGAGGGGGACACTGTCCGAGTCGCTCGGCGCACCGAGATTCGGTCCTGACCCGAGATCCGGACCGGCGCTGAGATCCGGGGCGGCGATCGCCATGGCATTCGCGTCCGGCGCGTCGGTCTTGGACATCTTAAGGTCCGGCGGCGGAGGCGGCTCCGGGGGGTTCTCTTTCTTGGGCAATTCTCGTTTGCGAGTCTGGGTCGCCGAATCGCGCTTCAGACGAACAAACTCGATGACCTGACCCTTACGGATATCTGCCCCACGCTCGCTTCCCATGGAAATGAGATATTGCATGAGATAGAAGAGACCAAAAGTGATCCCGAGGGCGAGGATTGCGGCAATTCCGTGACGGACCACCATTCCAGCCTATTCCCCGACTTCGTTGGCCGCGATGGAGACGTTAAACACCCCGGCTTGCCGAGAGGCATCCATGACTTGGACGAGGAGACCGTTCTTCGAGTTCTCATCGGCCTGGATGACCACGGCGCCCTGAGGGTTCTCCGCGCGAAGGCGCTCGATATTGGCGCGTACCGATCTGGGGTCGACCTGGCGTCGATCAATCCAGATCTGGTTGGTGTCGGTGATCGCGACGAGAATATTTCCTCGCTCCTTGACGGTGGCAGTCGCGGCATCGGGTCGATTGACGTCAATGCCGGACTCCTTGACGAAGGAGGCGGTGACGATGAAGAAAATCAACATGATGAACACCACGTCGAGCATGGGCGTAATGTCGATTTGGGCTTCTTCTTCTTCCCTGGCTTTTTTTCGACGCATCGTATTAGGTTCCCGTTCCCTGTGCTGGCAGCCTCGAAGGCTGTCAGTCGTGAGTCATCTTGTCGGCGAGTTTGTCGGTTTCGTCCTTGGCAAAGCGCTGTAACTGGACCGAGAAGTAGAGCCCCGATAGGGCTGCAACCATGCCGGCCATGGTGGGAATCGTTGCCTTCGAGACGCCCGCAGCCATGGCGCGAGCGTTGCTGTTGCCCGCTGTCGCCATGACGTCGAATACTTCGATCATCCCGGTCACCGTGCCGAGCAGGCCCAGGAGAGGGCAGAGCGCGACAAGGGTATTGATCAGGTTGATCGAACGGTTCAGGTCCAGAGAGGCTTCCGAGATCCACAACTCGCGAATGCGGTGGGCCCGCCAAGAGAGCTGGTCTGGCCGGTTGTGCCAGCGGCCCAGGATCTCTTCCGCCTGATCGGGATAGACCAAGCGGAAGAAGTACTGGCGTTCCAGAATCATGGTCCACATCGCCAAGGTCACGGCGAAGATCATCAGCAGGACGTCACCGCCCTGGTTGATGAAATCCCCGACCGCTTCGAATAGGCCCGTCACGCTGGTTGTCCCCCTTGAATCCTCAAGCTGTCTCGATTCCGGGGCGACCCAATGAGGCTGACTCAGCTTCCGATTGGGTTGCGATCAGTCCAGTGCTCTGCTCTTCGAGAACAGTCGTGACCCCACGTGCCATGCTGTAGATGACGGCATGCATGAGAACCAGAGGAATAGCGGTCAAGAGCCCAAGCATGGTGGTGACTAGGGCCTCGGAAATTCCGCTGGCCATCATCTTGGGATCGCCGGTGCCGAAGAGTGTGATGATCTGAAAGGTGTTGATCATGCCTGTAACCGTACCGAGCAGTCCCATAAGGGGCGCAACGGCGGACACGACCTTGATGAGCCAGAGAAAGCTCTCGATCTTGGCCGATTCCTTGAGGACCTGTTCCTCGAGTTTGAGCTCGAGGGTTTCTGTGTCCAGGTTTCGATTGTCGGCGTAGATCTTGAGAACCCGACCAAGCGGGTTTCCCGTGTCGGGCTGGCTGGCGCTCTTCTGTGCCGTGACTTTTCGACTCACCATTCCAACATAAGCGAGGCGGATGATTCCGAAGATAAATGTCAGAGAACCGAGGATGATGATCGCGTAGCCAATCGAGCCACCGAAGGCGATGCGCTCTCGGAGGTCGGGCGTTGAAACCAGAAGCGCGAGGATCTGGCCGCGGGAAGGATCGATGGCAAACTTGACCAGCCCTTCTTTCGCGGTTTCAAGACCGTCGATGGTGTCGACAAATTTCGGAGCCGGCTGTCTGCCGATCTCGCCGAGTTTGCCCACGTCGGTAATCCACTTGAGGTATTCGCCGTTAGAGATGGCGTTGAAGGCGCCGATTCGGATCACTTCCTGCTCGACTTCTTCGCCGCTGACCTTGACCACATTCGTATTGAAGCGGGAGATCTTGCTGGACTCGTTCATCTCCTGGAGCAAGACCGCCCAAAGTCCCTCGAGGTCCTCGATGGCAGGCAGAGCCTTGCTCTGTCCGAGTCGGTCGAGGAAGGGCATGCGGCCGGGATATTCAGCGCTGACCAAGGAGTTCTCGACCTGGCTCCGGGTGTCGCCCGCAACCTGCCGGACAACGCCGAAGAGCTCGCCGAGAGTGCCGAGGCGGCTAGCAAGAACCTCCTCCTGCTCTGCGATCTTCAGTTCGTTTTGCTCGAAGTTTTCCTCAAGGAGATCACTGCGGGCCTCTTCGGCCGCGAGGCTGGCTCGGGCTTCCTCAAGCAGGTTCTTCTGCCGTGACCTTGCGCCGCGAAATTCCTTCTCCCGCCGCTCGTTCTCAACACGCTCGGCGCGCCAGCCCTGGCGCACGCGATCCAGGAGTTGGTCGATAGTCAGTCCGGCCGGAACGACTGCACGTGCCGGAGCAGCCGCTGCCTCTTCGGTCTGGGCCGCTTTCTCGTCGGTCTGGGCGACCGCACTCAGCGGGCTGCCGAGTAGGGCCCCCGCCGCGAGAGTGACTAGGGCGGCATGGACGATGGTTTGTGTCTTGGCTCGCTTGATCACTGGGAGTCCTCCGGTGCTGACACGGGCACTCGGATCATATCGGGCGCCAATTGCTTGCGTGCGATACGGATACCCCTGCGAATCGAATCTCGATAATCACTGTCCAACTGAACCCACTTGCGTGCGCCCTGATCCCATGCGCCGACTTCTTCACCGTCAAGCGTCTGATAGAGCAGGCTGATTCGCCCGATGCGGAGAAAGTCGAGAGTACGCTCCTGGCCATCCATATCCAGGGTGTCCTGGTAGACCTCGATGGTGCGCCCGTACTCGTTCTCGATCTGGTAGGCCTCCATGATCCGGCGGTACTTCTCGGAATCTTCGACGTCGGCTCGATCCATCAGCTCACGAAGATTCGTGATGCGCTCGGCTCGCTCGTTGCCCAGCATGGGCACGTCGAGCTGAATGAACTGGTCGAGACCCTCGACCATGCGCAACATCAGCGGCGTCACCTCGCGACCGATCACCGTAACGTTGGCGATCTGGTGGTCGAGAGAAGCCAGCTCCTCCTCCTGGGAAGCGACGAGCTTGGCGAGCTGAGCGTTGTAAACACGCAGGGATTCGATCTGGTCGATGGTCGCGCGGTATTCGCCGGCCATGTCGTCGGTTTGGTCGTCAATCGTGTTGATTCGGTCCTGCGATTGAACAGATTTTGCGTTGCCTTGACGCTCCTCGGCGATTGCCGTCTCGATATCCGCTGCCTCAGCGAGGCCAGCGGTCAAAAATGCGATTGCGATCGTGATGATCGTCAATCGTCCGGAGCGTCGCCCGATACGGACGTCCGCGATAGTCGACAAGATTTCCCCCACAATGTCACTGGATTCAGCGGCGCGCTCACTTTGACCGCGCCAGGGTAAGAATTGGATATTTGGATAAACGATCGCTGCTAAACTCGCGTGTGTCGGCGGGATGGCAAATTGAGCCGAGGCCAACACGAGCGATCCCGGTCATTTGCTAGCCAAATTACACCCTCGGCGAAACCCAAAGCACGATATTTTCGCGGAAGCATCGAGGAACACGAGGGGCTGGGGGCTCTGGGGCCGCCGCTGGGGCCGAGGTGGCGGGGTCTAAGGGAATGGCTTAATCGGGGGTAAAACAACACACCTGTGAGGCTGATTTAATATTTTTGACGAGCTGCCGATACCAAGGACTCCTGAAAACGTACCCCCACGCGTATCCCCAGGCGATTCTGGGACCAGGAGAACGACCATCATGCTCCAGCATCCCGCTGGCACCGTCACACGAACCACACCCGGGGGCGGCCTGGCTCACCGAAGCCAGCCCGTAGAAACGCCTTCGGAAGGCCCGATCCTCGCCCATTACGCCGCCGCCGCACGGGCCGTAATTTGCTTTGTCCTCTATGGAGAGCAGGTCATTCGGGAGATCACCGTCAACGCCGAGGGCAGCGCTTTGCGGACTTTCTCGCTGCTGCCGATTCCCACGACCTGCAGGCCGGACACGACTATTCCCCGAAGGGGAAATCCGGCCCCGGTCTCGTCATCGGGAGTGGTGGATGCCCATGGCGTCCTAGCCTATTCCGCGGCGGTGGGCGGTGTCCTCGCCGGCTCCGGCGGCCCCAGCGCGGGTGAGTCGCGTGAGGAACAGGTCGCAGGCAATCAGGTCGATGTTTTTCGGCGTGACCGAATGGCTCTTGGGCGGCTTGCCGACACCCTTTCGGTGTCGCGTCCGGCAGAGACCTTTTATAAGGAGTACTGGCAGGAGGCCGAGCGCCTGCTGCGGACCCACTGGCTGGGCGTTGAAATGCTCGCGGAAGTTCTGAGCCGACACCCTGTGCTGACCGGGGAGCGAATCGACAAGGTTCTCTGTGAGGCCTTTCCGGTTTAGCCCGGATCGACCCCAGCCTCCCGTGCATGGGGGGCGGGTCGCTGTTTGCCAATACCCCATTGCGGGCTACGGTCCGGCCCCCGGCGGCTTCCGCCGGGTGAGCCGGCCCCTTACCTGACTCTCGAGCAGGGGAGGGTGTCGAGCGAGTGGGCGCCTGCCGCGTTGGTTTCAATTCCCTTCTGACCCGTGCGCCGTTGGGGGAGGGATGTCATCAGAGTCGTCGAGGAGTAGGGCCGAAGCCGAGCCAAAGGGGCGGGCGACGGCTCCCATGCCGAGCATCATGCGTCTGGCGTGGCCGGCTGTGGTGGGCAATCTGGCCTACTCGGTGGTGGGGCTGGTGGATATCAAGATCGTCGCCTCTCTGGGGTCCTCCGCCGTAGCCGCGGTGACCACCGGGCATCGCATCTTCTGGGTGACCCAGGCGGTGATGATCGCCGTGACGGCAGGTACCACCGCACTCGTGGCGCGAGCCTGGGGGGCGGGGAACAGAGCCGAAGCCGCCCGGATCACTCGGGCCTCGTTGGTCTTGTGCTCTGGCATCGCGGCACTCCTGACGGTGCCCGCCTTTGTCTTCGCCCGGCAACTGGCCGGGGTCTTTGAACTCGATTCGGAGACGGTGGATACCGCCGCAGTCTTCATCCAGGTGATGAGTCTTTTTAATGTCGCCTTCGCGGTCACGATGGTGATCGGTTCGTCCTTGCGGGCCGCTGGGGATACCATGACTCCCCTCTGGATCGGCCTGGCGACCAATGTGCTCAACGTGGTTCTGGTTTTCGGCCTGGTCTACGGGCGCTTCGGTCTGCCCGCGCTCGGCGTGGCGGGAGCGGCGCTTGCGACCGGGCTCTCTCTACTAGCCGGGGCGCTCTTCTGTCTGGCTTTGTGGGGGGCAGGGCGGCTCAGGGTCGGAGTGGGTGAAAAGGGTTCTTTTACCCGAGAGCGGGTTCGGCAACTCTTCCATATCGGGTACCCCGCTGGCCTCGAGCAGGCCGCCATGCAGGTCGGCTTTATCGTTTTCCTCTGGATCGTTTCCCTGTACGGAACCGCGCCCTATGCGGCCTACGGGATCGGGGTCCAGATCCTCTCTTTTTCTTTCGTGGTGGGTATCGGCTTCAATATCGCGGCCTCGACCCATGTGGGCCAGAAATTGGGTGCCGGCGATCCGGTCGGGGCCGAGGAGTCGGGTTGGCGGGCTATGCGCCTGGCTGTCGTCACCATGGCGATCCTCAGCGGGCTCATCATCGCCGGCGCCGAATCCATCGCTGGCTTTATGATCGATGACCCGGAAGTCGTTCGGCTGACCGTGGTCTTCATCTATGTCCTCGGGGCTGCCCAGCCCTTGATGGCGGTGGATTTCACTCTGGGCGGCGCGCTTCGGGGGGCCGGGGACACGCGTTTTCCCTTGATGACGACCCTGGTCGGTCTGGTCCTGGTTCGCGGGAGTATCGCCGGCTTGCTGGCCGTCATGGACTTCGGGGTCGAGTGGGTGTTCTGCGCCCTGCTGCTCGACTATTTGGTCAAGTCGAGTTTGATGACCCTGCGCTTTCGCCGGGGCGCTTGGAAGAAAATTCGCCTTTAGCGGGAGTCGTTGTGCGCGCCCGGGCTCGCGTTCAGAGCCGGGTGCGGAGGCCGCAGGCCTTCATGCGGTCGTACGCATAGCTCCGCATGGCCGGGGTGACGCCGAGGGTATTGGCGGGGGCATCGGATCCGTCGAACCCGTAGAGGTGGACCATCTCAACCGCGAGTCCACCCGTGGCGTAGGAGCTCTCGACGCTGAGCAGCACCGGGCAGGGGATCGACTGGATCTCTCGCTGGGTGTCGAGGCTACCCGAGCCGTTCGAATCGTAATCGCTCACCAACTGGTGCCGGATGGCATCGTGCCAGCTCTTGGACCCTCCTTTGCCCGCTCCCCCCTTGCCCGTGCCCGGTCGGGTGCGAAGCGGCGGGGACTCGTCGGGCGAAGCCCCGGCCACGGGGCTCGGCGGGGGCGATGGCGCCGCCGGGCGGGCGCCGGGCGGGGCTGCCGGCGCGGCCTGAGGCCGGGCTTCACGGGCTTCACGGGCTTCCCCGGTTTCTTGGGGACGCGGGGCGAGTTCCGCGAGGAGCCGTACGGGTTCCTCGCTGGCGATATTGATTTGCCCCTCCCAGGGTTCGAAGCCCTCCTTCTCGACGGTCACGGTATGCCGGCCGGTCCGCAGGGAATGGCCTTCGCCCTGGGCCTGGCCCACATCGATCCCATTGACCTTGAGCCGGGCCCCGGGTTCGCTGGCCTCGACGATTAACTCGCCCTCTCCTTGGCAGAGGGTCGGGGCATAACGGCGAGAGGCGCCCGGGGGCAATTGCACCGGACGCTCCCAGACGTCTGGGCAATCGGAGTTGTCGACTCGGAGGCGGTAGCTGCCCTGGGGAACACTTCGAGCCAGGCCATCGGTCAGCCCCTCGGCGACGATGTAGTCCTCTTCGGCGTGATAGAGGGTCCACTCCGAATTCCCGGGGTCGGCGTCGACGCTCAGGCGGGCCGATGTGTCCCCCGTCGGCGTCGGGTCCTCCTCCTGGAGGGGGGCCGCGAGAAGGAAGCCGAGAAGAGCGGTGGTTCCGGCGCCGAGGAGGAAGCCCAGCAGACCGATCCACCCCCGGCGGGAGGGGCCTGTCTCGGCCGAGGTCTGCGCCCCCTCGAGGTCGGCGTTCAGTTCTTGAAGCTCGCGCCGGCGCGCCTCGGCAAATTCCTCGTCCGTCGCCCGGGCGAGCCTGTTTTGGATGTGGTGCCGAAGCTTGAGGGCAAGCGCCCGAACTCGTTCGGGAGAAGCGGAGTCGGGTACGCCCAGGATCTGGCGAATGGAATCTCGGAATCGGGCTTGCCGGGGATCGGGCATGGGGGGAGGCTACCTGTCCATGCCCGAAGCCTCTACCCTCTGCCCGAGCGGATCCACAACCGGTGGTCCCAGGAGATTGAATCGAGTGGAGAGCCAGCAAACGTGTCCTCACTGCGCCGCGACAGCCGACTTCCCGGGAGCGGGCCCGGGGTCCGTGGCGGATTGCCCTTCGTGCGATCGATCTTTCGTACTTCCGGGCGGGGGTAAGTCGGGTTCGGGGGCCGAGGTCGGGGTGCTTCCCGCAGCGGGAGATCTGCCCCTGCGCTTGCCGGACCCAGAGCGCAGTATTGACGGGCACTCCAGGGATGTCTCGCTGACGCGAACAGGGCTGATCGCGGTGGGAGCGACGGCTGTCTTCTATGTCGCTCTGGTTCTTCCCCTTAGCGGTACCTATTTCGGCGCGCTCTTCGGGGCCCGGGGCTGGGTGCCCTACGTGATCAGCTATCTCTCGATTTGGTGCGGGGTCCTGCTCGCGGCGAAATATGTGCGGGTGCGCCGCAGGGTCCGGGCCCTGGCCTTTGACTTCTTGCCCGAAACGATTGCCGACGAGTTGACGCCGGAAAACGTTCCGGTCTTTCTCGACTACCTCTCGCGTTTGCCCGGACAGTTTTCCGAGGATTTTCTCTTTCAGCGAATTCGCCGCTCTCTCGAGCACTTCCAATCCAGGGGCAGGGTCAGCGAGACAGTCGATCAACTCCGGCTGGACAGCGAGCGCGACGAGGGGATCGTTGAGTCGAGTTATACGATGTTGCGGGTCTTTATCTGGGCGATCCCGATTCTCGGCTTCATCGGCACCGTTCTGGGGATCGGGGCTTCGGTGAGCGGGTTCTCCGAGGCGGTGGCCTCGGCGGCGGACCTGGACGTGATGAAGGATTCGATCGGAGTGGTGACCACGGGTTTGGGGGTTGCCTTCGACACGACGTTGATTGCCCTTGTTATGAGCATTTTCATCATGGTCCCGACGAGTTCGCTTCAGAAGACCGAGGAGGACTACCTGGCTCGGGTCGATGATTATTGCCAGCGCCGGCTGGTTGCCCGCCTGAGCGACGGGGCAGGCTCGGGCCAGGCATCCGAGGGCTCGCTCGATGCCGCCGCCGATCGATTGGTCTCCAAGGTGATCGAGGCCCTCGATCGCCGAATGCCTGGGGTCGATTGAGCCTTGCGCCGGCGCCATCGCAAAGACACCGAGGTCACGCTTTTCCCCTTTCTCAGCGTACTGGCGTGCGTGATCGGGACGTTGATCCTGTTGCTCTCGGCGGTGGCGGTGGGAGGCATCGGCGAGCGCTCTCTCGAGAGCGTGCGCCTTTCCGAACGCTTCGAGGCCGCCGAGATGTACCTGGCCGGTGGCCGGGCCATTTTGAAAGAGTACGAGGCTCAGCTTCGCCTGGCCGAAATCCAGGCGAAGGAGAATGAGGAGTTGGGCCAGGAACTCGCCGGTCTCGGACTGAGTCCGGATATTTCTCTCGATGATCTGGAAGCCAGGGTCAACGCCCTCGAAGAGTTGGAGTCTCTGGCAGAGCGAAGCGGCAAGCTCACGCGTCAGGCCCGGGACCTCGAGGCTCGGGCCGAGAAGCGCGACGGAGAGCTCGAGGAGCGGGAATCCGAGCGCCTCGAAAGTCCAATTCTGATCACCCCGAGCGGCAAGGGGCCGGATTACAAGCCCTTCCTCGTCGAGTGCACGGCAGAGTATCTGGAATTGCACCGGACCAAGGGTGACTTTTCGTTTCGGATCCCGGCCAGCGAGATTCGACGAAGCCCAGAATTCAAGAAATTTCTTCGTAGGGTCCGAGCGATTAGCCGGGGCATGGTGATTTTCTTGATCCGGCCCGATGGGGTCGCGAACTACATCGAGGCCGAAGAGGTCGCCGAGCAGTTCAATGTTCGAAACGCGAAATTGCCCCTGCCGGGCACCGGTGGTCTTGATTTCAGCCAACTTCAGGAGGCCGGGGGATGAGGGGGCGTCGGGGGAGAGCGGGGAGCAGCGAAGAGAGCTTCGATTCGCTCCTCGACACCATGGCGAATGTCGTGGGAATTCTGGTGGTGCTGGTGGCGGTCATGCAATTGGCTGTGGGGGATGCGGTGGACCGTATCGTCGAAGTGGGCGTGCGCGAACCCGCCACCCTTCCCCAAGTGGAGGCCGCCGAGCGCGATCAGGAAGCGGTCGCCGAGGCCATCGTCGCGGCTCGTGGCGAGCTTCAGGCCCTACCGCCGAGCCGGAAGCGGGAGGGCACGCTTCTCGAGGTCGCGCGCCCGTTGCTCGAGAAGTTGGAAAGTCTTCCCGGGACCCACGACTCGAATTCAGCGGATCTGGAAACCCTCGAGACGAGGCTGGTCCGCGAGCGCGAGGCGGTGGCCCGTTCGCGCCAGGCAGTGGAGTGGCAGCTCCATCATCTCGCCCGGCTGGATGTGCTTTGGGAGAACCGCCTGCTCGAGAATCGGCCCAAGCTCGTCCGCCTGCCGGATCCCCGTCCTCCTCCCCGGGGTGCCGAAGAGATCGTCTTCTTTTGTCGGTATGGGCGAGTGGTGTCGGTGAATCGTCGGCAGATGCTGGAAGCCCTGAACGTGGGTGTGGAGAAAGCCCTCGGCGATTCTCGTGTGCCCACCGATAGGGACCGGCCCTGGCTTTATAATTTTTTTACCAAGCAGCGAATCGGCTGGGAGAATTTTTATTGGCAGATTCGGGACCGCGGACCGCGTCGGCTCTTCGCCGACATGGCTTGGCGGGACCCGGGGTACGGGGAAGAGGTCCGAGAACTCGTGGCTTCCGGAAGCCGGCTCGAGGAGAGCTTCGCGAACCACGACCCCGGCAAGGAATATGTCCGGTTTTGGGTCTGGCCCGACAGCTTTGAGGTCTACCTCGAGGCCCGTTACCTCGCGGAAGCGGCGGGGTTCGATGTGGCGTGGAACGCGGTGCCCCAGGGCGAGGAGGTGGGGAGCAACCTCCTGGGCCCCACCCGCAGCCAGGCCCTGATCGACTGAGGCCCACCGGGTCGCTGGCTTAAAACGGTGTTTCAGGGCGCTGTTTTGGGTAGCCCTGGATTGACCCTTGTGCCGGGTCCGGGATCTCGATTATAAACTAGGACTGTCCCAAGCCCGAGGAGCGGAGGCAATTTGAGTCATTCCGTCATCGCCGAGGAACTCGATCTACTCGCCAAGGTCAGCGGGCTGCTGAGCGAACTTCCCGAGGCGAAAACAGCCTCCGAGGCGCCCATCGTGCGAGAGCTCGAGCGGCTCCGCGAGGTCATCCTCTCGGGCGACGAAGCCAAGGACATCTCCGCACTGAGCGAGCAATATCACCACCAAGCGGCGGTGCTTGCCCAACTCCGAAACGCGGGCGGAGCGGCTCAGGTCGATCGGACGAATCCGTATTTCGCGCATCTGAGACTGCGCGAAGAGGGCCGTGAGCGCGATCTCTGCCTGGGGCGTACCACGTGTATCGAGCGCGGGGTTCGCATCGTCGATTGGCGAGACGCCCCGATCTCCAAAATTTTCTACAGCTATCGCCAGGGCGACGAATACGACGAGGAAATCGCGGGTCGGGAACGCATCGGTTTGGTGACTGCGCGGCGCACAGTGCGCATCGAGAACGGTGCTCTTCAGCGGGTGCAGGCGCCCGAAGGCGATTTCGTTCCGGATCCCAGCGATCAGGGGAGCTGGCAGTGCACGAAGGTCGAGGTCCCCAAGCTCGGTGGAGGCGAGGGCATCGCCCTGCGGGCCTTTGATTTGGGCGAAGGCGCTTCGAGACGACTGGGCACGCTCGACGATGAGCGGTCCATGCGGGTGGATAAACGCCTGCCCGAAATTACCGGCCTGATCGATCCCGACCAATTCGAGTTGATCACTCACGGAGCACCGGGCTTCCTCGTCATTCGAGGCGCGGCGGGTTCGGGGAAGACCACCGTCGCCCTGCATCGGGTCGCCTATCTCGCCTTTTCGGATCCCCGGATCGATAGCCCGGAGACCATGGTGGTGGTCTTCTCCCGGGCTCTGCAAAATTTTGTGTCCCATGTGCTCCCGTCTCTGGGCCTGGGACACGTTCAGGTGGTCGGGTTTCCCCAGTGGGCGCTGGAGCAACGCCGCTGGCATTTTCGCCAGCTTCCCGCCGCCCAGAGAGAGGACACTCCCGCGCTGATTCAGCGGATCAAGTTGCATCCCTTCCTGGGAGTCGCCCTGACGGAGTACATCGAGAAACATCCCGCGGAGCCCAAGGCGATTCAGGCCATCGATGACTGGGCCACGGTGCTCCGTGAGCCCGAATTCCTCGAGGAGGTCGCCGGCCGGGTCGCGCCCGGAGCGTTTAGCCCGGCGGAGATCGCCAAATTCGTGGATTGGCATCGGGTGCGTCTGGGCGAGGTATTTGCCGCGCTCCAGGGGGAACCCGATGCGGCTGGAGAACTCGATCCCGAGGACGATGCCTTGCTCTTGCGTGCCTGGCAGCTCCGTGTCGGGCCTCTTCGAGGGCGAGATAAAAAACCTTTGGCCATGCGCCATCTGGTGGTGGACGAGGTGCAGGATTTTGCGCCCATCGAGATTCAACTCCTGCTCGACTCCATCGCCGAGAATGCCTCGATTACTCTGGCGGGGGATACTCAACAGCACGTCATGACCCAGAGCGGGTTTACGTCCTGGAGCGAATTCTTTCGTCTGGTGGGGATCTCGGGGACAGAGATCGAAACCCTTCGTGTGGCCTACCGATCGTCGCGCCAGATCGTGGATTTCTCGGCTTCGTTGTTGGGAGATTTGCTCGAGGACGACGGTCCCCCGGATGCTCCCCGGGAAGGGCCTCCGGTGGAACTCTTTCGCTTTGCAGATCGAGGGGCCTGCGTGGCGTTCCTCGCCGATGCGCTGCACGAGCTTGCCCGGGATGAACCCCTGGCCTCGGTGGCCATCCTGACCCCCTCAAGAGCCATCAGTTCGATGTATTTCGAGGGGCTCGAGCGCAGTGATATTCCTCGTCTTCGCTGGGTTCAGGACCACGATTTCAGTTTTTCCGCCGGGGTGGAGGTGGCGGAGATCGAGCAGGTGAAGGGGCTTGAATTCGATTACGTCATCCTCGTCGACGTGGAGGCGAGGCTCTACCCCGACACTCCGGAATCCCGCCGGCGATTGCACGTGGGCGCGACCCGAGCGATTCACCAACTCTGGCTGACGAGCCTCGCCAGTCCCTCACCCTTGGTTGAAGGCGTCTGGCAGGGATAGCTCGCGGGTGAGTGCGGAGTGCCCCGGGATCTGTTAATCGAAGAGCGAGGGCCTGGTGCCCCAGGAGTGAGTCTTGAAATATTTCCCCGGGGATCGGGTCCGTATCCGGCAGGTCGAGAGCGAGTACACCGGCAGTCGGGGCTTGGTGGTTGAACCCGAGCCCACGGGCCAGGGCGATGCGTCTCCCCTCGGTTGTTTCGTGGCCATCGATGGCGAGAACGGCCGAGTGCGTCCCTTTCTGATTGCAGACCTCGAACTGCTGCGTGCCGCTTCGGTTCGCCGGACGGATGCCGACCAGGACGCCCGCCCCGAGCACCAGATCGGCTAGCCGGAGGCGCCGGCATGATTGGCGAACTCGAGATAGTGACTTCGGGGCAGGGGTTGTGGGAATTCACTGAGGCCCTTGAGGCCTGGGTGGGCGAGGCCGGGGTGAACCAGGGGCTGGTCACGCTCTTCGTGCAACACACGTCGGCGAGCCTGGTCGTCCAGGAGAATGCGGATCCCTCGGCGCGCCGGGATCTCGAGGCGTGGCTGAGCCGCCTTGTGGTCGAAGGGGATGATCTTTTTACTCACACCTTCGAAGGCCCCGACGATATGCCCGCTCATATCAAGGCGGCCTTGACCGCGACTTCACTGGCCATTCCCGTCACCCGAGGTCGACCGATGCTGGGGACCTGGCAGGGTGTCTTTTTGTGGGAACACCGGAAGCGGGGCAGCGTTCGGAAAGTCGCCGTTCACTTGTCGAGTGACTGAGGGGTCGTCCTGGGCGAGTCGAAGAGCTCGGCCATCTTTCCGTCGGTGCTGGCCGGACGGGTGCGGGTCTGAGCCCAGTCCCGCAATTCCTTGACGCGATCTTCGTAGGTGTCGTAGAGGGGTACGGATTCCGAGATCGCATTGGCGAGGTCGTTGTCCTCGAGTTCGCGCTCGGCGGCGAAGGCCGCGTAGAGAGCGGCGCCCACGGCCTGCTCGAGTTCGGCCCCGGAAAGACGTTCGGAGGCCATCGCCAGCGCCTCGAGATCGAATTGCTTCGGGTCCCGGCCGCGCGCCTCGATATGAATTCTGAGGATCTCCCGGCGCTCCTCGGCACTCGGCAAATCGACGAAGAAGAGTTCATCGAAGCGTCCTCGGCGGAGGAGTTCCGGCGGCAGGCTGGCCACGTCATTGGCCGTGGCGACGACGAAGACCGGGGCCGTCTTCTCGGCCATCCACGTGAGAAACGAGCCCAGTACCCGGACGCCGTGGGGGTCGGCCTCGCTCGTGGCGAATCCCTTTTCGATCTCGTCGATCCAGAGGACCGCGGGCGCAATCGATTCCGCCACGGCCACCGCCTCGCGGATGGCGGCCTCGGGACTCGACTGGTTGCCCGAGAAAACGGCGGCGAGGTCGAGCCTGAGTAGGGGAAAATGCCACTCTCGGGCGACGGCCTTGGCGGAGAGTGACTTGCCGCAGCCCTGGACCCCAAGGAGGAGCAGCCCCCGCGGTGGCGGCAGGTTGAAGTTGCGCGCCTCTTCCCCGAAAGCTTTCTGGCGCTCTCGCAGCCAGCGTTTGAGTTCTCCGAGACCCCCGACATCGTCGAGGTCCTGTTCGGCGTCCTGAAAGCTCAGGGCCGGAGTGCGTTGAAGGGCTTCGCGTTTGGCGGCGATGACCCGGTCGACGGTGGAGGCGTTGAGCCCGTTCGAGAGGGCGATGGAACGGCGCAGAACGCGAAGCGACTCGGCGGCGGTGAGCCCCAGGGCAGCCTGCACGCAGGCTTCCAGGAATTCGGCGTGCTCGGCGGCGTCGACTCCGGTCAGCGCTTTTCGGAAGAGGGCGTGGAGTTCGTCGGCCCTGGGCAGGGGCAGCGAAACCCGGCCTGCTTCCCGGCTCAATTCGAGGGGCAGATCGACCCGGGGCCCGAGGAGAACCACGCATTGTTTTCGGCGCGCGAGGCGTGCGAGTAGATCGCGAAGGTGGCGGACGGGCAGGGCCGCATTCGCTTCGAGATGAACATCGAGGAGGACAAAAACGGCGGGCTCCTCCACTTGCTCGAGGGCCTCGAGCCCGGCTTCCAGACTGCCGGCCCCCCGTCCGTCCGGGGCGAGGCCAGCGGCCAGACTCCAGGGAATGAGGGCGCGCTGATGATGCTGGGCGACGCGTTCGAGGATGCGGAGGGCGCGGTCCTCTTCGAAGCTCTCGAAGGCCACTAGGCGCCAGCCCGAGCTGATGAGGCTCGAAATCTCTTCTCCGAGGGGAGAGTTCATGCGCGATCCGCCGTGATCCGGACGACTTCCTCGAAGGTGGTCACTCCCTCGGCGAGGCAGCGGATGGCACTCTCACGGAGGCTCTCCATTCCCTCGATACGGCCCGCTTCGGCGATCTCGTTGGCATCGCGACCCGCTCGGATGAGTCCCTGGACGCGCTTTCCCACGTCCAGCAATTCGAAGATTCCGATTCGGCCGTACAGGCCGGTGGTGCGACAATCCGCACAGCCTTGACCGAAACGAACCTGGAGTTGATCGCGTCGCTCCACGGGAATCTTGATTCCAAGAGCCTCCACCTGGGCGGCACTGAGGTGTCCGTCGACCCCGCAATGGGGACAGATTCGGCGAACGAGTCGCTGGGCGACGACGCCCCGCAGCACGCTGGAAAGCAGGAAGGGCTCAACCCCGAGTTCCACCAGGCGCGTGACGGCACCCGCAGCGTCACGGGTGTGAACGGTGGAGAAGACCAGGTGTCCGGTGAGCGCCGCTTGGACCGCCATGTTGGCGGTTTCGGCGTCGCGGATCTCGCCCACCATGATGATGTCGGGATCCTGGCGGAGGATGGTTCGGAGGGCGCGGGCAAAGGTGACGTCGATTTGCGGTTGCACCTGAACTTGACTGAAGCGGGGATCGATGAGTTCAATGGGATCCTCGACGCTGGTGATATTGATCTCCGGCCCGGCCAGGTAGCGCAGGGTCGAATAGAGCGTCGTGGTCTTCCCCGAACCCGTCGGGCCCGTGACGAGCACCAGCCCGCTGGGCGAGGTGATCCAGGATTCGAAACGCTCGCGTTCGGCGTTGGTGAAACCGAGTTCGTGGAGTTCGGCCATGAGCACATTCGGGTCGAAGACCCGGATTACGATTTTTTCCCCATAGGCCGTGGGCATACTCGAGACGCGAAGCTCCACCTCCTGATCGCCGTTTTGAGTCTTGATGCGCCCGTCCTGGGGGCGTCGACGTTCGGCGACGTCCATCCGCGCGAGGACCTTAATGCGCGAGGCGATGGCGGCATGAACGCTGAGCGGCAATTGCTCGATATCGTGCAGGATGCCGTCGATCCGGAAGCGAACCCCCGCCTCCGCCTGCTTGGGGTCGAGGTGAATATCCGAGGCGCGCTGATCGAAGGCATATTTGAGGAGGTAGTCCACAGCCGCCACCACGTGGGCTTCGGTGGAGGCCGAGAGTTCGGCATTGCTCTGGAGTTCGACCAGTTCGACCAGGGCGGTGGAGGCCTGGCCGCCCTCGAGCTCTTCACTGGCGAGATCGACTTTCGAACGAAAACCGTGGACTCGTTCGATGATGGCCAGAATGTCCCGCTTGCTCGAGATGACGTACTGAACCGGACGCCCAAGGGTCGTCTCGATAGATTCACGAAGCGCACTGTCGAAGGGGTCGGCGATGGCGAGTTCGAGGTTATCCCCATCCCGGCCCACCGGGACCACCACGTGGCGGTGGGCGTAGGCCCGGGAGAAACTGCGGGTTACGAGGTCGTTGTCCAGGCCCAGCGGATCGGGTTTGAGATAGGGGTAGAGCGCCGCCTCGGCGATGCATTGGGCGATGGTTTCCTCGTTGAGAGTACGGCGGGGTTCCTTCGCGTGGGCGTAGCCCACGGCGGCCACGATCTCGGCGGGGGAGACGTCGTAGCGCGCCGCCGCCTGGGAACGGACCGAACCCACCTTGTCCTTGAGGACTTGGCTGCGGAGGGTGATTCGGCGCCCGGAGAGGTCGTCGGCGTGGGCCGGGTCGAGGGCACCGGTCCGGATCAGGATCTCAAGAAGTTCGTCGAGGGAGAGGGGTGGGCGAAAAGCCTCCTCATCCCCCGCGAGTACGGGGGTGGGGTGCGGAACTCGCCTGGTTTCAGCCATGCCTGGGCCCTTCGCACGAAAATTCAAAGATGTCGGTTCCGGGGCGGATCCCGCCTGGGCGGCGTGGGAGCCCCGGCCCCCTGTGATGTATCGGCAGTTTGCCATGAAACCCGACCGCGCGTCGGATCCCCGGGCCCTTCAGGATGGGAGCCGAGGCTCCTTTTCCCCTTGGGGGAGATCTCGGAGCACGTGGACGTCCTCGGGGCGGAGAGCCAGGGAGACCCGGTCGCCGGTTCGGAGGTCTCGGGCGAGTCCCCGACCGGCGACCAGGTGGGTGCGGAGGGTCTGTCCCGCCCAGGCGATGGTCAGGGTGGCCAGAAGCCCATCCGAGGAAAACTCGATGAGTTCCCCCTGGCCGATGGTGCTTCCCTCGCCACGCCCCACATCGACCTTGAGATGCTCGGGGCGAATTCCGAGCCAACCCGGCCCGGTTGCGCCGGGTTGGCCGGTGGGAATCGCGTGCTGGGAGTCGACGGTCGCGAGTCCTGCGGCGTCGAACGTGGCGGGGATCAGGTTGCTCATTCCCACCAGGCGAGCGACCTCGAGATTCGCCGGGTGATTGAGCACCGCATTGCGCTCGCCGACCTGACGCAGTCCGCCGTCAATGAGCACCGCGATGCGGTCGCTGACCAGCACAGCGCGACGCAGGTCGTGGGTGACCACGGCGACGGCCACACCGGTCTGGGCTACCGCCTGGCGCAGATCCCGGGAGAGAGTTTCCTGGGCGCCGGCGTCGAGGTCATCGAAGGGCTCGTCGAGAAGCAGGACCGTGGGCTCGAGAGCGAAGGCTCGGGCCAGGGCCAGGCGTCGCAACTCTCCACCCGAGAGGGCGGTGGCGGGACGGGCTGCCAACTTGGCAATCCCAAAATGTTCCAAGGCTTCGTTTGAGCGCCGGTGGATCTCGGGGCTCGGCAGGCCCTGGGCCCGAAGCGCGATACGCACGTTGTGGAGGACACTTCCCGCCAGGGCAATCGGACGCTGGAAGACCATGGTGACGGGTCCCTGGCCGTGGCGGACGATCTCGCCCGCTGTGGGTTCCTCGAGTCCGGCGAAGGCCCGGAGGAGCGTGCTCTTGCCAGCGCCGTTGGATCCCAGAACGGCGAGAACCTCGGACGAGCGCATCTCGAGGTAGGGAATCTCGAGTTCGAAACAGTTGGCCACGGATCGGCGAACCATCCGCAATTCGCGAGCGACCAGGGCTGCGCTCATTTTCGCTCTCCGTATTGGACCCAGGTCAACAGGCCGGCCAGGACAAGCATCAGACCGAGTAGGACCGCGGCCAGGGCGTAGGCGGACTCGAAGAGTCCCATTCGCGTGTACATCAAGATGGCGGTGGTGAGCACGCGAGTCTCGCCCTCAAGGTTGCCCCCGGTCTGCATCACAGCACCCACTTCAGAAAGAATTCCTCCGAGGGCGGCGATTACGGCGGCCAGGAGCCCGAGTCGGATTTCACGCAGGAGCAGCCACTGGCGCCAGATCGGAGGGATGCCTAGGGCCCGGACCTGGAGCGCCCAATCCTCGTCGAGGGAGGCGACGGCGGCGACCACCAGGGCGATCACCAGGGGCAGGGCGATGAGGATCTGCGCGGTGACCATGGCTTGGGTCGAGTACCACAATTCGAGATGGCCCAGGGGACCGCTGCGGTAGAAGAGTTGCGCGACGAGCAACCCCACCACCACCGGAGGTGCGCCCATGCCCGAGTTGACCAGACCGAGTAAGGTCCGCCGGCCCGGGAACTGGCGGCTGCCCAGCCAGATTCCCATGGGCACACCAAGCCCGAGGGCCATCACCAGCGAACTTCCGCAAATCGCCAGAGTGCGAAGCGTGATGGAGAGCAGCGTGGGGCCGTCGAGTTCGGCCATGGGATCAGGGGAGCCCGCCGGTTGTGGGGTTCAAGGGCGTGAAGAGGGGGCGGCCGAATTTTTCGGTTCCGAATGCCAGCATGATCGACTGGGCCTCCTCGCCCTGGAGAAAGTCGGCCAAACGCGAGGCCTCTTCCCCGCGAACGCGTGGGAATTTTTCGGGATTGACCAGGAGCACCGAGTAGATATTGCGTAAGCCCGGCTCGGGCCGACTCAGGGCGGCCAGGTCGATTCGCTGGTGAAAGGCCAGGTAGGTTCCGATATCCGAGAGAATATAGGCCTGGCGCTGACCGGCGACCTGAAGCGAAATGCCCATGCCCGACCCCGTGCGCGTTAGCCCGGGCCATTTCACGTCGGGGTCGATGCCGGCGTCGGTGAGGAGTTCCTGCTCGCGTTTGTGGGTGCCCGAGTCGTCCCCCCGGCTGACGAAGGGGAGTTCGAGGCGATGAATCCGGGCGAGGGCGGCCTGAGCCGTGGCCGCCTGGGCGACGCCGGCGGGATCGTCCCCGGGACCGGCGATCACAAAATAGTTTTCCATGATTTCGATCCGGTTCGCCAGGCTCCCGTCGGCCAACATTGCTTTTTCAGCGGAGGGAGCGTGGGTCAGGAGAATGTCGGCGTTTCCTTCGCGTCCCATGCGCAAGGCGGCCCCGGTTCCGACTGCCACGGCTTGAACCGCGATGCCCGTCTCGGCGCTGAAAATCGGGAGCAGGCGGTCGAGGAGCCCCGAGTCTCGGACGCTCGTGGTGGTGGCCAGGAGGACCGAGCGGGCGGGAGCGGGTTCTTCTGCGGCCAGCGCGTTGCACGCCAGCAACAGGGCGAGCAGGGGGGCAAGGATTGCGAGGTTCATGGCTTGGGGCGTCCTGGAATTCGAGGTCCTGCCAAGTAAGGGTTCCTGTGGAGCCCGTGTGCGGCTTCCATCAGGCGAGGGCGGAGAAATCCACGACCTCGGTTTCGGGCTTCATGATCTCACCCTCGGGCAGCATGAATCGCCAGAAGACCATTCCGAAAGCTCTGCCCTCGGTGTCCAGCCAGTTGGGAAGGCCCGGGTCGCGGTGAGCGAGGAGCATACGAAAACTTCCATCGGCCTCCAACTGAGTCTGGCGTCGGTTGAGGGAAACCTGGCGGGTCCTGAAGTCGTAGGTCTGCATGTGGCGATTCCAGAGGGAGACATTGGCGCAACGCGAGTCGGGCCAGCGCCCCCGGATGATCAGGGCCTGATCGGGGCCGAGTACATAGGGCGCCATGGAGTACGCGGCATCCGCGGCAGCGAGAGTGAAATTTCCGGGCTTGATCGGTTGCGGAAATTCATTGGGGGTGAGCGAGACGAAGGGCGGCTGCTCTCGCTGCCCGGGAGGGGGCATGCCCAGAGTTCGACTCTGCAGGAAATTGCTGACCCGGCGGATTCCCGCGGCGATGGAGGCATCGTCCGGCGGAGGCGGCGGGGGTTGAGCTTCGGTGGATTCGATCTCGAGTCGAATGCTGATCGAGGGATCCGAGGCCGCCGGGGCGACGTTTTCGAAATAGTGGCGGGTGGTGATGCGGTCGGCCTCGGGGGGCAGGGCGAGCCAGTTTCGCTCCCGGGCGGGACCGCCCAGGAAGATCTCGAAGTCGCCGTTCGGGTCGAGGTCGAAGTCCTCGTCGTTCAGAACTCCAGCGGTGTGGGTCCCGAAGGCGCCCTGTTGGGCGCCGGCTTCCAGGGTCAATGAGGTGTAGACCGCCCCGCCCGTGTGGCCTCGGACGCGGTAGGTCTGCTGGGGATCGATGGCGGCCTCGTAATAGATCGCGTCTGCGTTGTCCCCGGTGAATTTTCGTGTGGGTGAAACAATTCTCTGAAAAAAGGGAGTGGCGGCGTCTTCCTCAAAATGGCTGAAGAGCGCTCCCTGGAGGATGTGCATGACCGAGCGAAAGCCCCCGGCCACATCGTCGGGGCTGACGAGCCCCCACTCGGGGCCGAGATAGCGCGAGTCGACCTCGCCCAGGAGGTCAATGAATTCTGAAAAGGCCTGTCGGCTCTCGAGATCCTGCATGGTTCCTCCAAATCGTAGTGGGGCGGCGGGCGGGCTTGCCCGAGTTCAGTCCCCGGTGACCGCTCGGGCGGCTCGGCGGCCGAAGAACGTACCATCGCCCAAGGAGAGGCCGCTGCTATAGCCCCCAACCGCGATGCCCGAGGTCGAGCGACCGGCGGCATAGAGGCCGGGGATCGGATCGCCCTCGGGATCGAGGACCCGTCCATCACTATCGGTGTGGAGTCCGCCCAGAGTAAAGACGGCGTAGAGGGCCTTGTCCGTGGTGCAATCGAAAGCGCCGTAGGGGGGGCGGTCCAGAGGCTCGAGGTATTCGGCCGTTTTGTGGAAGACCGGGTCGGTCCCCTGGGCGGCGTGGCGGTTATAGAGTTCTAGGGTCGCGCGCAGGCTGCCCTCGGGCAGTTTGAGGGCGCGCTCGAGTTCCTCGGGGGTCTCTCCCACGCCGGCGATTTCCTCCATGTACTCGGGCTTCTCGAAAATTCCGTGGTCGACCACCATATACGACCGCCCGTCGTTGTGGAGCAGGGCCGCTTCCCCGAGTCGGCCGTAATACGTGTCTTCGTTGACGAAGCGCTGGCCCTGCTGGTTCACGAGGATGCCCCGTTTGAGACCCCAGGGCTGGGTGATGGGCAGGGAGATCGAAACCGAGTCCATGTGGATGGTGGCGCCCCCGGCGGCGACTCCCAGGCGGATTCCGCTTCCGTCGTCCCCGGTGGCCGCAACGCGCATGCCACAGCGAAGGGCGAGGGGGGCATGCTTGAGGAGCATATCGTCGTTGAGCACGAAGCCCCCGGTGGTGATGACGACCCCCTGGCGTGCCCGGATGCGACGTTCTTCACCGAAGGATTCGGCCGCCACGCCGTGGATTCGACCCTGGTGATCCTGATAGAGCGCCGTGCAGCGATGATCGGCGGCGACCCGGGCTGGGCTTGCGTCCACCGCCGCACAGAGCTTCTGCATCAAGAGCGGGCCGCCCTGGTGTTCGACCTGGGGGACATGGCCCCGGGGCGCGGGGCGCGCAATGTCCTTGAACGGGTGGGCTTTCTCGGCTCCCGACCAGACGAGGCCGTCATCGGTGGGGGGTTCGCCGCTGGTGCCGTGATAGAAGGTCTGTTTGAAGGGGACTCCCTGGTCACAGAGCCAGTTGTAATGGTCGACGGAGCCCTCGCAGTAGAGGCTGATCTTCGTCTGGTCGGGCGCGAGCCCGGTGGAGGCCATGAGGTAGCGGTACATGTCCTCCTCGGAGTCCTCAAAGCCGCAGGCCTTCTGGAGCCCGGTTCCGCCCCCGAGGTAGATGACCCCGCCCGACATGGCCGAGGTGCCGCCGCCGCCGCTGGCCCGCTCCAGAACCAGGGTTTCGGCACCCAGGGCCGAGGCTTCGAGGGCTGCGGCTGCGCCCGCCGCCCCCAAGCCCAGAACGAGCACGTCCACCTCCTCGTGCCATTGGACGGTGTCATCGGCCTCTCGGATTGTGGAGGTCATTTCTTTCTCCTTGGCTGGGCGTCGGCGGTGAGCAGCGCGGGCCGGTGGCGCTCAGACGATGCGGCTCTCGTGGCCTTCCCAGTAGCGATCCTTGAGGAGTCGCTTGTAGAGCTTGCCGGTGGGGTGTCGCGGCAGCTCGGCCTCGAAGTCGATGGTTCGTGGGCACTTGATGCTCGCGAGTTCTGCTCGGCAATAGTCCATCAACTCCTGGGCGAGTTTTGGACCGGCCTGGGCCAGATCGACGGGTTGGACCACTGCTTTGACTTCTTCGCCGAAGTCCGAATTGGGAACCCCTATGACGGCGACGTCCTGGACCTTGGGGTAGGTGATGAGTCGGTTCTCGGCTTCCTGGGGGTATATGTTGACTCCCCCGGAGATGATCATGTGCGCTTTGCGATCGGTGAGAAAGAGCCATCCGTCGGGGTCGAGGTAACCCACGTCGCCCAGGGTTGACCAGCCCTGGCGGCTCCGCGCGCCTTCGGTTTTTTCCGGGGCGTTGTGATACTCGAATTCAACATTGCTCTCAAAAAAGATCGTTCCGATCTCACCCGCCGGGAGTTCGTTCCCCTCGTCGTCGAGGATATGCACGACGGCGTTGGGGCTCTTCCCGACACTGCCCTTGTGTTCGAGCCACTCCTGGCTGTTGATCATGACGAAACCGTTGCCTTCGGTCCCTGCATAATATTCGTGGATGACTTCGCCCCACCAGTGGATCATCGACTCCTTGATCGGGACGGGACAAGGGGCTGCGGCGTGGACAGCGACCTGTAGGCTCGAGAGGTCGTGTCTTTGGCGGAGATCCTCGGGCAATTTCAGCATGCGGACGAACATGGTCGGGACCCATTGGCTATGCGTGATCTGGTATTCCTCGATCAGGCGCAGGGCCTCCAGGGCATCGAATTGCTCCATGATGATGCAGGTCGCCCCGAGTCGTTGGAACGCCATATTATAAGCGAGGGGGGCGGCGTGATAGAGCGGCGC
>JAQWRT010000080.1 GCA_029243605.1 Myxococcota bacterium
CTGCCCTCGGCCACGCTGGTCGGCCTTGGCTGGTCGGGTCTGCTCGGTATGCCTTCAGCGGACCCGAGCCAACCCTCGTCCCGACTGAAATCGACCCGGGAGCGCCAAAAAACTTCGTATACCTTTGAGCGGGTCTGCTCCCAGACAAGCTGCCAATCGATGCCTGCGCCGTACTGGCGCTCCTCCTCCTCGCTGAGCGGCTGAAGCCGGGAAAGCTTTCGGTAGATTTCAGGCGGAACCGATGCGGCCATTGAGCGCCTCCTTGAGGGCGGATTGCGTGATGGCAGCGCCCTCACGCTGGGGGTCTTCGGTGAGATGAGCGTACTTGAGCGTTGTGGTCAGGCGAGCATGCCCCAGAAGCTTCCCGACCACGGGTAAAGCAACCCCCCGGCCAATGGCCATGCTCGCGAACGTGTGCCGCAGATCATGAAGCCGAAATCGTTCGATCCCCGCCCGGTCGCAGGCCGCGTGCAGCACCTTCCGGGGGTCGCGGAGGGGCTTGCCTCGCATTTTTGAAGGAAAGACCCACACCGACTCCTGGGGCAACCCGGCCAATAGTTCGAGCACAGGAGCATCGAGGCGCAGAACTTTCCGGGTCGCGGACGTTCGACTCGTTTTATCATCCCGGAGAAAAGCCAACCGGCGGGCCAGGTCAATGTCCGTCCAGCGCAAATCGAGGGCCTCGTTGCGCCGGCAACCGGTGAGGAGCACGAACTCGATGGCCGCCACAGCCGACGCCTTCCCCGGGTCCTGGGCGGCAATCTCACTCAACGCCCAGCCGAATGCGCCGAGTTCCTCTATTGAGAGAAAACGTTCTCGTGCGCGCTCGGGGTAGAGTTCGACAAAGCGGCAGGGATTGGCGTTTTGTGGCCGGAGTTCCAAGCGCTCGGCATGGGTGCAGATCGCCGACAAGAGTTTGAGGTTTCGGTTCGCCGCGACCGGCGTCTCAACGCGCTCAGCGTGGAAGCGTTGGGCATCCTTTCGGTCCAGTTCGCCGATGGGGCGCTGGCGAAGCCATTCGGGAAAATCCGCCGCCAACTGTCTCTTGTAACCCGCTGCAGTCGAGGGTTTGCGCTTGCGCTCGACGTGTTCGCGAAGGAAGCGCTCACCAATGTCCGCCACCGAGACCCCGGCCTCGCGGCGCTGTTTCCTTCGCTCGTCCAGGGGGTCGGCCCCGTCGAGCGCCTCGACGAGGACAGCGCGAGCCCGCTTGCGGGCTTCAGCAACATGCAGAACTGAGGCCGGCCCCAACGAGAGTTGCCGCCGAGTGCCCGAGGCCAGGGCGTATCGAACGAGGTAACTCTTGTGGCCGGAGGCGCTCATTCGCAACCCGAACCCGGAAACCTCGGTGTCCCAGACGATTGAATTTTGGCCCTTGGCTTGCGCCTTGAGGACCACCGTGCTGGTCAGTTTTTGCTTCGCCATACCATTCCTCCGTGTCACCGATATGTCACAAAATGCGTGACCAATCGTAGCTTTGGAGTAAATGGCAGGACTTGGACGGAGAGGACGGGGGTGGCGATTTTTCGATTTAAATTCGGGGGTTTGTCCTCTAATTCCGTCTGCGTCTTGGTCGGGCCGGCGGGATTCGAACCCGCGACCTCTTGACCCCCAGTCAAGCGCGCTACCAAGCTGCGCCACGGCCCGACCGAACGCTGGTTTTTAGCGGGATTGGCCGCCGTTGTCGATGGCCAGACCCCCTTGGGACCCGATTCTTTGGCCAGCGGGGGTGGCCAGATACCGGCCCGAAGGCTCAGAGTAGATCGCGAATCTCCTGGAGTTCGCCGCGGAGGCGCCGGTAGGTGGCGCGCAACTCCTCGGCGAGCAACCCCGCGTTGATCTCTTCCTGGCTCGGGGTGCGGCCGTTGGCCTTCTGGGCGCCGTTGTCGGTGGCCGCCTCGCCCGCCCGGCCCAGGCCCAATTCGCGCAGTTGCTGGCGCGCTCCGGCGATGGTGTAGCGCTCTTCGTAGAGCAGGCGCTTGATCGCCAGGATCATCTCGATGTCCTTCCGGCGATAGAGGCGCTGCTTGGAACGCGATTTCGGGGGCGCCATCCAGCGGAATTCGGTCTCCCAGTAGCGGAGCACGTGGGCTTTGACCTCGGTGAGTTCGGAGACCTCGCCGATGCGGTAATAGAGCTTGCCCTCGGGCAGAGCGGCGAGCACGGGGTGCTCAGCGACAGGCTCGGAGTTCTCAACGGGCGCGCCGTTGCGGGCCGGGCTGGGCGACCGAGAGGACGCCGCCTTCGCCGATTTGGCGGCCTTCGCGCCTTTGGCCGGCTTCTTCGACTTGGGGGACTTGGCCCGCGCCGAGGCCTTGCGCTTGGGGGCGCTGGACTTCTTCGCGCGCGCTGCCATCCGCTTTCCTCCCCATCACGATCGGCTGCCCGATCTTCGAAGCCCGGATGCGGCGAGTGCGCCGTTTGGGCTAGAGCGTGCCGTCCGGTTGGTCGGGGGACTCCTCGTCCCCTTCGTTCAGGATATTCTTGAGTACGAGGCTCGGCTTGAAGGTCAGGACCTTGCGGGCCTCGAGGAGAATCTCCTGCCCGGTCTGGGGGTTGCGCCCTTTGCGAGCATTCTTGTGGCGGACCACAAAATTCCCGAAACCCGAGATTTTGACCTTTTCGCCCTCGGCGAGAGTGTCTTTGATGATGTCGAAGACCTTCTCAACCAACTCGGCGGCTTCCTTCTTGGAAAAGCCGACGCGCTCGTAGATCTGTTCGACGATCTCTGCCTTAGTCATGCGATCTCCCACCCTCCCACGGGTCCAGGAATGCAGTCCTTGGGGGCATTCTAACCTGCCCGCCCCGGTTTTATCCATCCAACTCCGCGAAAAATCGATGGATTTCTCGGTTTCGACGCGTTCGATCTTACATCTGAGCAAGCCTGGGGTCAAAGGCCAACACGAATTCTAGGGCCCCAGGGGCCCGAAAATCATGCGGCCGCTTTCTTGGCCAGGGCTGCGAGTTCTCCGAAAGCCGACGGATCGGTGAGCGCCAATTGGGCCAGCACCTTCCGGTCGATCTCCACGCCGGCCTTCTTGAGGCCATCCATGAAGCGGCTGTAGGATAGGCTGTGCTCTCGGGCCGCCGCGTTGATCCGCGCGATCCAGAGGCCTCGGAACTGCCGTTTACGCTGTTTGCGGCCCTTGTAGGCGTAGAGATCGGCCTTTTCGACGGCTTCTCGAGCCACGCTGTTGAGCTTGCTGCGGCCGCCCGAATAGCCCTTGGCCCGCTTCAGTACTCGATTTCTACGCTTGTGGGCGGGAACGCCCCGCTTCACTCTCGACATGATATTCCTTCCTCACCGGCCCCCTCGCGGGCGGGTCCGGGTTCGCACCCCTCAAGGGCACATTTAAATGACCCTCTCTCGCCACGCCAGGTTCTGGAGCGGCCCAGAGCAGGCGACTAGAGATAGGGGAGCAGACGCTCGATGCGCGGCTGATCGGCCTTGGAAACCACATCGGGCTCCCGCAAGTGTCGCTTTCGCTTGGTGGTCTTGCAGCTCAACATATGGCTTTTCATCGCCTTGTGGCGCTTGATCTTGCCAGAGCCTGTCCGGCTGAAACGTTTGCCGGAACCTCGGTGTGATTTCATCTTGGGCATGTTCTCGCCTTCCTGTTTTACTTCCGCACGTTCTACTGCGCGGTGTTTTCCTCGACTGCAGGAGAATCCTCGGTGGCGGCCTGCGCCTCCGTCCCCTGCTCTGCATTTTCTTCGCTGTTTTCCGGGGCACTCGCGGCTTCTACCGGGGTCTCGTCGTTCGCCTGGTTCGCCGCCCTTTCGGCCTCTTCTTTCCGCTTCAGGTCTGCGATCACTTCGCGGTCACCCACCAGAATCATCGACATGAAGCGCCCCTCCATGCGGGGTGCGTTTTCCATCTTGGCGATGGGTCCGAGCTGTTTCGTCACCTCGGTCAGCTGAGTCCTGCCCCGCGCGGTGTGGACCATTTCCCGACCACGGAACATCACGGTCACCTTGACCTTGTCGCCCTCCATCAGGAACTTGCGCACGTTATTGAGCTTGAAATTCAGGTCGTGCTGATCCGTCCCAGGACGAAGCTTGATTTCCTTCAGAGTCGCCGAATGCGCCGGTTTCCCCGCTTTTTTCTTCTGCTCGTATTTGTATTTCCCGTAATCCATGATCCGGCACACCGGGGGGCGCGAGTTGGCAGCGACCTCGACGAGGTCCAAGCCTTCTTCCTCGGCCAACGCGATTGCCGTCGGCGGTGTCATCACACCGAGCTGCTCGCCATCGGCCCCGATCACCATGATCTCGGGCGCGCGGATCCGCTCGTTTACGCGAGTGGAATCACGCTCGGGTGCGACAATCCTGAATTTCGATCTCGATCTGCCAGGAATACGGTTTTCCTCCCGGGACCTATGAGAGCGGTCCCATGCTCCGCTCGGCCGTGGCGGCCGCAAGCTGCTTCGCGATTGCGTCCATCGTCATCGCGTCGATCTTTTCCTTTGATTTGCGCAGGCGGGGCGAAACCGTACCGGAATCGACCTCCTGTTCGCCCACCACGAGGGAGAGCGGAATTTTCTGTTTTTCGGCTTCTCGGATCTTAAACCCGAGGGTTTCGCTCCGAGAATCCACCTGGACCCGGATGCCCGCCGCCTGCAACCGCGTCTTCACGGCTTCGGCGTACTCGGCCTGCTTCTCGGAAATCGGCAAAACCATCACCTGGACGGGCGAAAGCCAAAAAGGGAAATCGCCGCCGGTGTGCTCGATATAGATTCCGATGAAGCGCTCCAAGGAGCCCAAGATCGCACGGTGGAGCATAGCGGGTTGGTGGAGTTCGCCATCCGGCCCGACATATCGGAGCCCAAAACGCCCGGGCATGGCCATATCGACCTGAATCGTCGCCAGGGTCCACGCCCGGCCCAGAACATCCTTGAAATCCGCCTCCACCTTGGGGGCATAGAACGCGGCGTCGCCGGGCTTGATTTTGCACTCAAAACCCGCCCGTTCTACGGCCTCGACCAGGGCCTTCTCGGCCACATCCCAGTCCTCGGCCTCGCCCAGGTACTCTTCGGGACGGGTCGAAACCGCCATTTCGACCCCCTCGAGCCCCAGCTTGCCGTAGACCTCGGCCACCATGGCGAAAAAGGCGTCCACTTCCTCGGGCACCTGCTCGGGGGTGCAATAAATGTGGGCATCGTCCTGGGCGAAGGTCCGCACCCGGGTGAGCCCCGCGAGGGTGCCGCTCCGCTCGTTCCGGTGGAGCCGGCTGAACTCGGCCCAGCGCGTCGGGAGATCCCGGTAGGATCGCTTCCCCGCGGCGAAGAGATGGCAATGGCCCGGGCAATTCATCGCCTTGACCCCGAGTTCCTCCTCGTCGTCGGAGCCCTCGAACCAGTACATGTCGCCGTAGAACTTGTCGTAGTGGCCCGAGCGTTTGAAGAGCTCCGCGCGGAAGAGCTGGGGCGTGATCACCTCTTCATAGCCGTAGCGCGGATAGAGATCTCGGATGAAATCACAGAGACCGTTATAGAGCGCGACGCCCTTGGGCAGGTAGAACGGGGCGCCCGGCGAGAGCGCGGGGTCGAGGTGAAAGAGACCGAGTTCCACGCCCACTCGGCGATGATCCCGCTTGCGCGCTTCCTCGATCCGTCTGAGGTAGGCGCCCAGCTCCTTCTTGTTGGCGAAGCCGGTGCCGTAGATCCGCTGGAGCTTGGGCCCGTTCTCGTCGCCGCGGAAATAGGTCCCAGAGACCTCGAGCAGCTTGGCAGCACCGATCTGGCCCGCATGCTGAACATGCGGCCCCCGGCACAGGTCGATGAACTCGCCGTGCTGAAAGAGACTGATCTCCTCGCCCTCGGGAATATCGTCGAGGCGCGAGAGTTTGAGTTCCTCACCCAGACCCGCGAAGAGTGTTCGCGCCTCCTCCCGCTCGACTACCCGGCGCTCGAAGGTCGCGCCCTCGCCGATGATCTTCTGCATCTCGGCATCGATGCGCTCGATATCTTCCGGGGAGAACGGCGTCTCCACGAGAAAATCGTATTGGAATTTCTCCGAGTGATCGGCGCGTCCGGCGTCGACCTGGGCCTCAGGGAAGAGTCGCTTCACCGCGTCGGCCATCACGTGCTCGGCGGAATGCCGGATCACGTCACCGCCGTCGGCATCCCGAGCCGTGACGATTTCCACCGCGGCGTCCTGGCGCAAGGGGGTCCGCAGGTCGACCAACTGGTCACCGATGCGCCCGGCGAGAGCCGCCTTGGCGAGACCCGGCCCGATCTGCTCCGCCACCGCGAGCACCGTCGAACCGTTCTCCAACTCCAGGCATTTGCCATCGGGGAGAGTGATGCTGACGAGGTTACTCATGGTGTGCGTGGGTCATTGGGTGCTTCGTTGCTATCCGCGGTGGTTGTCGGCGTGGTTTCGATCGCCGGCCCGATCAGGGGGCGGCGCCGAGTTGCCCCTCGAGCGAGCCCCAGTGGCTCCTCGTGACGCTGACGTCTTGTGCGCTGTACTTGCGCGCTGTCGATCTGCAAATGGTAGGCACGGGCGGATTTGAACCGCCGACCCCCACCGTGTCAAGGTGGTGCTCTAGCCCCTGAGCTACGTGCCTGAATCCATCTCCCCGGGCCCCCGGTTCGCCGTGGCGGGCCGGGTATTGCCTAAGGAGGCGGAATAGTTACCGATTTCGCTCTCCCATGTCAATCGCAGAGCGGCCGAGAAGCGAGAATCGTGGGCGGGGGCCGATCCGACCTCTTTTCGAGCCTCCCCGGGTGTCCGAACCCCGGCGGAGCCTAGGGCGCGGGGTCGTTCCCGGGCTCGGGAGCCGGGGGAAGCGGAGCCCAGGCGGCTCCCAGGACCAGGCGGCTCGGACCTCGGGGGCCGGGGGAAGCGGGGCCCCAGCCGAGGGGGGCCAGAGGGGCCCCGGGCTCGGGGACATCGATGCTCAGGTTCGGGGGGGCCTCGGTGCGAAGCCGCTCCATCAACTCCCCAGGGCCCCATTCGCCCTCCACCTGGACCACCACTCTGCCCCGGGCAAAGTCCAGGGGCGAAACCGCCACCGCCGCCACCGGGTCGCTCTCCAAGAGCTCGATGAGCGCGGCGTAGCCGCCATAATGGGTCAACCCATAGACCTCCAGGCGAATCCCCGTGAGGGGCGAGGACTCGAGGGGGCGAAGCGCCCCGGCCTCCTCGAGACGCGCTCGGACGCGTTCGACCTCCACCTGCACTTCGAGCAGCACCACGTACTCGGTCAGAACGTCGGGATCATCGCTGAAGAGCGCCTGGCGCTCCCCCTGGTCCTCGACGATCCGAAAGCTCTTGGTGTAGGGCACCATCTCACGGCCGAGGGCCTTACGGATTTGCCGGGCCTGGGTCGCCAGGACCCGTCGCTCGGCGGCCAAGTTCTCCTCGGTCAGCCGGGCCTGAGCCTCGGCCTCGGGATCCGCCTCCCCCGGCACCGGAAGCCGGCCGTAACCCGCAGAGAAGGGATCGGCGAAGCCCTGGGGGGCACCGGCATCGCCCGAGGCCGTGGGATCGAGAACCGGGGAATCAAGAGCGGGGGGATCGAGGGGCGCCGGAATTTTCGAGCCCGGCTCTGGGGGCGGTCCCCCGGCTAGGCCGGCAATCAGCGCCGCCGTCGCCTCGGCTTCGGCCCGAGCCGCGGCATCCGCCGCACTCTGGGCGTCGAGAAGTTCTCGAGCCACGCGAAGCACCCCCTCGCGCAGACCCTGGTCGATGGCTTTTTCTTTGGATCGCGGTCCCACCCGGCTGCCCGTGTGGATCGGCGTCGCCCCCACCACCACCAGGGGGCGAACCTCGGCAAAGGCCACCTCCGCCCCGAGCCCAGTCAAGAGGGCGAGGAGAAACCCGAACCCACCCGCGGCCCTCATAGCCCTCGCTCCGCGACGTGGCGCCCGAAGAGCGCGTCGATGTCCTCTTGCAGGGCGTCGCTCGCGTCGGCTCCGCGCAGGCCGCCCACGGAAACGATGGTCTCGCTCTCCCCGGGGATCGTCAGGTGCACGAAAACCTCGCAGTCCCCGGGATAGGCGCTCAAGACGTTGCGCAGGGCCTCCATGCTATCCGTCGTGGCCTCCTTGGCGTAGAGCCGGATTCGCAGGTAGGTGGTCAGGCGCTGGTGCCCCTCGTCCAGGCGCATGATCTCGCGCACCAAAATCTTGGGCGGCTCGCCCTCCTCCAAATTTCCCGAAACCAGCAGCGGGATCGGCCCGTCGCCGGGCTCGGCGCCCGCCTCGGCGGTCCGCAGGAGATCGAGATAGAGGTCATAGGGGTCGGAGAAGATCACGAGATCAAAAGTCCCCTCGAGATCCTCCAGGGTTCCAAAGCCCATGCGTTTTCCACGTTTGGTCCGGGTTTCCCTCAGCCCGGTCAACAGCCCGCCCACCCGAACCTCACGGCCGTCCCGGCCCTCGGTCGCGGTGGCCGTGCAGTCGGTGTAGCGCGCGAGTTCTTCGGCGACCTCGCCCAGGGGGTGGCCGCTGACGTAGAAGCCGAGCAATTCCTTCTCGCTCGCCAGTCGCTCCCTGTCGGCCCAGGGGGGCATATCCAGCAGGGTGGGCTCGTCATTCCACTCGGTTTCGGGCAGGGCACCAAAGAGGCTCTCCTGCCCCACCGCTCGGTCGCGTTGCTCGGCGGCGGCGCGCTCCACCGCCATTTCGATACTCGCCCACGCCGAGGCCCGGTTATCGTGCACCGAATCGAAGGCGCCGCATTTGACCAGAGCCTCCAAAACCCGACGATTCACCTTTCGGGCATCCACCCGGCGAGTGAAATCGAAGAGCGAGGTGTAGCGACCCTCTTCCTCCCGGGCGTTCAGAATCGAGAGGACAGCGCCCTCCCCCACATTCTTGATGCCCGCAAAGCCAAAGCGAATCGCGCCCTCCACGACACCGAAATCCTGCGCCGAGTCGTTCACATCCGGGGGCAGCACTTCGATCCCCGATTCGCGGACGTGGGCGATATAGCGCGAGAGCTTGTCGTGGTTTCCAGCCTCGATGGTCAGCAAGGCCGCCAGGTATTCCGGACGATGGTTGGCCTTCAGATAGGCCGTCTGGTAGGTGATGAAAGCGTAGGCAGCCGAGTGGGCCTTGGGGAAACCGTAGCCGGCAAACTCGACGATCAGGTCGAAGACTTCGGCGGCTTCATCGTTATTGATATCGTTCGCCTGGCAGCCATCGATAAAACGAGCCCGCTGGAGCTGCATCTCCTCGGGTTTCTTCTTCCCCATGGCCCGACGCAACAAATCGGCCTCGCCCAAACTATACGAGGCCATCCGCTGGGCGATCTGCAGAACCTGGTCCTGATAGACGATGACGCCCAGGGTCTCTCGGGTGAGGTCCTCGATGCTCGGGTGAAGCGCCTTGACCTCCACCGCTCCGTTCTTGCGATCGATAAAATCGTCCACCATCCCGGACTGCAGGGGCCCGGGCCTGTAGAGCGCGACGAGTTGGATGATCTCGCGGAATTCACGCGGCCGAGTTTTGATGACCAGATCGGTCATCCCCGAAGATTCCACCTGGAAGACGCCCTCGGTGTCGCCCCGGCAGAGCAGATCGTACGTGGTGGCATCGTCGACGGGGATCGAATTGACCTCAAAATCCTCGTGCCCCGGCTTGCGCCGAATCAGCCCCTCGGCGTCGGACATCAGGGTCAGGGTCTTAAGCCCGAGAAAATCGAATTTGATCAGCCCGACCTTCTCGACGCAGACCATGTTGTACTGGGACATGATGTCGCCAGATTTCGAGTCCCGATAGAGCGGCACCATCTCGATCAGAGGCTTGGTTCCGATCACAACCCCCGCCGCGTGCTTCGAGGCGTGACGCGTTAGGCCCTCGAGTTTGCGCGCCGTCCCAACGAGCTGCTCGACCTGACCATCGGAATCCATTCGCGCCCGGAGTTCGGGCGACTGATCGATGGCCTCGTCGAGGGATATCCCGAGTTGCTCGGGAATCAGCTTGGCGATTCGATCGACGTCGCCGTAGGCCATCCCGAGCACCCGCCCGACATCCCGAATCGCGGCCTTGGCCTGGAGGGTTCCGAAGGTCACGATCTGAGCGACCTTCATCCCGTCGAAGGTGCCCTCGCCCCGCTCACCGGGCTCCGAAACCTCGTCGTAGCGATCCGCGACATAGCGGATGACCTGCTCCCGGCCGCGCATGCAGAAATCGACATCGATATCCGGCATGGAGAGCCGCTCGGGGTTCAGGAATCGCTCGAAGATGATGTCGAATTCGATGGGATCGATATTCGTGATATTCATCCCGTAGGCCACGAGACTGCCCGCCGAGCTGCCGCGTCCCGGACCCACCGGAATACGATTCTGCTTGGCGTAGTTGATGAAGTCCGCAACGATGAGGAAATAGCCCGGAAAGCCCATCTGGTTGATGACGTTGAGCTCGTGATTCATACGCTCGGCGTAGAGCTTTCCGTCCGGACTATCGAAGGGCTCATCCTCCCCCATTCCCAACTTCTCGCGCAGGCCCGCCCAAGCCTGGTCCGCCATCACCTCCTCGAGGTTCTTGCCCGCCGGCACCTGGTACTCGGGCATGTGGTAGCTGCCCATGGGGATCTCGAGATTGCAGCGCTCGGCGATCACCAGCGTATTTTCCACGGCTTCGGGAAAATCGTGGAAGACCTCGCGCATCTCGTCGCCGTCTTTGACATAGAAGCCGTGGCCGTCGAAACGAAACCGCTTCTCGTCGCTCAGGTTCGCGGCGGTGCCGATGCAGAGAAGCGCGTCGTGATGCGAGTGGTCCTCTTCTTCGAGGTAATGCGCGTCATTGGTGGCCACCAGGGGGATATCCATATCCATCCCCATCTTGACGACTTCCTGGTTGACCACCTCCTGGTCGGGGATCCCGTGGCGCTGCATTTCGAGGTAATAACGATCGCCAAAGAGGGCCTTGAAGCGTTCGGCCACGGACCACGCGCGATCCATCTCGCCATGCATGATGGCCCGGGGAACCGGGGCGGACAGGCAGCCCGAGGTGCAGATCAAGCCCTCGTGGCGCTGCTCGAGAAGTTCCCAATCCACCCGGGGCTTGTAGTAGAAGCCCTCGATATAGGCCTTGGAGACCAGGTACATCAGGTTCTGATAGCCGACCTCGTCCATGGCCAGCAGGAGCAGATGATTGATGGCGTCGAAGCCGCCCTCTTCGCGCTCACGCTTTTCCCGGTCGAAGCGAGAACCTCCGGCGAAATAGATCTCGCAGCCCACGATGGGCTTAACGTCGTTGGCCCGGGCCTTCTCGTAAAACTCCACCGAGCCAAAGAGATTGCCGTGGTCGGTCTGGGCCACCGCGGGCATATTGAGCGCTCGGGCCCGCTCGAAAAGGGGGTTGTGCTTGATCGCCCCGTCGAGCAACGAGTACTGGGTATGGAGATGAAGATGAACGAAGGGCTTGGGCACGCCCTACTCCCACTCGATGGTGGCCGGGGGCTTGCTCGAGATGTCGTAAACCACGCGATTGATTCCCTTGACCTCGTTGATGATGCGGTTCGAAATGCGGCCGAGCACCTCCCAGGGCACGTGGGCGAAATCCGCTGTCATGGCGTCCGCCGAAGTCACGCAACGAACGGCCACCGCGTTCTCGTAGGTCCGCGCGTCGCCCATGACCCCCACGCTATTCACGGGCAGGAAGACCACCAGGGCTTGCCAGATCGAATCGTAGAGGCCCGCCCGACGAATCTCCTCGGTCATGATGGCATCGGCCCGGCGCAGGGGGTCGAGACGCTCGGGGCTGACCTCACCCATGATCCGGATGGCCAGACCCGGGCCCGGAAAGGGGTGCCGCCCCACGGCGCGCTCGGGCAAACCAAGGGCCCGCCCGACCTCTCGAACCTCGTCCTTGAAGAGCTCGCGCAAGGGCTCGACCAACTCGAGCTGCATATCCTCGGGAAGCCCCCCCACGTTGTGATGGGTCTTGATCGTCACCGAGGCTCCCTTGACCGAAACGCTCTCGATTACGTCGGGGTAGAGCGTCCCCTGGACGAGATAGCCGGCGCCCCCCAGGCGCGCTGCCTCCTCCTCGAAGACCTCGATAAAAAGGCCACCAATGATGCGCCGTTTCTTCTCGGGGTCCGAGACCCCAGCCAAGGCACCGAGGAAGCGTTCGCTGGCGTCCACCGAGATCAGTTGGACGCCCAGAGCCTCGCGGAAGAGATCCTCGACCTCGGCCCGCTCGTTCTCGCGCATGAGCCCGTGGTCGACGAAGATGCAGGTCAACTGCTCTCCCACCGCCCGGTGCACCAACGCCGCAGCCACCGACGAATCCACGCCCCCGGAGAGACCGCAAATCACCGAGCCGTCCCCGACCTGAGCCTTGATGGCCGCCACCGACTCGTCGATGAACGCATCCATGGTCCAGCTCGCCTCGCAGCCGCAGATGCCCACCACAAAGTTCTCGAGGAGCCGCAGCCCCCCATCGGTGTGGGCCACCTCGGGGTGGAATTGAAGCCCCCAGATCGGCGTGTCGCACGAGCGCACCGCGGCGAAGGGCGAGTGCCCGCTGCTGGCGATCACTTCGAAGCCCTCGGGCAAGTCGAGGACCCGGTCGCCGTGGCTCATCCAGACCACGTGCTCGCGATCGCTCATGACGCCGTCGAAGAGCCGATCCTCTCGCTCGAGCTTGAGATGGGCGCGACCGTACTCGCGATCGTCCGCCGCTTCGACCCGGCCCCCGAGTTGCTTGACGAGCAACTGCAGGCCATAACAGATGCCCAGGACCGGCCGGCCGAGTTCAAGGATCGCGGGGTCGAGGTCGGGGGAATCCGCATCCAGGACGCTCGACGGTCCACCCGAGAGAATGATCCCGGTGGGCGCGAAATCCTTCACCGCCTCCAGGGCGAGGTCGCTGGGGTGAATTTCGCAATAGACATGGAGTTCGCGTACCCGTCGGGCGATCAACTGGGTGTACTGGGAGCCGAAATCCAGGATCAGGATCCGGCTGGGATTCGTTTGGGCGGACGACATGGGGGGCGGGCTTTCCTCCGATGGGGAGTCTTCGCCCGCGTGTCCCGCCTCGCCCGCCAGCTCGAGGCCCGGAGATCCGAATGACTTCGGCCCTCGGAACCCAACGGAGAAAACTCCGACGAACTCACAGCAACGAGAGCGAGGCGACGCGCCTCGACACCCGACTATCGCCCCGGGTCCCACTCGGCACCCAGCGGGCGCCCGGGCATCGGGGCAAAGCAACCAATAGACTTTTCAGGGATGGGGGAGTCGCGACGAGTGTAGTCGATTCGAAGCTCGGGCGGGAGCGCAGGCCCCCTACTCGATCCGATAATTCGGCGCTTCCTTCGTCACGATCACGTCGTGGACGTGGCTCTCACTCAGGCCCGCCGAGGAGATACGCACAAAGCGCGCCTTCTCCCGCAGCTGCCCCAGGCTCGCGGCCCCGCAATAGCCCATCCCCGAGCGCAGGCCGCCCCGGAGTTGGTGGATGCTGCTCGACAGGCTGCCCCGGTACGGGACCCTGCCCTCGATGCCTTCGGGGACCAGCTTGTCCGACTGCACCTCGGCCTGGAAATAGCGATCCCGGCTGCCCTGAGCCATGGCGCCCAGTGACCCCATACCCCGGTAGACCTTGTAGGAACGCCCCTGAAAGAGCACAACCTCGCCCGGGGCCTCGTCGGTGCCCGCAAAGAGCGAGCCGATCATGATCGCGGAAGCCCCCGCCGCCAGCCCCTTCACGATATCGCCGGAATACTTGACGCCGCCGTCACCGATGAGCGGAATCCCGCTCCGGCTGGCCACCACCGCCGCCTCCTGGATGGCGGTAAATTGCGGCACTCCCACGCCGGCGATGACCCGCGTGGTGCAGATCGAGCCGGGCCCGACGCCGATTTTGACCGCCGAAACGCCGGCCTTGATCAACGCCTCGGTGCCCTCGGCGGTCGCCACGTTGCCCCCGATCAGGGGGATTCCCGGGAAGGTGCGCGCGAGTTCCTCGATGGCTTCGAGGACCATCTTCGAGTGCCCGTGCGCCGTGTCCACCACGACCACGTCGACCCCGGCGTCCACGAGAGCCTGGGTGCGATCCATCCGGTCGGCTCCGACGCCCACAGCGGCTCCGCAGCGCAGGCGGCCGAGGCCGTCCTTGCACGCGTTGGGGTAGCGCTCGGTCTTCTCGATATCCTTGATGGTGATCAGGCCTCGGAGCACCCCCCGATCGTCCACCACCAGCAATTTTTCGATGCGGTAGCGATGGAGCAGTTCCTTGGCGCGTTCCATGCTCGTGCCCGGGGGCACGGTGACGAGATCGTCCTTGGTCATCACCGAGGAAATTTCGGCGGAGTGATCGCGAACGAAACGCAGGTCCCGGTTGGTCAGAATCCCTACGGCCTTGCCGGCGCGCGTCACCGGAACGCCGGAAATCTTGTAGCGCTCCATCACCTCAACGGCTTCGTAGATGCGCTGCTCGGGCTCCATGGTGATCGGGTCGACGATCATCCCCGACTCCGAACGCTTAACCTTGTCGATCTCTGCCGCCTGAACGTCCGGCGGCATATTCTTGTGGATAATCCCGAGACCGCCGTTCTGGGCCATGCTGATGGCCGTCTCGTGCTCGGTCACCGTATCCATGGCGGCGGAGACCAAGGGGCAGTTGAGCTCGATCTCAGGGGTGAGCTGGGTACTCAGATCGACATCGCTCGGCAGCACCTCCGAGGCGCCCGGCACAAGGAGAACATCGTCGAAGGTCAGCCCTTCGGAGATATTGCTCGCGCCCAGAGGCGGCCTCGATTCGCTTTCACTCACTCCGCCAAGTTCCTCCAGTCCCGCTTTGACCGTGGCTTCCAGACGCCGACTCGGCCGACCCCGGCCGACCCCTTTTAAAGCCTTGGGATAGGCCTTGGCCCCGGGGCTACCCGCGCTTGGGCGCCGAGCATAATCGCAGCGGGAGGACGGGTCAAGCAATCTCGGCGGGAGCCGCCTCAGGGACCAGACTACCGATCAGGGAGTGCGGTGTGGCCTCGACGATCTCGACCTCATGGATCTCTCCCGGCCGGGCTTGGGGTGCAGCGCCATCCGCGTTCGGGGCCAGATTGACCAGGCGATGGTGCGCGTCCCGGCCGCAGAGTTGCCCACGCCCTCGCCGGCTCTCGCCGTGGACGAGAATCTGCACACGGCGGCCGATACACGCCCGGTGATGGGCCAGGGTCAGGCCGCGCTGGGCCTGCTGCAGGGCCTCTAGCCTGCGCTGGGCCTCGGGGCCCTCCACCACCTCGCCGAAATCGGCAGCCGCGGTTCCCGGGCGAGACGAGTATTTGAAGCTGTAGCTGTCGACGAAGCCCACCGCCTGAACGAGATCCAGGGTCTCCAGGAAATCCTTCTCGCTCTCCCCGGGGAAGCCCACGATCACGTCAGTGGTCAGCGCGATCTCCGGGACCGCGGCCTTCAGACCCTCTGTGATGCCGAGGAACTCGTCCCGGGTATAGCGCCGGCGCATCTTCTCGAGAACCGCATCAGAGCCGCTCTGAAGCGGAATGTGCACATGGGGACAGAGGTGCTCCAGGGAGGCGTGGGCCTGGATCAGCGCCTGGTCGAAGAAGAGCGGGTGCGGGCTCGTGTAGCGAATGCGCTCGAGCCCGGGAACGGCGTTCAGCTCACCGAGTAATTCGGCAAAAGGCAGCGTCCCGGCTTGCTCGCTATGCCCGCGTCGCTCGGCGTGCCGGCCGTAGGCATTCACTGTCTGGCCCAGGAGTGTCACCTCGCGCACGCCCTGCTCGGCCAGGCGGCGGGCTTCCTCGATGATTCCCTTCGCCGGGCGGCTGATCTCCCGGCCCCGGGTCTGGGGCACGATGCAGAAGGTGCAGAACATGTCGCACCCCTCCATCACGGTGAGAAAGGCGCGGCCCTGGGCCTCGCCCCGAATGCCCGGATGGGGAAGCGGGAGATCGAAGCGCTCGAGGGAGCGCGTCTCGCCGGTTTCTGAGCGCCGTTCTCCGCGCTGGGCCGCCTCGAGCATGGAGGGTACCAGTCGCAGGTTATGGGTTCCGAAAACGAAATCGAGGTGGGGAAAGCGCTTCAGGAGCGAGTCGCCCACCTGCTGAGCCACGCAGCCGCCCACTCCAATCACCCGACCCGGCAGGTCGCTCTTCCACTCGCGCAGGGCGCCTAGGTCGCTGTAGAGCTGGTTCTCCGCCTTGTCCCGGATCGAGCACGTGTTGATCATCAGAACGTCGGCCCGGTCGGCCTCGGGCGCCGACTCGAAGCCGTCGTGGTAGAGCAGATTCGCGAGCTTGTCCGAATCGTGCACGTTCATCTGGCAGCCGTAGGTCCGAATATGGAAGCGACGCCCGCTCACTCTTTTCCTCCCCCATTCATCGCCGGGCTCCACCCTGGATGCGGCCGGCCGGCAGGCCGAGAGCATGCCGCGTCCCGGTCCGCTCCGCCCTTCCCCGAAAGAGCTCCCCGGAGGCCCAAAATTCCCTCAAAAGCGACAGGAAGAAGGAACCTCAAGTAACCGCTTTTAATAGCTTTTTTAACATTCATCGAATGGCGTTCTAAAATGAGATTGACAACGCCCGAGGCCCCGGCATAATGCGGGTGAGCGGTGCCGGAGTCGGCGGTGCTGTTCATCTCGGGAGACTCCGAGGGAGCGCAAAGCCAGCGACTCGCAGGCCCGCTCCAGAGTCCTTGAGGCGCCTGCTCTGGGTCAACCCAGGTCCAGCCGCAAGCGGAACAAATCCCAGCAAACCACAAAGGAATTGACAGTTTCGGAGCGGCGGTGGATTGGTCATTTCTACTCGAAATGTCCAACCTCTCACCCCCCAAATTGAGTCCACCGCCCCTCCCCTGTGATGCCCCGTCGGCCCTGAAGCCGGCGGGGTTTTTTCTTTCCAGGGGTCTTCCCAGGCATTTGTGGACGGGAGCACCGAAACGAGAACGGGTCGAAGGCGCTCGCGGCCCCCTCGACCCGTTCCGTTCGGATTCTCCGTGTGCCCTCAATCGACTCCGACGATGAAGCTGACGCTGGTCGTGCCGCTGCCGCCGATATTGAGGGTCTGAAAATTCTTAGCACCCTCGACCTGATAGGCCCCGGCTTCTCCCGTGACCTGCAGGCAGCCATCGAGCAATTGCCGCACGCCCGTCGCGCCCACCGGATGACCCGCACCGATCAGCCCACCGCTGGGGTTGATGGGGTGGCGGCCGTCGATCTCGAGCCAGCCCTCCTCGATGGCCTTCCAGCTTTCGCCGGGAGCCGTCAGCCCAAAATGGTCGATGGCCATGTACTCGGAGGTGGTGAAACAATCGTGGGTTTCGATCCCGTCGACGCCATTGGCATCGGCGATCCCGGCCCGCTCCCAGGCGCTCGTAATCGTGCTTCGCACGTGGGGCAGGACATATTCGTTGCCCTGGCTCTCGGCCACCTTGTCGTCGAATCGGAGCCGGGCCGTATTATGCCCCCAGCCCTTCAGACGAGGGATCGAGGAGAGGCTCTTGCCCATCCCCTTGGCGTAGCGCTCGGCGTATTCCCGTGAAGCCAGGAAGACACAAACTGCCCCATCCGTCACCTGGGAGGCATCGGCGATCCGAATCCGTCCGCCGATGGCGGGGTTGTCGTCGGTCCGGCAGAGGGCCTGCTCTTTGTTCATGTACCAGGTCCGGGTCTGGGCGTTGGGGTTCAGCTTGGCGTTGTCGTAATTGAGCCGGCTGATCTCTGCGAGGTGCTCGTCCTTCAGCCCGTAGCGCGCATCGTACTCATCGCCCAAACGCCCGAAGAGCTTGGGAAAGGGAAACTCGATGCCCTCGGCTTCCTGGTCGTACCAGGCGGCCGTCCCGAGGTAGTCGCCACCCACGTCCGCGGCGACTGTCTTCATCTGTTCGATCCCGACCACGGCCTGGAGGCCATAGCGACCGGCCTCGATCTCGGCGGAAGCCGCCAGCAGGGCAATGCTCCCCGAGGCACAGGCCGCCTCGTGACGACCGGTGGGCAGCCCGCTGAATTCCGGGTGGACTTCGGTGAAAAAGGCGCCCAGATGCCCCTGCATGCAATAGAGCTCGGCGGCAAAATTGCCGACATGGGCACTCTCGATCTCCTCGGGCGCAATCCCGCACTGCTCCAGCGCCCCGAGAACACCTTCCCGCATGAGTGCGGAGAAGTGCTTGTTCTCCTTTGTCCAGTTCCGCGCGAAATCCGTCTGATAACCGCCCAGCACATATACTTCGGAGTTGGCCATTTCAGTTCCCCTGCTCGATTCGTTGTCGGTGGAGTCGTTCCCTGGAGAATGCGCGGCTCGAGAGCTCTTCGCAATTGCGACGAGCGGGCCCGGCCTCGTCTTTCACCTAGGAGGCGACGAAATACTTGCCAATATTGACCTGCGGATGATTGAAGAATTTCTCCGTGCGCCCGGCTGAGGCCGCTTCGGCCAGGTTCGAGGGAACGGGCAGACCGGCCCCCTCGATCATGGCTACGGCAGGCCCGACACCCATGGTGTCGACCAGAACGCTCGGCGGAGCCCAATTGAAGCCGGCCCCCATGATCATATCGATGCCCGTGATGCTCTCGGTCACCTCCCCTGCGCGATGGAAGGCGTAGCTGATATATCCGGCGATCACCTTGCGGGCCATGGCCGCCTCATCGCCCTCCGCCGCGAGGAAGAGCTCCATGCCCTCGGCGTAGCGCCCGACGGTATGCAAATGCGCGACCTCGTCGATATAAGCAAGATTGGGCAGCGAAATCTCGGACTCCGGGGTGTAGTCCCCGCTGCTGGGGTTCAGCGCCAACCGAGTCTTGCCGTCCTTCTTGAAGAAGCCGCCCCCGGTCTTATTGCCCAGCACGCCCGCTTCCATCATGTTCGCCATATAGTCGGGCAGCTTCAGGGTGGCGTGGGCCTCGTCCGCTGTGTTTTGGTGAATATTGTCGACAATGGCGCGATGAATATCCCAGCCCACCAGGTCGATGGTGGCCAAAGGCGTCATGGCACGACCCGTATAGGGGCCCACCAGACGATCCACGAGGACGGGGCCGAGTTGCTCGGCCAATTGAGCGGCCTCGTTGAGGACCTTGAAGCCCACCCGGTTGCCCGCGAAAGCGGGGGTATCCGACGTCCGAACCATTTCCCGGCCCAGGCGCACCTGGGAGAAAGCCTCCACAAAGGCCACAAGCTCGGGGTCGGTCTCCCGACCCGCGATCAACTCGGTACCCACGATCACGTTGGGCGGGTTGAAGAAATGAAGCCCCATGAAGTGCTTGCGGAAGGACTCGCTGCGCCCCTCGCAGAGCTGATTGATCGAGAGGCCAGAGGTCACGGTGGCGACAATCGAATCATCCCGGCGTGCCTTCTCGACCTTGTCGAAGATGGTCCGTTTGATCTCGAGATCCTCGGTCAGCGCCTCGAAGACGATATCGGCGGTGGCCAGGGCCTTATCGAGGTCCTCGCCGTAATCGCCCACGTCGGCGCGGGAGGCCACGGTAGGCGAGCGGACCTGCTTGATCGCCGCCGCCAAACCCTCTTCCGCCTTGTCCCGGGTACGCGCGAGGAATGTGACCCGGGGAACAGCCTGGGTGAAGAGCGCGGCGCTGCCGTAGCCCATGGTGCCATTCGCTCCCAAAACGACCACGTGCTTGATCTCACGACTCGCCAGAGCCTTTCGCAGTTCGGACCCGCTCAGGGATCCCGTATTCTCGGACATTACTCTTTTGCTCCTACGCAAAACGCAGCTTTTAACCCCGGAGGACTCTCCCCGAGCCGGACCCGGCATTCTACGCCAAGCCATCTGCGACTGTCTACGCGCTATCTATCAGCTCCGCGGTGGCCGGGCACTCGCCCAGCTCGCCCCCGAGAGCTCTAAAGCATCAATTCGTCCACCACCTTCGAGAGTTGTCGGAGGTTTCGGCACTCCTCCACCCGGTCGCAATAGGGGGCATAGCGGTCCATCACACTATCGCCGAAGCCCCAGGCGCTCGGACTCTCGGGATTCAACCAGACCACGTTCTTGGCCTTGTTGTGGATATCTCGCAGGCACCAGGCGCGGGGGTCGTTGTAGTTATTTCGCGCGTCCCCCAGCACGATCACCGTGGTCTTATTGTCGATGCTCGCGAGGTGATTCTTCCAGAAATCGTGGAAGGCCTGACCGAAATTCGACCGGGTATAGACGTTGATCACGTCGCCACCGTCCAGGGCCTTTTCGATCGCACTGTTCACGTCGCCGTCCTTGAAGGTATCGGTGACCTCGCCCAGGTCCGAGACGAAGACATAGGAACGAATCTTGGTGAAGGCCTCTTGAAGCCCGTACATAAACTGAAGCATGAAGCGCGAAACATTGGCCACCGAGGAAGAGACATCGCAGAGAATCACCAGCTTCGGGCGATCCTTTCGGCGGTGCTTGTAGATCACCTCGAAGGGGATACCGCCCCGGGCCATATTCCGGCGGAGGGTCTGGTGCAGATCGAGCTTGCCCCGCTTGATGCGTTTCTTCCGGACGGACAGCACATTCTTGATCCGCTGGGCGAGGCGGTTCACCACCTCCCGCATCCGGGTAATCTCGTCTTCGGTGAGGTGGTAGAAGCTCTTCTCCTGGAGCATCTCCTTCCGGAATTTCTCCATATAATCATGGTTCCGGGTCTGGAGTTCGCGCTCGACGAAATTTTTGACCGAGCGCCGCATATTTTCCAGAAGTTTCTGGATCATCTGCCTTACGCCTTCGATCTCATCGCTTCCCATGCCCATCTCGGCGAGCCGTTCGGCCAACTCCTCGAGCTGGCCCCCGGCGCCTTCGAGGTCGAGCTGCTCGTTGGTCCGACGGCTAAAGAAGCCCACCTGCAACATATTTTCGATCCGGTCGGTCCCCGCCTGCTCGGCGGCCTCCCGGATCATATTCTCGAGCGCGGCGAGATCCTGGGTAAGCATCGCCTTGGCGAGCTCGCCGAGGTCGAGATCCCCGCCCATGCCCTCCATCATCTCGGCCATCTGGGCGAGAAGCGACTCGAGATCAAGCCCCATATCCCCCATCTGCTCGTCGAGGTTGCCAAAGGACTCGCGCAAGTTGTCGTAGAAGCCGGACCAGTAGAGATCAAAGAGTTCGTCGAACGTGTTGATCTCGTCGCCGCGCTTCACCATCGAGGCGCGCAACGCGTCCCGGAAGATCTCGCGGTCGTCGATGGAGAGCTCATCGAGCGCTTTGAAAGCGTCGATGCCCTCTGCCACTGAGACGCGGATCCCGCTCTTACGGAGCAGATTGGTAAATTCGATAATTCGCTGCTGCATTCCTAGTGGAGGATGCCCTTCTTCTCGGCCCCGGAATCGGATTTGGATTCCTTCGCTGGAGCCGCTGCGGGGGCGGCTGTCTTTTTCTCGATCAACTTCGAGAGCTCATTCTGGGCCTTGGCCACATCGCCTTCGTATTTCAGAATGACGTTCAACGTGTCGTTCACAATCTCTTCCTCGATGCTATCGGCATTCAGCGCCATAAGCGCCCGTGCCCAGTCGAGGGTCTCGCTGATGGAGGGCGTCTTCTTGAGGTCGAGGTTGCGAATCTTGTGCATCAGGCTCACCACCTCCTCCGCCAACTGCTGAGCGATATCGGGGACCTTTGAATCGAGGATCTTGAGTTCGAGTTCCTCGCTCGGGTAGTCGATCCAGAGATGCAGGCAACGGCGTTTGAGCGCGTCGCTCATCTCTCGCGCGTCATTCGAGGTCAAGAAAACCAGAGGCTGACTCGTGGCCTCCACCGTGCCGATTTCGGGAATGGTGACCTGGAAATCGGAGAGGATTTCGAGCAGGAAGGCCTCGAATTCGGGATCCGACTTGTCGACCTCGTCGATCAGGAGCATCGCCGGCTTCTCGGCGGTAATGGCCTGCATGAGCGGCCTGGGGACGATGAAGCGGTTCGAAAAGAACACCGAGTCCTCGGCTCCAACGCGTTCGGCGGCCTCTGTCAGGCTCTGAGCCCCGGCGATGGTCTCTGAGACCTTGTCTTTGAGAATCTGGGTATAAAGCAGCTGCTTGCTGTACTCCCACTCGTAGAGCGCCTTGGCTTCGTCCAAGCCCTCGTAGCATTGGAGGCGGATCAACTCTCGGCCCAGGCTGGTGGCCACGACTTTCGCCAACTCGGTTTTGCCCACGCCTGCGGGCCCCTCGATCAAGACGGGCTTATCGAGTTGCTGGGCGAGGTAGACCACCGTCGCGATCCGCTTGTCGCAGATGTAGCCAAGTTCTCCGAGGTCCTTGATGACCCCTTGCACCGAATCGAACATGATCGAATCCCTTCAAACGGCCAAGAGCCCTTTTGGCTCGGCCAACCAGGTCCTCGGACCTGAGCCATCCCGACAGGCCGCGCGCAATGCGGGCGGGCGGGTTCATCGGGCATCAGCCCATCAAATTAAGAACGTGTCCGAGCTTTTCTTTCTTGGTCCGCAGGTAGCGAAGATTATTCGAGTTCGGTTCGATCTCGAGCGGGACACGCTCCACGATGCTGATCCCGTAACCCTCAATGCCGGCCCGCTTGCCGGGGTTATTGGTGATGATCCTGATCTTCCTGGCACCGAGATCCGAGAGAATCTGACTCCCCACTCCGTAGTCGCGAAGATCGGCCTTGAACCCCAATTTGAGGTTCGCCTCGACGGTATCGAGACCCTCTTGATCTTGGAGCGAATAGGCCTTCATCTTATTCTTCAGGCCGATCCCACGCCCCTCTTGGCGCATATAGAGGACGATGCCCGCCCCGGCTTCTTCGATCATCCGCATGGAGGCCTCGAGTTGCTCGCCGCAATCGCAGCGCATCGATCCGAAAGCGTCGCCGGTCAAGCATTCGCTGTGGACACGCACCAGCACGGGTTCCTCACCGTTCACTTCACCCTTGACCAGGGCCATATGATCGATGTGGTCGATATCGTTCTCGTAGACAATGCAGCTGAAGTCGCCGCCGGCCCGAGTGGGCATGACCGCGGTTGCCGCGCGCCGAACCAGGCTCTCATTGCGGAGCCGATATCGAATCAGATCCTTGATCGTAACGATCTTGAGATCGTGCTCTTGGGCGTAAGCCCGGAGGTCGGTGAGGCGGGCCATGGTCCCGTCCTCGTTCATAATCTCACAGATCACGCCCGCTGGTTTCAGGCCCGCGAGGCGAGCCAGATCAACAGCGCCCTCGGTCTGCCCCACCCGGCGGAGTACGCCGCCCCGGCGTGAGCGAAGCGGAAAGACGTGGCCCGGTCGAACGATCTCGGCCGGCTTGACATCTTCACCGATGGCCACCTGAATCGTGTGGGCGCGATCGTGGGCCGAGATCCCGGTGGTCACGCCTTCACGGGCCTCGATGGAAACCGTGAATGCAGTGCCATAGGCCGCGGTGTTCTCGTAATCGGGAACCATCATGCCCAAGTGCAACTTCTCGAGTTGCGTCTCGGTCATAGCGAGGCAGATCAGTCCGCGACCGTGGGTGGCCATGAAGTTGATCGCTTCGGGGGTGACGGCCTCGGCAGCCATGCAGAGATCACCCTCGTTCTCCCGGTCCTCGTCATCGACGAGGATCACCATCTTGCCCTCCCGGATATCTTGAACGGCCTCCTCGATGCTCGAGAGAACCGAACCGGGCTCTCCCGGTGCAGATCGGAGAGCGGGCTCTAACTCGTTGTTATCTGTGGGCATTGCGGGATCACCTTCCGTCCGGACCCTTCGGGTTCCGGCGGCCCTGCGGCGGCTTGGGGGCCGAGTAAGAACGAAGAATATTCAACGCTGACACCGGTGTCAATTCTGGCCAAAGGGCCTCCACCGGCGAAATCACGGGCTTTTTTCGCCCTGGAAGGCGGCCAGGAGTTCCCGGGCCGCAGCCGCCGGGGTGCGCCGCTGGGCTTGGACATCCTCCTCGCAGGCCGCCACCCGGGCCGCAACCGACGGATTCTCGGCCATAGCCCCCCGTAACCCCTGTTCCACGAGGTTCCACATCCAATCCCGATTCTGCTGCCGCCGCCGGTCCTCGAGGTGGCCCGCTTCCACCAGGGCCTCCCGGTGCTCACCAATCGCGGCCCAAATCTCAGCGACACCCACCTCCTCCAGGGCGCTCACCAGCAGCGCCCGAGGACGCCACGCGGGGGTGGTCGGCCGAATCAGTTGCAGGGCGCCCTCGTAGTCCGCCCGAGTCCGCTCGGCCACCCCACGCAGATCGCCGTCGGCCTTGTTGATCGCCAGGCAATCCGCCAACTCCATCACACCGCGCTTGATTCCCTGGAGTTGGTCGCCACCTGCGGGCAGGAGCAAGACCAGGAAAAAATCGACCATGGAAGCCACGGTAACCTCGGACTGCCCAATTCCCACAGTCTCGATGAGGACGACATCGTAACCCGCAGCCTCGCAAAGCAGCATGACCTCCCGGCTTCGGTGGGCCACTCCGCCCAGGGAACCGCCCGAGGGCGAAGGCCGAATGAAAGCTTCGGGTGACGCGGCGAGACGCTCCATCCGGGTCTTATCCCCCAGGATGCTTCCCCCGGTCACCGGACTGCTCGGGTCTACGGCCAGAACAGCCACACTCAATCCCTGGCTCACCAGATAGAGCCCGAGCGCTTCGATCAAGGTGCTCTTCCCCACCCCGGGCGGCCCGGTAATTCCTACCCGTATGGCCCTCCCTGTCTCGGGAACCAGGGCCTCGAGGACGGCCTGGCCAAACTCGGCCTGATCGGGACGACTGCTTTCAATCAGGGTAATCGCCCGGGCCATGGCCCTTCGATCCCCCGCCCGAATCGCTTCGCAGTAATCCCCGAGCGAGGGGGTTCCCCGGGTGCCCTCCCCCGGTTCGGGAGCACAGACCCGGCCCCTTCGCCCGTGGAGAGAGAGGTCCCTGCTCACGCCGGGCGCTCGCGCAGAACCTGCAGTACCTCATTCGCCGCATGGGGAATCGGAGTCCCCGGACCGAAGATCGCACTCACGCCCTTGCCGCGCAGGAAATCATAATCTCGAGGCGGAATGACACCTCCCACCACCACGGCGATATTCGCGGCCCCCGCAGCCCCAAGCGCATCGATCAATTCCGGGACCAAGGTCTTGTGACCGGCCGCCTGGCTAGACACGCCGACGACGTGAACGTCGTTGTCGATGGCCTGGCGAGCCGCTTCCTCGGCGGACTGAAAGAGCGGTCCGATATCCACATCGAAACCGATATCGGCGAAGGCCGTGGCGATCACTTTCATACCTCGGTCGTGCCCATCCTGGCCCAACTTTACGACGAGCATGCGCGGCCGCCGGCCTTCGGCCTCGGCAAAGTCACGGACGGCCTCGCAGGCCTGGTCGTATTTGGGATCGTTGGTTTCCACGGCGCTATAGACTCCAGAGACGGATTGTACAGTGGCTCGATAACGGGTGTAAACGCTCTCAAGGGCGTCGGAGATCTCGCCGACACTCGCCCTGACGCGAGCGGCCTCCACAGCCGAGGCCAGCAGGTTGCCCTCGCCGCTCTTCGCGAGTCGGGTCAACTCGTCGAGGGATCGCTTCACCGCCTCGGAATCACGAGTGCTTCGAATCTCGTTAAGACGCCGAGTCTGGGCCTCCCGGACCGCCGTGTTATCGATGTCACGAACGTCGATTTCGGGTTCTTCGTCGAGCCTGTATTTATTGACGCCAACGATCGTATCCAGCCCGCTATCGACCCGGGCCTGACGGCGAGTGGCGGACTCCTCGATACGCAGCTTCGGCATACCATTGACGATGGCCTGGGTCATGCCGCCCAGGTCCTCGACCTCGGCGATCAGTGCCCTCGCCTCGTCCGCCACCTGCTGGGTGAGGGACTCCATGAAATAGGAGCCGCCCCAGGGATCGATCACCGCGGGGATGCCCGTCTCTTCCTGGAGAATCAACTGAGTATTCCTGGCCGTGCGAGCCGCTTCGTCGGTGGGCAGACTGACGGCTTCATCGTAGCTGTTGGTGTGCAGGGACTGGGTTCCACCGAAGACCGCGGCCATCGCCTCGATGGTGGTGCGAACCACATTATTAAAGGGGTCCTGCTCGGTCAGACTCGCCCCAGATGTCTGGCAATGGGTTCGCAGCATCAGGGATCGCGGGTTCTTCGGTTCGAACTGGGTCATCAACTCGGCCCAGAGCAAGCGTGCGGCTCGCATCTTGGCCACTTCCATGTAGAAGTTCATCCCGATGGCCCAGAAGAACGAGAGCCGCCCGGCGAATTGATCGACATCGAGGCCCTTGGAGAGCGCCGCGCGAACGTACTCAACACCGTCCGCCAAGGTAAACGCAAGCTCCAGAACCGTATTCGCGCCGGCCTCCTGCATGTGATAACCGCTGATCGAAATCGAATTAAATTTCGGCATCTCGGTCGCGGTGTGCTCGATGATATCCGCCACGATCCGCATACTCGGTTCGGGAGGATAAATATAGGTGTTGCGCACCATGAACTCTTTGAGGATGTCGTTCTGGATGGTTCCCGCGAGTTCGGATTGGGAAACCCCCTGCTCCTCGGCGGCCACGATGAAACAGGCGAGCACCGGAAGTACGGCGCCGTTCATAGTCATCGAAACCGTCACCTCGTTCAGAGGGATCTGGTCGAAGAGAATCTTCATATCCTCAACGCTGTCGATGGCCACGCCCGCCTTGCCCACGTCCCCGGTGACCCGGGGATGATCCGAGTCGTATCCGCGATGGGTCGCGAGATCAAAGGCCACTGAAAGCCCCTGCTGCCCCGCCGCCAGGTTGGCGCGGTAAAAGGCATTGGACTCCTCCGCCGTTGAAAAACCAGCATATTGCCGGATCGTCCAGGGGCGATTGGCATACATGGTGGCCCGGGGGCCGCGCAGGAAGGGGAATACCCCGGGCAGGGTATCCGTCGCTTCAAGCTTCTCGATATCCACCGCGGTATAGAGCGGCTTCACCTTGATGCCATCGGGGCTGGTCCAGAAAAGATCGTCGAGATCCTTTCCTCGCAACTCCTTGGAAGCCAACTTGCGCCACTCTTCGAGGTCCGGACTATCCCCGGATCGACCTGCCATTCGGTTCTCCTGCCTATTTGGGTCCATTTTCTTCGACAACGGGCGGCGAAGTCTAGCCCTTCTCCCGTGACCTTGGGAAACCCTACATCGAGCGGCGATAGCGCCCGCCCACGGCGAAAAGGGCCTGGGTAATCTGCCCAAGGCTCGCCACCTTCACCGTCTCCATCAACTCCTCGAACACGTTACCTCCCGCCAGGGCCACACCCTGCAGGCGTTCCAGGGCCTCATCCGTCGAAGGCGACCAACGCGCCTGAAAACCCGCCAGAGAGTCGAGTCGCTCGGTCTTCTCCGCATCATTCGACCGCATCAACTCGGGGGCCGAACTCGCGCCACTACTCTCGCCTGTGCCCTCGAAGGTGTTCACCCCAATGATGGGCAACTCGCCCGAATGCTTGAGCGACTCGTAGTGGAGGCTTTCCTCTTGGATCTTTCCGCGTTGGTAGAGCGTCTCCATCGCACCCAGCACGCCCCCTCTATCTGAGAGTCTCTCGAATTCCAGGAGGACCGCCTCCTCAACCAGATCCGTGAGCACCTCGACATAATGAGAGCCCTGGAGCGCATTCTCCGACTTCGCGGTCCCTAGCTCACGGTTGATGATCAACTGAATCGCCAGCGCCCGGCGCACGGATTCCTCGGACGGCGTTGTGACCGCCTCGTCGTAGGCATTGGTATGAAGGCTATTGCAGTTGTCGCGAATCGCCGTGAGGGCTTGGAGGGTGGTTCGAATATCGTTGAAAGCCATCTCCTGGGCATGCAGCGAGCGCCCCGAGGTCTGGATATGGTATTTGAGCTTCTGACTCCGCTCGGACGCGCCGTAGCGCTCCCGCATGGCAATCGCCCAGATGCGGCGAGCCACCCGCCCCACTACGTCGTACTCAGCCTCGAGTCCGTTGCTGAATAAGAACGAGAAGTTCGCGGCGAAGTCATCGATCTCCATGCCCCGGGCGAGGTAGTACTCGCAGAAGGTCAGCCCGTTGGCCAAGGTGAAAGCCAACTGGGTAATGGGGTTCGCTCCGGCTTCGGCCATGTGGTAACCCGAGATCGATACCGAGTAGAAATTTTTCACGGAGTGCGCGCTGAAATAGGACTGAATATCGCCCTGGAGCCCCAGGGCGAAATCCGTCGAGAAGATGCAGGTATTCTGGGCCTGATCCTCCTTGAGAATGTCGGCCTGAACCGTCCCTCTCACCCGGGTGAGCACGTCGGCCTTGATACGCGCGTAGGTCTCGGCATCTACCACCTGGTCCCCGGGAATGCCAAGCAGGCCCAAGCCCAGGCCATCGTGGCTCCCGGGCAACTCCGCCGGCCCCTCGGGCAGACGCGCGCCCCGGTCGGCAAATTTCCTCGCCCAGGATTCGCGCACCTCTTCGAGTCGGCCCTCCTCGCCCAGATGTTTTTCGACCTGCTGGTCGATGGCCGCGTTCAGGAAGAACGCCAGCACCATGGGTGCCGGTCCATTGATGGTCAGGGAAACCGAGGTCGAGGCGAGACAGAGATCGAAGCCCGAATACAGGATCTTGGCGTCGTCCAGGGTACAAACCGAGACCCCGGAGTTGCCCACCTTCCCGTAGATATCGGGCCTGGATTCCGGATCCCGGCCATAGAGCGTCACGCTATCGAAGGCCGTGGACAAACGAACTGCCGGCTGTCCCGAAGCCAGGAGATGGAAGCGCCGATTCGTCCGTTCGGGACCTCCCTCTCCGGCGAACATGCGAGTGGGATCCTCGCTCTCCCGCTTAAAGGGGAACACACCCGCCGTAAAGGGGAAATAGCCCGGGAGGTTCTCCAGGCGCATAAAGCGCACCAACTCCCCCCAGTCCTGGGTCCGGGGCGGAGAGACCTTGGGGATGGGCGTGCCCGAAAGGCTTGGCACCCTATTTTCCACCGAGAGGCTTCGGCCTCGAATTTCGTAGCTCTGAGATTCGGCGGTGTAGCGCGCCCGTGTCTCGGGCCAGGCCTCGAGCCCCCTTCGTAACTCGACGGGAATCGCTTCCAGGCGGTCTCGGTAGAGATCGCGAAGCGCGGCCAGCGTCCCCCCGGCCTCCTCGGATTCCTCGGATTTATCGGCCTCGGGCAGAGCCAGGGCCATACCGGGTGCAGCGCCTCCGAGCGCCCCGATGCTGCGCGCCAGGCCATCGGCCTCGGCGGCCACTTGGGCGATTTCCTGGGTCTCGGCCCGATAGCTCCGAACGGATTCGGCGATCTCGGCCAGATAGCGGTTGCGCGCGGGCGGGATCGAACCCACCCGGTCGAAGGGTTCCGCCCCGGCCGAGCTCAGACTCGCCTTTTCGCGCTCGAAGCCGCCGCCGGTCAGGCGCGCGAGTTCCTTGCAGAGCTGTTCGAAGACCCGGTCGGTCCCCGGATCACTCCATTGCCGAGCGAGGGTGGGGAAGACCGGGATGGCGTCCTCCGCCAGAGTGAACTGCTCATGATTCCGCTGCCACTGCTTGCGGACATCGCGTAGGGCGTCGCGCGCTCCCTGCTTGTCGCATTTATTGAGCACCACCAGATCCGCCAGATCGAGCATGTCGATTTTTTCGAGCTGGGAGGGGGCCCCGAATTCGGGAGTCATGACATAGACCGAGAAGTCCACAAGGTCGATGATCTCAGAATCGCTCTGGCCGATGCCCGCGGTTTCCACGAGAACCAGATCAAAGCCCGCCGCCTGGAGAACTCTGACGCCATCGCGAACCGACGAGGAAAGCGCGAGGTTCGCACGGCGGGTCGCCATGGAACGAACGAACATGCCGTCGCCATGAATCGCGTTCATCCGAATCCGATCGCCGAGGAGCGCGCCGCCCGATCGCCGCCGAGAGGGGTCGATCAAGAGCATTCCCACCGAGCATTTGGGAAAGTGCAGACGGAAGCGGCCGACCAACTCGTCGACCACGCTCGATTTCCCCGCGCCCCCGGTGCCCGTGAAGCCCAGCACCGGAGCCGGCTTCCCGGCCTGGATGCGCTCGTCCAAGCGCGTGCGCAGCGCCATCCCAGGCGCAGAGGGGTCGCTCCCATCCTCCTCGAGCCAGGTAATCAGCCGCGAGACCTCGGCATGACGTTCCGGGTTGAGTTCGGCGACCATGGCCTCGATTTGACTTGGATCCCCGATGCCGGGAGAGCTCGCCAAATCGGCCTCACACCCGTCGATGATCATCCGAATCATGCCCTGAAGGCCGAGATCCCGGCCATCGTCGGGGCTGAAGATCCGGGCGACGCCGTAGGCGTGGAGTTCATCGATCTCGGCCGGGGTAATCGTCCCGCCGCCCCCGCCGTAGACCCGAACCCAGCCCGCACCTCGGGCCTCCAATTGATCCACCAAATAGCGAAAGAACTCCATGTGGCCGCCCTGGTAGGAAGAGATCGCCACCGCGTGAGCGCCTTCGCAGATCGCGGCCTCGACGATCTCCTCCACCGAGCGATCGTGCCCCAGGTGGATCACCTCGGCGCCCTCGGACTGAAGGATCCGGCGCATTATGTTGATCGCCGCATCGTGGCCATCGAAAAGCGAGGCCGCCGTCACCACGCGAACCCGGGTGCCGGGTGCGATCTCTTGGCTGAAGGCTTTCGGAGCTGTGGTCACGAATCGATCTCCTCGTTCACGCTCGGGCGCTCACCGCCGCCCTCGCTTTCGAGCAGCCGGATCCTTCCGACCACGTGGTCGCGATAGCGACCCATTTCCTGGCGCAGATCGGCCAACTCCGAAATTCGGCTGTCGAGCTTTTCGAGATGGCTGTCGAGCAACCCCCCGAGATGGCCGAGCATCACCGCAGTGGAGCCCTTGATGGCGTAGAGCGCGTTGAGCTCCTTGATTTCGCCCAAGGAGAGCCCAAGTTTCTTCAAGCGCTCGATGAAGCGAAGGCGCTCGAGCTGATCGGCGCCGTAGACCCGCCGCCCCGCCACCCGTCGACGAACGCCGGGCAAGAGCCCGAGTTCCTCGTAATAGCGGATGGTCCGGGCCGAGAGACCGCTCCTCTCGCCCACTTCGCCGATACTCAGTTCCCCGAGGGGCTCTTCTGTTTGCCAGTTCACGTTAACTGTGTATCACGCGAGGCTTCGACTGTCCAGTCAGCCCGCCCCGCTCGCGCTAGCGGTACCCCAGCTCTTCGATCCGCCGGGCGCTCTTGAGCCAGCGGGGGTCCACTTTGACGAAAAGCTGGAGGTGAACCCGAGTTTGGAGCCACTCCTCGATGGCCTTGCGCGCGCGCATCCCAATCCCCTTCACCGTCCGCCCTCCGGACCCCACCACGATCCGTTTCTGACTATCTCGCTCGACGAGCAGGTTGGCGTGAATCACGATCCGATCCGGCCGTCCCTCGTCGAAATCGATCACTTCCACCGCCATGGCGTAGGGCAATTCCTTATCCAGGCAGTGGAACACCGCCTCGCGGATTAACTCGCCGCAGAGCCAGCGGAGCGGACGATCCGTAAGTTCCTCCTCCGGGTAGAGCGGAGGCGACTCGGGGAGATGAGCGATGATGGACTCGAGGAGCGCGGCGACCCCTTCACCCGTCAGACCCGAGATCGAAATCGCCTCCTCCCCCTGGGCGAGGGGGGCCGGGGGCCAGGCAAGCTCGGGGTGATCTCGCAGATCCCCCTTGGTCCCCACCACCACAAAGCGTTTCCCACTCGCGCGCAGGTCCTTGAGAAGTCGATCGTGAATCGCCGTCCAGCCGCCGGCACGATCCACCATCAGCAGCCCGACATCACAGTCCCGAATCGCATCGCCCACGCTCTCATTCATGAGCGTATTCAGGCGCGTGCCGCTCTCGTGCAGGCCAGGGGTGTCCTGGAGGAGTAATTGCGCGCCGGGCAGGGTCAGAATCCCCAAAATGCGACTTCGGGTGGTCTGGGGCTTGGCGGTGACGATGGCGAGCTTTTCACCCAACAGGCGGTTGAGGAGCGTCGATTTGCCCGCATTCGGCGGGCCGAGCAGCGCGACGAATCCCGCCCGGTGGTCCTCGGGGAATGCGCCGCCGGAACGCGGATCAGTCATTGCCGGCCCCCTGCCCCTCGAGCCGAGCGAGCCCCTCCTGGGCCGCGGCGAATTCCGCGGCGCGTTTGGTGCGACCGCTGCCGCTTCCCCAATACTCATCCTTCACCACGGCCCGGGTGGTGAAGCGCGTCTCATCCCCCTCCACGCCGCTATCCGCCAGGAGTTCGTAGCGCGGGAACTCACCGTGCAGCGCCATCACCGCCTCCTGAAACCGCGTCTTGATATCGACCTGAGCACGCGGGGCGCCCTCGGCCAGGGCTTCCCCGTAGACCCGCTCCACAAACTCCCGGGCGGCCTCGAGCCCGCCGTCCAGGTGAATCGCTCCAACCACCGCCTCCATAGCATTCGCCAGAATCGAGTCCTTGGCCTCGCCCCCGGATTGCAGCTCGGTTCGCCCCAATTGGAGATGAGGAGCGAGTTCCAGGCGTCGGGCGAGCGCCGCAAAGGCCGGTCGGTCGACCAATTGTTGAAGCGCGCGCGACAGGTCGCCCTCCTCCCAGGCCGGATGGGCCTCGTAGAGCGAATGCGCCACCACCAGCCCGATCACCGCATCTCCCAGGAACTCCATGCGCTCGTTGCTCGCGGCGCCGGGCTCCTCGTGGGCCCGGGAAGCGTGGCGGAGTGCGGTCTCCAGAAGAGAGGGATCCTTAAAGCGATAGCCGAGGCGGGTCTCGAAATCGGTCAGATCCGGGCGGGTCGGGGACTCTGGATCCATCGTCATCCCTGAATCCAGCCGCCGCCCAGGACGATCTCTCCGCGCTCATCCCCGCGACTCGCGAGATCGTAGAAGACCGCCGCCTGCCCCGGGGAGACCGCGTCGACGGGTTCATCGAACTCCACCCGCACGGTTTGCCCGGGGAGCGGGTAAAGGGTGGCTTCGGCGCCGGGATGGCGGTGCCGGATCTGCACACGGGCGCGGACCGGTCGAGGCGGCGGCGCACCGGCGATCCAGTTCACCTCAGAGATTTCGGCGCCATCACTCCCGAGGTCCGAGGCCGGCCCCACCACCACCTGACGCGCCTCGGCGTCGATGCGCGTCACATAGAGCCGGCGATCCGAGCTGATACCCAGGCCGTGCCGCTGGCCCACGGTGAAGCGGTGAATGCCTCGATGCTGGCCCAGGACCGCGCCGGAGGCGTCGACAATCGCGCCGCCCCGCTCGCTGGCCTCGGGGCGAATCGATTCAACGACCTCGGCATAATCGCCGCCGGGCACGAAGCAAATCTCCTGGCTCTCGGGCTTGTCCGCCGTCTTCAGTCCCAGGGCTCGGGCCCGCTGCCTCACCTGCTCCTTGGTCAACTCGCCCAAGGGAAAAAATGTTTTCGCGAGCTGGGCCTGATCGAGCTGAAAGAGGAAATAGGTCTGATCCTTCAGGAGATCCCGGGGGCGGCGCAATTCGAAGAGACCGCTTTCCGAATTCTGGGCGACCCGGGCGTAGTGACCCGTGGCGACACCCTTCCCGCCAAAAATCGTGGCGCGCTCCATCAGGTAATCAAATTTGAAGCGCTTGTTGCAGGCCACGCAGGGAATCGGCGTCCGGCCCGCGAGATATTCATCCGCGAAAACTTCGATGACCTCTCGCTTGAAGGTCTCCGTGTAGTTCGCCACATAGAAACGAATTCCCAGGCCCTCGGCGACTCGACGCGCATCATCGGCGTCTTCGAGGGAGCAGCAGCGCGAGGAATCACCCGCCAGGTGCATGGTCACACCCACCACCTCGCGGTTTTGCTCCACCAAGAGCGCCGCGACCAGGGACGAATCGACGCCCCCAGACATGGCCACGATGATGCGCTCGCGCTCTTCGCCCCGGGCTTCGTCGGGTCCGGGCACGTGCCCCTCCTCGAGACCGCTCATTGCTCGGCTCCCGAGTTGCGAACGCGATGGACCAAGCGGCCAAAGATTTCGATGGCATCGTCGATCTGGGCCTCCTGAACACCGTGGCCCAGGGAGAGGCGCAAACTGCTTCGAGCCTCTTCGGGGCTCAGCCCCATGGCGGTCAGGACGTGGGAGGGCGAGATGGACCCCGAGTGACACGCCGCCCCCGCAGAAACCGCGACCCCCTCGATATCCAGGGCCTGGAGAAGGACTTCCCCGGGCACGCCTACGAACTCGACATTGAGGGTATTCACCAAGACACGACTCGGGCTGCCATTGCGTCGCACACCCCCCACCCGCTCCTGCAACCCCAGCCAGAGTCGGTCGCGAAGCGCGGCGTACCCGGACATCCGCTGGGCGAGTTCCTTGCTCGCCAGGGAGCAGGCCCGGCCGAAGCCGACAATCCCCGCGACGTTCTCGGTCCCGCCGCGCATCCGCCGCTCCTGGGGACCTCCTGCGATGAGCGGGGAAAGGGGGGCGCCCTCACGCGCCACCAGGCAGCCCGTACCCTTGGGACCATTGAGCTTGTGCGCCGAACACGAGAGGTAATCGACGGGGAGCGCGCCCATGTCCACCGGATATTTCCCGAGGGCCTGGGTGGCATCCACGTGGACCCGTTTGCCCTGGGCCTTGAGGCCCTCGACGATCTCTTGCATGGGCTGGACCACCCCGGTTTCATTATTCGCCCAGATCAACGAGACCAACGCCGTATTCCCCTCGGCCGCGGCGAAGACGGCCTCGGGATCGAGCAGGCCATCCCGGTCCACCGGCAACCTGACCACCTCCATCCCGGCTTTCTCGAGGCGCGCCGCGGGTTCGGTCACCGAGGGGTGCTCCACCGAACTGGTCACGAGTCGACCCGGACCATCCGATTCCGCGAGCAGCCCCATCAGCACCGCATTATTCGCCTCGCTGGCGCCCCCGGTGAAGTAGACCCAGCCCGGAGGCACACCGAGGCAGTCGGAAACCTCCTGGCGGGCATCCTCGACCCGGGAGAGCGCCAAAGCGCCCTCGGCATGACCGCTCGAGGGGTTCCCGTAATGCTCCGCCAGGCTCTCGGTCATGGCTTCGAGCACCTCGACGCGCAGGGGCGTCGTCGCATTATGGTCCAGGTAGATGCGCATTTCGGGAGAAACGCTCCTCGGTGAGAGTCCGAACCCCAGGGTTCGGGGAGAGCCTGCCATTGGGGAAGCTGGCTGGGAACGACGACCCTACCCCCAGCCCCGGCGAGGGTCAAGCCGATGCCCCCGGTCCCTTTCTCAGGGAAATGCACATTTTGGAGCGGCCCGGGCCACGGCCCAGCCCCGCAACCCCTCCACGGTCCGCGGACCGATCCCGGAAACCCGCGCCAGGGAGTCGAGGCCGAGGAACCCGCGCACGCAGCGGGCCTCGACGATTCTCCGGGCCCTCACGGGCCCAATTGCGGGAAGGCTCTCGAGGGCACGTTCACCCACCGTGTTGATCTCCAGGGGCAAGCCGAAGAGCAGTCCCAGAGAGCCCAGGGCCGAGGCATCGTCGGGGGGAGTTTGGCTGCACCCGATTTCCAGGGCGGAGATCGCCGAAGCCCCGAGCGCCGCGGGAAACTTGCATCCCCCAGGATCGAGGGAACCCCTCCCGGAGCTGCCTCCCAGGGTCACTGCCAGGCCCCACACCACGAGCCCCACCGCCAGAGCGGCGTCGGCCTGTCCCGAGTTCTTGCCCCCGGTCAAGTGCTGGGGCTTGTCGGGGCCTCGTCCACCAGAGCGGCGTGCAGGGCGCGCACCGCGAGATCCGCGTGCTCTTCTTCGATCACCACCGAAATTTTGATCTCACTGGTGCTGATCATCTGGATATTGATGTCCTGAGTCGCCAGCACATCGAACATCCGGGTGGCGACCCCGGCGTGATCCTTCATCCCCAAGCCCACGATCGACACCTTGGCGATCTCGGCATCACCCTCGACGGCGGCGCAATTCAACGCCCCGCCGACCTGCTCGGCGATCTCGAGTGCTCGGGCATAATCGGCCCGGGGCACTGTGAAGGTCATATCCGTGGTTCCATCGTTGGCGAAGTTCTGCACGATCATGTCCACCACGATCCCGGCCTCGCCCAGGGGCGTAAAGAGCCGCACGGCGATACCCGGCTGATCGGGCACATTCCTGAGTCTGATCTTCGCCTCGTTCACATTGCTCGTGACACCGGAGACCACCAGGCGCTCCATGACATCCTCCTCGGGAACAATCCATGTCCCATCTTCCGAATTGAAGCTCGAGCGCACGTGGAGGGGCACCGCGTAGCGCATGGCAAATTTGACCGACCGCGTCTGCAGCACCTTGGCACCCAGGCTCGCGAGTTCGAGCATCTCCTCGAATGAGATCTTCGAAAGTTTTCGCGCGTTCTCAGCCACCCGGGGGTCAGCGGTGTAGACCCCATCGACATCGGTGTAAATCTCGCAGACGTCCGCTTCGAGGGCCGCGGCCACCGCCACCGCCGACGTATCCGAACCGCCCCGGCCCAAAGTGGTGATATTGCCGCCCGAGTCCACGCCCTGGAAGCCAGCGATCACGCAGACCGACCCCTCGTCCAGATGGGCCTTGAGTCTGTCGGTTTGGATGCGTTGGATCCGAGCCCGGGTATGCGACGAGTCGGTCTCCATCCCCATCTGGCCGCCGGTAAAGGAGCGCGCGGGCACACCGAGTGCCTGAATGGCCATGGCCAGGAGGGCGATAGTCTTCTGCTCACCGGTGGAGAGAAGCGCGTCGAACTCCCTGGGGATGGGCTCGGCTGCGCCCGAAACCTCTCGCGCGAGAGCATCGAGCTTATTCGTTTCTCCAGACATGGCCGAGACGCAAACCACCACCTGGTGGCCCTGCTTCTGAATCGCGGCAACACGCGCGGCGACGTTACGGATCCGGTCCACGTCGGCCACGCTGGTCCCGCCGTATTTCTGGACGATCAGCGACATATTTCTTCCGTCTTCAGTGCGCTTGCCAGGGAAAGAGGCCCGCCAGAGCGGTGCGACTTTAGCCTGTCCCACCGAGCCGGGTAAGGGTGTCCGGACGGGCACGCAGCCCCTACTCCGCCAGGCTCGCCGACCACCCCGCGAGAATCCGTGCCGCCTCGGGACCTCGGGCCTCGGCCCGGAGCAGCCGGCTCCCGCCGTCGGCCTCCAATTCGAGTTCGAGTCGATCCGAGGGCAATTCGCCCGGGAATTTTGGCCCCCACTCCACGGCCAAAATCGCCCTCGGCGCGATCAAGTCGAAGAAGCCCATGGACTCGAGCTCGTCGGGGCTTTCCAAGCGGTAAAAGTCCACGTGGTGGAGCGAGAGCCCCTCCCCGGGAGACGCGTATTGATTGGCGAGCACGAAAGTCGGACTCGACACCAGGGACTCGTCGATGCCGAGCCCCCGAGCCAACCCCTTCACAAAAACCGTTTTTCCCGCGCCAAGGTCACCGCGGAGCGAGACCACCAGGCCGCCAGGGCCCGGCGCGTTCATCTCTCGCCACACCCGGGCCAGCCCCTCCCCGTATCGCCGAGTGGCCTCAGGTTCCGGGGAATGGAAGCAGGGTCGCTGATCCAAAATCTCGCTGTCCTCCATGCTCTCGTGCCTCCTCGCGCAATTGCTGCATGGCGCTCGGCATCTCGTCTGCGAGTTCGCTGGCGAGCAGGCCCGCCTCACCCCGCCGCCGGGCGATTCGGTCTCCCGCCCTTCCGTGCACATACGCCCCGAGCCCAGCGGCCTCCATGCCGGCGAGCCCCTGGGCGAGAAGCGCCGCCACCAGTCCCGTGAGCACATCACCACTGCCCCCGGTCGCCAGATTGGGCCCGCCGGTGGGATTGATCATCACTCGACCGTCGGGGCAAGCAATCACCGTCCCCGGGCCCTTCAAGAGAACCACCGCTCCGCTCAAAGTTGCCAACTCCTGGGCAGCCCCCACCCGGTCGGCATTGATGGCCTGGGCGTCGGTCCCCAAGAGCCGAGCCGCCTCCCCCGGATGCGGCGTCAAGATCGTCCCGGCCTGCCGGGCGCGAAGCGTGGCCGGCGCCTTTAACGCATTCAGGCCGTCGGCATCGATCACCAACGGAAGCCGGATCCGCTCGACCAGGGCGCGAACCAGCGCCTGAGTCTCGGGCTCTCGGCCGAGTCCCGGTCCCAGGGCCACCACGTCCCGACTCTCGGCCAAGGACACGATGGGGTCGAGTGCCGCCTCGGCGAGGGCTCCTTCGGGGGTTTCCGGCAGAGCAGCGGTCATCACCTCGGCACACTGGGCCTCGAAAACATCGCTGAGACTCGCCGGGCACCCAATGCTGACCAGCCCCGCCCCCGCGCGCGCCGCCGCGATCGCGCTGAGCGCGGCGGCCCCGGAGAGCCCGCGCGACCCTCCGATCACGAGAACATGGCCGAAGCTCCCCTTATGCCCGTCGGGCCTTCGCTCGGGCAGGGCTCGAGCCGCCGCCGGCCCCGTCCACAGCACCGCGGCGCCCTTGACCGTCTCGGTCTCCTCGCCAGGAAGGACATCGGCGATGCCGATCCGCGCGACCCAGACCTCTCCGGCAAGACCACGCCCGGGTTCCAGCGCGAGACCCATCTTCGGGGCATTCACAGTCACCGTGGCGTCCACAGCGAGGGCCTCACCCAGGATTTGTCCCGTACCCGCGTCCAACCCCGACGGCAGATCCACCGCCACGCACCACCCACCGCGACCCGCCCGCCGAGCGTTGAGGTGCCTCACCAGATCCGCCACCGCTCCCGACAGCGCCCGCCCAAGACCCGTGCCAAAAAGTGCATCGACCACGACACCCCCCGGCGCGAGTGGGCGAGCCAGGGGCCAGGCCGGCTCCACTGAGCAGCCCACACTTTCGGCCCGGTGAAAATTCAGCGCGGCTTCTCCACGGAGTTCCGAAACCTCGCCCAAGAGCAGCGTCCGCACGGGCACACCGAGCAGCGTCAGATGCCGGGCGATGACAAAACCGTCCCCGCCATTATTCCCCGGACCGCAGAAAACCATCACCTCCGCGTCGGGCGTCGCCAGGGCCTCCGCGCCCTGGGCCAGGATGAAGTCGACCACCGAGCGGCCGGCGCTCTCCATCAAGGCATCGCCCGAGACTCCGAAGGAGTCGATGGTGTAGCGGTCCAAGGCACCCATGCGGGCAGCGGAGACCAACGTCCAGGCGGCAAATGCGGGCATCACGCGCGCTCGGCGCGGGAGCATGACTCCCCGACCCAGAGCGGTGGAAGGTCTGGCCTCGTGCGAAGTCCCCGCATGACCCCGAGCCTAGAGGTCGGCATCAAGCATCGAGGTCTGCCTTGAGAACTCCGGCCAACCGGTTTGCGTAGCCCTCGACGTCGAAGTCTTCTGCCCCTTCGACCATTACCCGGGCCTTGAGCTCGGTTCCGCTATAGCGGATCAGGATCCGCCCCTTCCCAGCCATTTCGGCCTCGACCTCGGCGATGGCCGCCTGAAGCCCGAGCAATCCTTCCAACGGCTTTTTCTGGGCAACCTCGACGTTGACCATCACCTGGGGGTATTGCTTGAATCCCGAAACCAGTTTCGAGAGCGGGACACCCTCTCGCGCCAGGATGGCCAGGACCTGAACCGCCGTGAGTAGACCGTCTCCAGTGGTTCCGTGATCGAGGAAGATCACGTGCCCGGACTGCTCGCCGCCCAGGTTGTACCCACCCTTGCGCATGGCTTCCACCACGTAGCGGTCGCCCACCTGGGCACGGATGAGGTCTAGCCCCTGCTCGGCAAGCGCCTCCTCGAGCCCCAGGTTACTCATCACGGTCGTGACCACACCGCCTCCCTTGAGGCGACCGTTTTCCGACAGATAACGGGCACACAAGCCGATCACGATATCGCCGTCGAGGACCTCGCCCCGCTCGTCGATGATCATGACCCGGTCGCTGTCTCCATCGACTGCGATCCCGATATCGGCCCCCACCTCACGCACCCGATCGGAAACTCCCTCTGGGTAGAGCGAGCCGCAATTCTTATTGATATTACGACCGTCCGGCTCGACGCCCAAGGTGGAAAGCTCGGCACCCAACTCGTCCAGGACAATGGGGCCCACCTGGTAGGCCGCCCCATTCGCGCAATCGAGAACGATTCGCATCCCCTCCAGAGTCAGGTCGCGGGGAAAGGTATTCTTGAGAAATACGACGTAGCGCCCCTCGGCATCGTCGATACGAGTGGCTTGGCCGACCTCCTCCGCCTTGGCTCTCAACTCGGGCAGCCTGCCGGATTCGATCAACTCTTCGATTTTCAGTTCAAGTTCGTCGGCCAGCTTGAAGCCGTCACGACCAAAAAACTTGATGCCGTTGTCCTGGTAGGGATTATGGCTCGCCGTGATCATGACCCCTGCATCGCACCGCATATCCGTGGTCAAAAAGGCCATCGCCGGCGTGGGCATCGGGCCCACATGAATGACATCCACCCCCATGGAACAGATCCCCGCGGCCAGGGCATCCTCGAACATATAGCCCGAGAGCCGAGTATCCTTACCGATCAGAATCTTATGCTGGCGATCGCTGGTCTGGCGGAAGACATGAGCCGCGGCCTGGCCGAGAGCGAGGGCCACCTCCGCCGTCATCGGGTGAACGTTTGCGGTCCCCCGAACGCCATCCGTCCCGAAGAGTTTTCGACCCTCATCTGCCATCGTATCTTCCCCGCTGTTCACAGTCTCGGTCACCCGCGCCCCGGAGTTCAGGGCGCACCCTGGCTCCCCGGGTCCGCCCCCCCTGGAAGCTGAGCCGCTTCGAGGGGAGCATCCGGTTCGATCCGAATCTTAACCTCCACGGGCCGATCATCTTCCATCCAGACCGTACCCAGTCCGGGGTTGACCCTTGCCTCGGCAATATAATCGGCATTGAGCCCGGTCAAATTGATGTTTTCCGTGACGACTTCATCGAGTCGCATCACCTGGCTTCGGGCGCCCACCAGCCAAACCTTGGGCGGCTCGATAGCCGCGGAGACGAAGTGGAAGCCCGCTGCCGGCTCGCCCTGAAGATCCGCGCGCACCCGCACTGACTTGCGCCCCCTCTTCTCGAAGCGGACCTGAACCCGAGATGGGGCATGACTGACAAACCGGGCAGCCCGAGGCAGGTCGATCTTGGAGAGGTCCACGTCGTAGACCGCCACCCCCGGCTTGGCGCCGGAAACGTCGATTTCCAACTTGTAATTATCGGGGTTCACGCTGCGCAGGACGGCTCGACTTCCCATCACGCGCACATTGATATCGTCAATGCTCTGCTCGGTGACCACCAAATTTTCGGGCAGACGATCCAGCACCACAGGAATATCGAAGCCGCGCTCGGCATTGCTCGTCCCCGACGCGATTCCCCAAAGGAACACAGCGATGGCCAGTGCCAGCAAAAAGAGTCCTGGGCGAACTGACGGATATCGACGCATCTGGCTGACTTATCCCTTCCCTACCCCGTGACTCCCGAGTTCTAGCCTCGAGAAATTGCCTCATCGCCCAGGCCGGGAGGGTTCCCGGAAGGCTCACCCGACGAGCGCTCGCCCTCACCGCCACCCCGCAATTTCTGGGTCTCTCCCGTCAGGATCTCGTGGAGCATGACCCTGAGCCGAGAGGCGTCGAGCCCTCGAACCATTTCCCCCGCCATGACCACCGAGATCGTCGCCGTCTCCTCCGAGACGACCACCACCACCGCGTCGGTCTCTTCGGTGATGCCCACGGCGGCCCGGTGCCGAGTCCCGATCCCCTCGGGCAGATTATCGCGCTGGGCAAGCGGAAGAATGCAGCCCGCCGAAGCCACTCGGCCATCGCGCACGACCACGGCACCGTCATGCAGCGGCGAGACCGGCTGAAAGAGCGCGACCAGAAGATCGGCGCTGACCCAGGAATCAATGACCCGGCCCGCCTCAATCTGGTCTGTCAGCGCGCTTTCCCGCTCGAGCACGATCAGCGCCCCGACCCTTTTCTGAACCAGGCTCTGGGCCGCCCGAACGATCTCTTCCAGCATCTTGGATTCCTGCTGGGCGGAGACGGTGGGAAAGAAGCCCCTTCCCACTCGAGCAAGGGCCCGCCGAATATCGTTCTGAAAGAGCACAATGATAATCAGCACAGCCGACCCGAGGAAATTCTGCAGGATCAATCGCACGGTGGGCAACTGAAAAACCTCGGAGGCGAGACTCAGTCCGATGAGAACGATCAACCCCACCAAAATCTGGATCGCTCGGGTGCCACGAATCAAGAGCAGCAGCCAATAGATCCCGATTGTGACCAAAAAAATATCCACGCTGTCGCGCCAGGGATCGAAATTGGCGGCGAAAAAATCACCGACCTCGCGAAGGAAGGTCCAGATGACCTGAATCACGCCAACTCCTTCCGACGCGCCGAGCCGAGTGCCCGGCCGACCTGAACCGCTCGGAGCGCCCCGGCCGGGTCGTGGACGCGAACAGCATCCGCGCCACCGAAGGCCGCGACCGCGCAGGCCGCATGACTGGCGAACTCGCGGTCCGCCACCGCTTCCCCGGTAATGGAGCCGAGAAAGGCCTTGCGCGAAGCGCCCACCATCACGGGCAAGCCGAGACGGCCCTTCAGCCAACCAATATGAGCGATCAGTTCCAGATTGTCCTCGAAGCGCTTCCCGAAGCCGATACCGGGATCGACGACCAAGTTACGACTGGCCACACCCGCCGCCCGGGCCTGCTCGACGGATCGTGCCAATTCCAGGGCGACCTCCTCGAGGACATCTTCGTAGCCGGGGGAATCCTGCATAGTCGCCGGAGTCCCGCGCAGATGTCCAAGAATCAACGTGCTCCCAGCCTCGGCCACTTCCGCCGCCAGGGTCGCATCGCTCGACAGCCCGGATATATCGTTGACCACACGCGCCCCGGCCTCAATAGCGCAGCGAACCACAGGGGTCCGACGCGAGTCGATGGAAATGGGAACGTCCAGATCCTGGGCGAGTTTCTCGATGACACCCGCTGTACGATCAATCTCTTCCTGAACCCCGACCTCGCCGGCACCGGGCCGGGTCGACTCACCACCGACATCGATCATGTGGGCACCGGCCTCCACCAAAGCATGGGCGGCCGCAAGGGATCGATCGAGACAGATATCCCCGCTCGAGCCCAAGAGTCGCCCCCCGTCCGAGAAGGAGTCGGGCGTAACATTCAAGACCCCCATCACGGTCACTCGATCGGCTGGAAAGAGTTGGTCGTCGCCCACGCCGCTTCTCCTTGGCGCAACCTAGCTCGGAAGGGGCTCGGGATCCGGGAGGTCTTCGTCCTTGACATCCGAGGAGGGTTCCACCGGCGGTTCGTCTTCGGACTCAGCGCTCGGGGTCGCCATCTCGGGCAGGTCGTGGCCATTGATCAACTGGGTCAGGTCGCTGGTCTCCAGGGTTTCCCGCTCGAGCAGCGCCTCGGCAATCGCCTCCAATTTATCCCGGTGAGTCGTCAGGATCTCGCGGGCTTCAGTGTACATTCGACTGAGGGTAGAACTCACTTCCTCGTCGATCTGCTTCGCCATCTCCTCGCTGTAATCCTTCCGGGCCATCATGTCGCGCCCCAGAAAAACATCGCCCGAGCTATCGGCGTAGCTGACCGGACCCAGCTTTGAGTTCATTCCGAACTCGGTCACCATTCGCCGAGCCCAATTTGTGGCCTGCTCGAGGTCATTCGAGGCGCCGGTGGAAAGGTGACCAAAAATCAATTCCTCAGCCGCCCTTCCGCCCATGGCATACCGAATGATCGCGAAGATGTCTTTCTCGGTGTAGTTCAGCCGATCCTCCACGGGCAGGGTCTGGGTTAGCCCCAGCGCGAGACCCCGGGGAATAATTGTGACCTTGTGAACGGGATCCGAGTGTTCCGGGGTCATCAAAGCCACCAGAGCGTGGCCGGCCTCGTGAAAGGCGGTAATCCGTCGGTCCTCGTCGGACATGATCATGCTTCGGCGCTCGGTCCCCATGATGACCTTGTCCTTGGCATTCTCGAAATCAAGTCGGCCTACCCGCTGGGCATCGCGCCGAGCCGCTAGCAGAGCCGCCTCGTTCACCAGGTTCTGAAGATCTGCGCCGACGAAGCCGGGCGTCCCTCGGGCCTGGAGCTCAAGGTCCACGTCGTCCGCCAGGGGAACCCGGCGGGTATGAATCTTAAGGATCTGAAGTCGGCCTCTCAGATCCGGGCGCGGCACCACAACCCTGCGATCGAAGCGCCCGGGTCGAAGGAGCGCCGGATCCAGCACATCCGGCCGGTTGGTCGCGGCGATGAGGATGACGCCCTCGTTTCCCTCGAAGCCGTCCATCTCTACGAGCAACTGGTTCAGCGTCTGTTCACGTTCGTCGTGGCCACCGCCCATACCGGCGCCACGATGCCGACCCACGGCGTCGATCTCGTCGATGAAGATGATGCAGGGCGCCTGCTTCTTCCCCTGCTGGAAGAGATCACGCACCCTAGACGCGCCGACACCCACGAACATCTCGACGAAGTCTGAGCCCGAGATCGAGAAGAAGGGGACAGCGGCCTCGCCGGCGACGGCTCTGGCCAGGAGGGTCTTCCCCGTGCCCGGAGGGCCAACGAGGAGAACGCCCTTCGGAATCCGGCCGCCAAGCCGGGTGAATTTCTTGGGCTCCCTGATGAACTCGATGATCTCCTCGAGCTCGGTTTTCGATTCCTCGATTCCGGCCACGTCCTTAAAGGTGACGACCTGCTGGGTTTCCGTCTGGAGGCGGGCCTTGGACTTGCCGAAATTCATGGCCTTGCCACCGCCGGATTGCATCTGGCGGATGAAGAAAATCCAGATGCCGACGAAAAGCAGGAGCGGGAACCACATAATGAGGATTTGACGCCAGAACCCGCCTTCGTCCTTCGGCTGGGCCTTGACGTTGACCTGCTTCTCTTTGAGCAGAGCCAGCAGATCCTGGGAGATCGTCGGCGCATATGTAGTAAAATCCCTACCGTCGATCTGGACGCCGTTGATGCTTCCTTCCTCGATGGTGATTTTCTCGATTTGACCGTCCTCGACGGCAATCACGAAATCGCTGTAGGCGAGGTCCGGGGGCGTTTCCTGATCTTGCCGAAGCATGGTAAAGAGCATCAACATGCCCACCAGAATCACGACCCACAGCGCCATATTTTTGTAAAACTGCTGATTCACTGCTTATCCTCTACGCTCTACTCGCAAACGGTAGTTCGCGATGCACTTCGCCGAACGAAAGCCCGGTTTCAGCTCCTGGACCGTTGTCGAGACGCCGCCTTGGGCGCCTTAGTTCACCGGAGCCGCCAACTGCCCATGAGCTGCACACCGCCCGCTTCCTGGGACGCATGCCATCGCTGCATAACCGAGTTGAGCTTAGCATGAACCCTTGGCATCTACCTCAACCCGCCCCATTCGAAAAACCCCCCGGGCCTTGATCAACCTAAGCCCGCCTGGAAGTTCAAGCTCGGCGCCCGTGTACAAGTTCTCCGCCGCTAGGAAGCGCCAGAGGCGCACGAGATGCACCCGGCTGATGTCCCGACCCGCTCCCAACTCCCTCATGGCGCGGGCGGCCAGCCGCAGGGCCAGCGCCTCGGGCAGCTCAGCCCATCCCTCTTCCACGAGTTCCAGGCCTCGCCCGGACATCCGCCCCTCAGCGTCGTCGTGATCCTTGATCCCCCAAAGCTCCCCTGCTTTCAATTCCACCAACTCGTCGATCCACTCCGAGTCTCGCCTCTGACTCTCGGCCAGGCGAGCGACCGCCCTGAGAAGTTGAGGGTTGAATTCCTCTGCCAAGCCGGGAATCCAGTGACGACGCAAACGGTTTCTCGTATAGGCGTCACTGGCATTCGACGAGTCCTCTCTCCAATCGAGACCTTCGCTTCGGGCGAAAGCCTCGATCTCGGCCCGGCTGGCCGCGAGCAAAGGCCGCACCACGCCGCCCTCGCGAGACCGCTCGGGGATTCCCCCCAAAGCCGAGGGGCTCGCTCCCCGAAGCAACCGCATGAGGACGGTCTCCGCCTGGTCGTCGAGGGTATGGGCGGTGGCGATGCAGTCTGCGGCATGCTCCTCCGCGATGGTCTCGAGGGCCCGGTAGCGACACGTCCGCGCGGCCTCTTGCAGTGTGGGCCGGGCTCGCTTCGTGCCCCCCTCCCGGAGGCTTCGTGGATCGACCCGAGCGCTGGAAAAGCGCAATCCCATCTCCGCAGCCCGCAGCGAGACGAAGCGCTCGTCGCCGTCGGATTCCTCGCCGCGTAGGCCGTGGTTGATATGGGCCACGGAAAGCTTCAGGCCCTCGGCCGAAGCAACCCGATGCATCCCCTCGAGCAACACTGTGGAATCCACACCGCCGGATACGGCGATCAGCACGTGCTGCCCTCCCAGTCGAAGGTCTCGAACAGCGCGGCTGAGGACATCCAGGACCATCCCGGGAGAGTACCTCGCGCGCCCCATCCCGTCGCCTCATCGTGTCCCCGGATCCCTGGCGCGAATTCGGCATCTGAAGTATTCCCCAGCCCCTATGACCCCGACGGCGCCGACCCGCCCTCCCGCTGGACAACGCTCCCCCCATCACAACCTGGGCGAGTGGCCTTCGCATTGGGCGCGGGTCACCCCCGATGCACCCGCTCTGGCCGATGAGACCCGCAGTGTGACGTGGCGTGAATTCGCCGACCGGGTTGCCCGATTGGCCGGCTGGCTCAGGGATGGGCACATCGCCCCGGGCGACCGGGTTGCCCTCCTTCTCGACAACCGGACCGAGTTCCTCGAGCTCTTCTTTGCCACGGCCCGAACCGGCGCCATCACCTTTCCCATCAACCTGCGCCTCACCCCCCGAGAGATCGCATTCCAGCTCGACGACTGTCGTCCGGCCGCCATTTTTTACGAGGCCGCGCTGCGCCCTACCCTCGAAGAGGCCCTGGCTCTCGCGAGTCATCGACCCGCCCTGGGATTCGCCATGGATCGGGCAGGAGATCCTTTGGGAGAAGCCTGCGCAGAGGCGTCACCTCTCGAGGAGGCCGTGGCTGTCCAAGCCGATACTCCAGCCATCCTGATGTACACCTCCGGAACCACGGGCCATCCCAAGGGCGCTCTGCTCCCCCATCGCAAGGCGCTCTATAACGCCCTCAACGCGGTGGAGGCCTTCGGCATTCGTCCGGGCGACCGGGTGCTCGTCGTCGCTCCCCTGTTCCACTCCCTGGGGCTCCAAATTCTCGCGATTCCCCTGCTCTATTCGGGAGGCCTCCTGGTCCTCCACCGACGCTTCGACCCGGAAGCCGTTTGGAAGGCTGTCGCGCGCGAGAGGATCAACTATTTCGGAGGCGTACCCGCCATGCATCAGCGGCTCTACGAGCGCCTGGCGGCGTCTCCCCCAGCCAGCCTTCCCGACTTGCGTTTCGTCTTTAGCGCCGGCTCGGCGATCTCCACCGAACTCATCCGGAATTTCGCCTCTGCTGGGATTCTCGTTCTCCAAGGCTATGGCCAAACGGAAACCTCGACGCTTACTTCCCTCACCCTCGAGGACGCCCCCACCCGAGCGGGAAGCGTTGGCCGACCCGTCCTGCACGCCGAACTCCGGGTCATCCGAACCGAGACCGTCGCCCGTCCACCCATGGAGTGGGAAGACGCCCGAGAACACGAAACCGGGGAAATCGTCGTCCGCGGCCCCATCACCATGGTGGGCTATTGGGAGCGACCCGAGGCCACGGCGGAGACTCTCACCGAGGGCTGGCTGAGAACCGGGGACCTCGCCCAACAGGATGCCGAGGGATTTCTGACCCTGGTCGGGCGCGCCCGAGAAATGCTGATCTCGGGGGGTGAAAACGTCTACCCCGCCGAAATCGAAGCGGTCTACCGGGAACACCCCGCGATTCAGGAAATCGCTGTAATCGGCGTCCCCGATCCCCAATGGGGAGAGGTCCCCCGGGCCCACATTCTCCTCGAACCCAACCGGGACCTCGACAGCCAGGAACTGGAGAGTTGGGGCCGGGAGAGGCTCGCCGCTTTCAAAATCCCGCGCAAGATCATCATCGAAAACGATCTCCCCCGGACCGCCAGCGGCAAGGTGCGCAAACACAAACTCCGCAACCCCGCCTAGGCCGTGTTCTCCCCGGTGACCGGCTCCCTCAGCGGCTTCGGAGACATCAGGACCTCCTGCACTTTCGCGAGGAGCGAAGCCCTCTCGAAGGGCTTCTGAAGGAAGGGGATGACCCTCTCCTCTGGCCCGAGCATCCCGTTGTCGTAGCCCGACACCAGCAACACCTTCATTTCTGGCACTCTCTCGCGGAGGGCGTGGCTGAGTTCCACCCCGGATGTCCCCGGCAAAACGAGATCCGTCAGCAGCAGGTCGACCTCCTCGCCCACATCCTCGAAGATTCGCATGGCATCTTCAGCCCCCGCGGCGACCAGCACGCGATAGCCCTCGCTCTCCAAAACCTCCCGGGTCAACACGCGCACGAGACCCTCGTCCTCCACGACGAGCACCGTACTTCCGACCACCGGGACCGAGGGCGTCACTGTCTCGACTTCCCCCTCGACCGAAGGCAAATACAACCGAAAAGTGGTTCCCTCGCCGATACGGCTGTCCACCTCCAAAAAGCCGCCACTCTGGGACACAATTCCGTAGACCATGGCGAGTCCGAGGCCGGTGCCTTCCCCTGCCCCCTTCGTCGTAAAGAAGGGTTCGAAGATCCGGGTCAAGGTTTCCTCGTCCATTCCAGCCCCGTTATCTCGAACGCTGAACACGACGTACTCGCCTGCTGGGATTGAACTCGAACTGCCCGCTGGAATCACCGTATCCGACTCCACGTACTCGGAGAAGAGGGCCAACTCGAGGCGCCCCACCCCGACCATGGCGTCTCTCGAGTTAATGGAAAGGTTCAGGATCACCTGCTCGAATTGGTTTTCGTCGACATCAACCCAGCCCAAACCCTCTTCCGCCGCCACGATGACTTCGATGCGCTCACCGATCAATCGCCCGAGCATTTCTTCCATGCCCCGAAGCACTTCCTCGGGCTTGACCACGCTTGACCTCAAGACCTGCTTGCGACTGAAAGCTAGGAGTTGCCGTGTCAGCGCCGCCGCCCGCTCTCCGGCTGAAACAATCTGACCGGCGCTGGCCCGAGAGGTCGTGCTCAGCGCCGAGTCGTCCACCAGGGTTTCGGCATAGCCCAGGATCACGGTCAGGAGATTATTGAAATCGTGGGCCACACCTCCGGCCAGTCGCCCCACGGCTTCCAACTTCTGAGACTGTTGCAACTGCAGTTCCAACTCCTGTTGCCGCTCCTGGAGTTGAACCGCTGATGCCAGGGCATCCACCGAGTCATTGAGGCGCAGAAACTCCTCGGCCCCCTTGAACGGCTCATCCGCCACCGGCTCCCCCGCCGCGAGTCTTCCGAGTTTTTCATCGATCTTCCGCAGGGGGTAGACGGTCAAGCGATAGAACCCGATCACCAGCACAGCGGCTGTAAGAAAGAGCAGCCCCGCGAAAAAGATCTGAAGCTCCACCACGTGCTGCGCCGCTTGGGCCTCGACGTCGCCCAGGTCGATGACGATTTCGACCTCACCGACCTCGTACTCCCCGGCTCTCAGCATGCGACTCACTTCGAAGGTGGCCGACCCACCAAAGGCCACAGTCCCCTCGCTCTCGACGAGCACGCTGCCGTCTCCGCCTCGGATCCGCATGGCACGAACAGCCGGATAGGTTTGCTTAAAATCGTCGGCGATCCTGCGAAGAACGGGCAGGTCGATGTCGGCATCGGCGGTGATCACCTGATCCTGGAGCACCGGAACCAGCGCGCCTAATGCGCTCCAATACTGCTCCCGCATCAATCCGACCATGGCGTCGGTCTCCATGCGCCGAACGGGCTCGTTGGTCAGCAGAAAGAGGCCAAACGAAACCACACCCAGAGTTGCAAAAAGCCTTCTCCGAATTGACCACGCTGCTGGCCTAGGTGCACCCGTCATCTAACTCGCCTTTACCGCTGCCCATCCAGATCGACTCAGGACTCAGCGCCAAATTCCCTGCTTGCCCCAATGGCCGAACGGATCGGATCATAATCACTGTCTTCGCCGGCCAGAAACCCATCCTTCTTGAGCGCCTTGAGCGCCTTCTCATCGGTCATCTCAAGCAACGCTTTCTGGACCGCCACGAAGAGTGTCGGATCCAGATCGGCGCGCGCGATCCACGGCTTGGTCACGTTCGGAAATCGAGCGAGCACCCGAATCGGCTCCCCCTTGGCCACCAACTTCTTGAAAGTACCCTCTTTCAGGGCACCGGCCGCATACATCCGGCTCCCCACCGCCATGCCCACCTTGTCGTGTCGCCCAAGATAATCAAAGCCACCCAGATCCTCGGCCCCTATGCCGTTTTTCAGCAGCAGTTCCTGGGCCAGAAAGCGTCCGATCGTCGAGCGCGAATCGCCGAAGGCGAAACGCTCACCCTTAATTTCCTCGAGAACCTCGATTTCACTGTCGGCGTGCACGCAGATAACGCCGTAGAAAACCTTTTTCCCTTTTTTGCTTTCCATGGCAAGAAGCTGAATTCCCGGCTCCATCTCCTTCGCCATCACGTAGGAGGCCGGACCCATCCGGGCGAAATCGACCCGACCCTCGATCAGGTCATTCACACCGCCCTCGTAGGTAGAGGCCACCTTCAGGGAAACCCTGACCGGTCGGTCCAACTCCGCCGAGAGCGCCGACTCGAGGGCCGCGGTCGCGGGAGCGAACTGCTTCACCATCTCGGTGGCCGCGTCGGATGTGTAGATTCCGAAGGACAGTTCCATCGCCGGCTTGCCTTGCTCCAGGCTCGCCTCATTTTGGACGCCCGGAGCAGGGGCCGAGGAATCACAGGCCCACGTGAAGCCAAGCAGAAGCCACAGGCCCACAGCCCGACGAACTAAAGCGGATCTATGGAGACCGTCAACCATGGCTATTTACCCAGAGTTCGCCCGTTGTGAACGGACGGTTTCGAGTCGCGTGTAGAAAACGAAGGATAGCACTTCCCCAGCCAGGGTTGAGCGAGACCAGGAAACTCGACCGCCGAGTACGCGGGAGCCTTGGGATCCGCTCGGGTAGGAGGGGTGGTAGCGGTGGCTGGACTTGAACCAGCGACCTACGGCTTATGAAGCCGTCGCTCTAACCGACTGAGCTACACCGCCTCACCCCTGACTCGGAACTGGGTGGGGTGGTACCACCCGTTCCATGCGGGCGGGGAATCTAGCGCAATCCCCCGACCGATCGAGTCCCTAGGGCGTAAGCTCCAGGTTCTTTTGCTGGAGTGCCTGGACCGTGGCCTCGAGGGTCTGCACCCTCTGCAGCAAGTCCGCCCTGCTCCCAGGAGCGGGCGTGGTCGGGGAAACTCCGGGCTCGGCGTCGGGCTCGTAGCCGTCAACCGCAAAGCGCGCCACTTTCCCGACCAGGTCGTCGAGATCGGGGATGACCTCGCCGATCGCGCCCGAATGGACAAAGATTTCACGCAGGTTGTCCTCGTCCCCACCCGGGTCGGTTGAAGCCGCGTGCATATCGAGGCTTGCCCCCTCGCCAAAGCGAGTAAACGAGCCGAAGAGAACGAAATCGGCGCCTGCCCCTCGGCCCGCCGCCACCGCTTCCTCGAAATCCGTCGTCGCCTGCTCGGGATCCTCGATTTGAATCAATTGAAAATCGGCGCTCTGATGGAAGCGCGCCATCAGCATGTCGGATATCCCTCGCCGAAGGTATCCTGGGCTCTCGGAACTGTGGACCACCATGGGCAGCAGCAAGATGGTAGGCCTTTCGTCGCTCGCCGACGCTCCAGGCATCAGCAGCATCGCTCCCAGAACACCCATGACCGATAGCGCCACGCCAAAGCCCGAGCCCGAGCCCGAAATCGAGTGTCTCGCTGCCTGGCGGCCCAATTTTCGATTCGCAATTCCCAAAACCCGGACTCCGATCCCGATGGCTGGGGCCGACTGTGAGGGTATCTCCTCGCCTCGCCGACCACGTTGGCCGGCCCGAGATGGGCCGACGCTGGCGACGGGAGTTTCTGGGATCACTCGGGGTGCGTCAAGCTGTTCCGGAAGGGGGGGGCGTAGAGACCGCCGTCTGGGGGAGACGCACCCGGAACACGGTTCCGAGGTCGACTTGACTCTTGACGTCGATGGTGCCCCCGTGCTCGGAAACGATCTGGTGGACCACCATCAGCCCCAGACCGCTCCCGCCATCCGGACTTTTGGTCGTGAAAAAGGGATCGAAAATCTGCTCGAGATCGTCGCCCGCGATGCCACACCCCTCGTCCCTAACCCGAATCTGGAGCCACGACTCGGGCTCCTGCGGATCCGGGAAAATCCCGACCTCGACGGAGCCACCCGGCGGAGTCGCCGCGAGGCCATTGAGGCAAAGATTCAAGAGCACCTGATGAAGCTGATCTCGGTCTCCGATGACGCTCAGCGGCTCTTCGAGCTCTTCGCAGGAAAGCCGAACCTGTCCCCGGGCGGCTTGGCCCTCGAGCAGAGCCGTCACGTCCCGGGCCATCTGGCCCACGTCCACCTCGGCATGATTTCCGGTGGGATTCGGAGTGTCATTGCTCCCCAGCCCCGCCATCCGCTCGACTAGACCGCGCAGCCGAGCCAACTCGCCCAGGGCCAGCCGGTGATAGTCGCCCCAGAAGGCATCGTCCCTCTCGTCGCGCATCTCCGGGGCCAGATTCACGAAAGTATTGATGGAGACAAGCGGATTATTAATCTCGTGGGCCAGACCTGCCGCCAGTGTTCCAAGGGTCCCCAAACGGTCGGCCCGTTGAACCTGGGCCCGGGTCGCCCGCAAATCCTCCACAAGGCGGGCATTCTCCAAGGCAACCACAGCCTGGGTCGCCAGACCATCGAGAAGCCTCAAGTCCCCAGGCCCAAAGCCGCGACTGCCGCTCCGGTTGTCCACGGCCAGGGCACCCACGACCCCCTTTTTGCCCATGAGCGGGATCACCAGAAGTTCCTCGGCGGAGACCTCGGTCAACCATCGGTGAAGCGGTCCCTCGTAGTCCTCGACATCGTCCATCGAAAGCCTCTGGGTATGTCCCAGCAGAACTCGATCGAGAAAATCCGAGGCCTCGGGGCGGGTCAACTCGATCTTTCGCAGACACGAGGACAAATCCGATTCGGCCGGAAAGAGCGATTTCCAGCGGAGATTCTCGCCTTCGTCGTCGAAAAACAGAAGAGCTCCACCATCGAAGCCCAAGTCTTTATGCATGACGTTGAGCAGCTGTCCCACCAACCGATCCAGATCCATTTCCTGGTGCAGGGAGCGCGAAAGCCGATTGATGGTTTCCAACTCCCCGAGTAGCGCGGTGCGCTCTTCCTCAAGGGCATAGGTCTCGATCGCCCGACGCAGGGTGAGGCGCATGTCGTCGGGCTCCCAGGGCTTGGGGAGGTAGCGGTAGATCGAACCGTCGTTGATCGCGTTACCGAGAATTTCGACGTCGCCATACGCGGTGACAAGCATCCGAATCGCCCGGGGATCCAGGCTGCGGGCACGCGCCAGAAACTGGACGCCGGTGACCCCGGGCATACGCTGATCCGAAAGCACCACGGCAACCGGATTCGCGTTCAGGATCTCCATGCCCTCCTCGGCGGAAGACGCGGTCAGGACGGTGAATTCCCGCCTGAATGTCAGTTCAAAGACCCGGAGGTTATCGGGCTCGTCGTCGACATAGAGGATGGGAAATTCACGATAATCAAGGGCTTGCAGCGGCCTGGGTCGCACGATTGCCTCCGAAGTGTGCGGGAACGAAACCCGGCACCCCTCAGCATTCGGCCACCTCCAGGCGAGGATTGAGGGGAATCACCCCAGTCGGCAAAAATCAGCCCGCGAGGCCCGCCTGGCGAACCTTGACTCCGGCCTCGGCCAGCAGATCCAGGGATCTTCCCCCGAGGGGGTACTCCGCGTTGTACACCACCTCGCTGAGGCCCGCGTTGATGATCATCTTGGTGCACTGCAAGCACGGCGAAAACGTGGTGTAGAGAGTGCCGCTCTGGAGCGAAACGCCGTGGTAGGAGGCCTGGGTGATGGCGTTCTCCTCACCGTGGGAACAGAAACACTCGACCAGCCCAGTCCCGCCCGGAGCCAGATCGTTGCAGCGCGGGCACCCGCCCTCGTTGCAATTGCGCGTGCCGCGGGGCGTTCCGTTATAGCCGGTGGACACGATGCGCCGATCCCGGGTAACCACCGCCGCGACCTTGCGCTTGACACAATTGCTCCGGGAGGCCACGACCTGGGCGATGCTCATGAAATATTGGTCCCAGGTCGGACGCTCAAAAAAAAGGCTTTCGCGAAAGACCTCCCGAACCCGTGTGTGCAGTTCGTCGAAGCCCTCGTCGTTGGGGATCACGAAATCGGCCACGGCTTGGACGGCGAGCAGTTGTTGACCCGCTGAGTTGCTGTTCGCCAACTCCCGCGCCTCCTGGGCCCGCAACTCTTCCAGGTCGACAGGATCCCCCGGACGCGCCCTTTCCTGCATGCGCTGAAAGCGCCGAGCTTCGTCGGCCTCGACCCAGACCAGTTTGAATTCGGACGAGAAATTCCGCAGGACCTCGACCTCCGCGGGGTGTCGAATCGAATCGACGGCGTAGTTCCGATCGGGCTGGAGCTGAGCCACCAGAGCCTCGGCCAGAGCACCCGGCCCACCCGCCTCTCGCAGCGCCCGGCCGGCCTCGATCATTCGGTCCCGGGTCTCGTCAAGGCCCTGGCGCTTGAGCTCCGCCCGAACCATATCCGAGAGCGAAAACACGTAAAAGCTGCGCTCGGCGAGGTAATCGACGATGGCTCCCTTGCCCGCCCCGTTCCGCCCGCTCACTCCGATGATCATACGCCCCCCATTCGGCCTCCAAGGTAGCAGAGCCCAGGAAGAGAACGTGTTTGCACCCCCCCGGCGGCTGTGGAACGCTGCGCAGATGAAAATTCTGGTGACCGGCTCGCTTGGCTTCGTGGGAAATCGCCTTATCCCGCACCTCGAGAGCGCCGGCCACGCTGTCACGGGCTTCGACCGAGACACGGTGGACGTGAGCGACCCCGAGGCCGTTTCGGCCTTTGTGCGGGCCTCAGCTCCCGAAGCCGTCATTCACCTGGCTGCCATTGCCTTCGTCCCCTCCGCTGCCCGGGACCCCAACTTGGCGCATCGGGTGAACGTCGAGGGAACCCGAAATATCATCGAAGCCGTCCGAGCGCATGTCCCCGAGGCGCGGCTGCTGCTCATCGGTTCCGGCGACCAATACCCGCCTCAGGCTCCCGGCGACCCGCCCTTGAGCGAAGAGAGAGCCCTCGCCCCCCTGGGCGTCTACGCCGAGACCAAGGCGGTCGCTGAGGAACTCGGGCACGCGGCGGCTCGCGCGGGCATGGACGTCGTCCGGATCCGCGCCTTCAACCACACCGGCCCGGGCCAATCCCCGAATTTCGTCGCTCCGGACTTCGCTCGCCAGATCGCTCGCATTGAAGCCGGCGACCGGGCCCCCATGCGGGTGGGCAATCTGGATAGCGTTCGGGATTTTCTCCACGTGGACGACGTCATCGAAGCCTATCGGCACCTGATCGACCCTGAGGTCCCGAACGGCGTCTACAACGTCTCGAGTGGGGTGGGAATCCGCATCGGAGAAATCCTGGCAGCCCTGGCCTCGAGAGCTGGGGTTGAACCCGAAATCCTTAGAGATGAAGCCCGCTGGCGCCCGGCCGACGCCCGGGTGGGCAATTGCCACCGCCTCCAAGAGGTCACGGGCTGGAAGCCTCTCCGCACTCTGGACCAAACCCTGGAAGCCGTACTCGACGACTGGCGAGCGCGGATCCGCGAGCCAGGTGCCTGAGACGCCCCGTGCTTCAACCCGAAAAACCGAGCAGCGGCGAAATCCATTGGGCCCCAGACGCGTCTCGGCGCGCGCCCTCGGCGAGGGGCGAGAGACCTTCCTCGGCGAAGGCAGCGAGCACCTCCTCCCGATCTGACTCGAGCAAGCCAGAGAGCACCAACCTGCCGTCCCCGGACAGCGTTCCGACGATCTCTTTCGCGATGGGAAGCATCTCGCTGCGAAGGAGATTGACCAGAACCAGATCAAAGCCCCCAACGGCGAGGGCCTGGATCGGTCCGGCGAAGAGGCTCAGCTTGTCGCCGAGTCCGTTCACGCGCGAAACCTCGCCGGCCTCCCGAACCGCTCCCCGGTCGAGATCGAAGCCCAGAGCCGAATGTGCCCCCAATTTGAGCGCTGCCAGAGCGAGCACCCCCGAACCCGTTCCGACATCGAGTACCCGGCGCGGGGGCTCGGCCCCATCGAGGAGCCCATCCAGCCAGTCCAAGATCAGTCGCGTCGATTCATGGCCGCCAGTCCCGAAGGCCTGGCCCGGGTCGACGATGACCTCCTGCTGCCCGGGCAGCAGGTCGTGGGCCACGAAGGAGGGACGCACCACCAGGCGGGGCGAGATGATCAAGCTCTCGAGCCCTTCCTTCCACGCCTCGCTCCAGTCGAGATCCTTCAAAACCTCGAGTTCACCGGTCACGACCCCCTCGCTCGCAAGTTCGCTCAGGGCGCCTCGAATGGCCGCCTCCCCCTGGCGATCCAAGTAGATGAGTAAATCCACCCCCCGGTCCCCTGCAGCCTCCTCGACGCCGAGGGCGCCCACCGCCCAAACCTCGGCCACGACCCGGTCCGCGCAATCCTGGTCTCTCGCCCGGGCTGCCAGGCGAAAATCGGCGCTCTTCATCGTACTCCTTGGCCTCTCGCTGTTCTCTGGAGGCTGCTACTACGGACACCTGGCTCAGGGACAGGCCCAGCTACTCTGGAAACGAATTGATATCGAGGATGCCCTCGCCGCCCCCGACACTCCACCGATTCTGGCCGATCGCTTGCGGACGGTCATCGCCACCCGGAGCTTTGCCGGGGAGATAGGACTCGAAGTAGGCGGACAGTACACGAGTTATGTCCCGTGGACAGGTGACCGCATTATCACGACTCTCGTGGTCACCGAACCCGGGGAGCTCGACGCGCGTCCCTTTGTTTTCCCCATCGTGGGCTCGGTTCCCTACAAGGGTTTTTTCGACCGCTCCCTGGCCGAGGACCAAGCCGAGAACTTTCGCGACCAGGGTTTTGACGTTTGTCTGACTCCGATCACCGCCTACTCCACCCTGGGCTTCTTCGACGATCCCGTGAGCGCTCCGATGCTGCGGGCGAGCCAGGGTCGACTCGTCGAGACCCTGCTTCACGAATTTGTCCACGCCACATTTTTTGTCGAAAGCGAGCCCGGCTTCAACGAGGGGGCCGCCCTCTTCATCGGCCAGGAAGCTTCGGTGCTCTTTTTCGTCGAGGTCCCGGAGAAGGCTCACCGCCGGCGCCAAGAGGTCCAAGATGCCCGACTCCTCGCCCAATTCCTGCTTGAATTCCAGCGCCAAATCCAGGCCCTCTATGCCGAGGCAGACGATCCGGCCGAACGCGGCCGGCGACGAGCGGTCGCCGAGCAGGCGGTCAGAACCCAGTTGGCCGAGCTTCCCTTCTCGGCCTACGACGGCAAGAAACTGGCCGCCTCCCTCAAGCTCAACGACGCGTGCCTGGCGCTGCGGGGAACCTATACCGAGGATCTCCCGCTTTTCGAGCGTGCGCTCGCCGGCCACCAGAACGACCTCAAGGCCTTCATCGCCGCAGTGCGCACCGCGGCGGAATCCGAGGAAGCCCGGGAGTCTCTCTTCGATCCTTCCCGTTCTGACCCAGACCGGTAGACGCCGGAGAAACCCCGCGCTCAGAGCTGCACGACGCTCTTCTCGATGAGGCCCTGAAAAACGGCGAGACAGGCCTCGGTATCCACCAGGGCATCGTGTGCGCCCACCAGTTCCTGCTTCGTGAAGTAGGTGTACGCTTCGGCAAGAGACGGCCACTTATACGAATCGAAACGCCCGGGCAGTTTCAGAAGATCCGTAGATTCTTGCATCGTGCAGACCAGGCGGACGTCCTCCATCCGGTCGGGCTTGCCCCCCAGTCGGTGGAGCGCGGTCTGCATGATCGAACGATCGAAGGCCATATTGTGGGCCACGATCACTTCGGCCTGAATGCAGAGTTGGTTAAAAAGAGAAACGGCGACCATGGCCGGCACCCCGTAGCGGGCGCAGTCCTCCTCGCTAATTCCGTGGGCCTTCTTCGCCCCTTCCTCGATCCGCGCACCCTCAGGGAGTCGCACCAACATCGAATGCCGGGCTCGCGGTGTCCAGTCCTCGGTTTCCACGAGGAGCATGCCCAATTGCACCAGGTCGGGCTGGGCAGAGTCCTGGGGTGGCCTGTCTCGCACCACCATGCCCGTGGTTTCCGTATCGAAGAGCAGCGCCTTCACGATTTCCTCCTCCGGCCAACAGATCCCTACCCGAAGGGAATTAGCACTTTTCCGGCCCCTTGCGATGAGTTTTACTCCCGGGACCGGCGGCCACCCACTCACCGAGGACCGGCTCGAAGTCGCTTGAGAGGTTCTAGCATGCCCCGAAAACGCCGAAGGATTCCGTTCTGGCTCTCTCTCCTCGTCCTGGCGACACCCTGGATCGCAGGCGCCGAGTCTCCCGCTCCGTCAGGATCCGTCGTCCAGACCGAGCCGAGTTCGACGACCGGGCGCCAGATCATGGAATGGGCCGACGAACGCGACGATGGCGACAACGGGATCTCCGACCTCAAAATGGTCTTGATCGACAAGCGCGGCAACGAACGGATCCGAAGCATGAGGAATTTCTCCCGGGATCAGGGTGACGACCGCCTCTCGCTGATCTTCTTCCTCTCTCCCGCCGACGTAAAGAACACAGGCTTCCTCAACCACGATTATGACGATGCTGATCGGGACGACGACCAGTGGCTCTATTTGCCCGCGCTCAAAAAGACCAAGCGCATCGCCGGTGGGGACAAGAGCGGGAGTTTTATGGGCTCGGACTTTTCCTTTGCCGACATGTCGTCGCCCACACTCGACCGGTACACCTACACCCTCATGAAGGAAACCGAGGTCGACGGGATCCCGGTCTGGCAGGTCGAAGCCGTGCCCAATGCCAAGGAGAGCAAGGAAACCGGCTACACCAAGACCATCAGCTTCGTCCGAAAGGACAATTATGTAGTCATTCGAAGCGTCAGCTGGCTCAAGAAGGGAAAGCGGTTGAAGTATATGAACGTCGACAAGCTCGAACAGATTGACGGCATCTGGGTCCCCACTCAAATTACCATGAGCACTCGCAAGGGGAAAAAGACGCTTCACAAGACGCGGATTCAGGTTTCCAACGTCAAATTCAACCAAGCCCTCGGTGACGACATGTTCACGATTCGCCGCCTCGAAAAGGGGATTTAGATCGAGTGCGATGGATCCATGGGCCCCAAAATCGGCTGCTCACCCTCGCGCTCGTATTCACCTGCTTGGCCCTCCCTGCCGCGGGCAAGGACGAAGATCAAAGCCTCGACGATATTCTGGCGGGCTTCGAGGACGAACCGTCCGGCCCTCCAGAAACGGACCCCGGCAAGGAGGAAGGCTCGGGCAAGGAAGCCCAGAAGGCGGGATTCGCGCGCTATCTCGATCTCACAGGGGCTCTGAGTCTGGGCGCCTCGTATAATCTCGACAAGCACCGCTCCTCCATTGGTCCCGATTTTCCGGCCGGTCCCGGGACGGATTACTCGGGCGTTCAGCGACTCCGCACCCGGCTGGACATTCAAGCCGATGTCGACCTCCCCCACGACTGGAAAGGCCGACTCCAAGCCTTCGGATTCTACGATTTCGCCTACCTCGCCCAGGGCCGGGACGCCTACACCCAGCAAGTCCTCAATGACTACCAGGCCGAAGCCGAGATTTTGGACCTCTGGGTCGAGGGCAACGTCACCGGCTGGCTCGACCTCAAACTCGGCCGACAGGTGGTCAACTGGGGAAGATCCGAGAGCCTCCGGGTCACCGATATCTGGAACGCGCTCAACAACCGGGAGCCCGGAATGGTCGACATCGAGGAGTTGCGACTCCCCGCCACCATGGCCCGAGCGGATGCCTACTTTGGCGCCTGGCAGATCACCGCGCTCATCGTCCCGGAGATTCGTTACGACTACAATCCACCCCCGGGCTCGGATTTCTTCGCCCTCCCCAATCCCTCGAGTCTTCCCGACCCGCCGCCGGGCGCACCGCCCAAGGCCATCCTGGCCCAGCAGATTTTTGGCTCATCGGGGGTCGCCAACCAGGCGCCCCAATGGGGTGCCATTCCCGAGTACGGCGCGGCACTCACCGGCGTCTTCCAAGGCTGGGACGTCTCGCTCTACGTCGCCCGGATCTATCAGAATCAAACCTCCAGCATCATCGGGTTGCCCGACCCGAGCCTGGCGGACGCCTACCAAATCGACACGGACCACGATCGAATCACCTTCGTCGGCGGCGGGATGAACTACACCATCGGGGCATGGCTGTTCAAGCTAGAAACCGCCTTCCTCGACGACCTCGATTACACATTTCTGGAACCCAACCCCGAGTTTTCCCAACCGACGGATCCCGCTTACGTCGCCACCTCCACCCGACTCTCGCGGGTAGACTGGATGGTCGGGCTGGAATACTACGGTCTCGGCGACACCTCGATGTCTCTCGACCTCGCCCATCGCCACGTGCTCGACTACGACCCGGCCCTCCAAGCGTTTCCAAACTATGTCTACGAAAATAGTGTCGAAGTCGCGTTCAGGATCTCCTCGGAGTTCTTCAACGCCCGCCTGCGAGCCAATGGGCTGGGACTGGTCCTCGCTAATGAAGAGGGTTTTCAAGGTGGGGTTTTGCGCCTCTGGCTCGACTATGAGGTCGCCGAAGCCCTTATTATTACTGCGGGATATATCGACTATTTTGGGACGGATCAGCTGCCTTTCGACACCTGGGAGCAAAACGCTCGGGTTTTCAGCAAGCTCAAGTACAGCTTCCCCTGAGAGGAAACGCGGAAAAAACCACAGGGGCGAAGGCCTGAGCTATATTGCGCCGCCCAGGGGTCCGCAATCCGGCGGCCCATCCAGCGCACCCAGGAGTCTGAGCACTTGAGCGCAAAAGTCCTGGTAGTCGACGACGAGGCCCTGATCTGCACGATGCTTGAACGGACCCTCCGTCTCGGGGGGTACGAAGTCAAGAGCGAGACCATCCCCGAGGACGGCCTCACACTCCTCAAACAGGAATCCTTCGACGTCCTGATTACAGACCTCCACATGAGTGGAATGAACGGGCTCGAGTTGCTCCAGCGGGCTCGGAAGATCCAGCCCTCCTGCGAAGTCGTGATGATGACGGGCTACGCCACAGTGGAAACGGCGCGCGAAGCGCTCAAGCTGGGGGCAATCGACTACATCACCAAGCCCCTCAAGGTTGACGAAGAACTCCACCCTCTCCTCTCCAGCATCATCGACTCGGATCAGGACGAGCAAGAAGACCCCGAGGATGTCGACGAGGTCCGCACCCAGGACGCCTGGGGGGATTTCGTGGGTCGTGGCAAAGCCACTGTCGCCCTGCTTCAGAAGGTCACCAAGATCGCACGCTCGGATGTGCCCGTCCTGCTTCAAGGCGAATCGGGAACGGGCAAGGAGATGATTTCAAGCCTTCTCCACAAACTCTCTCGCCGGGTCGAGCGCCCCTTCATCAAGGTGAATTGCGCAGCCCTGTCCGAGACCCTGCTCGAAAGCGAACTCTTCGGGCACACCAAGGGCGCGTTTACCGGGGCCACCAGCGATCGCGACGGCCTCTTCAAAGCCGCGGACGGCGGGACCCTGCTCCTCGATGAGATCGGTGAGATCTCCCGCACCTTCCAGCCGAAATTGCTCCGGGTTCTCCAGGACGGTGAGTTTCATCGAGTCGGCGAGGCCCAGCGAGGCGTGAAGGTCGACGTCCGAATCATCGCGGCGACCAACCGGGATCTGGCGGACGCAATCCGCACCGGTGAGTTTCGCGAGGATCTCTACTACCGCCTCAACGTCGTCCCGCTGAAAATCCCGACTCTTCACGAGCGCATCGAGGATCTTCCCGAGTTGCTCGATCACTTCATCGCTCAGGCTGCGCGCAAACATCAGGGTTACAAGAAGGTTTCCTTCCCCGACGATCTCGTCCAGATCCTCGGTCGATACACTTGGCCGGGCAATATCCGTGAACTCGCGAATGCGGTGGAAAGCGCCACGGTTCTCGCCGAGGAAGGCGAGGTGCGCCTCGTCGATCTACCTCTGGCCATTCAGGACTTCGCCCGGAGCCTCGGTGAAGAAGTCGGGGGGCAAACGATTCCTCAGGCCGGCCAGACCCCCGAAACCCTCGAAGAAATCGAGATGCGCTGCATCCTCCAGTCCATGACCAAGACGGGCTTCAACCGAACCCGGGCCGCCGATCTCCTGGGCGTCACCCGGCGAACCCTGAGCTATCGAATCAACAAATACGAGCTCGAGGCTCAATTGGCGCGTCTCCAAGCCGAGCGGCCGAAGGCCACGTCCAACTGATCCGCCCCTTGGAGGAGACGCTCAGAGCGCCCCGTAGACCCGATGAGTCTGGGGGATCAGGCGCACCTCCCGGACCCTCTCCTGACAGAAGCGAAGTTGCCCCAGGAGTGTCTCGGCCGACGGCTGTTCCTTGACCTTTCCCATGGGCGTCACCGGCTGAAGAATCAGGGGTGTGCTCGGTGCAATCGCTGTCAGCGCGGCACAGACCCGTTCGAGTTCCGAGTCCAGGGTGTTTTTCGTGATCACCACCTTCACGCTGGCCTCGAGTCCCCGGGCGGCGAGCAGGCCGAGGAATTCCTCGTGAAGCCGCCCGAATCCCCCGGCGTACCTTTCGTCGCCGGCGGCCTCCTTGGAGGCAGTGACATCGCTTTCGAGCTTCCAGTCCATGGATACGTAATCCACCGAGCCAGCCACATGCTCCATCGCGTCGTGCGCCAGACCATGGGTCTCAAGGGCCACCCGAAGGCCCCGCTCGCGCCCCAGCCGAGCGGCGACCCGCACCGCCTCGGGCTGCAGGAGCGGCTCCCCGCCCGTGAGACTCAGGAACGTCCCGGGCATCGGGCCGAGGGCGGTCAAGGCCTCGCCGATCTGGCCCGCTGAAATCGGGTTCGACTGAGACCTGAACTCACCGCTCCCGGGAGCGACCTCCCAGCGAAAGGTCTTGGCGGGCAGCCAGGTCCCGGGCGAATCGCACCAGGCGCATCGCAGGTCGCACCCCCCGAAGCGGAGAAAGACGGTGGCGCAACCCACATGGGGGCCTTCCCCCTGGGCCGACCAGAACATCTCGACCAGGTTGAATTCGACGTCTTCCGCCATCGGCTTCAGCGTTCGAGAATCGAACGACCCATCGCGATCTCTCCCACGACCTCATTGAGCCGTTCGGCGTGGACTTCGAGCCCGCCCACCAGGAATCGCGCGACGTGATCGTCGTCGGGCAAGGCCTCGACCCAATCGAGTTTATCCGACAGGTGCTCGGCGAGAGCCCCGAAATCCAACGTTCGACGCCCCCCCGACTCCTCGCCGGACAGGATAAAGAGATCCCCTCCCTCGTGATACCCCAGCGAGAGTTGGGCCCCGTAGCGTTCCCGGGCGACTCGAGCGGTCAATTGAATATCGAAACCGGCACCGACCTGGACCACCACCATGGAATATCCCGCAAAGTGGACGAGCCTGAAATCACGGGTGGCCACATAATCCACCTCATCGGGCACCGCCGGAACCTCGGCCTTGGCTGCCTCTTTCGCCAGATCACTCGGGCGGCCCGCCAAGAGAGGCTCGATCTCACTGCGGATTTCGCCGGTCTTATTCGCAATTTCACCCAGGCGCCACCACCACAACCGGCCCCAGCGTTCGTAGTCGTGCTCGGTAAAGCGGCCGCAGGCCAGGTCCACGAGCTTGTCGGAAAAACGACTTCGGCGGGTGCTGGTGGCCAGAACCAGGGGCAGGGTCGAACCCGCCCCGGCCGCGTGGTGGACCGCCTCTTCTCCGATCGCCTGTTTGAGGGCGAAAAGATCTTCGGGCGGCCAAGGATGATGGTCATACCAGCTCAGTCGGTCACGGTAGAGCGCCGAGGCCTGGAGAACATCCGTCGCCGGCGAAGGAACGAACCCCACCAAGTGGATCGGAACATCCTCTTTCACATCGGGCATCACTTCACGGAAAAAATTCATCAGTTCGGCCTGTTCGTAAACCCAGACCCCCTCGAGCAGGCGCACGTCTCTCGCCAGCAGCACCGCGGTCAAAACCGAGTCGCGATCGGCAGCCGCGACGATCACGGCCCTCCGGCGCGGAGCACGAGGGGCCTCGACGGCCACCGGAACGTCGGCGATATCCGCCTTGCGCACTGCCCTGCGCTTGTCGCGCTCGCGTTGTCTGTCTCGATCGCCTCCGTCGCTGGAATCCTCGAGATCGTCGGGCGCGTATTCAGCAGTAGAAGTGGCTTGGAGAGCCGGCAGATCGTCGGGGATATCCGAGAGCACTTCGGTGATGTCGTCGCCGAAAACTTCCTCGTCGTCGGAGTCCGTCCCGGCACGACTCGGAGCCTCACGGCCCGAGTCCGCGGCCTTCTCCTCGCCCCCGGAACCCTCTTCCCGGCGCTTTTCACCCCGACGTCTCCCGCGCTGACGCGAGCGACCCCGGCGGCGTCCGCCCGATCGCTCCTCCGAATTCTCCGAGTCGTCGAGATCGAAGAGGGACATTTCATCAAAACCGCTCCCCTCCTCGGACGCACTCGGCTTCGATTCCTCCTCGCGCTCCCGGACTTCGCGGCCGTCTCGGCCGTCTCGGCCCTCGCGACCGCCTCGTCCTCCCCGCCGACGCCCCCGGCGCCGGGATGCCCCGCGAGACTCCCGATCGCTCTCGAGGGTGGCTTCGGCGGAGGAATCCGCGCTTTTTTCCTCTCGCGGCGCTTCGTCCGCTTCGTCCTCGCTCTTCCGACCCCGGCCGCCCTGCCGTCGCCTTCGGGCCGGGATGTCGCGCTTGGAACGCGCGGCCTCCTCGGCGCCAATCGACTTGAGGCTCACCCCGCGGTCGCGGCCGGTTTCAATCGCATAGAGTCCGTGCGCGAGAGCCAGAGTCGAGAGAACGTGAAGCGCGGCCTCAGAAAATTCCTTGCTCGCCAGCAAGAGTTCGGGGGTCTCGTACCGCACCGGCGGCACCGCCCCATCAAAAACGACGGGCATGGCCAAACGCAGGCTCTGCACTCCATCCAAAATATCGCCGAGAGCCGCCAGATCCAGCTTCTTACGGCTGGCACCGGCCACCGGACGACCGTCCGCACGGAGGGCCACCACGTCGATCCGCTCGCGGTCCGCGCCACCGAGGGGCCATGCCGAAGCGCCTCTGAGCTCGGCCACATCGGTCATCGCCGAAATCGCATCCACGCGCAGAGACTCCTCTCCGCTGCGAATCTTCTTGTCGTTCAACCGGCGGCGAACCTGACCCTCAAGATCATCAAACGCCCCCGCGAGCCCGTCCGCGGACAGCCGGGTTCGTCGGCGCGGCGCACCGAGAATATGCAGGATGGCGCCCTCTTCTTCGGCTGCGAGCTCGGCGACCCTCTGGGCCAAAATAACCAATTCGACGCTTCGTCCTACCGCCCGAATCCCTCCGCCGTGCTTGGCCGCCAACCCCTCGAGGCAGCTGACGCCGCGAGCGAAAAGGGCACGTTCGCCCGGGTCAACCAACTGCATGGCCACGCCATCGATCCGCACAGCACTGGGCTCGAGGTCCGCCTCGGCCTCCACGTCTCGTGGGCTCGCCCGGAGTCCCGAAGCCTCGACAGTGCGCAATTTGAAGGGAAGTTCCGCGCGAACCAGCCCAAACCGACGCCGTGCGGTGATGGACCAGACCGGCGCAATCGCAAAGACCTCACCCTTAAAGGACTCTTCGGCGGCCAATCTCGCTCCGGTCGCCAGCGCGGCAAAAAGAGCATTTCCGGCGTGGGTCGGGGAGAAGGCCACAACGACGGGGTCGCCCGACTCGGTCTCTCCACGCCCCACCACGGCAACCCGGTCGGAAATCGACTCGTGGCCGATAGCTTCAAGCTTGGAAACCCCGGCCAGTCCTTCTTCGGCGATTCGCGTGAGCCAGAGCCCCGCATCGATGGCCTCTCCGCTCTTCTTCGCGCTTTCGCCGCGACGCCTGCGAGTAAAACGTTTAATCATTTCGTATTCCCTTCAATCGATTCGGTCAACGAAAGACAAGGCCTCGACACCCAACACGTGCGATGCACTGGGTTGGATGGAGTACCCGGATTCCCCCGGCGGACCGTCGGTTCTTGGTTATTTATTTTCTTCCTCGGCCAGAATCTCTGCCGAGGAAGTCCCTGCGACCCAACCGAGCCGCTGTTCCAAATCTTCTTTGAGCGCGCTTCGCACGCTTCCCACCAATGCTGCCAGGACACCCCCCGGATCGGGCTCACCCGCCGTCAAACCATCGGCTGCCTCGAGGCATGCTCTCCCCAAGCCGTCTCGGCTTTCCTTCCAGAATAAATATGCGGTTTCGTCGAAACGCTCGGCGTTCGCTTTAGCCGCCTCACCCTCGGTATAGAGCGATAAAACCTCTTGCTCCAAACGAGCTTCCAGAGCCGACGGATCTCTCTCGGCCTCTGAGAATTCCTCTTGCAAAGACTTCGCCAGCTGCTCGAGACTCGACGGGTCCGGGGGCCAAGGCCCCAGCTTCCCCTGCTCGATTTCGCTACAAAGGGCCTTCGCGTCGCCCCCTTCGGCTTTCAACTCCGAGCGAACCCTTTCGGCGGGCGTCACTCCCTCGCCCTGATTCAGCGCCAATTTTCCTCGCCACTCGTTAAAGGCCTTGGGCAACGGGCTTCCGGCGGCCTGCCCTGCCAGCCGGCGAGCGATCAGGGCACGAACGCAGTCGGGCTCGGTCTCCACCACCGGAAAACGCGCGCGTTGTTTCAGGTCGCGAACAAAATCCCCCACCTGCCGGCGACCGGCGCGGTAGACCTGGAAGTCAACGATTCCCCTCGAGACATCGAGGAGCGCTTCGACGACCCGAGCACCGCCTCCGGGATTCGACTCCACCAGATAGACCAGCCGTCCTCCCCGCGGATCGAAATGCGAGACGTAGGCAAGGGAGATCCCTTCATCGAGGTCGGGCAGCCTTCCCACCCGCGGCTCGCTAACCGCCGTCGAGTCTGGAGCCACGCCCCGGGAACGTGCCCGATGCACCAAACGCCGGAGCGCCTTACGGCCGGCCTTCGACATTTCTTCCTCGGGCATCGAAATCACCAGAGCGGCACCGGCATCGTCTTCCAGCCAGGCGGAAGCCAACTCGAAACCCGCATCGGGCTCATGGGTAAAAAGCCACCCCAGGACCTGCTCCTGAGCCGCCCGGTCGAGTAGGTCGAGAAGCTGAAATGGGTCGCCATTCGCGGGCCGGATCTGATCCGCCAAATCGCTCAGGGCTTCAGCCGCGCCTTCGAGGCTCTCGGCGAGACTCATGCCTGGTCGTCCATGATTGCCTGCTCCATGCCCTCGGCCGACGCCCAAGCTCGGCGACGCTGGGCGTCTTGATTTCTTCGAACTCGGGGCCCGACCCAACGGCCCTCCCCCGACTAAAATGAGCGCCGCGGCTCCGCCCAGAGGGGGGGACCGCGGCTCGGCGAACTTTAGGGAAGAAGCGGAGCCGAGGCCCGCAATCCCTGGAAACTTCGACGGAAATCGTCATCAGAGCCCTTCCGGGCCCCCGGAACCGAGGATTTTTCCGTGCTCGGCCAGGGCAAAGCGGTCGGTCATCCCGGCGACGTAGTCCGCCACCGCCCGAGGCGCCCCCTCGCCTGGGAAACGGGCCCGAACCCCATCGGGAAGTCGTGCGGGCTCGTCGCTGAAAATCCGAAACAGATCCGCCACCACCGCTTCCGCGCGATGGGTCCGATCCAAGACATCGGCATGATTGTAAAAGCGGTCGAAGAGAAAACTCTTCAACTCCCGCCGAGCACCGTCGACCTCCTCCGAGAGACCCACTGCCCGGGTCGCGCTCTCCCGAGCGGCGGTCGGCGTATCGAGACCATCGGCGTCGATCCGGCGACGACTGGCGTCCACGAGATCCGTGACCAGTTCATCGATCATGCCGCTCACGATCCGCGAACGCCGGACGGGAGCGGGTGCCGAAGCATGCCTCTGCTCCACATCCCGGACGATGCCCCCGAGCAAAGAGAGGTCTCGAATCATGTCGAAATCCAGAATGCCCGCCCGCAAGCCGTCGTCGAGATCGTGATTCAGGTAGGCAATCTCGTCCGCTGCATCCGCGACCTGGGCCTCGAGGCTTCTCTGGGCGAGTAACTCGGGCAACTGCACCGGGTGTTCCCAATGGCAGCCGTGCTTCAGGATCCCCTCGCGGGTTTCATCGCTGAGATTGAGCCCGGGATACTCGGCGTAGCGCTGCTCGAGCAGATCGACGACGCGCAAACATTGCCGATTGTGATCGAACCCTCCGTCCGAAGACAGCATCTCGGCCAGAACGCGCTCACCCGCGTGCCCGAAGGGCGTGTGCCCGAGATCGTGGGCCAAGGCGATGGCCTCGGCCAGATCCTCGTTGAGCCCGAGAACCCGGGCGATGGTTCGCGTGATCTGAGCCCCTTCGAGGGTATGGGTCAAACGATTCCGGTAATGATCCCCTTCGTGATGAACGAAGACCTGGGTCTTGTACTGCAGGCGACGAAAGGCCCTTGAATGGACGATCCGGTCGCGATCGCGCTTAAACGCCGTCCGGAAGGGCGGCTCGGGCTCGGCATGCAAACGACCCCGAGAATCCATGGCCCGGGTGGCCGCCGGCGCGAGAAAGCGCGCCTCTTCCTGCTCACGACTCAAACGGTCGCGATATCCCGAAGTCGACGGCTCGCTTGGACGTGTCATCGAGTCCCCCCGGTTTCCCGCTCGGCATCGCGCAGGATATCCCGCATGGCCTCCCTGGACTCTTCTCGAATCTGCTCGGGCGCCGGTTTGCTCGAGTCCTCGGACTCGGGCCGATAGAAGGCGGGAGCCTCGTCGTTCACCGCCAAAAGCGAGGACAACGCCCAAAATCCGAAAATCGCGGCCACAGCGAGTAAAAGCCAGAAACGCCATCCCACCATCACCGCAATCCTCCGCTCGGGCGACGACTAAACCGGCCCCTCTCGGATCCCGGGCTTCCCAGAGAGGGGGCATTGGGATGCCAATGGAAACGCACTCTCGCCGGAAGCGCTGCCCGTTCCCTGGCTCCCCCTTCCCGCACCGAAGCGCGGTGGGGAACCCATCGGCACACTAGGCGCGCCCCTTCTGACTGTCAACGACGCGGCGCCCAACCCCTCGGCTCCCCCAGCGGTTTCCCCAATCCCAGGAGGATTCGGGGAGTCGCGCTAGCTTCCCCGGCATGGTTGCACCCAACGAGTCCCTCAATTCCCTTCGAAACCTTCCCAGCCCCCGGCGTCTGCTGGGCCCGGGACCCTCCAACGTTCATGCGGACGTTCTCCAAGCCATGGCCCGACCGCTGGTCGGCCATCTCGACCCCGCATTCCTCGAGATCCTCGAGGGGGTCCAGGCCGCGCTCCGCGCGCTTTTCGGCAGCGAAAACCGTTTCACCCTGCCGCTCTCAGCCACCGGAAGCGCGGGCATGGAGACGTGCCTCGCCAACCTCCTCGAACCCGGGGATCGGATCGTGGTCGGGGTCAACGGGGTCTTCGGCGGTCGCATGGTCGATGTCGCCACCCGTGCTGGTGCTGAGGTCACGCGCGTCGACGCGGATTGGGGCCTGCCCCTGGACGAGCAGGCGATGGCCGATGCCATTGGTTCGGTCAACCCCAAGGTCGTCGCCTTCGTCCACGCCGAGACCTCGACGGGTGTTTGTCAGGCACCCGGGCCCATCGCACAGCTCGCTCGCGAGGCCGGGGCGCTGGTCGTCCTCGACTGCGTCACCTCCCTCGCTGGCATCCCCGTCGAACTCGACCGCTGGGGGATCGACGCCGCCTACAGCGGCACCCAGAAATGTCTCTCCTGCGCCCCTGGCCTCTCGCCGGTGAGCTTTTCGGATCGCGCCCTCGAGTGCGTCGCGGCCCGCTCCACACCGGTCCAGAGTTGGTTCATGGACGTCGGATTGCTCGATGGCTATTACGGCGGCGACCGGGTCTACCACCATACGGCGCCCATTTCCGCGGTCTTTGGTCTGGCCGAGGGGCTGGCTCGGGTTCTCGACGAGGGCATGGAGAAGCGAGAAATTCGCCACCGAGACGCCGCCGCGTACCTGGTGGAGAGCCTGAGGCCCTTGGGTTTCGAGCCCCTGGTGGCCGAGAAATATCGCCTCCCCATGCTGAGCACCCTGAAGCTGCCGCCCAGCATCGCAGAACGCGGCGAGGCCCGGGTCCGTAAGGACCTCCTCGACGCGCACGGGATCGAAGTCGGTGCCGGTCTGGGCGCCCTCGCCGGCAACGTCTGGCGGGTGGGGCTCATGGGCGAGAACGCCCGGCGGGAGTCGGTGGACGCCCTGCGAAGCGCCCTCGAAAGCGAACTCGCGGGCAAAGGCTAGAGCCGCCCTCTCTCAGGAGTGAAAGCGCACCGGCGCATTGGGGTCCCCGAAGAACGTGGCCTCCCGGGCAGCGAGTTCTTCCAGGCGGGGAGCGACCCAGGCTGGGTCGGCGACCTCTTCCGCGAGTTCCACGTAGAGACGGTGATGACGCGCCTCCGCGGCCAGGAGACCCGAGTAGAACTTCGAGAGCTCGGGCTCGGCGATGGCCTCCGCCAGGAGCTTCATCCGCTCGCAACTCCGCGCCTCGATGAGCGCCGCAACGAGCAGCTGGTCCATCACCCTGCGGGGCTCCTCCCGGCGCACCTCGGCCTGGAGACGGGCTCCGTAGGCTGCGGGCGAGAGACTCCGATGCGTGATTCCTCGCGCCTCGAGCAGCCCGAGCACGCGCTCGAAATGCAGTAACTCCTCCCGGGCGAGTTCGGCGATGGGCCGCTGCAAGAAGCCGTATTGGGGGTACTGGAAGAGTAGCCGGAGAGCGGCTCCCGCGGCTTTCTTTTCGCAGTGGGCGTGGTCGAGCAAGACGAGTTCGAGATTCGCCGTAGCGGCCTCGACCCAAGCCGGCTCCGTTGGCCGCGCGAGTTTCAGCACCGGGAGTGGCCCTCCCCAGCGCGCCCAGCGGTCTGCCCGGCCCCTCGCCTCTTCCCAGGCACCGGGGGGCGGTCGCGGGCTTTCGGATCCATCGAGAGGGATCTCCCCAGGCACGAACAGGAGGGTCACGAACAGAAGGGTCACGAACAGAACAAGAGGGATGGTATCCCCAACGGGACTCGAACCCGTGTCGCCGGCTTGAAAGGCCGGTGTCCTAACCACTAGACGATGGGGACGCATCCTCCGTGCGGGCGGGATTCTAACCGCCCCCGGCTAGACCGCAACGATCCGAAAGAGAAGGCAAATGAAGCGGCCGGGGCCGGCGGCGCGGGCGCTTTTACCCCAGCCCCCGCCAGACAACCCATTCGCCACGGGGAGAGCCCGAAGCTCCCCGAAAAACATCAATGAATTCGCCGAGTCCTTGCCACGAAATCGCTAGAGTCGGACCATGGTCGAAAAACAGATCCAGATCGAGCGCGCCCAGAACCTCTGGTCGAGTTTCGCTCGAAATGTCGAACTGATTGCCCGGGCGAGCCAGCTCACCGGGGCCCCGCAACTTGGCTTCGATCGCATTGGGGGACTCCCTGTCGCCAAGGACGAAATCCTCACCTACGCCTGCGCAGCGACCAACCCCGAGGTCTACTCGAATTGGGGAACATTTCCCCCGTCGGGCCTACTCCTGATCGGGCTCCCCAGCACCGGAAAGAGCCTTCTCGCCCAAGCCCTGGCGACCCAGACGTCGACCTCCTTTCTGCGGGTCGATGTCCCCCGGCTCGCTCTGGACGTGGTCCACTCGGGGAGCAAAGTGAGCGAAATCGTCCAGCAGTGGTCCCAGACCCTCGAGGAGATGCCGAGACTGACCGTTTTCTTCGACGAGCTCGAGTTCTCCCAGGCCCATGATCTCGGCGGGCCAAGGCCGGACCTGCCCGTGGGCCCCATCATGGATTTCCTTCTCGAACTCATCGACCGCACCATCGCGTGCGAGGGCCACCTGGTCGTGGGCTCCACGGGTTTCCCCGATACACTTCGTCATGCCTTCGCCCGGCCGGGCAGGCTCGAGCGCATTGTTGAAGTCACCCCCAGCTACCCCGATGACATCATCGCCGCGCTGGCGATCCATGCCGCCGACGCCGAGGCCCGAGCCGGCCACCCCCTCTTCGAAAAAGTCGACTGGAAACGGGTCGTGGGCCCGGCCAAGGAGGGCAGCACCGGGGATTGGGTACGGCTCCTCCACGGGGTCCTCCGGCACAAGGCTCGCCTGGAGGCCTCGGGGGAAGCCCCGTCCCCAGTCACGACCGGAGACCTCGATGGCGAGGTCGGACGCTTCAGCCAAGCTCTGCGCCGCATCCGAGTCACCGGTGGAGGAAATTACGTATAGGGCCGGGCGCGCATCTCTTCGGCAAGCCCGGGGCAATTTGGGGTGAGCTGAGAGCACTCTGTGCGCCGCCCAAGGCCGCCCTGGCTGGCCATTCCGGCCACTTTCGAGCCCTTGGGCGCGCTTAAGTCAAATCGAGCCTAACGCCCGGCAGGCCTTTGGCCGATACTGGGGAGTGGGGAGGCGTGCGCCGCAAGGGCGCCCGTCCACCAGGAGAGCGGAATGCACACGGTCCTCTTCGTCGACGACGAACCCAATATTCTGAAAACCATCGAGCGCATCCTTCGAAACGAACGGATGAACGTCATCACGACCTCCAGCGCCGAGAACGCTCTGCATATTCTGGGGCAGAATGACATTCAGGTTGTCGTCTCGGACCAGGACATGCCGGGGATGAACGGAGTCGAATTCCTCTCGCGGGTGCGCGACCACCACCCCGCCACGGTACGCATGATGCTCACGGGTTTCACCGCGATGAATGTCGCGGTCGAAGCCGTGAACCAGGGGGAGATCTTCCGCCTCATCACCAAGCCCTGGAACGACGAAGACCTCAAGACGGTACTTCACCAGGCCTTCGATCACTTCGATCTCAAACACGAGATTCGACGACTGAACCAGCTCACCCGAAGCCAGAATTTCAGCCTTCAGGACATGAACAAAACCCTCGAGGCCAAGGTCAGAGAACGGACTCGGCAACTCGACGAGAAGAATCGAGAACTCCGAACCGCCTACATCCAGACCATCCGTGCCCTCGCCGAGGCGATCGATGCCAAGGATGCATACACCCGAGGCCATTCCGAGCGGGTCGCGGTCTATGCATCTCGAATTGCACGGAGGATGAAGCTGGAGACGCCCCTGATCGAAAGGGTTTATTTTGCCGGCCTGCTCCACGACGTCGGCAAGATCGGGATCCCCGACGCCATTATCGCCAAGCCCGAGCGCCTGAGCGACGAGGAATACGAGGAGATCAAACGGCATCCCGAGATCGGTGCAAAGATCCTCGAGCCCGTAGAATTCCTACGCCAAATCGTCCCCTGCGTCAGGCATCACCACGAATGGTTCGACGGCTCGGATCGGGGCTATCCCGAGCGCTTGGTCTCCCACTCGATCCCCCTCCCCTCGCGCATCATCCTTGTCGCCGATACCGCCGAAGCCATGACCAGCGATCGCCCCTACCGAAAGGGGCTCCCGCTCCATCGAGTCACCACCGAACTCAAGAAATTCTCGGGAAGCCAATTCGATCCCGTGGTGGTCGACGCCTTCCTTGGCCTTCTCGACGAAGAGGGCGAAAAATTTCTGTCCAAGAACCAGAAATTCGACATCTACGAGTTCATCGAAGGCTGATCTCCGCCGATGGGATCTCCTATGACACGTGACAAAACAGGTGACCGCCAGAACCAGAATCGCGATTCCCTGGAGGAACTCGGCTTCGGCCCCGATTCCCTCCTCATGAACGATCCGAAACTCTTTCTTGACTGGGGTTTCCTCGCGCTCATCAAAGTAGAATTCAGCCAGGAACTCGGAACCGAGTGCAGCCATCGCGCCCAGCTGGAAATCGGTCGACATCACGGTCTTTCCGACGCCAAGAAGGCCCTGAGCGCCGATTCCAGGAGCGACTCCGAACTCGCCGCGCGCTCGCCTCTGGGAGGCCCGAGCGTGGTCATGCAATTCTCGGGAAGCCATGAGGATGGCGAGGACTTCACCCTTCGCGGCTCCTGGCCCGAGTGCCACGAGGCCCGAGCGTCCCTCTCTCGACTCGGGGAATCCGAAGCCCCCAACTGCTCCATGAGCGCGGGCTACACCGCGGGCTGGCTCGCCGAAATTCACGATGGGGAGGTTGAGCTCACCGAGACCGCCTGCCGAACCGCGGGCGACCCGCGCTGCGAATTCGTCGCTCGCATCCAGCACTCCGCCAGCCCCCGAGAAGATACCCCCGAACGTCAGGCCATCTCCGCTCTCCCCGAGCCCCTCGGCCGCGCCGCCGATCCGTCGGCCTTCGAGTCCTCGCCCTACCCCCACATCGATCCTGACGATGACGCCGTGCACGCCTGGGGGCCCGTCATGGTCCTGCCGTGCAGCGAACCCGAAATCGCCGAGAGCACCCTCTTGGGCCTCGAGCGCGACCCCTTCGTCCAGCAGATCCGCGCCGTGGTCATCGACCTCCGAGGAGAGGCACTCGCCACGGAAAGGAGCTTCCTGGGTATCGAGCGCATCCTCAAGATCGTCTCGCGTTGGAGCGCCCAGGCCATCTTCTCGGGCATCAGCCAGGCGAACCGGGCGGCGGTCGAGCGCCTCGGGAGCGACTGTCTGGTCAGCCACCGGCCCCTGCCCGAATCCATTGCCATGGGTTTCCAGGTCGCCGAAGCCCAGAAGCACGCTGTCTAGGTTTTCCGCCCGTGATCGACTCGACTAAAACCTCGCCCGCCCGCGATCCCCTGCCCGAAGCGGATCCGTTTAGCTCGACCCCGCTCCCCGTCCTTCTCCTCGACCTCCGGGCCCGCTCCTTCGATGGCAACCTAAAACTCTATAACGGACGCCAAGAACGGGCGTTCATCTTCCGCCAGGGCGCGCCCGTCCTCTCAGAATCCAACCTTGCCAGCGACGGACTCTGCGCCCACCTGCTCAAGGAAGGACTGCTCGCCCGGGAAAGCCTGCGACCGGTCACCGAGCGCGCCGAACAGCGAGATATCAGCCAGGCCGCTGCCCTCCTCGAACTCGAGGTCGTCAAACCCGTAAAACTCTTCCACCTGTTGAGAGGGCAGATTCGACGCCACCTCTTCGACTCCATGGATTGGCGTACCGGCCGATACGAACTCATTGCGGAAGAGGGAGTCCAAACCGGTTTCGAAGCCCTGGCCATCGACTTGCTCCCCACTGTGCGGGAAGCCCTGGCCGGCCATTGGGGGATCGAGGAACTCCTCGCCGAGCTCTCGGACGATCTTCTGGGCTTCCCCAGGCCTCAGCCCCACTTTGACGCCTCGATTGAGAAGCTCGAGATGCCCGAACCCCAGGAGCAACTCCTCCGCACGCTCAGCCCGGAGAACCGCCTCGATCGTACCCTTGGAAACGAACTGACCTCCCCGGACGTGCTGGCGACCCTTTGGGTCCTGCGCGAGACCGGAAGCCTGGAATTCGCCGACCAAGCTACTGAACCCAAGACCAGTGCAAACGGCGACGACGAGATCCACTTCCAATCCGAAATCGAACTCGTTCTCCTGGACGAGCTCGCGCCCGACAGTGCGGCCGAACTCGACGAGACTCCGATTCTTTCCCTGGACCCGGTTCCCAGCGAGGCCGAGGCCCTACGAGCCGAGATCGAGAAGATGGGCGCCGCACTCCCCCACTCCGACCATTACGAGGTGATCGGCGTCTGCGCCGACGCCCGCAATGCCACGATCAAGAAGGCGTACATCAAGGCCGCCAAGCGCTACCACCCCGACACCCTCGCTCGCTTGGGGCTCCAAGATCTGCGAGATGAAGCCTCCCGAGTCTTCTCGCGCATCGCCGACGCCTTCGAAACCCTGTCTAACCCCGCCCGACGGAAGGATTACGACGCCGAACAACAAGGCGATTTCTCCACCGCCCAGGCCCAATCCCTCAGCCAGGCTGAAACCGCCTACAGGAAGGGCGAAATATTGCTGCGCATGGGCGATTTCGCGGCGGCACTGCCCTACCTGGACTCCGCCGTCGAAATCTGGCCCAACGAGGGCGCCTACCAGAGCGGCCTCGGCTGGGCCCTGTACAAAAAGACGCCCTCGGACCCCGAATCGGCGCGGACATGCCTCGAGCGGGGCATCGAACTCACGCCCCAAGACGCCGTGGGCCATTTTCGACTGGGCATCGTCTTGCGCGCACTCGGCGATGCCAACGCTGCCCAAGCCAGCCTGGAGCGGGCGAAGCAACTCGAACCCTCCGAGGCCCCCTAAAACCGGACACGCCGCCCTAGGGCGATCCCGGCGCCGACTCCCCTCCCAGCAAGGCCTCGGCCCGGGGGTTCAGCAAAAATTCGATCCCAGCGCCCGAGACCAGATCCCGGCGAAAATCGGGAACCCTCAACGCGAATGGAGCGCCGTCCGAACCCCTATAGAAATAGCGCCCGGCGTCGTCGCCGACCCGGCTGTACGGACCCGAGAGACCCGCCTCTCGCGCTGCGCGGTCAAAAGTCCCCAGGCGAGCCCGAGCCGCCTCGGAGAGCCCCACATGGCCCACCCACAGACCGTTGGGAAGCGCGTAGAGCGCCATCAGGTTCGCATCGGAAAACGGCTTTCCCGCCGCCGCGGCGGCTCCGATTCGGCGAACATCCTCGGTGGTCCGGCTCATCACCGAGCCGCCCGCCCGCACGGGATGCGCCGAGTAGCCCAGGGCATGCCCCAACTCGTGGAGCGCCGCGCCCAAGAGTTGGTCGCGATCCAGTTCCACCTCTCGCCCGACGGCATCCCGATCCTGCCGAATCAAATGGACCGAGGCCCAGCGAAGTTCGGCCTCCACCCGGCCATCGCGTACCCGAGCCTGACCGTCCTCCAATTCTACCGCGCAGTCCGCCAGCGCATTCCCCGTCCCCAGGCCCGAGTGGAGTGGTTTGGGCACAAAGCGAATCTCGAGTCGGGCCCGGGCCGGTGACACCTCGGCGAAGCGAACACCGATACCCGATGAGGCCCAGGCCGCCAGGGCCCGTCGCAGGATCCGTAACTCCGCCGGGCTCGCATCTCCGGGAAGCGAAACCCCAATGGCCTCGGTCCGGGACCATCGACACAGAAAGAGTGCCAGGCCATCGCCCCAGGGAGCAAAATGCGGGGGCGCGTCGAAAAGCCGGGAATCTCGAACCCCCGGCGTAGTTTTCCAGGGATCGGGGAGAGCGTCGTATTGCCAGCCCCCCAGACCCGGCACACAGCCCTGGGCCAGCGCCGAAACAAGCACGAGAAAGAAACCCAGAACCCCCCGTGAGCGCCTAGTCATGAGCGCCCCTCGCCCTCGAGGCCGGGGCAAGCCGGGCGTTCCAGGGCAAAAAGACCATCAATCCGAGAGCCACCGTAATCGCCACCGCCGCATAGAGAAACTCATAACTGGTGCGCTCGAGGAGCTCCCCGTAGAGCGGCCCACCGGCGACCACGCCCAGGTCGGCCAGTCCGGTAAAAATAGCCAGGGCGCTCCCTCTCTGAGCCTCGGGAGCCCGGGTCACCACCATGCCCGAAAGAATTGGAAAAGTGTACGCGTGGCCGATGCCACCGAGGAGTCCCGCCGCGAGCACGGCACCCGAGGTTTCGGCGAAGCCGAGCACCCCGAAACCGCAGGCGAAGACCAAAAGCGCCGGGACCAGCACGCGCACCGGCCCGATCCGATCGGGCAACCAGCCAAACCCCAGGCGAAGAACCACCGCGATGGCCGTGTAGCCCGCGAAGTAGATCCCCACCGAGCCCACATCACGCGCCATCACAAAAGTCTTCAGAAAAATAAAGATCCCGGTCATGGCGGTGAAAAAAATCGAACCGATCCACCACAGGGGCAAAAGGTCGCGTTGGCCCAAGGTCGTCATAAATCCCGGCGGCGGGCCGGTCTCACCTTGGACCCCACGCCGGGGCGCGTCGCGGATGGGGACCGACGCGAACAATCCGAGCAAGGCGAACCCCCAGGCCCAGACAAAGAGCGCCGAGTAATCCCCGCCCTCGAGAATCCAGTCGCCCAGCACGCCCCCTACCGAGAGAGGCATCATGCCCGAGAGGCCGAAGATCGCCAGCCCCTCGGTGAGACGACGGGAAGGCACCCAATCCGCCGCCGACGTGAAGAGAACGGTGAAAAGAATCGCAGCGGAAACGCCGTGAAGAACCCGGACGATCACCGCCCACGCGTCCACCTGATCGACGGTCAAATAGAGGCCAACCACGATCACATTGAGTCCCTGACCAAAGAGCAAGGGCCCCCGGCGCCCGTAGCGATCCATAAGGGTTCCGAGAACCGGGCGTATCCCAATGGCGACCACGCTCATCGCCGCGAACATCCAACCGATCAGGACCGGCGTCGCGCCGAGACTCGCGTAGAAGCCAGGAACGTGAAGGAAGAGGCAATACGCCACGCCCTGGAAAAAATTGCTCAGAAAGCAGAGCAAAAAAGGGCGCGTCAACAAGGATTCACCTGTAGACATGGTGGCTTCCCCCTTCAGCGCGCGATCCGCACTCGGCCGGCCTCGGCGTCCGGACGGAACCCGAAGATCTGTCCATAGAAATAGAGCTCGCCCTCGAGGGCTTGCCGAATATTCTCTGCCTGGCGAAATCCGTGCTGCTCCCCCTCGAAAGGGACGTAGGCGTGGGGAATCCCTTGGGTCGCGAGAGCCGACACCATGGCCTCGGCCTGACCAGGGGGAACAATCTTGTCCTCGAGCCCCTGAAAAAAGATCACCGGACAGTTCAGTTGTTCGCAGAAGTGGATCGGTGAACGAGCGCGGTAGGTTTCCACCGCCTCGGGATAGGGGCCTACCAGCCCATCCGTGTATCGGGACTCGAATTTATGCGTATCCCGGGCGAGGGCCTCGAGATCGCCGATCCCGTAGAGGCTGGCACCGGCGCGGAAGGTGTCGTGAAAAGTCAGCGCGCATAGGGTGGTGTAGCCCCCTGCGCTGCCCCCGCTGATCGCCAGACGTTCGGCATCGACTGCCCCTTCGCCGGCCAGTGAGCGCGCAGCGTGCACACAATCCTCCACGTCGACGACGCCCCACTGCCCGCGCAATCTCTCACGGTATTCCCGCCCGTACCCCGTGGAACCTCCGTAATCGACATCCACCACCGCTATGCCTCGGCTCACCCAGTACTGAATTCGCAGATCCAGCGCCGCCGAGGCCGCCGCCGTTGGCCCGCCATGACTCTTCACGAGCAGCGGAGGTCGCTCTCCGGCCGAACCCTGGAAGCTCCCCGATGCCGGGGGGTAGAACCAGGCGTGAGCGCGCCGACCCTCCTCCGAGGAAAACTCAAAGGGCTGGGGCGCGACGAGGAGTGACTCGTCAAAATCCAGGCGAGTTCCCTGACAGAGTTCCCGAAGGCCGCCGTCCGCGAGATCAAGGCTCACCACCGTGGAGGGTTGGGTCGCCGCCGCCGCGACGAAGCAGGCCCTGCCCGAATCCACTCGGAGCCCCTCAAAGCTTGTATAGGGCAAATCGAGATCGACCAACCCCCCGGACTCGACCCGCAGCCGAGCCAGCCGAGACTCACCTCCGTGACCGTGAACGCAGAGGATCTCAGCCTCGCCGAGAAATCCGTAGCGCGAGAGTCCGAAGACCCATTGCGGCCCGGCGAATTCCTCCGGCCGGGGACACAGCGCGACGACCCCCCGATCCCGGAACTGGTAGAGGTTCCACCACCCGCTGCGATCCGAAATAAAGGTCAACACGCCGCCGGGCGAGAAGAGTGGCTGAAAAACAGATTCGGCCGCGCCGCCCGCCACGGCGTGCGCCTCCCGCCTGGGCCCCTCACTTCCCCACGCCTGAAGGTAGAGCGTGGTGCCATCCCAGGGCATATTGGGGTGGTCCCAAGCCGTATAGGCGAGTTGTGAATCGTCCGCGGACAACACGGGAAAACTGTAGAAATCGTGCCCTTCGGCGATCACCCGAGGCGCCTCGCCCAAGCCCCGCTCGGCTATTCGCGCGAGGGCGAAGGCCACCAATCGATTCGTCGGTTCGCCCTCGCCTTCGGGTTTCTCCTCCACCGCCAGCAGCCAATCGCCTGAGGAACTCACGGCGAAATCGGCGTAGCGAGCGCCTTCGGGCGAGAGCGGTCGCGAGCGTCCGCCCTCCTGGCAGTAGATCCGCTGGTCGGAGAAGTCGACGTAGAAGACCCGATCCCCGGCTACTTGATAATCCCCGCCCCCGTACTCGTGCACCAGGGTGCGGACATTGACCTCGCTCGGAGTGCATTCAAAGGCCGCCGACGGCGAATCGCTGAAGGCCTCGGAGACGCACATCAACTGTTGTCGGCCCCCCTCGCCGGGCCGTCCCTCGAGCCAGTAGATCGAGCGGCCCCGAATGCGGGGTTGCGAAATGCGCAGCCCGGCCTCGGCGAGACTCTCTGCGCGGATGGGCGAGGCCCAGGTGCCGTAGGGCTGAATCATCGGGGCCTCCAACACGAGCGCCACACGTCCCCGGCACAGCCGGGCTTGTCCGGGCGAATGGCCGGTTCCCGGGCAGGGAAGACGGCCGATCTTTTGCGCGCAAAAATCACGTTCCGGCTTCGTCCTCGCCCGCCCCGGTCACGGCCCCACCGTTCTCCCCAGAGGTTTTTTGACTCGCGTTCCCCCGGCCCGGCGCGTCCAGAACCCGGCCCAACTGTTCGAGCAAAAGACGGTTCGCGAAGAGGGCCCAAAGGATGAAGGGAATCGCATCGGTGAGAACGAGCGCGGGAAAATACTGCGCCATCGATCCCGCGCTTTCCCCCTCTCGCCCAAAGCTAATCCACGACCAGTAGCTCAGCGCGACATGGGAAAAAAAGATCACGACGAAACCGATCCCCACCCCTCGAATACGCTGCCCGAAGGGAATTTTGGGGGTCACCAGCATCAGGCCGAGAAAGGGAATGAACCCCACAAAGCGGTCCCGGACGAGCCCCTGATTCAGGTGCGTCACGCCCAACTCCTGGAGCAAGGGGAACGCCAAACGCTTAAAAATCGCGTGATAGGCCTCGAACCCCCCATGGGTCCACCACCAGACCAGGGGAAGCGTAATCAGGCCAAACTCAATCAGGATCAGGAAGGGCCGGAGTTTCACGCTGCACCACCTTGGTAATCCACAGCAGCCAGACCGAGGTAATCATCGCGATCATGGTTGCCTGCCAGAAATACAAGTGCATGAAGTCGAAGGCCTCGGACCAATACCGGCCCACCAGAATCAGCCCACCGATCCGCACCACGTTGAAAAGATAGATCAGAGGGCAGCCCATGAGGAGACCGATTCCCCGCTTTGCCCAGCTCGTCGGAAACGCCAGCACGGCCGCCGAGAAGATCAGCATCTCGTAGATCCCCGTGCATTCGTCGATGATGCGAACGACGAAATTGCCGAACCAGACCATCTTGCCGTCCAACCTGACCTGATCGGTGAAGAGCGCGAAGAAGTGGTACTCGATGGTCGCCGTGGCCAGGATGAACGCCTGGATCAGGCCGTTGAAGTGCTTGACCACTTGGGGATAGCCCAGCGAGGCCACACTGAGATAGGGCAGAAAGAGAGCGATGAACCGGTACGCGGGGTTGTCCCAGACATCTCGGACGAGGCTCCACGGCGTAGTCTTACGCCCTTGGGCGGGCCCGGAATCGGACTCACCAGGCGGCTGGCCCTCCGGGGGGCGATTGTCGTTGTTCTCATCCATGATCCTAGCCGCCCATCTTAGGGTCTCGGGCGGGGGCCGCGCCACGCCGCGGGTTCGGCGACTGCCGATTCCGGACAGAATCGCCGCCCGCTTCCCACGGTATCCCCCTTGCTGGCCGCTCGGTTGGGTCCGCCCGCGAGGGATAGGACACCCGCACCGTCCCGCCCGGTCCAGTGCATCACCGCGCCCGTCGCCCGCAAACGCGCCAAGGTTCCGGGGTGCGGCAACCCTGCTGCCCCACCGCACGGGGCCGAAAGCAGCAGGCGGCTCGGCGCCACCGCTGCAAGGAAGCCCGGACTCGACGAACTCGCGCTGCCATGGTGGGGAACCTTCAGCACGTCTGCGGATAGTTCGTGGTGCCCAGCGACCAACGCCGCCTCCTCCTCGGCGCCGATGTCGCCGGTGAGCAGCAGCCGCCAGCCGGCCAGTTCGACCTGCGCCACCAAGGATCGAGCATTGGGCACCGAGCCTCCGGGACCCGGAACGCGCGGGGGCCATACCATCTGCACGTTCATGGTCCCCACAACACGCGGCCCGGCGCCGGCGCCGGTTTCGAAGACCGGGACCGACTGCGCCCGGGCGGCGGCGAGGACCGGGGCATAGGCCGACTCCGCTATTCCTCCCCAGGGCAGCCAGACTTCTCCCACGGGTAGCTCCTCGATCACCGCGGGAATCCCCCCGCGATGATCGATATCCGCATGGGTCACCATCACGACATCGAGAGACTCGACCCCCAGCGACTCGAGCGCGGGCAACACAGCCCTGCGTCCGAGGTCCACCCGCCCCGGGATCGCCCTGCCGGCGTCCACCAATATGGCCGCGATTTCATCCTCGAGGAGCAGCGCATCCCCCTGGCCCACGTCGAGCATGACCAGGCGCGGAGGCCCCGGATACACCGCGACTCGGGGGGCGCCCTGAAGCCAGAACACACTCGCCAAGGCCACCAGGCCGACCTGCTCGACCCGGGGGAGTCGGCAGCCGAGAACCGCCAGGCCGGCGGAGACCCCGAGCACCAGAACCCCCGGCCGCCCGGTCCGGGGCGGATCATTGGGCAACCACTCCCCAGCCCAATGAACCCCCACCAGGGTCATTTCTGCCGCCCCGCGAGCGATCTCGACGACGCCCTCCCCCCCTGGCGCGCCCCACCCGGTGGCCGCCGCCGCCGCCAACGCGGCGGGCAATAGGACGAAATGCGTCCAGGGGATCGCCACCAGGTTCGCCACCAGCCCCGAGGCGCCAAAGGGCAGACCGTGCACCGCAAGCCAAGGCGCGGTGGCGAGCAAGGCCACCGCCGACAAATGCACCAGCCCGCGTCCAGCCCCCAGTATCCGCGCGCCCGGCGATTGGCCCGCCGAGCCGGGCTCCCGAACCTCGGGCCGGGCCATCAAGAGCGCCCCACTTGCCGCGAAGGAAAGCTGGGTACCGAGCGCGAAGAAAGCCGCTGGGGCGAAGAGCCCGATGAGAACCGCCGCCCCGGCGAGGAGGTCCAGGCCCGAGGGCCGACGTCCCAGGGCGAGAGCGGCCAGCCCCAGCCATGCAAAGACCAAGGCACGCTGAACCGATGTGCTCAGCCCGGCGAGCAAGGCATAGGCCGAGGCCGCCACCACCGACGCCAAAGCCCCGGGGCTCCGCCAATCCCACCCCCGGTCCCCGAATCGAACCAACCCCCATCGGGCCAGCCCATAGAAGAGCCCAGCGACGAGACCGACATGGAGCCCCGACACCGCAAGGAGATGCGAGACCCCCAGTCGCGCAAAGGCATCCCGAGTGGCGAGCCCGACCCCATCCCGATCCCCCACGGCCAGGGCGGCGAGCAGCGCCCCTGATTCGTCGGGCCCGGGAGTCCGTCGGCGCAAGCCCGTTGCGATGGAGACCCGGGTCTCCCCCGCACGCCCAAGCCAGGATATAAACCAGGCCTCGGCTCGGGCTCCCCGTGGCCCGGTTCGCAGGATCGCCACGAGCCCCGGATCCACGAATCGCACCCGGGCCCCGATGCCCCTTCGACGCCAGGCCAATCCCGGCTCCGGCCGCCCGGGATTCCTGAGCCCGCCCAAGGGCGACAGCCGGACCCGGGCTCGAATCCTTCGGCCCAGGGGAAGCGCTGCCAAAGTCTCGGCTTCGGGGGAACCCGACCGATACTGGGCGAGCAGACGGGAGGGCAAATCGGGCGCCTGGGCCTCTGGGGACGGCCTGCCCGGGGAAGCCACCTCCGCCGCTCCGCAGAGTACGAGGGAGCGCCGCTCCCCAACCCCCTCAGCGGCACAGATGCGCGCCTCGAGGGTCAACTCCCGGCTCGCGAGGGGGGTGGCTCGGTCGGCCTCCTGCAATCGCCAGGCGAGGCTCGCTCCCCCGGCGGCAAAGGCCAGGACCCCAGCCAAGGCGCCCCGCGCCCGAGGCACCCCTGCAAAGCAGGCCGCCAGAAGAGCCGCCGCCAGCCCCAGGGCGCCGAAAGCGCCCGCCCCCATTTCGGGCCAGGCGCGATCCGCCAGGGCAACACCCGCGACGTAGCTCGCGGCCAGTAGAGGAAATCCGTGGCGCAATGGCATGGGTCCGGGGACCGGGGGAAATCAGTCTACTCGAACCGGGCCCTAGAGCGCACGACTCCCGGGAGCCAAGACCTCAAAACCTCACCGCGTACCGCCGCCCGGCTACTGCAGGGGCGTGCCCCCCGAGCGTGCTCCGGAACCCGATAGGCGTTTGAGGTAGGCATTGAGCACGCCGAGGATCTCCTCGAGCTTGCCGAGTTCCTGAGAAAAATCTCCCACGAGTTGGCGCACGACCTCAGGATCGAGCCCCTCGGAATCGTTCCGTGAGGAATCAAAGAGACCGACACCCAGCGCAATCCCGTCGAGGACCAGTCCGATGGCATCTCCGGGAAGACCGTCTAGGCGCTCCTGGACCTCCTCCGCCACTCTTCGACCGGCCTCGCCGGGCAATCCCCGCTGGCTCAACATCCGGGTCAATTCGGCGACTTTCAGGGACTCCATCGACTCACCGGACAGAATCCGATCCGTGACCAATACCGAATACCGTTTTTCCTTGTCACCCATTGAGGCTCTCCCGATCCTGGCGCGGCAAAGGCCACTGAATTGTTGAATCCTTTCCCCTCAATCTGCAAGCGGGATGCCAGTGGAGCGCCATCGGCAAGAGCCCACACAACCGTGGACTCGAGCGCCGGAATCCCGCGGCGAGCGCCGGATGCCCCAGGCGGTTTCCCCCGCTGGGAAGTCTTCGCGAGGGAGAAAAAGGGAAACTGAGTACACTCGGGTTGCGCGCCCGCTACTCGTCACCGGCTTCGGCACCGGCGCCCTCGCCCTCCCAGCCCTGGGGAGTCGTCGCCCTCTGGGCTTGGTCGAAAAAGGCTCGGAGGGTCTCCGCGTCCCGAGCGCTGATCCCCGAGACTTCCCTCAGACGCTCCTCATTGGCCTCTCGAACCGCTTTCAAGGAGCCCAACTCGCGCAGGAGCGCCCGACGCTTGACCGCCCCGATGCCGGGCAACTCTTCGAGGATCGACGTCAGGCTGAACTTTGAGCGCAAATCCCGCTGGTACTCGATGGCGAAGCGATGGGACTCGTCGCGAACCCTCTGTAGCAGCAGCAGCCCGCGCGAACTCTTGGGGAGCAGGATCGGGTTGGCGCGCCCGGGCTTGAACAGGCGCTCGGCCTTGAGACCTCCCGAACGCTTGACCCGGGCCGACGGCGAATCGAGATCGCGTTCCTTCGAGATCCCCAGGGCATCCACGGCCAAGCCTACGTCCTCCAGAGCCGCCGAGACCACACCGAGTTGACCGCGACCGCCATCCACCATCAAGAGATCGGGAAGCGGCTCCGTCGCCACCCGAGCCAGACGACGCTGCAGGACTTCGCGCAAACAAGCGTAGTCGTCCCCAGCCGCCGCCTGCTTGATTTTGTATTTCCGATACTCGTTCTTGACGGGTTCCCCGTTCTCGAAAACCACCCGGCTCGCCACCGCCAGAGTCCCCTGGAGATTGGAAACGTCATAGCACTCGATTCGCCGGGGCAGGTGGCTCAGGGCGCAGGCGCTGCGAACCTGCTCGAGCGCGGCATCGATACTCTCCTGGGCAGCCAACCGCTGCTCGAGACCGATCTGAGCATTGCGGGTCGCAATCTCAACGACCCGGCGCGCGCCCCCGCGCTGGGGACTTCGGACCGAAACCGCGCGGGATGCCCTCTCCCTCAGCCACTCCTCGAGGGCTCCTCCATCCTCGAAAGCCACGGAGTTGACGATTTCACGCGGGGTCTCCTCGGCGTTGCGCTTTCCGTAATACTGGCCGAGAAAGGACGACATCACCTCCCCGTCGTCGAGTTGAACCTTGGAAAACGAATAGTCCTCGGCCGCCACCACCCGGCCCTCCCTCACATGAAGCACCTGAATTTCCACCTCACCGCCCTGGCGGGCCAGGCCAAAAACGTCCCGCTCGAGTTTCTGATCCGAGATGATCTGCTGATCCTGAAGCGTCGCATCCACCGCGCTGATTCGGTTACGGAGTCGTGCGGCCTCCTCAAAACGCTCGGCCTCGGCGGCGGACATCATCTGCTCTCGGAGCCGGGTTACGAGTTCGTGCGAGCGCCCCTTCAAGAAGAGCACGGTCCCCCGAACCTGTTCGGCATAGGACTCCGGGTCGGCGAGGCCGCAACACGGCCCGAGGCAGCGACCCATTTCGTATTCGATACACGGCCGGCCCCGGCGTGCATAATCCTTGAATGTCCCTTCGCTGCACGAGCGCAGAGGAAAGAGGCGACGTAAATTCGAGAGTGACTCCTTGAGCGCAACGCTCGAGGTATAGGGCCCAAAATACTCGGCACCGTCCCGGCGAAACCGACGCACTGAGCTGATCCGAGGCCACTCCTCCCGGGTATCAATTCGCAGGCCCAGATATTGCTTGTCATCCCTCAGTTTTACGTTGAAGACCGGCTTGTGCCGCTTGATCAGCTCGTTCTCGAGTAACAGAGCCTCTTTGACGTTGGCCGTGACGAGAATATCGACGTCGGCCGTCCGCTCCATCAAGGCGGGAATCTGGGAGCGTCCATCCCCTCCCGCCAGATATTGCCGAACTCGGGAACGCAAATTCTGGGCCTTGCCCACGTAGAGGACCGCGCCGCGGTCGCTCTTGAACTGGTAGATCCCAGGGCTTGTGGGAAGCTTGCGGACCTTCGCTTCCAGAGCCGCCTGGGTCGTTTCCGAAGGCCCGCTCATGTCAGCCGCAGGCGAGTCGCTTCGAGCGCCTTGATCCGATCCCGAAGATCGGCCGCCCTTTCGAAGTCCAATTCCGCGGCTGCAGATTTCATTTCCTCACGCAGGGAGTCCAGCACCCCCGGCAACTCGTGCGCCGGAATACCGCCCCCCTCGTCGGCCTCACGCTTCTCCACGGTCACATAATCGGCATCCCAGATCGAGTCCTGCAAGCTCGAGAGCCCCTTCTTGATCGTGGCCGGCGTGATGCCGTGCTCCTCGTTGTAGGCCTTCTGAATCCCCCGGCGGCGAGAGGTCTCCTCCACCGTGGTCCGAATCGAGTCGGTCTCCTTATCGGCGTAGAGAATCACTCGTCCTTCGACGTTACGCGCCGCACGGCCGATGATCTGGATCAGCGAACGCGTCGAGCGCAGAAAACCCTCCTTGTCGGCGTCCAGAATGGCGACCAGAGAAACCTCCGGGATATCGAGGCCTTCCCGAAGCAGGTTGATTCCCACGAGAACATCGAAGACGCCCTCGCGAAGTTCACGAATCAACTCCATCCGCTCGATCACCTTGATATCGCTGTGCAGGTAACGAATACCGACTCCGAGATCGGCATAATATTCAGAGAGCTCTTCGGACATTCGCTTGGTCAGCGTGGTTATCAATACGCGGTTTCCCGATTCCACCACCTTGCGGACCTCTTCGAGAAGGTCGTCGACCTGGCCGCTCGCCGGCCGGATTTCGATCTCGGGGTCAAGAAGGCCCGTGGGACGAATCACCTGTTCGACCACCACCCCACTCGAGTGCTCGAGTTCGTAATCCGCGGGTGTCGCCGAGACATAGATCCGCTGCAGATCCTTCGCCTTCCACTCCTCGAAGGTCAGTGGCCGGTTATCCAGCGCCGACGGGAGTCGCCAGCCAAAGTCCACCAGCGTTTCCTTACGCGCGCGATCACCCCGGGACATGCCACCGATCTGAGACACCCCAATATGACTCTCGTCCATGACCACCAGGGTGTCGTCCGGGAGGTAGTCGTAGAGGGTATACGGGGTCTGCCCCGCACTCCGACCGTCGAGCCACCGCGAGTAGTTCTCCACGCCGTGACAGAACCCCAACTCCTCGAGCATTTCGATGTCGTACATCGTGC
>JAQWRT010000087.1 GCA_029243605.1 Myxococcota bacterium
ACGCCGAGATCGTGGGTAATGAACAGGTAAGCAATCCCCAACTCCCGCTGAAGGTCCGAGAGAAGATTGAGGATCTGGGCCTGAATCGAGACATCCAGGGCGGAAACCGCCTCATCGCAGACGATCAGGCGGGGCTCCACAGCGAGAGCCCGGGCGATGCAGATCCGCTGACGTTGGCCCCCCGAGAACTCGTGGGGGTAGCGCCAGATATGCCCCGGATCGAGTTGCACCTTCCCGAAGAGCGCCTTGACCCGCTCGGTTCGATCCGCTTCGTCCCTGCCGATTCCGAAACTCCGCATCCCCTCGGCCACCGAGTCGTGAACGCGCATGCGGGGATTGAGCGAGGCCATGGGGTCCTGGAAGATGACCTGAACATGGCGCCGGTAGCCCCGCAGCTCGGCCTCGCTGAGTTTCATCAGGTCGACTCCCTCGAAGGAGACACGACCGGCTTGGGCCGGGGTCAAGCGCAGGATCGAACGCCCCACCGTGGTCTTGCCGCAACCCGACTCTCCCACCAGCGCGAGGGTCGAAGCCGGGGCAATTTCCAAGTCCACATCCGTCACCGCCTGAACGTGGCCGGTGGTCCGCTGAAGCAGACCGCGCTTGATGGGGAACCAGGTTCGAAGGCCTTCGACCTTCAGCAGGGGCTCATCCGGCGAGCCGCTCATGATTGCCCTCCCCGGGCCGAACCGCTCTCGATGGCGTGGCAGGCGGTGCGGCGATGATCTCCGATCTCGAGCAAGTCGGGCACCTCCCGGTCGCAGAGGTCGAAACGATCCCCGCAGCGTGTGGCGAAGCGGCAGCCCGCGCCCCATTCCTCGGGTGACGGAACGACCCCGGCGATTTCGGGCAGGCGCTGGCCGGGCTGGGCGAGCGTGGGGTTCGAGCGCAGGAGCCCCCGGGTGTAGGGGTGGGCCGGCTCCCGGAAGATCTGACTTCGGCTCCCGGTTTCGACGATCCGACCCGCGTACATCACCGCGACTCGGTCCGACAACTCGTTGACGATTCCGAGATCGTGGGTGATCAGCAGAATCGACATGCCCCGGTCGCGCTGGATATCCCGGAGTAGGCGAATGATCTGGGCCTGGATCGTGACATCCAAGGCCGTGGTGGGTTCGTCGGCGATCAAGAGGTCGGGCCGGGTGGAGAGCGCCATGGCGATCATGACGCGTTGCTTCAGACCCCCGGAGAGTTGATGGGGGTAGGCGTCCAGGCGCTCCTCGGGATCGGGGATGCCCACCTCGACGAAGAGATCCCGACAGCGCTTCTTAGCCTCGCTTCGGGAGATCGACTCGTGAAGGCGAATCGCCTCGATGACCTGATCGCCCACCGGGATCACGGGGTTCAGGCTCGTCATGGGCTCCTGAAAGATCATGGCGATGCGTCGCCCCCGGACTCGGCGCATTTCCGTCACGGACAATTCCAGCAGATCGCGTCCCTCGAGTCGCACCTGCCCGGCGACGATACGACCGGGCTTGGGAACCAGGCGCATAAGAGAAAGCGCTGTCATGGATTTCCCACAGCCCGACTCCCCCACCAGGGCAAGAACCTCTCCGCGTTCCACCCGCAAATCGTTGCCATCCACGATGGACAACGCCCCTCGCGCCCCTGGGAATTGCGTGGTGAGTCCTTCCACTTCGAGCAAAGCCGTCATTCGGCCTCCCGGGCCGTGCGCGGGTCGAGGGCGTCCCGGAGCGCATCGCCGACGAAATTCACCGCGAGGATCAATCCAAAGAGCGCGGCCCCGGCTGCCGACACATTCCACCAGACCACGGGATCCCGGGACAATTCGTTCCGGGCTTGGTCGATCATCTGCCCCCAACTGCCGTCCACTCCGATTCCGAGCCAGGAAAGGATGGCCTCGGAGAGCACGAGCCCGGAGAACATCAGAACGAAGGTGATGATCACCAGGTGCATCAGATTCGGCAGGATATGGCGTACGAGAATTCGCCCCTCAGAAACCCCCAAAGCCCGGGCCGCCGAGACGTACTCGAGTTCGCGCAATTTCAGGGTCTCACCCCGAGAAACCCGGCAGAAACCCACCCATCCCGTAATCGCCAGGGCGAAGCAGATCGCCAGGGTGCTCTTGCCGAGCACCATGATCAGGGCGATCAGGAGCAGTAAACCCGGCATGGAGGCCAGCGTCGACATCACGAAGAAGACCACGTCGTCCAGACGCCCTCCGAAATAACCCGCCGGCACGCCAAAGAGCAGGGCCAGGGGGATCGCCAGAAGGCTGGTGAGCCCCCCGATCAAGAGGGCCACCCGGGCACCCTTGAGCGAGAGGTAGAGAACATCGCGACCGATCAGGTCTGTGCCGAGGAGATGGCTCCCGGGCTTGCGCAGGGCGCTGCCCCCGTAGAATTCGGTCGCCGCAAGGGGCGCCGAGTAGCTTCGCTCCTGGGAATCCGCAAAGAGCCGGTCGATGACGCTCCGGGCCCGATGCTTCGCCACCGCATCCTCGCCCGGGTGCACCCCCCCCACCCAGGCCACGCTATCGAGCAGGGCCACCACGACATAGAGAGCGATCAGCCCGATGGCCAGCCGACGTCGACGCCAAATATCACGAAATGCCTGGGACCACATGCGCGAGCGCTGAACGAGCCATGCCAGCCCCGCACCGCCCACGAGCAGAAACCCCACCACCCAATTCGAAACGATATAGCTCTCCACGCCCCCCCCTACTCGAGTCGCACGCGGGGATCCACCAACCCATAGGAAAGGTCGGTGATGATCTGCCCGAAGACAAAGAGAAGTGAACCGATATAGACCATGGTACGAAGCACCGAGAAATCATTGCCCTGGATGGCATCCACCGTAATTGCCCCAAGCCCGGGAATCCCGAAAAAAGATTCGAGGAGCAGGGACCCCATGAAGAGAAAGGGGATCGCGAGAATGACCCGGGTGAGCAGGGGAATCAGCGAATTTCGAAAAACGTGCCGCACCATGATGCGACCTTCTCCGCAGCCCTTGGCCCGGGCTGTTCGCACATAGTCGGTATTGCTCTCCTCCAGGAAAACTGTGCGGTAGAAGCGCACGTCTCCTCCCAGACCCGCCAGCACCCCCACCAGGAGGGGCAAGGCCAGGAAGCGAACGATCAATTGGGGATCCGAATCGAAACCCGAGATGGGGAACCAGTGCAGCAGGCGTCCCACCAGGTACTGGGCGCCGATGATATAGAGCAGGATCGAAACGCTCATGGCCAGCACCGAAATCACCACCCCCAGGCGGTCGATATAGGTCTCCCTAAAGAAGGCGACGAGGAGCGCGAGTGGGATGGCCGTCAAAAGCGAGAGCACGAAAAGCGGCAAGGTCAGGGTCAGGCTCGGCATCATTCCGCTGCGAATACGATCCGCAATGGGCGTATCGTCGGCATCGCTTCGCCCGAAATCAAAGGTCAGCATCCGACGATAATGCTCGAAGAGCATATTTTCCTGCCAAGCTCCGGGGGCCGGGAAAAGCGGGAGATCGTACCCGTGATTGATCTTCCACTGCTCCACCACCGCCGGCGTCACGCGCTCTCCCAGAGCCTTGCGCGCCACGTCATCGGGACTCGTCACGGTAAAGAACAGCACGAAGAGAAAGAAGAGGACTCCGAAGACCACCCCGACCCCGTAGGTCAGGCGCCGAATCAAGTAGGCGAGCATATTATTGGCGCTCCCTCATAAAGGTCACGATTCCCGGCACAATAACGACGACGCCCACGGCCACCAGCACGTAGAGCGGCCACAGAATCGGCTGATTCCAAAGCGCGCGCTGTTGCGCTCGGAGCTCGGGGTCGAGATCGTGATACTTCGTCATGGAAAAGGACATGCCGAAGGGCTTGACGTAAGCGAGCCAACCGTGGAAGAGCGAGTAGGCCTCGGAATGCGTCAGCTCGACCCAGGGTCGCTCGAACTCGACGATGCTCCGCATTTCCTCGATTTCGGCCCGGCGATGGGAATCATTGGGACGTCCCTTCATGGAGAGATAGAGCTCGTCAAAGCGCGGATTCGAAAAATTCGCCGTGTTCGGACCTCCGCTCTTCGAGCGGGCCATTTCGGACCAGAGAAGAAAGAGGAAATTTTCGGGATCCGGGTAGTCGGCAAACCAGCCCCACATGAAAATCTGATAGGCGCCGTTTCGCACCTTTTCCTGGAACTGGTTGTAGTTCGTCGCCTGGATGGCCACGTCAATGCCGAGCTTCCGCCAGGCTCGGGTAAAGAATTCGAAGCGCAGCCGCCCCTGGGCCGAGGTATCCGATGTGTCGAATGTCAGGAGAAGGGGTTCCCCAGTGGCGGGATCGATACCTCCAGGATAACCCGCCTCAACCAACAACTCCCGGGCCCGGGCCAGATCCACCTGGCGGTACGGATTTTGGTAGTCGGCGTCGTAGCCGAAGAGGCCCGGAGGCAGCGGTGATTGGGCGGGAACTCCGCGCCCATTGCTGAAGAGCCGGGTGTACTCCTCGCTATCGATGGCCAAACTCATGGCTTGGCGCAGTTTTCGACTCGAATCGCCTCCGGCGTTTCCAACCACATCGTCGTCCATGTTGAAGCCGATATAAAAGACCGAGGGCTCGACGCTCTTCTCCAGAGAAACTCCCATTCCCCGCATCTCGTCGGAGAGTGCGCCCTCATGAATGACCTTGTCGAAGCTCTCCTTGATGATTCCCGCCGCATCGTAATAGCCCTGGAGGAATTTATTGAAATAAGGAATCGACTCCTTCTCGCGTCGGAATTCGATGCGTTCGATGAAGGGGAGAGGCTGGCCCACCACGGCCTCATCCAGGCGACCGGCCTCGGCGTCGCCGGGTTCCCCGGAGTCTGGATAGACCGCGCCGGGGGCCTTCCACTCGGGATACATGGCGCCATACCAGTTGGGATTCGCCTCGAGGATCATCCGCGAATGCTTTTCGTACTCCACCATGCGGTAGGGACCCGTGCCCACGGGATGATCGGCGAAGCGCGGCCGGCCATCCTCGCCATCGTAGTAGGCCACCGCCTCCCAGGGCACCGGCGCGGTGAAGGGCATGGCAAACCAGTAGAGGATCTGGGGGTAGTCCTGGGCCACCTCGATCTCGAGTCCGTAGGGCCCGCGGACCCCCACCCCCTCGATGGGACCCGCCGCCGCATACTGCTCACGAACCGGGAGTTCAACGAAGGCTTCATCGGCTTCCCGCAGTGCGACCAGACGCTGAGAAAATTCGGCGAAGCCCCGGATATTGCCCAGGGGCTCGGCCACCGGGCTATTGACCCCCGGGTCGGCCAGGCGCATCAACTCGAAGGCAAAATCGGCGGCCACGACCTCCCGGGTATCCCGGGTTCCGCCATCCAGGGCGAAGCACGGGTCGGCCTGATAGAGAACGCCTCGGCGCAGTTCGAATCGATAGAGACGCCACTTCTCATCGACATCCCTCACCTCGGGCAGGCTGGCGGCCAATCCGGGAATCAGCACATAGGGTCGCTCGAGATAGTGATACTCGAGGAGGGTCTCGTAGACCTCCCCGGTGATCGCGTGGGCCCCGGTGGTATAGGCCACCGCCGGGTCGAGGGTACGCGGCGCCTCGCGATAGCTCTTGTAGAGCACCTTGCGCCCGTCGTCGTCATTCGAGTACGGGTTGTTATTGCACCCCACGGCCAGAAGCACCCAGAGCACCCAGCCGCACCGAAGCCAACCCCACGTCCGCCCTCTCACGACGCGCCCTTCCCGCCCTGGCCCTGGGGAAGTTTGAGTTCGAAGAGTTCCCCGGGCAGATCCCTGGACAAGCTCACCTGCTTGAAGCGCAGGGTGGCCTGGCCCCGCACCCGGGGAAAGTCCAGCCTGAGCTCGAATGCGAAAGCCCGGGGCTCGCCTCCCTCCACGGGAACCATTCGATAATCGTCGAACTGGGCCTGCCAAACCGCCGCTCCTTCTGGGTCCATCCGCTCCATGGCTTTCAAGTGCCCCTGGGCGTCGAAAACATAACGCTCCCGAACGGTTCCACGCGCATCCAGGCGGTCGAAGCCCACCCCCCCCGCCTCGGCGGGCCGCACATCCCCAAAGCGGAGCCCGGCTTGGGGAGCCGGGGTACCCAGGAGCAATTCCACCACCTCTCGGGGCTGCAGGTCCACCCGAGCGACCCGCCAGAGCAGGGACGCCGAGATCAACCCCTCCTGAAGCTCACCGCGACTCGGTTCATAGAGCTGATAGACACCGTCATGGGCCACCAGCACCGCGGCCAACTGGCCGAAGAGCGCGAGGACTTCGACGCGCAACTGCTCGGGGCGAGCGACATAGAGACGCTGGGGGCGGCTCAGGTGAAGGTCCGGCGCCTCGATTTCGACCTGGGCCCGGCTGCGCAGGCCACCGACCTCGCTCCCCCCGAGAGCGAGCTTTGCCAGCAGGGGCTCGGGACGCAGTCCGGCGGCGCTCAGGCGCGGCCCCGGCGCAGGACTCTGACAGCCGGCCAAAAGAGCCAGGCCCAGGAATGCGAAACCCAGGACCACCGTCCGCTTCACCGGAATTCCAAAGCCTCACCGTCGACCGAACTTCCGAGTTCTCGCCGCAGGGTCTCGAGTTTCTCCCTGAGGTCCGGTTGCTCGTCAACACGCGGATCCATGGCCACCGCTTGCTCGTAATAGTCCAGGGCTCGGCGAGGCTCATCGAGCAGCAGATACACATCGCCCAAATGCTCGGACACCACCGGATCCCCACCGGTCAACTCCAGGGCCAGGACGAGTTGGACCACCGCCTTCTCGAGCAATTCGAGCCCCTCCCCTCGCTGGGGGCCGCTGATCAATGGGCGCGCGCGCATGTAGTAGACCCAACCCAGGCTATCGACGATATAGCCATCTCGCGGGCTCAACCGAACCGCTCGTTCGATCAGCGCCTCGGCTCGCTCGAGGTTCTCTCCCCGCTCGACCCAGGTGTAGCCAACGTAATTGAGGGCCTGGGCATTCTGGGGGTCGTGCTTCAGCACCTGGGTCATGTAGAAGAGGGCCTGGTCGATCTGCTTCTGGCTCCCGTAGAGAACCGCGAGTTGGTAGAGGACCTCGACGTCGCCGGGATCCTCGGCCAGCATCGTTTCGAGCAGCGCGGCACCTCCCTCGAAATCTCCCGACCGGGCGCGCAAGAGCGAGGCCTGAAAGGTCAGCCCTCGCTCGGGCCGCAGGGCGCGCAGGGCTTCGATCTCTTCCAAGGCGGCGATAAAGTCGGCGTTGTCCTCGTGCTGAATCGCGACCTGCATGCGGGCCTCGAAGTAGAGGGGGTGGCTCGAGGGCACCGAGTCAAAAACCGCCATGGCCTCATCGCCCTGGCCCAGGGCTCGCAGGACCTGGCCCAGGGAGTAGGTCAACTCGAAGCGGTCGGGATGCCGGAGCGCAGCCGCCTGAAGCCGTCGGGCGGCGTCTTCATAGCGCCCAGAACCGAATTCGAGCGAGGCGAGACGCCGAAGGATCTGCAGATCGTCGGGGAAAATTTCTGCGAGTTCCGAGTAGGCGGCGATGGCCTGATCGATTTCATTCTCGGCGATCAGGGCCTCCCCCAGGCTCAGGAGGGTCCCGTAATGAGCCGGCCGCTCGGCGAGAATTTCGCGATAGAGGGCGATCTCTCCGGCACGGTCGCCCTGGGATCGGCGCATCCGTGCCAGGCGAGAGTAAAGGACGATCCGTTCGGGGTGCTGGGCCACGGCCTGCCGCAGGGTTTCCTCGGCTTCGGCGAAGCGTCCCATGCTTTCGTAGGCCGCCGCCACCGCCATGGCCGCCCCGAGAAAATCAGGGTCGGATGCCAGGAGCGCTTGAGCGACTTCAAGCGCCGCCTGAAAGCGCCCCCCTTCGAAATAGACCTGGTAGAGGATCAGCGCCGCCTCGGGATTGATCGGGGTCCCGTGCTCGTCGGTGAGCACCCCGACTACGGCCTGGGGCTGCTGGTTCAACAGGTAGAGCCGGGCCAGAAAGAGGCGCCCCTCCACATCCCCGGGCGCCAACTCCACTCCCCGGCGACTCAACGCGAGGGATCCCAAGAGATCGTCGCTCTGGGCCGCGAGGTGGGAGAGTCGAAAATGCAGATGCGCCGACGAGGGATCCTTCAAGAGGGCCCGATTGAAGGCCGCTTGGGCTCCGGCGAAATCGCCCTCCCGGGCTGCGAGTTCCGCGACGAGGACATCGTACTCGGGGCCGAGTTCCGGGCGCACCAGGGTCGGGGACGCCGGCTGTCCAGCCCCTCCTCCCGGGCTCGCACAACCCAAGCCGAGCAGGACGAGGCCCATGACCACCAGGGCCAGAGCAAAGGGGACGCGATGGACCTCGGGCGCGTTCAGCCCGCCAGAACGCGAAATTTCTTCCGCGTCTCCATAGCCCCGCCGTCCCCCCAATGCAGCGCCCCCCTGGCTGCTCTGTATACGGCTTTTTGGTGCAATTTTCAGCACTTCACCGCGAACCGGAGGGGAAAACGCCCAAATCGGCAAAGAGAAGTCCGGGACCGGGCGAGTTCCGCCCGATCCCGATCCTCTCTGGCCCCGGAAGGGAAAAGTGCGCCCCCTCTCAGGCCGAGAGGTACCCACTCTTCTCCAGGAATTCGATCAGCACGGCCACGCTTTGCTCCAGGGACTGGTCGCCGGTATCGACCACCAGTTCCGGCGCACTCGGCTCCTCGTAGGGCGCCGAGATCCCCGTGAACTCCGGGATCTCTCCCTTGCGGGCCTTGGCGTAGAGCCCTTTGACGTCCCGGGATTCGCAGACGTCCAAGCTGGCGGAGATGTAGACCTCGACGAAATCGCCGTCGGCCATGATCTCGCGAATCGCGTCACGATCCGCACGGTAGGGCGAGATAAACGAGGAGAAGACGATGGCGCCCGAATCGGTAAAGAGCTTGGCGACCTCTCCGATCCGACGAATGTTCTCCGTGCGATCCTCGGGAGAGAACCCGAGGTTGTTGTTCAGCCCCATACGGACGTTGTCGCCGTCAAGAATATAGGTGTGCTTGCCCAAGTCGCTGAGCGCCTTCTCTGCCGCAACGGCCAGAGTGGATTTCCCGGAGCCCGAGAGACCGGTGAGCCAGATGGTGCAGCCACGCTGGCCGAGTTTCTTCTCGCGGTCCTGCCGCGAGACTTGGCCCTCGTGCCAGGTCAGATTCTTCGATTTCGGATCAGACAAAATTCGCGTTCCTTTCGAGTTGAAGTACGTGAGGAGGACGACCGAAGCAGAGCCCGAAGCCCAAGCGCGTCGAGCGCGGTAAAGAGGGGCGCGGAGTTTCGGTCGGTCTTCCGGAAAAACTTCGTCGTCGCCCCAGCGACGCTGCGGGACTAAGGGTAGCCGCCTCCGAGGGATTCTGCCCGGCCAAGGCGACCGGCTCCCGGGGGGCCCAGAAGGCCGCAGCCCGGCTGCAATCAGCTTGCGCGTTCCCTCCGGACCGCCTCGATGACCCAGTCCGCCGCCTGGTCGATTTCTTCCCGAGAGGTCTGGCGCCCGAGTCCGAAGCGCAGGGAGGCCCCGGCCCACTCGGCGGGCAATCCCAACGCCGTCAGCACCGGGCTCGGCCCGGGATGAGACGAGGCACACGCCGAACCCAGGGAAACCGCCAACCTCGGAAGCGCCAGGAGCAGGCGTGCGCCGTCCACCCCTTCAAAGGCGACATTCAGGTTGCCCGCCAGGCGAAGTTCGGCGTCTCCGTTCAGGTGAATGCCGGGAAGCTCGGACTCCAGCCGCTGCCAAAGCCGATCGCGCAGGTCCCGCAACCGAGCCTCCTCGACCTCGCGCTGATCAAGGCTCAACTCCAAGGCCTTGGCCATGCCCACGATCTGAGCCACGGGCAAAGTGCCCGAACGCAGCCCGCCCTCGTGGCCGCCTCCGAATTGACGCGCCTCCAGGCGAACCCGCGGCTCTCGACCGCGCACGTAGAGAACCCCCACACCTTTGGGCCCATAGAATTTATGGGCCGAGAGCGAGAGAAGATCGATTTGACTGGCCTGGACGTCCAGGGGAATTCTGCCCGCCGCCTGGGCGGCATCGCAATGAAAGAGAACCCCCGCTTCGTGGCAGAGCGCCCCGATGCTTTCGATGGGTTGGAGGACGCCGATCTCGTTATTCGCCGCCATCACCGAGACCAGGCGAGTCTCCTCGCGAAGCGCCCCGGCAATCGCGTTGACGTCCACCCGGCCCGCCTTCGAAACCGGGAGCAGGGTCAACGTCCTTCCCGAACGTTCGAGTTGGCGGCAGGGGTCGAGCACCGCGGCATGCTCGGTCTCGACGCTCACGAGATGGCCGGCCGGAGAATTCGCCAACGCACCCAAAAGCGCGAGGTTGTTGCTCTCGGTGGCCCCACTCGTGAAGATCACCTCGGCCGGTCGCGCCGAGATCGCCTCGGCAATCCGCTCCCGGGCCTCCTCCACCGCCGCCTCGGCGCGCCATCCAAAAATATGGGACGTGCTGGCGGCGTTGCCGAAATCCTCGCGCAGGTAGGGGAGCATCGCGTCGAGCACCCGGGGATCCAGGGGAGTCGTCGAGTGATGGTCGAGATAGATCGGCGAGGGGCCGGGTTTGCGATCCCGCTCCCGGCCGGCCTGGGGAGAAGTCATGGCGCGAGGATACCGAAGTGTCTGGGCGAGGGAGCGGCCACCCCCCGCTAAAGCGACGGAGTCTCGGGATCCGTCCCCTGCGGCCTGAAACGAACGAAAATCTCGCGGTTGCCCCGGGGCCCGGGCAACTGGCTCTCGGCCCGGCCCACAGCCGCGTAGCCCCTGGTCCCCGCCGCCTCGATGACCTTCGAAACCGCCGACTCGCGCAGGGAGTCGTCGCGCACCACGCCCCCCTTGCCGACCTGCTCTCGCCCCACCTCGAATTGGGGTTTGACGAGGAGCAGCCACTCGGCTCCGGGCGCGGCGCGAGCGAAGGCCGGCATCAGGAGCGAGAGCGAAATAAAAGAGACATCGGCCACCACCAACTCCACGGGAAACGCGATCTGCTCGGGAGATAACTCGCGCGCGTTGAAGCGCTCCACCACTTCCACCCGGGGGTCGATGCGCAGTCGGGAATGCAACTGGCCGTGGCCGACATCCAGGGCGATCACCCGCTCGGCTCCGGCCTGCAAAAGGCAATCGGTAAAGCCCCCGGTGGACGCACCCACATCGAGGCAACCGAGGCCTTGGGGATCGATGGCCAACTCCTCCAAGGCTCCGGCGAGTTTGTCGCCACCTCGGGAAACGAAGCGGCGAAGCCCGCCGCGCACCCGGATCGAAGCGGTATCGGGAACCCCAAACCCGGCCTTGTCCACGGGCACATCGTCCACCAGGACGACCCCCGAGAGAATCAGCCCCTGGGCCTGGCTCCTGGACTCGGCGAGCCCTTCGGCGACTACGCGCTCATCCAGCCGCCGTCGACCTTTGCGCCCCGGGCCTGCCAAGGAGTCCCCCCGCGCTAGTCCCCGGAACCCGCCACGGCCCGGTCACCCAGTAATTCGAGACCCGCCCTCACCATGTCGGCGGGTTCCAGTCCCTGGCTCGCCAGAGTCTCCCCGTGCTCAACGAGTTCGTCGCCAATCGCGAGACAGCGAGCGGGCACGGTCAGGGATCTCGCCGCCAGCATCTCGAGAACCGCCCCTCCAAAGCCACCGGCACCCGCGTGTTCTTCGACGGTGAGCACCGCACCACAGCGCTCGATCAACGGCAGAAATCGCGCCTCGTCCAGGGGCCGCACGAAGCGAGCGTTGACAACGGCAGCCGACACCCCGTGCGCCGCCAACTCCTGCGCCGCCTCCAGAGCCGGATGGACCAGCGTCCCCAGGGCGAGAATCAACAGATCCTCCCCGTCCCGCAACAATTCGGACTCACCAATGGGAATCAATTTGATCTCGGGATCCAAGGGAACTCCGAAACCGCTTCCGCGCGGGAAGCGCAGGGCCGCGGGCCCGGGATAACGAATCGCCGTGGCGAGCATGTGCTGAAGTTCGTTCTCGTCCTTGGGCGCCATCACCACCGTATTCGGGAGATTGCGAAAATAAGCGATATCGAAGAGACCCTGATGTGTCGCGCCATCGGCGCCGACCAGACCCGCGCGATCGAGGGCAAAGGTAACATCGAGGTTCTGCAGGCAGACATCGTGGACGAGTTGGTCGTAGGCGCGCTGCAGGAACGTCGAATAAATCGCCGCCACGGGCTTCATGCCTTCGGTGGCAAGGCCCGCCGCAAAGGTCACGCCATGCTGCTCGGCGATTCCTACATCGTAAAAACGTTGGGGAAATTTGCGTTGAAATCGATCCAGGCCGGTCCCCGGCGCCATGGCGGCGGTGATGGCGACGATCCGTTCGTCCTCTTCGGCGAGGCGTAGCAGGGTGTCGGAGAAGATCCGGGTATAGGAGGCCGGGGCCGACTTGGCCGGGGCAAACTCCCCGGAGTCCACGTCGAAGCGGGTGACCCCGTGGTACTTGAGCGGGTTCGCCTCGGCCGGAGCGTAGCCGTGCCCCTTCTCGGTCAGAGCATGGATCAAGACCGGGCCGCTGCCGTTGGCCACCATCTCCTTGGCGTTCTCGAAGGTCTCGAGCAGGATTTCCATGCGATGCCCCTGGATTGGACCCACATAGCGAAAATTCAGCGCCTCGAAGAGCAGCCCAGGCGAAAAGAAAACCTTCAGCGACTCCTCGGCCTTGCGCGCCCAGTGAAGCATGTCGCCGGGCATGCTGCCCAGGAACTCCTTCGCCCAGCCCTTCATGCGACGAACCATGGGCGCCGACATCTTGCGCGAGAGGTAGGAGGACATGGCGCCCACGTTGGGCGAGATCGACATCTCATTATCGTTGAGAATGACGATGAGTTTGCCCTCTTGGAGATGGCCGGCATGATTCAGCGCCTCGAAGGCCATGCCCGCGGTCATGGCGCCGTCCCCGATGAGCGCGATGACCAAGCCATCCTCTCCCCGGTGCAATTTACCCCGCGCCATGCCCAGGGCGGCTGAAATCGAGGTGCCCGCGTGGCCACTTCCGAAATGGTCGTACTCGGACTCGCTGCGGCGCAGGAATTTTGACATCCCGCCGCGCTGACCGATCTGATCAAAATCCTCACGCCGGCCGGTGAGCATCTTGTGCGGATAGCCCTGGTGACCGACATCGAGGACCAGCCGATCCTGGGGCGTATCGAAGACGTAGTGCACCGCGGTAATCAACTCGACGGCACCGAGACTCGACGCCAAGTGGCCTCCGGTCTGGGAAACCCTCTCCAAGATCTCGCTCCGAATCTCGTCGGCCACCCGCTCGACCTGCTCTCTGGGCAGAGCGCGCAGATCGGCGGGGGATTGAATGTCGTGGAGCAGGCGTTCGGAACTCATAGATCTCTCCGCACGGCGAATCGGGCCAGGGCACGCAGGGGCTCGGCGCCCTCCCCCGCCCCTTCGAGTCGGCCAAGGGCGGATTCGAGCAACTTCTCGGCCCGCTCCCGGGACGCGTCGATCCCCTCCACCGCCAACAGCGAGCACGAATCCTCGTCCTCGGCATCCAGGCAATCGTCGGCGATCTGGAAGGCCACACCCACTTCGGAACCGAAGGCCGCGAGTTCGGCCAGACGCGAGTCGTTTGCCCCGGCCAGACGCGCGCCACCCAAGATGGCGACGCGAATGAGCGCAGCGGTCTTGCGCGCGTGGATCGAGAGAATGTGATCCACGCCCAAAGCCCCCGGGTCCGGACCCAAATCGTCGGCTTGTCCGCCCACCAACCCCGCCGCGCCGATAGCCTCGGCGAGATCCCGCGCGGCCCGGACCGCTGGGCCGGGTTCCGGCGCCGAGAGCAGAACCTCGAAGGCCAAGCTTTGGAGCGCGTCTCCGGCCAAGACCGCCGTGGCCTCGTCGAAGGCGACGTGCACCGTGGGCCGTCCCCGACGGAGTTCGTCGTCGTCCATGCAGGGAAGATCGTCGTGAACTAGGGAATAGATGTGAACCAACTCCACCGCTGTTGCCATGGGAAGAGCCGCCTGGGCAGGACCGCCCACGGCTTCGGCGGCGGCCAGGGCCAGAGCCGGGCGCAGGCGTTTCCCTCCCGGAAAAACCAGGTGGCGCATGGCGGCATGAAGCGCGCTCGGCGCCACGTCCGCCCCGGGAAGCCACGCTTCCAGCGCGGCGTTCACCGCCGGCGTCCGTTCGGCCAGCCAGGCCTGGGCGTCCATCAGCCGGCCTCCTCTTCCGCGTCTTCCCCCGAGGCTTCCCCCGAGTTTTCTCCGAGTTCGAAGGGTTCGGCGACAAGCCCACCCCCCGCCTCGACCAAGCTCTCGACTCGGCGCTCGGCGGACTTCAATTGCTCGCTGCAGCCGCCCACCAGGCGCACGCCCTCCTCGAAACGCTCGAGGGCGACTTCCAGAGCCAAATCACCGGTCTCGAGGCTTTCCACCACGGCCTCGAGACGCTCGAGGGCGGCCTCAAAGGGGATCGGGGCGGCCTCGGGATCGTTCGCCTTGGCACGGGCTTTCGGGGAGGGAGGCATAGGCTTGGGAGGCTACCCCAGCCGCTGTGGATTCACAATCGAGGGAAGGACCGAACGTGTTGATCCCAAACAGCTTTTAGGGCCCCAGCAAGGCGCCCAGGCGCTCAGTCCTCGGCCTCTGGATGGGCTTCCACCCGGGCTTCCAGCACCCCTTCGCCCAGCCTGAGATCGAGCACTTCGCCCACCGCCACCTCCCGCGCTGCCCGGACGATGGTCCCATCCCGGGCGCGGGTCGCCAGGGCATATCCCCGGCCGAGGACGGCCAGGGGCGAAAGGGAATCGAGGCGCCCCGCAGCGTGGGCCAGCCCCGAGCGTCGACGCTCCTGCTGAAGCGCCGTGACCCTGAACAGCGCTTCGGCCGCGGCCTCCAGTCGTTGGCGCTGGGCTTCGAGCCGCGCCCCCGGTGAGAGCAGGCGTAGCCGGGAACGTCGGTGGGCTAGGCGCTGGTGCGCCTGGGCCAGTCGGCTTCGAACCGCCGAAGCCAAGCGACGTCCGTCGCGCTGGAGCCCCACCGCGGTCTCCGCCCGATCCGCGAAGGCGTGCTCGGCGGCGGCCGACGGCGTGGGGGCGCGTAAGTCGGCGACCAGGTCGGCGATGGTCAGGTCCGTCTCGTGCCCGACCCCCGCGATCACCGGCACCGGGCAACGCTCGATGGCCCGAGCGACCGTATCGGTGTTGAAGGCCCAGAGGTCCTCCAACGATCCGCCGCCCCGGACCAGCAGGACGAGGTCGATTTCGGGCTGTCGCGACACGGCATCGAGGGCGGCGGCAATTTCGTGTTCGGCGCCCTCCCCCTGCACCCGAGTGGGAGAAATCAGCAGAGCCGTCCCCGGTGAACGCCGACCCGAGACCTCGATCACGTCGCGCACCGCGGCGCCGGTGGGCGACGTCACCACCCCCACCCGTTGGGGAAAGGCCGGCTTGTCGCGCTTCCGCTCGGCCGCGAAGAGCCCTTCGGCCTCGAGTCGCGCGCGCAACTGTTCGAAGGCGAGTTGCAGCGCTCCACGGCCCCGGGGCTCCAGCTTGTGGACCACCAGCTGGAGTTCGCCGCGCGCGGGGTAGATGCCCACCTCGACATAAGCCACGACCTCGAGACCGTTCTCGAGTTCGAAGGGGATCCTCTCCGCAGTCCGGCGAAAGAGAGCCACGCGAAGCTGACCGCTCTCGTCCTTAAGGGTGAAATAGCAATGCCCCGAAGCCGCGCGGTGAAAATTTCCCACCTCGCCGATCACCCAAACCCGCCCCACACGCTCCTCGAGCAGGGCGTTCAGCCCGCCGAGCAGTTCGGAGACGCGATAGAAGCGTCGAGCCCGAGTCCCCTGGGCGTCGGCTTCGCTCATCCCGCCCAGCGACCCCGAAAACCCGGCCGGGCGCCGATCACGGTTTGCCCTGGACCCCGGGGGCCGGAGCCTCCCGGCGATCGCTCAGACGGTCGAAATACGTCCAACTCTTCAACACCTCGAGGGCCCGGGTCACGAGTACGTCTCGGGGCTCGTCGGCCGGGGTTTCGTCGGCTGAGGTTTCGTCGGCCGAGGTTTCGCTCTCCGAGACCTCTTCATCCCCCGCGTCCTCAGCGGGTTTGGTTTCGGAATCGTCGTCCGAGAGCCCGGAACTCGCCGCGTCGTGACTGATATGCCGCCGGAGATCCTGCTCCCGCACCCCGCGATAGAGCACGCTCGTCTCGGGTGAGCCCGGGTGCACTTCGACGTCGGGTTCGATGCCGACCTCCTGGATCGAACGACCCAAAGGCGTGTAGTAGAGGGCGGTGGTCAGGCGCAGTCCCGCCCCGCCATCGAGGGGATAGACCGTCTGCACCGAGCCCTTGCCGAAGGTCCGCATCCCCATCACCAGGGCGCGCCCCTGATCTTGAAGCGCACCCGCGACGATTTCCGATGCGCTGGCGCTGCCTTCGTTGACCAGCACGACGATGGGATACGGCGCCTCGAGGACACCCGGACGCGCGGCATAATTTTCGCGCGAGGATTCGTCCCGGCCCTGGGTGTACACGATCAGGCCCTCACCCAACCAGTGGTCCGCCACGACCACCGCCTGATTGAGCAAACCGCCGGGGTTATCGCGGAGATCGATAACCAAGCCCTCAAGACCCGTCGGGTTCTCGGAATGAAGCTTGGCCAGGGCCCGAGTCAACTCGTCGTTGGTCCGCTCCTTGAACTCGCTAATGCGCAGGTACCCGAAGCCCGGCGTCAGGGTTTCGCTCTCCACCGAGTCGACCTTGACCACATCCCTGGAAATGGTGAACGAATGGGGTTCCTGCCAGCCCTCTCGGAGAATCTCGAGGGTGATCTCGGTTCCTCGCTTGCCCCGCATCAACTGCACCGCCTCGAAGAGGCTCATCTCCTCGGTGGTCCGGCAGGTTTCTCCTTCGGCCCAGGACTCGGGCACCTCGGTGGGGCAGATGGAAACGATCAAATCCTGGGCTTTGAGCCCGATCCGAAATGCCGGGGTGCCATCGAAGGGCGAGACGATTTTGATGTACTGCCCCTGAGCCTTATTGATCTCGATGCCGATGCCATCGAATTCACCGCGGGTATCGACCTGCATCTCGTCGTAGGCGTCTTTGGACATAAAAGCCGAGTGTGGGTCGAGTTCGCCGAGCAGCCCCCGCATGGCGCTCTGCATCAGCTCGTGTTCATCCGCCGGGGTCACGTAATTCTCCCGGACGAGGTCGACGATATTCGCAAAGAGGGCCAGATCCTCGTAACGCTGGGCCTGGGTCTCGGGGGTGGCCCCGGCCGGAACCGGCCCGCCCAACCCGAGTGCGATAGCTCCAGCGAAAGTCCAATGCGCGATTCGCCGCGCCCGGCGAGACCATTTCATAGGGAGACCCATATTCTGCTCCAGGGGAAAGGGGGCCGGAATGCTAACCCTTCGCCAACCAGTCCGCCGGATCCAGGGGTCCGCTGCCTCGACGAACCTCAAAGTAAAGCCCGGGTCCCTCCAACGATCCTGTGTCACCCACGGTCCCGAGCGCGTCCCCGGGCTCCACCGAGTCGCCGACCTCGACAAAAATATCCGCCAGATGGCCCGAAACCGTGAAGTAGCCCTGGCCATGATCGACGATCACCAGTTTGCCGTAGCCGCGAAACCAACCCGCCATGCGAACCCGGCCCGGCGCCACCGAGCGCACCTGGTCGCCTCGGGGCGCCTGAATCTCGAGTCCCTTGTGGAAAATTTCGGTTTGGTAATCGGGATCCACCACAAGCCCGAAGGATCGGCGCACCTGGCCCTGGACCGGACGGGGCAGCTTGCCCTTGCGCGCCGCGAAGCCCTCGCCCTCGAATCGAACCCGGCGCGCGCGCAGATTTTTCAGGGTTTCTTCGAGGTTCTGCGCGGCGACTTCCATCTCGGCGACTAGGCGACGCTCCCGGGCCCCGTCCCGGCGAACTCGGTCTAGAGCCTTGCCCCGGGCACTGCGCTCGACGCCGAGTGCCGCGCTTCGACGCGCGAGCCGTTGGAGGGCGGCTTCGGAAAGCGTCCGCGCCTCCCGGGTCTCGACTTCCAATACGCGAACCTGGGCCAGTTCACGCACCGAGCGCGCGATCAATTCCGAGTCGTGCACGAGGAGTCGCTCAAGGTTGCCCATACGCACCAACAGGCTCGGCAGGTCCGAGGAAGCGAAAAGCACCTCCAGGGGACCCGCGCCGCCCGCCTTATAAAGCGCCACCGCCCGGCGCGCCATGGCCATCCGGGTCCTTTCGAGGCGATTCGTCCAGATCGTGCGCTCGCCCTCCACGCGCTGATGGGCCTGCACCGCTTGCTCGCTGCGCTGACGACTCACCTCGACCTCGCCTCGCAGCGCCTCGAGCCCCTCGTCCAATTCCTGGATCGCCCCCAGCAGGTTACGCGCCTCGCGCTCGGCACCCTCCACCCGGCCCCGACTGACTCCGATCCGCGCGCGCAGGGCGGCGATCTCACGCTCGCTCGCCTCCTCGTCTCGAGCCTGCCCGCTTCCCGGAAGCACCAGGGCCAGGGCCAGGGCCAGGGCCAGGGTTACGACTCCAAGAGCACGGCCAGCGCTGCCCGAGTGAAAACCCGCCACGCCGGCTCCCCTCAGCCTCTCGACCCGAGAAGCGCCAGGCCGGCCCCTCCCAGGCCCAGGCCGGCACCGCCCCCCACCAGCCGAGCGAGTTCGCCGAAATCGAAGAAGCGCGGAGCCGCGTTGCCCAGAAAGAAAGAGAGCCCATAGCGGAGTTCGGGGACCAACAAACCGAAGGCCAGGGCGAGAAGGAGCGCTGCGATGGCGCCCCCCAGCGCTCCCTGGATGAACCCCTCCACCAGGAACGGCGTGCGAACAAAGAGCCGGCTGGCCCCCACCAATTCGAGGATTTCCACCTCATCACTGCGAGCAAAGAGCCCCAGGCGAATCGTGTTTGCGACGATCAACAGGGTCGCCAGGGAAAGCACAATCCCCAGGGCATAGCCGGCGACCCGGAGCAGAGCGGCCAAGCGCGCGTAACCATCCACCCACTCCTGTCCGTGAGCCAGTTCCTCGATCCCAGGCAATCCGTCGAGGGATGCCTGCAAAATCAACAGGCCCTCGGGCGTCCGCCGCTCGGGGCGGAGCGAGATACTCAGGGATCCGGGCAGGGGGTTCCCCTCGAGACCGTCGAGAAGGGCCGCTCCCCCGGCCATTTCGCGAAAGCGTTCGAGGGCCTCGGCCTTGCTGACGTAGGCCACCGCCTCGACGCCCTCCACCGTGCCGACTCCCCGAGCCAACGCCTCGGCCTCGGCGTCGGTGAGGCCCTCTTCGAGGTAGGCGGTAATCTGGAGTTCTCGGCCAAAATCGTCGAGCAGCCCCTCCATGTTCACCACCACCAGAGCGAAGGCGCCGAGCATGAAGAGCGCGGTGGCAATGGTCGCCACGGCGATCCCCCCCGCCAAGCCCGCCGCTCTCAGCCCCTGCCAAGAACTCTCCGCGAGGAGGGCTGCCATCTCGAGTCGCCGGTTCATGGCGCCCCGGGAGCGTCGGCGCGGGTGTCGATGAGATTCCCCCCCTCGAGGCGCAGGATTCGCTTGCCATAGCGCTCCACCAGGGAATGGTCATGAGTCGCCACGATCACCGCGGTTCCGCGGTCCGCAGCCGCCAGCATCAACTCGATGATCTCCACCGAGAGTTCTGGATCCAGATTCCCCGTCGTCTCGTCGGCCAGCAGAACCTCGGGCTCCCCCACCAGAGCTCGGGCAATGGCCACCCTTTGCTGCTCGCCCCCCGAGAGCGCCAGGGGCGGGTCGTCCCGCCGTTCGTGAAGTCCGACCTGGCGAAGCATATTGAAGACCCGAGAGCGGGTCCGGCGACGCGGCGATCCCAGCACATCGAGGCTGACCCCGACGTTTTCCTCGATGCTCCGGCGATTGAGCAATTTAAAATCTTGGAACACCACCCCCACCTGGCGCCGCAGGGCGGGGACCGCGCCGCCCTTCAGTCGAGCGATATTCCGACCCAACACGAGAATCTGCCCCTGGGTGGGCTGTTCGGCGGCGAAGAGCAGCTTGAGGAGCGTGGTTTTGCCCGCCCCGCTCGCCCCGGTGAGGAACACGAACTCGCCCCGGCCGATCTCGAGAGAGACATCGCGCAGCGCCCAACTGCCGGGCATATAGGACTTTGAGACCCCGTACATCCGGACGGGGGCCTCGGGCCGCTTGGCGTCCAGGGGAAGCCGAGCCGGGGCTTCGGGCTTCGGTTTCAGCGCCATGGGCCCTCGCTGGGGTTCCAGCGGAAGCCGCGCGAAAAGCGCGGCCACGGGACTCGTCCCCGAGTGCTCATGCCGGAAACACCTCCGGGCCCAAGCGCTCGGCCAGCCGCGAATCGAGCTCACCGGCGACCAGCCGGCGCAACATCGCCTTGTGCTGAGACTCCATCAAGCCCTTCACTTCCCGATCCAGGTCCGGGGACTCCAAGAGATCGGCATAGTCACGGGTTTCGCTCGCCAGAATCGTGCCCCCGTGAAAAAGGTGGGTCGCGATGCGCGGCCGCTACCGGCCGCTGTCCTCGGTCTGAACGTGAAAAGCGACGCCCCGATGCGCGCAGTTCGTGTTGTAGCCCGTCAGCATCGTCCTTCCCCCGGATCTTCTGGGCCCCGCTCTCGGCCCGGCCACCATGCTCGCATACTCGGCCAGCGGCTTCACCGGGACCGGCCCCCCCCCGGCCGGAATCGCGGAAAGCCACAGGCCAGGTCTGGCGCGTCCCCCGCCGCAGTGTAGCCTTGGGTTCAGGAGTCCAAGACCATGACACGAAGGGCCTCGCCCACCGCCCCAGAGAGCCCCGGGATTCCCGGACGGCCGAGCGCGGCGCGCTAAACGATGCTTTGGCTCGCCCTGAACTGCGGCTCCTCGTCGGTCAAATTCGCCGTGGTGGACGCAACCGACCGAACCCGGCGGCTGGCCGGCGTGCGCGAAATCCCTGCCGGCGACGCCCAGGCCGCCCTGGACGCCGTGGTGGCGGAGCTCGCCCAAGACCCCGACCTCGTCGGCGAACTCGCCGGGATCGGCCATCGCGTCGTCCACGGGGGCGAGCGCTTCAGCGAGTCGATCCGCATCGACGCCGAGGTCCTTGCGGGCATCGAGTCGGTCTCTCCCATGGCCCCTCTCCACAATCCCCTCAACCTCATGGGCATTCACACCCTTCAGCGCGCTTTCCCGGCGCTGCCCCAGGTGGCGGTCTTCGATACGGCTTTCCACCAGAGCCTGCCGCCCCGGGCCTATCTCTACCCCCTGCCCCACTCGCTCTACGCCGAGCACGGGGTTCGCCGCTATGGATTTCACGGCACCTCCCACCGCTCGGTGGCCCACCAGGCGGCCCAACGCTTCGGGCTCTCGGGCGATGGCGCGCGGATGGTCAGCGCCCACCTGGGCAACGGCTGCAGCACCGCCGCCATCCTCGGGGGTCGCTGCATCGAGACGAGCATGGGGTTCAGCCCCCTGGAAGGCCTCGTCATGGGAACCCGATCCGGCGATATCGACCCCGGGCTCCATGCCTTCCTGGGGCAGCGCCTGGGTCTCGACCTCGCCGGGGTGACCCGACTGCTGAATCGCGAGAGCGGGCTCCTCGGACTTTCGGGGCTCTCGGGCGATATGCGCGAACTCGAAGCCGCCGAGGCCCAGGGTGAGAGCCGGGCCGCCCTGGCTCTCGAGATCTTCTGCTACCGGCTCGCCAAGAACATCGCGAGCCTGGTCGTCCCCCTGGGCGGCCTGGACGCCCTCCTCTTCACCGGCGGAATCGGGGAAAACTCGGCCCGGGTCCGGGCCCAGGTCCTCGACTGGCTGGCCCCTCTGGGCTTTCAAATCGATACCGCCGCCAACGCTCGGCACGGCGAGGGCGCCGACGGACGGATCAGCGCCGTCGGGCCTCCCCTGGCCGCGGTGGTGGCCACCGACGAGGAACTCCTCATCGCCGAGGAGACCGCCCGGGTTCTTGCCGGCTGAGGCCCCCCCGAGCCCGCTCCGCGCGGGGTGTGGCGCGAAATGACCAGCCGATGGCTCACCACTCCCCTGACGCCCGCCCCGATTCCACCCCACACTCACCCCTTCGGCGTCGACTGTCCGTGCGGTCTGCGCCGCTATCCTCCGCTCTCGGGTCGAATTCCCGATCCCCGAGCCCCGAAAAAAGACGATGGAGGAAAGCTTGGAATACAATTACGCGACGATTTGGGAATCCATCGCCGACAGCATCGGCGACCGAGACGCCGTTGCCTGCGGCGACCAGCGACGCAATTGGACCGAGTACGAAGACCGGGCGAGCCGCCTGGCCGCGGCATTCGCCGAGGCGGGGCTCGGCGTGGATTCCAAAGTGGGACTCTACCTCTACAACAGTACCGAGTACCTCGAGACCCAATTCGCGAGCATGAAGGGCCGGAGCGTCGCGATCAATATCAACTACCGCTACCTCGACGAGGAACTCCTCTACCTCCTCGACAATTCCGATGCCGAGGCTCTGGTCTTCCACACGAGCCTGGGGGACCGGGTGGCCCGGGTGATGGAGCGCGCGCCCAAGGTCAAGTTGTGGATTCAGGTCGATGATGGCGGAGAGCCGGTGCCGGGCGCCGTGGATTACGAAACGGTCATCGCCGGCCACGATCCGGCGGCTCGCATCACTCGCTCCGCGGACGATCTCTACATGCTCTATACCGGCGGCACCACGGGTATGCCCAAGGGCGTGATGTACGACACCGGGAGCATGTGCCAAAGCTTCCTGGGGCTCAGCTATCCGATCTACGGCTACCCCATTCCCGAGGCCAATCAGATCGCGGCGGTGGCCAAGGAGCGATGGGATTCCGGCGCAGAGGTCCGATCCCTGCCGGCCTGCCCCTTGATGCACGGCACGGGTATGTGGCTCGGCGCTCTGGTCGCCCACCTCGGCGGAGGGCTCGTTACCCTGCTCTCGAGTCGCTCCCTGGACTCGGAAGAACTCTGGCGATTGTCCGAGCAAGAAAAGTGCACTCAACTCGTCATCGTCGGCGACTCTTTCGCGAAGCCCATGCTCAGCGCCCTGGAAACCGCGAAGAACGAAGGGCGCGCCTACGACCTGAGTTCCATCCGCTTCATCATCTCCTCGGGCGTCATGTGGACCTCCGAGGTCAAGAAGCAGCTGGTCGAATGGCACGACTTCACCCTGATCGACGCCATGGGCTCCACCGAGGGCGGTATGGGGACCCAGATCACCAGCCGGGGCAATATCGGCGAGACCGCGCGCTTTGCCATGAGCGACACGACCAAGGTCTTCACCGAGGATGGACGCGAGGTCGTCCCGGGTTCCGGAGAGGCCGGCATGGTGGCCGCTGGAGGGGCCGTGCCCA
>JAQWRT010000094.1 GCA_029243605.1 Myxococcota bacterium
GCGCATACCCCGGGATCGGGCGCATGTGCAGGAACTGATCGAGACTCATTTCTCCATGGTTGCCGTTTCCCTCGGGCAAACCGAAGCGCTCTTCGAGATCCAGCGGCAACAGGACCTCCTTGTGGATAATCGAATCCCTGAGTTTCGGAGCGTATTCGGCCAGGGTCGAGAGCACCGCATCGACCACAGCCTCCCGGTGACCCTCCCAGCTGCCCTGGCGAAGGGCATAGGGAATATACTTGGCCGTGATCGACATGACGTGCTGACCCGCCGGGGCCATCTCCGGATCCGAGAGGGTGGGAATCTCGATATCGAGGTAGGGATGCGGGGCGTACTCGCCGTATTTCGTGCGGTCGTAGGCGCGCTGGATGTACAGCATATTGGGCGCGATTTGAATCGCCCCTTTCAAGGCGCTCAAATCGGCGCTCCCCGCCAAGGCCGAGAACTCGGGCAATGAATCCAGAGCCAAGTGAATCCTCGCGGCCGAACCCCGGTACTTGATATTGCGAACGTTACGAACCACCGTGAGATCGAGGCGACTCGGATCGAGCAACTCGGTGAAGGTGGTTCGGGGGTCGGCCCCCGAGACGATGACCTTGGCGTTCAACTTGTCGCCGCCGGCCAGAACAACGCCAGTGGCCACGCCCTTCTCCACCAGAATCTCGCTCACCGGCGTGTCGGTCAGGATCTCTACCCCGAAGCTACGCGCCGCGGTGGCGAGAACTCCCGTGATGGCCCCCATCCCGCCCTTCATGCCCCCGGATGAACGGAAGAGACCGCTATTGCTCAGCGCCCAGTTGTAGAGGAGCGTATAAGCCGTGCCCGACTCCCGGGGACCCCAGGTGATATCCTTGACCGCGCTCGCCGAGATCGCCCCCTTCAGGACATCGGATTCGAACCACTCGTCGAGAAGATCCGACACCGGCATGGGCAGGGTCTTCAGGAACTGGCTGACATTCTTACGTCCGAGCCTGCGCATAGGGCCCGCCATGGTTCGGGCGCTGGGGAAATCTGACCAACCCACGTCGGGCAGGTCGGGGGGCGTAATTTCGAGCAAACCCGCGACGGCTTCCGCCATGGGGCGCATGGCGGCCAGGAAACCCGGGTAGGCTTCGGCATCGGCGCTCGAAAATTTTGCGATTTCCTCGACGGTCCGAGAGACGTCGCGCCAGATCGTCAACTGCGAGGCGTCGGTTTGGGGCACGAAGGCGACGGCCTCACAGGGCTCGATGGCCAAGCCATGGGCCTTCAGGCCGAGGTCGCCCACAACCTTACTGCTCAAATAGCCCGCTCCCCCCGCACAACTCGAAGCCTTGAAGCCCGGCGCGAATTCCTCGGAAACCGCAGCACCACCCACCGCCGCTTTCTTCTCCAGGATCACGACTCGGCGACCGGCCTTGGCCAGGTAACTACCGGCCACGAGGCCGTTATGGCCTCCCCCAACGATGATGACATCGTAATTCGACATTTTTCGTATCCCCACTACTGAGCGTGTGTCGCGTGCCCTGAGGCGACGCGACCCAACGCAGAATCAACTAAACGTTTCCATCCCTCAAAATTTCCAGGGCGCCCAGGCGCCCCGGTCCGGCAGTAATCCCGCCACCCGGGTGCGTTCCAGAACCGCACTGGTAGTAATTCTTCACCGGTGTTCGGTAATCCGAGTAGCCCGGAGCCGGCCGGAAGAAGAAAAGCTGATCCAGGGTGAGCTCACCCTGAAAAATATTTCCCTCGGTGAGCCCGATCCGCTGCTCGATATCCCACGGTGTCAGCACCTGCTTATGAAGAATCAGATCTTTGATATTGGGAACAAAATCGGAAAGGGTGTTGACCACCGCATCGCCGAAAGCATCTCGCTGAGCATCCCGAGTGTCGTAGGGATCGAGGGCATAGTTGGCGTATTGCACGAAAATCGACATGACGTGCTTGCCCGGAGGAGCCATGGTGGGATCGTTGGCCGTGGGCATTTCAACGTCCATAAAGGGACGCTTGGAGAACCCTCCGTAGACGGCGTCGTCATAGGCCTTTTCGAGGTAGTCCATATCGGGGCAAATCTCGGCCATGCACTGAACCGAAGCGTCGTCGCCCAGGGCCGAGAAACGCGGCATTCCATCGAGAGCGAGGTTCACTTTGCCCGAGGATCCTCGGTACTTGAAGTTGTCGATGGCGGAGACCAGATCGTCGGGAAGCTCCTTCTCCTCGAGAAGCTTCCGGAAGGTGACCGTGGGGTCGCAGCCCGAGGCGACCACCTTGGCTTTGATCTCGTCGCCATTCTCCATCACCACGCCCACCGCGGTGCCGTCCTTGACCAGCACCCTTTCCACCGGGGCATTGCAGCGGATCTCCGCGCCATAACTGCGCGCTGCGCTGGCGATGGCCTCACTCACTCCACCGGTGCCGCCCTGCTGGGCTCCCCAAGCCGTGAAGGCTCCGTCGAGTTCTCCCATATAGTGATGCAGCAGCACGTAGGCCGTGCCGGGAGATTTCGGACCGAGCATCGTTCCGATGATGCCATTCAGCGCCATCAGAGATTTCAAGATGTCGGTCTCGAACCACTCGTCGAGAAAATCACTCACGCTCATGGTCATCAATTTGGTCAGGCAATGGAATGATTTCTTACTCATCCCCTGAACATGTTTCCGGAGATAATTCAGATCTTGCAGCCCGCGCAAGCCTGGAGCGCTGGGGTCCGGGGGGACGGTTGCAAGAATGGGCTTCACGGCATGCGCCATCTCGTACATCATCTGGTTGAAGAGCGGGAACATCTCGGCGTCGCGTTTCGAGTGCCTCCGCAATTCGTGGTAATTGCTCGAGTCGTCCGCGTGGGTCAGGAGATAATCACCGTTCTCCATAGGCGCGAAGGAACTCAGCAAGGGCATGATATGCAAGCCGTGCTTGGCGAGTTCCAGTTCCCGAATGACTTCGGGACGAAGAAGGCTGACCACGTAGGAACAGACCGTGAATTTGAATCCTGGAAAGATTTCCTCGGTCACCGCGGCTCCACCCACCAAGTGGCGGCGCTCAAGAACCAGTACTTTTCGGCCCGCCTTGGCGAGATAGGCGGCACAGGTAAGCCCGTTGTGGCCACCCCCGATAATGATCGCGTCGTATTGCTCAGTCATTCAAATTCATTCCCTACTTGAGAAAGGTTGGGTTGAGTTCGATATTTACGTCAGAAGCTCAAGTGCGAAGTTCAAGCGCGCTTGCGCGGCGGATCAAAGAAAGGGGTCTCCACCACCGTGGCGGGAACCGTGAAACGCTGCCCTTCGACTGTCATCTCGATATGAAGGCTATTCCCGATCTTGGCCGCTTCGGGTTTCAATCGGGCCAAGGCCACGTAGCGCTTCATGATGGGCGACCACGTGCCGCTGGTGGCCTTCCCGATATAACGGCCCTTATTGGCATCGGCATAGAGGGGCACGGGATCCGTCCATGAGTGATAGGGAAGGATCAAGGGCATGCCGAACCGGGCGTAGAGCGCCTCGAGGGCGACCACATCGACCTGCAGGCCCACCGTCGTCCAAGCCGGGCCCCGGGCCTTCTCTTCCCGGAGAGCTCGCAGGCCGATAAAATGGCTCTTCTTGAGATTCACCACCCAGTCCAACCCGAGTTCAAAGGGCGTGGTCCGCTGAATCGGATACATGGCGTTGGTCGCCGACATGAATTCCGCGTCGATGAGAACCAGGCCCGCCTCGATCCGAACCATATCGAGGGCGATATGACCTGCCGGGCGCAGCTTGTATTCGTCGGATTTCTCCATCAACGCGTCCCAGACTGCAAGTCCGTCGTTGGCGTCCATGAAGACCTCGTAGCCAAGATCCCCGGTATATCCGTTCCGGCCGATTCGAACCGGCACACCCGCCAACTTGGTCTCGATGATGCGGAAATATTTGAGTTCATCCAAATTGGCTTCGGTGAATTGCTGGAGGAGAACCTTGGAGGTCGGTCCCTGGATCGCGAGGGCGCCTTGCTCCTGAGAAACCTCCTCGATCTCCACCTCCAAGCCAAAGCCCACATCCTCGAGCCAATAGAGGAGTGACATGGCTGTGGTCAACCGGAAGAAATCTTCGCCCAGCCGAGCAATGGTCCCGTCATCGACGATATACCCATCGTCGTCACACCACGCGGTGTAAACGATTTGCCCGACTTTGCACTTCGCGACGTTACGCGTCGACATCCGATCCAGAAGCGCCATCGCATCGCGGCCACGCACATGATATTTGTAGAGCGGAGAGACATCGAACATTCCGCAACCCGTCCGGACCGCGTAATACTCGTGACTGTGGTCGAGTTCGTAGGAATTGGCAGACAAATGTCCCGCCCAATCCAGCCAGCTCTCCCCTTCACAGAGTTCCGCAGTGCGCTCATGAAAGGGTGTCTTCTTCAGCATCTCATTTCCTCCAACCCCGAGTTCCCGCTCCAGAGGAGAGGAGAGTCTCGGTCGATGTACTCTTTAATTTTCTCGTGCCTCTGGGCAATCAGCTGCTCGCTCGACTTGGAGACAGCTCGGCCCCGGCGCGCTGTCGGCCACGGGCTGCTCTCAAGAGCGAATTCGAGCTGGCCACACGGCCCTCCGCCGGTTTCTCTTCCTGGGTGGCCACCGGAATGAGCTCACGAATCTTCTGCTGGAAAGCTCTCACACCCGATTCGCGACTCGAAAGGTAACCGCCCACATAACGACCCGATTTGATTCCCTCGTTGGTCGAGCGACAAAGCGTCAGATCTTCGTTGATCACATTTCGCACGATCCTGCTGCTGAGGTAGCGCGCGGCGCGCATCTCCCGGCGCGCATCGGCCAGGGCCACGCGAAAGGTCAACAAACGGCAGGATTCCGGCCCGGTGGGCAAAACCTGGTAGCAGTCCGCGACATCCGGGCTGGCCTGGACAACGGCCCCGGGAAAGAGTCCGAAATACGCCCATGCCCGCTGCAACCGGTCGGGTAGATGCGGCACCTCGGGGAGCAATCGCTGATAGCTGGCTTCCGCCCAAACCGGGGATTCCTCTTGGGCCAGGGTAGAAAAGGCCTGAGAGCCCACGTCCCCGTCGATCGCCTCGTTGTAATCGCTGCCAAAGAGTCGACTCAGGCCCGGGTGACCCGCCCGAATGTGATAGCCCTCCGAATCGTTTTCGACGAAGAGCTTCCAATTGAAATCGCACTCGAGTACCCGGCTCTCGCCCAGGGGTTGCATATCTTGAAATTTGTAGAGCGCCGCGTCTTCCGTGTACGCGCCCATGGATTCAGCAACGCTCGCTCCCTCGGCCGAGAAACGAACGAAGATGAAACCCATCCATTCCTCGAGGTTGAGCTCGGGCAAGCGGATCTTCGACTTGTCGAGGCCGTCGAAAGTGCTCTCCGAGGGGACGCCTGCGAGTTTGCCGTCGAGTTCGTAACGCCAGCCGTGATAGGGGCAGACAAGACTTCCCGAACAATGCCCCGAAATGCCGGCGACCAGCCGGGAAGCCCTATGCCGGCAGACATTATCCAACGCCCGGAGCCGGCCATCCCTGCCGCGAATCACCAGGATCTGCTCCTCCATGAGGTCGGCGGTGATGTAATCGCCGGGTTTCTCTACCTGGCTGATATGCCCCAGTAGGATCCACTGCCGGGCGAAGATATTCTCCTTCTCGAGTTCGTAGAACTCCCGGTCGTTGTAGACCCAGGTGGGAAGGGTCTGGAAGCCCTCGTCCGGGCCCGCACACTCGAGGGGAAGAGAGGCCGGCTTCTCTTCTAGCCGGGGCGGTTCGCCGGAAAACTCATGGGGGAAGACACTGCTCAGGAAACCCCGGCAAGTCGCCCGAGCACCGACCAAATCGAAGGGCGCCTCGTCGCCCAACATCGACTCGGGGATGGAGGCGAGCAGGTGATGGAAGGCCCTGCCCAAAGCCTCGGGCACGAGATGCGAGTAGCCGCCCACCCGGGCGATCTCTTGAAAGGCGCCGACGCTGGTCGCTTCGAGTTCGGCCTCCCGGGCGGCACAGATCCGCATATAGTCGTCTCGGGAACCGGCCTCGCCCCAGAACGCCGCCCAAACCGCCACTCGACTGGGGATACAGATCTCGGGATCGAAGGCGGCGGCGATCATGGCGTTCAGGCGACCCACGGGATCGGCGGAATAATCTCGAATCGCGTCGCGCTGGCGCAGCAGGTACTGGGCATCGACGGTTTCCAGGGTGGCGAGGAGCAGGGCATCCTTGCCCTGGAAATAGAAATTCACGATCCCCGTGGAGAGCCCGGCGAGCCCGGCCACCCGAGCGATGGTGGTTCGAGACAAGCCGTAGGTGGCGATGGACTCGATGGCCGCATCCACGAGTTGGCGGCGTCGCCGCTCGTCCCGGGGCGGGGTCTCGAGCTCGCTGGCCGGGGCCGTTCTACTCGGGCGGGCTGACACTCGGGGGGGGGCTCCCTGGCGGGACGGACGGTGGGGGATTTTGCCGACCCCGGGAGTCAACACCGAGGCACGGGCTGCCAAGTCGGGAGACTAACCAAGAATTGAACATCGAGCCAATATTGACTACTCGTCCAATTTTGGCCTATCGAGCCTCTTCCCCTCGGGAAAAATGCGACGCCAAAGCCGCGTTAACCGCCTCCGAGGCTTCTAGGGCCACCGCATGCCCGGCGCCGGGGACCGTCAGCAAGCTCGCCCCGGCGATGGCCTCGGCCATGGCCGCGGATGACGGAGTCAACAGATCCTCCTCGGCGGCGATCACCAGGGTGGGCACCGAAATCCCGGCGAGGTCTCCCTTCCGAGAACCGGACCAGCGCGCCAGGCCGGCGAGCGAGCGCGCCAGGGTGGCCGCGGGCACCCGGGCCACGCTCTGGGTCAGCCCCCGAAGTGTCCGCCCCCGAGCCGCGGGATCCGCCAAAAAGCCGTCGGAAAAGAACCAGGGCAAGAGAGCCGAGGCCAGGGTCTCCGAGGTCGTTTCCCCCGCGAGTCGTTGCCAGCCCTCCCCCACCGCGAGCAGGCGCGCCGTCGCTTCGACGAAGGGCGTGATCAAGGTCAGGGTTTTCACCCGCTCGGGGTAGGCAATCGCCAACTCGAGTGCGGCCGCCGCGCCGAGGCTCGCGCCCACCACATGTCCGGCCCCGGTGTAGCTGGCCGCAGCATCGGCCGCGGTCTGGGCGAGCTCGTAGGCCTCGGCTTCGGGCGCATCCGAGAGCCCCACCCCACGCGGATTCACCGCGTGGACGCAATATTCGTCGACGAAACGCGCCGACTGTTGGCTGAAAGCCGAGATGTCGACTCCCAACCCCGGGAGCAGAACCACGGGCTCACCTTGACCCGCGACCCTCACCTCCAGGCGCACACCTTCCGCCACCTGGACCAACGCCTCCCGCGCTGCTGCGTGGGCCTCGACGTCCTCTTTCGTGACCCGGCCCCGAGGCCCCGTGCCCTCGACGCTTTGCGGGTCGATGCCCAGGGCCTTGGCCGCCGCCCGGGCGGCGGGGACAACGGGCTTGCGCGACGCCGCCGGCGCTTCGGCGCTCGCCGGAGCACTCTCGCGAGGCTTCACCTCCAGGGCGCTATCCCCCGGATCCTGCTGGGATTGCTGCTCGGCCCGGAAACCATCGCAATCGAAGGCCTCCTCGGGGGTTTCAGTGATCGCCCCCAGGAGTTCGCCGCAGGGGACCGTTTCCCCTTCGTCGATATAGGCATGCCTGAAAAATCCCGAGGCGGGGGCTTCGATCTCGACTTCGGATTTTTCCGATTCGATGATCAGGACGATCTCGCCCTTGGCCACCTTGCCGCCCGTAGCCAGAGGCCACTGGATCACGGTTCCCTCTTCCATCGTCATGCCGAGCCTCGGCATCAAAATCGCGGTCGCCATGGTGTCAGTCCATCTCCCCGACGGCATCGAGAACGTCCTGGGCCGAGGGCAGAAAAGCCTGCTCGAGCACCCGGCTGAAGGGAACCGGCGTATGGGGCGCGGTCACGCATTTCACCGGCGCTTGAAGCGAGTCGAAGCCCCGATCGACGCAGAGCGCGGCCACATCCCGTGCCACCGAACAGCGCGGGGTCGACTCATCGATGATCACCATGCGCCCCGTCTTCTCAAGAGACGAGAGAATCGCTCCCTCATCCAGAGGGGAAAGCGTGCGCAAGTCGACGACCTCGGCGCTCGTCCCCGCGTTCTCCAACGCCTCGGCGGCGGCCAGAGCGATCTTCAGCGTCGAACCGAAGGCGACGAGCGAGATATCGCTTCCATCGCGCACCACCCGCGCCTGGCCCAAGGGAATTTCATAATCGCCCTCGGGAACTTCTTCGACCATGTTCAGGATTCCCTTGGCCTCGCAGAAGATCACGGGGTCGTCGTCGCGGATCGAAGCCAGGAGCAGGCCCTTGGCCTCGGCGGGGCTCGAGGGGATCACCGTCTTGAGGCCGGGAATCCCCGTGGTCATCCAGTAGAGGGATTGCGAGTGTTGGGCCGCCGCCTGCATGCCCGCCCCACAAACCGTTCGCACCGTCAGGGGAACCTTCACCTTGCCTCCGAACATATAACGGAGCTTGGAGGCCTGATTGAGCAGGGGATCGAGGGAGGTTCCCAGAAAATCCATGAACATCAATTCGGCGATGGGCCGCAGGCCCGTCGCCGCTGCACCCACGGCGGTTCCGATCAGGCCCATTTCGGCGATGGGCGTATCCCGGACGCGATTCATCCCGAACTCGCCCACGAGCCCGCGAGTCGTGCCCAGAACGCCACCCATTTCCTCGGTGCCATCCTTCGAGCGGTCACCCCCGCCGGCGACATCCTCGCCCATGAGGATCACGTCGGGGTCGGTCCGCATGGCGATGGCGATGGCCTCGTTGATTGCGCCGCCGGTGTGTAGTTTACGCGACATCGGGGCTGCCTCCCTTGTAGTTGACATAAACGTCGGTCAAGACCTCAGCTATATCGGGCTGGGGCGCCTCTTCGGCGGCCTGGACGACCTCAGCGAGATAAGTCGCCACCTCGCCATCCACCGTCCGGAAATCGTCGGGCGCCAAGATGCCCGCCTCGCTCACCCGCGTCTCAAAGAGATCGAGTGGATCCCGATTCTGAATCCAGTCTTCGGCTTCTTCCTTGTTTCGGTAGGGCGTCTGGTCCCCCACATAATGGCCGTAGAAACGGTACGTCTTGCATTCCAGGAGGGTCGGGCCCTCCCCCCGGCGCGCCAAATCGATGGCCTCCCCGGCCTTCTCGTAGACATCGAAGAAATCCATCCCGTCGGCAATCGCCGACCGCATGCCGTAGGAGCCGGCTCGCTCGACGATATCCTTGACGGGAACTACGAATTCGGTGGGCGTGAACTCGCCGAAACCGTTGTTCTCACAGACGTAGACCGCGGGCAATTTCCAATTCGATGCCATGGTCAGGGACTCGTGGAATTGACCCTGGTTGGTCGCCCCATCCCCAAAAAATCCGACGGCGACGTGATCGCTTCCCTTCACTTGGGCGGTCAGAGCGGCCCCGGTCACCAGGGGAATGCCGCCCCCCACGATGCCATTGGCCCCGAGCATCCCGGTATCGACGTCGGCAATATGCATGGAACCGCCCTTTCCCCGGTTGGTTCCCGTGCTGCGACCAAAGAGCTCCGCCATCATGGCCTTCACGTCCACACCCTTCGCGATGCAGTGTCCGTGACCGCGATGAGTCGAGCCCAAGAGATCCTCTCGGCTCAAATGCTCGCAGACCCCAACAGCCACGGCTTCTTCCCCGGCGTAGAGATGCATAAAACCGCCGATCTTCCCCGCCCCCACGAGCTCCTGCAGCTTTTCCTCGAAGGAACGAATCGTCCGCAGTTTTCTATAGACCTCGCGCAATTCGGTGCCTGAAAAATCCATGGCGCACTCCCTATTGATTGACTCTATTGCGGCCGTCGAATCTTCCAGCAAACCCAACCCGAAGACCGGGTTCCTGAAAGGCGTCGGGCCACAATAGCATTCGAAAATCGGAAAATTCGATCCACCCAAGGCCACGGAAAGCCTGGGACCCACGGGCTTGGGCCGGGGCGGCAGCGCGACGCTCAGCGCGAACGCTTCTTCTTTCGGCGGGCCTTCTTCGGTAACGTGAAGTGCTTGGCCAGCTCCGGAAAGCTATCGCTGCTATGGGGCAGGCCCATGGCGGCGACAAAATGCTCCTGAAAATCGGCTTCTGTCGCGGTTTCGATCTTTTCCACCCGGCTCACCTGATCTTCGATCCGGGTCCGTGCGCCTCGGTTGAGGAGGGCTGTCGCCGCTCCGGTGCCCGCGGCGTTGCCCGCCGACGAAACCTCGGAGAGTTCGCAATCCGGGATCATCCCCAGCAGCATCGCGTACTTCACGTCGATATGGCTGCCAAAGGCACCCGCCAGACGAATCCGTTCGACCTTTTGGATACCCATCCGATCCATCAGCAACCGGATCCCGGCGTAGAGTGCGGCCTTGGCGAGCTGGATCGCCCGGACATCGTTCTGTGTGATTCGAATCGGCGAAGCGCCCGGCACGAGCGTATAGGCGAAGGTCCGGTCGTCTTCGACAACCCGGGGGCTTCGCTCGGCCCGAGTCCCATCGATACGGCCATCGGAAAGAATTACTCCCGCGAGGAAGAGTTCCGCCACGACTTCGATGATCCCGGTCCCGCAAATGCCCGTCACGCCTTGGGGGCCCAGAGATTCGGCGAAGCCCTCCTGATCGGACCAGAGTTCGCTGCCAATTACGCTGAAGCGGGGCTCGAGGGTTTCGGGATCCACACGAACCCGATCGATCGCCCCGGGCGTAGCCCGCTGGCCGCAGGAAATCTGTGCGCCTTCGAAGGCCGGGCCCGTGGGGCTCGAAGCGGCCAGAAGACGGCCGCCCCCGGAGAGGATGATCTCGGCATTGGTCCCGACGTCGACGAGCAGGGTCGTGGCCTCGCGCTCCCAGGGCGCCTCGGCCAGGAGCATTCCCGCAGCGTCGGCCCCCACATGCCCGGCGATGCAGGGCAGCCAATAGGCGCGAGCGGCGGGATGAAGGCCGAGGTCCAAATTCGTCGCTCTCACGCTGACCGCACCATCCGTCGCCAGGGCGAAGGGCGCCATGCCAAGCTCAACCGGGCTCAGCCCGAGGAAGAGATGATGCATGATGGGATTCGCCACGAGCACAAGCTCGAGGACATCCTCGGGGCTGGCCTCCACTTCGGCGACCAATTCGCCAATCATGCCATCCACCGCCTGGCGCACTACCCGGGTCATGTCGGCGTCGCTCCCCGGGTTGAGCATGACATGGGAAACCCGGCTCATCAGATCTTCGCCGAAGCGGATCTGGGGGTTCATGACTCCCCGACTCGCCAAGACTTCGCCACTGCTGAGATCGCAGAGATGCGCGGCCACCGTGGTGGACCCCACATCCACCGCCACCCCAAGAGGTCGTTCCCAGAAACCGGGCCAAAGCCCGACGACCTCAACGCCATCGCGCACCGCCGCGGTCACCGCAAATTTGGCTTCGCGCAGGGTCGCCTGGAGCCCGGGCAACAGAGTCGGGTCGACTTCCAGATCCACCAGCGACCACTCACGTCCGAGCGCCGCCAGCAAGCGTTCGAGATCGCCGCTTGGATCCTCCAGGCTCGGCTCTTCGACTTGGCAATAATGCAGACGAATCGGCGAATCCAACTCGATGGAATGACTCTCGAATGCCTTGCGTACCACCTGGCGGTGAAGCTGGCTCTCGGCGGGGACATCGATGATGCAATCCCCCTCGATCCGCGTATGACACGCCAGCCGCTCGGCGTTTTCCAGCGACCTGCGCTCTGCGTAGCGCTGCTCGGGTTCGGAGATTGGGCTGAGATTTTCCATGCTGGACCGGATGCCCTGGCCAGGCGAATCGCCCTCGTGCACCAGGATACGGCAGCGACCGCAAATGCCCCGCGCGCCGCAAACCGAATCGAGGTCGACTCCCAACTCTCGAGCGGCGGCCAGGAGGTTGGTCCCCCGGGCGAAATGGCCGCGCTTTCCCGAAGGTGAAAAAGTGACGAGGGGCTCGCGAGACTGGGTCGACATTGAATTCAGCATCCCTCTTCAGCTTTCGGGTCTGACAATAACACCCGCCGCGCGCACCAACTTCTCCAGGGCTTCCGGGGAAAACTGCCCCTCGAGTCGAGCGACTTCTTCGGCCACCTCGTGCTCGAGTTCCGAGCCGCAAGATCGACTCTCCCGACGCCAATCCTCGAGGTATTGCTTGCTGGATCCGCCGCCCGCCCGCCGGGCCGCTCGCTCGATGGCTCGCTCAAAACGCGGATCCAGGGTCTGTTTGAACAAACTCTTACGCCCTCGACGGCCGACCACCCGAGACGGGATATCCCGCCAGTAGATCGTAATCAAACGGTTCATTCGCCGCCGCCTGGATTCGTTTCGGGCTGAGCGATGCCCAGGGCCGAGGCGAAGGGCTCCAACCCGGTGAAGCGAAACTCGAAATCGAGTTGGAGCTGAGCCGCGCATTCGCGAGCCCGGGCAAGAAGGGAATCCGAACGGCTTTGGGCGAGGTAGACCACCCGTCGGTAATTTCCGAAATAGCTCCCGTGGAGCTCGGGATGTCGATCGAGACCAAGACCTCGAATCACCAGGCGGTCAAAATTCCTGACCAGAAAATCCGTCAAGTAGAAGGTTCCCGGCTCTTCCTCTTGAAGCTCATCAAAAATGCCAGGACCCGAGAAAAATGCGTAGCAATGCGCGCCCGGAAGACGCCGAATCCCGCGCTCGCCCAGGAGCTTGTCGAGTTGTCCGCCGGTCCCGCAATCTCCGTACGCCACGAGAATTTCGGCGTACTGGCCCTCGGCTTCTTCCAGACAGCGGGCCACGGCTGCGGGAATTTCCTGGGGACGGTTATGAAGCTCCGCCGGAAGCCATTCGGTCCTCAGGTGAGTCCAACCGTTGAGTTGGGCCAGCGCCGTCACTTCTCTGGCCAATGCCGCGCAGCCGATCAGAAGAATGGGCGAGCGCGAGTTCATCATCGAGATCGTCAGCCCGCAGCAGCGCGCTTGGCCACGAGTTCCTTGGCCGTATCAACAGCCGTGGCCGCATCGCGACAATAGGCATCCGCACCGATATCCGCGGCAAAGTCTTCATTCAACGGCGCCCCGCCCACGAGAATGATGTAGTCGTCGCGGATCCCTTCCTTGACCAGTTCCGCGATGACCACCTTCATGTAGGGCATCGTGGTGGTCAAAAGGGCCGACATACCCAGAATATTCGGGCGATGCTCCTCGATAGCTTCGCGGAATTGCTGGTAGTCGGTGTTGACCCCCAGATCTACGACTTCGAAGCCTGCCCCCTCCATCATCATACCCACAAGGTTCTTTCCGATATCGTGGATATCGCCCTTCACTGTGCCGATCACCATCTTGCCCATAGGTTCGGCCCCAGTCGCGGTGAGTAGGGGTTTGAGAATGGCCATTCCGGCTTTCATCGCGTTGGCAGCGAGCAGCACCTCGGGAACAAAGAGAATACCGTCGCGAAAATCGATGCCGACCACGGTCATGCCCGCCACCAATGCGTCGTCAAGAACACGAGTCGGAGTCCATTCGCGACCGAGCAGAATGCGCGTTCCTTCATCGATCTCTTCGGCCAGGCCGTCGTAGAGATCGTCATGCATCTGCTTGACGAGTTCTTCGTCGGAAAGATCCGCGAGAACGATATCGACTTCTTCGTCGGTGATGTCATCCGCCATATTCTTGCTCCTTGAATTACCCGCTCTCTATTCTCGACCCTTCCCGGTATTTCTTTTTCGGGGACTGACTCCCGGGTGTCTAGTCCGCTTCTTTCTATATCTATCTATATCTGTCTATGTCTTTCTATTTCTTAATCCCAGCGACCATTTCCGGGCTTCATATCTCCTGGGAGAATCTGGATGGGAAAACCATTGCGAATCGCCGCATCTACTTTCGGATCGATGTACTCGGGATAATGGCTGGCCAGAATCTCCTTGACGCGATCATGGGCTCGATCATAGACCGTCGGGCTACCACTTTCTTCCCAATCTCCCACGGAGCTCCGATCGCCCACTTCGGGGTAGAGGTACTCGGTTCGCATGATTTCCAGGGTTTGGGGCTGGTTCAGGAAATGTCCATCGCCAAAGACGGCGCTCTCGATTTCCTTGAGAGAGAGGCGCTCTTCGGTCACCTCGATCCCTCGGAGGACTCTCAGGCAGGTTCCCATCATGTCGTTGTCGATGAGAATGCCTTCCATGGATTGACCCATCAAGCTGCCCACCGCTCCGGGGTAGGTCGCGACCATATTCCCCCCGGCGAGGACGGCGGACAGAGTCGTAATCGCCTTTTCGTAGCCCGCTTGTGCATCCATGGTCTTCGCATCGGTCATCCCGCTGGGAACGCTAGAAATGAGCCCATAATGGTTGATGATCTGAACCGTCGCCGCGGTGATCAGCGCCTCTTCACCGCTCCCCCCGCTGAACGCCCCGGTTCGCAGATCAGAAATAAAAGGCCACATCCCGAAATTCATCGGACAGTCAGGATTGATGAGATGCACCACGGTCAAGCAGGCCAGAGTCTCTGCAAAGGTCTGGACCAACGCCCCGGCCAGGGAGGCCGGCGCCGTGGCTCCCGCCTGGGCCGCAATCGCGACGTCGACGACAAGGCCCAACTTCGCCAGCTTGACCAAAACCTCGGCATTTTCTTCGGCGAAGCGAAGCGGCGAAACGATGGGGCAACCGCCAAAGCAGCAGAAGGGGCGCTCGAGAAATGCGCCCTCTTTCCCCAGGTAGAGATCAAAGAGCGAAATCAAGGGGTCGATATGACCGACCGTCGCAACGCCCAGGGAAAACGTTTTGCGGGTTCCGGCCAAGGCCGCGTACGCGGTATTCATATCGTGAACGTAGAGATCATGACTCCAATCCGTAGCCACGAAGGGTTGACCGAAATAATGGATATGCTCCATTCGGTCCACTAGGCGAGCGGCATCGTAGATGTCGATGAGATGCGGATCGCGAAATTTCTGCGTCTCGTAATCCAGAATCTTCACGGGTTCGCCCGAGGTCGTCAGGATGACCTCCTGCTCCCGCACTTCCATGTCGAGGTCTGGGTCGGGAGCGTGCAGGACATAGCTCTTGGGCGCTTTTGCGATGGCGTCTTCTACAAGACCACGCGGGAACCGGAGCCTGCCGTCCTCTCCCAGAATGCAGCCTTTGGGGAGAACCGCGTCTAAAATTTCGGGGATGGCATCGCCGATGCCGATATTCTCGAGTACGTCCAGAGCCGCCCCATGAATGCGCTGGATATCGGCCTGGCTGAGCGGCTTGTACTGTCCTCCCGAAAATCCGGGTCGAACGACTTTGCCTCCGGTATCCGCCGCACGAGCGGCCCTTCGGGCATCCCGTCCGCCCGCTCGCCGGGTTCGGCGCGGTCGCTTCGATGCTTTTTCTTCTTCGCTCACAACGCTCTCCCCATATTTGCTCCTAGCGCCTTCGAGTCTTCCTTCGCTTCTTCTTCCCCTCGCTGCGCTCGATCAGGCCCAGGGCGGCTTCGATCGCGGCATCGTCCGGCGGCGGGCCCGGCTTATAGCCGTCGAGGCTTTGAGCAATGGCTGCGAGATGTTTGGCCGAAGTTCCACAGCAGCCGCCAATGATTCGTGCTCCGGCGTCCCTGGCGAATCGCGCATAGGTGGCCATGATCTCCTCGTCGCCCCGGAAAACCACTTTGCCATCGATCATCTCGGGAATGCCGCAATTGCCCTTGGCAATGATCACATCCCCCTCGGCTGCGCCGCGTCCGAGCCCACGAACCGCGTCGATCAAGGTGGCGGGGCCCACGCCGCAATTGGCCCCGTAGGCCACCAGAGGTGTGGGCAGGGTTTGAACGAAGCGTGCGGCCTCCTCGGGCGAATCTCCCATCATGGTGTGGCCCTTCGTATCGAAAGTCATCGTCGACACCACGGGAAGCCCGGTGCGAGACGCCGCCGCCACGGCCGCCTGCAATTCTGCGAAATCGTAAACCGTCTCGATCCAAAGAACGTTCACACCCCCTCGTGCCAATGCCTCGGCCTGCTCGCCGAACACCTCTTCGGCGCGCCCGGGAGTGAGCGAACCCAGGGGTTCCATGATCTCGCCGGTGGGGCCCATGGAGCCCGCCACTACCACCGGGCGTCCGGCGCCCTGGGCGGCCTTCACGGCGATCCGGGCGCCGGCCTCATTGATCTCGACGACCCGATCCTCGGCTTTCTCCATGCCCAGCCGGCATCGATTCCCACCGAAGGTATTGGTGAGCAGGATATCCGCCCCGGCGCCGAGGAAACTCTCATGCAGGGCCGCAACCTTGTCGGGCTCATCGGTATTCCAAAGATCCGGAGCCTGGCCTGGAGGCAGACCTACATCCATCAAATTGGTCCCAGTAGCGCCATCGGCCACGAGATACTCGCGTTCATCCAGGAGTTCTTGCAACAGGTTACTCACGCACTCACCTCTTTCGTGTTCAGAACTTCCCCGGGGCCTCATGGCAGCTCTGGGCCGAGTCGAACACGAAGATTACCAACGCCCACTCCCTGAACGCATATCATCCGCCGATAGGACGATGGGGAATTTCTCCCTGATCTTGCGGTCGATCTCTGGGTCGATGTACTCGGGATAATGAGTGGACAGGATCTCTCGCGCGCGCTCTGCGGCCTTTTGTCTCATGTCGAGAGAGCCTGCCTCTTCCCATTCCGAATGGGTACCGCGGTCTGCGATCTCGGGGTAGGCATATTCCGAGCGCATCAACTCGAGGGTCTGCGGCTCCCTCAGAAAATGACCTTCGCCGTGAACCACATGATCGATGATGTCGTAGGAGAGAGTCTCCTCGTTGATCTCGATGCCTCGTACAGTTCGCAGCACATTGGCCAGCATGTCGTTATCAGCGACGATGGCCTCGTAGGAACAGCCCATCAAACTGCCCACCATTCCCGCAGACTCCGAGACGTTGTTGCAGCCCGCAAGAGCTGCCAGGGCCACGGTAATACCCTTTTCGTAACCCGATTGATTGTCGGGCGA
>JAQWRT010000095.1 GCA_029243605.1 Myxococcota bacterium
GGGTCGCGCGTTCGAATCGCGCCCGGGTCACCATATTCCTCTTCTGACCTTCGGGGAGGCGATCGAAGCCCAGCCGCGAGACTCCCTTAGGGATTTAGGACATTAGGGGCTCGCAACACCACCTGGGCGATTTCTCCATTGCCGATTCGCCTCTCGATTCGCATTCGCGCAGTCGCTTCGTCGGCCAGCAACTGACGCCAATCTTGAGCAGAGTCGTTCGCGACCTGCGGCCAAAACTCAGGGAAGAAAAGAGCCTGACTGACGATCAGCTTAAGGCGCTGCCTGAGCGACACGCGAATTGGTCGTTCACTGGGTAATACGGGAAGGGCGCGTACGGGAAATTTTGAATTGGTGGAGCGCCCGGGGCTTAGACCGGCCGAAACCTCAAGCCGTAAGGAATAGGATCAGGAAAGTGTAGGCCGCAAAGGCGACGGACAAGCCCTTGAACCACTTTGGCTGCCAAGCCGTGAACAACATCAAGAGGATGCCGGGGACCGGCACTAAGAACGATGCCAGGGGGGGGGTGTTTAAGAGCGCCATGTTGACGTAGGGCCCTATGCCGAAATAAACCAGCATCGCGAGAGCCGACAACCGACCAAACGATTGACTGTGGGCTAGAAAGTCCAGCTCCGAATCGTCGGAAATGTTGTAGTCCTCGCTGGGTAAGGAGAGTTCTGCTGCGCCGTAAATGCATATGGCAGCGATAACCATGATGAAAAAATCGATGATCGTCCAGGTGGGCACGTCCCGCAGCGCCCATCCGACCCACCAGAGTTGCAACACATAGAGCATGATGCAGAAGGCCCATAAAGCGGTCGCCCAATGAAACGTCGCTCTTTCATGAGCTCTGATCAGGCTGGCCGCCGAATTAAGTAGGCGGGTGATGCTAAGCCCCAGTACTATCGAGATGGCGATGAAGACATATTCATGTTGGGTCATTGCCCAAAGATGGCGTGGTTATCGATCATTCTCAAATAGGTTCAAGAATTGCTGCGGCATTGGGCCTGCCTAACGACGACGCCCCTTGGAGCGCTATCTGGCGTCAGCTGAGTTCTCGGGTCCAGGACGGTGCGGCCAATACTAATAATCGTTTCGCGGTCGCCTCCGAGCTGAACTCTGTGATGGGCGTTGGCCCAGGACCGTTCTGGGGCTGCCCAACTCAGCACGAGACGTCCTTTCTCCGGGCCACCAAGAGAGGTCAATGGGATTTCCCCTACTCGCTGCCGACTTCCGAGCAACTGAAGCGTCTGCGGGAAACCGAACGCCGAATGAAGGGGGTTCAAGAAACCTGGAAGCTGTTCGGGGTCGGGAGCGTAGGAAGTCAGGCATTGTTGGGAATCCCCTGTCTTGCGCGGCTTAGAGATCATCCCGGGTTGGCGGCACACAGCCGGGTCTGGTCTTTCGAGACCGGCTTCGCTTTGCCTCCTCTCCCTGAATCGATTCCGTTCGTGCTTCATGTCGAGATCTGGCCCGGGCTGGCAAAAATGGACGGCGCATTGCACCCGGTTCGAGACGCTGCACTAGTGATGTCGCTGGCCCGGCATCTGGCCGAGGTCGATGTTCGAGGAAATCTCGGGGATTGGTTCAGCGGACCGAGCGATCTTTCGCCGGCGGGTCGGGCCGCATGCATATCCGAGGAGGGCTGGATTCTGGGGGCGGCTTGACCTTATTTGAGGGACTGCTCGCCAGTGTGTTCTCATCGAACTGGTGGGACTGAGCGCTGCATGCTCCAGATCTGTGTGGTGTCACGCTTGGGTGGGTCCGGTCTTCTGACGGAGCACACTCAAGGTGGTGATGAGGACGAAGAGGGCCAGCCCGGCGAGCCCGAGAGGCTGCATGCTTGGGACCTGAGAGACCGAGACCGACGAGAGCGCGCAAATTGCGTCGATGTCGGCACCGACGGTCACTCCGGTCTGGTTGCCCTCATTGGGGTCGTCGGTCAGGCGCACGAATTCGAAACTGCTTTCCGGACCGAAGCCGAAGGCATCGATATCGATGGCGCTCGTGCTGCCGAACACCTTTCCGACCGGCTGCCAGGTGGATCCGTCGCTGCTGATTTCTACGAAGGTGTCTTCGACGTCCGGGCCAATTTCGAAGACCCACAGGTCCATTTCGGGGCCACCGCTCCCGGTGAGTACGTTATCCACGAACCGCAAGGTGATCGAGCCGCCGAGGCCCAGGGCCGCGTTTCGGCAGGGCGTAGAGCCCGGGATCTGACACGGATGTCCGGCGGAGTCTGGTGCCCCGAGTGTCTGCTCCGGGTCGAGGACCAGCGGATCGGGCTGTCCGGGGGCCACTAGGATAGGCGCGAAGTCCTCCACCGCGTCGGCAAAACAGTCGGCGGCCCCGGCGGTCACTTCAAGCCGCGGTCGATTCGCAATTACGGGATCTTCGGAGGTTCGGATGGCGAGCCCGTCCGTGCCTCCGGGCAGCATCACTAAGCCGTAATTCGCTGCGCCCGCGCTCCAGTGGGCAACCGCATCTCGCACATCGAGACGGATCGTTTGGTTGGTCATAGTCGCCGGAATAGTGGCGAGGCTGACGACCGAGGCGTCCGTCCCGTCCGCATCGACTCCGTCTCCGCCGAAGGGAGGGTTGCTTTGCCAAGTGAGGGTGCTGGCATCCCACCCCTGGAAAACCTCGTGCAGTTGATGCGAGTTGGCGCTCTGCGCGTTCGTGGCGTCACTGACGACCAGGACGAGTTCAGCCGCGGCGATATAGGCATCCGGGGCGATTTGACCCGGGTCGGTCCCCACGATGCCATCAAAGCGGATCAGGATTTGCTTAGTGGGGGGAGGACCATCGACCCAGATGAAGGGTGCGTCGTGGAATTGGATAGCGGGCTGCTCGGCACGGATATCGAGGTCCACGGCGCCCTGGTAGACACCGAAGCCGTGACCATCGTCAAAGCCGTTCTGATAGTTCAAGTTCCCCTGGGCCAATGCGGCGCCAGCCGCGTTCAGCATCACCAGAAAGAACCAGAACGCACGTACAAATTGTCGCACGGTTCGCATGACAAGCCGCTCCGAGCCGTCAAATACAGGGCCTATTGCTAGAGCTCTATTTTACTGGACTTCGGGGCGGTTTAGGGGAACGAACCGGGTCTTTTTTTTGATCGGACGAGGGTTCGCTTCCAATGTCTAGTTTTCCGTGAGATCATGGGATCAACCGAGGGAGGAGGATTGCTGTGCGGAATTTTGTTTTTTCGGCGGTTTTGCTTTTGTTGGCGAGCGCCGCTCAGGCTTCGTCGTATCTAGATATTTTTGGAAATATCATCAATCCGATTCAATACACAGCGGCAGGCGGTGGCGGTAATCACGCCTACTCTGGGCCAAACCTCGAGCCTTCGGTGACGCTGCCTGTTTCGGACCTGGCCAGCGCAGAGTTACCCAACGCCGACCTCTCCTCTGCAGTTCTGTCGGGCTCGGATCTGTCATCGGCCAACCTGATCAACGCGAACCTGTCGTCGGGAACTCTGAGTAATAGCTACTTAATCGAAACGAATTTTACCGATGGCAACCTCTACAGCTTGGATCTAACAGGCTCCATTCTGACATCTGCGAAGCTGATAGACGCGGACCTGACGTCGGCAACGCTCACTGGGGCGTTGCTGAACGGCGCGTCGCTGAACAACGCGACTCTCGATTTCTCAGGCCTGCACTCCGCGGACTTTACGGGTGCGAACCTGACCGGCGCGAGCCTTCAGAGCTCGCTTCTGACCGCGGTGAATTTTAGTAGCACGATACTCACTAGCGTGGTTTTTTCTGGTTCGACGTTTTGGCTGACGGATTTTACGAATGCTGAGGTGGCTGGAGCAGATTTCAGCAACGCTAACTTGCAGAACGCGCAGCACCTTGGCGCGACGACGGGCGCCGCCCGATACGATGCGAATACCGACTTTTTGAGTGCGTGGGATGGAGCGCTTAACTCCAGCGTGTTCGACCCCGTAGCCGCGGGCTGGATACTTGTTCCCGAACCCTCCACGGCACTCCTCCTCGGGGCCGGTCTTGTGGGAATGGCCGCTCGTAGGCGGGTATAGAGCGCTTGCTGATCCCAGGTCTTTGATAGGCCTTGTGGGGTGGGTCAGAAATGCGATCGCGAAAGTTCGACGTCTGAGTATCCCCAGGCCTTTCGGTATTCGTTCATGACCTCCTGGGATTCGAGCAGCTTATCTTGCGCTCCGAGGGCCTGCTGTAAACCGAAGAGAGACCAACCGTTGTTGTGATTCCATTTCAGGTCGCGCCGGTAAACGGCCTCGGCTTCTTCGTAGCGACGCGCGCTGATGAGTGCGGCGCCCAAATAATGACGAGCGGGCTGTGCCCAATCCGGGGGTTCGGTGTAGTTGTTGAGGTCTTCGAGGGCCACCGCGCTTTCAAACGCCGCGATTGCGCCGGGTAGGTCGCCCTGGGCTTGCCTGATTTCGCCGGTGAGATTGAAGGCGGCGAGTCTTAGGATCGAAGAAACTGGGGTTGGGCCCGCGCGATATTGGTCTGCGTCGGGTGCTTCGATGATTTCCTGTAGTCGCGTCAGCTGGTTTTCCGCGCCCTCCATGTCGCCAGTATTCAGGAGGGCGCTGCCCAGTGCATAGGCCCAGATCCCGTCGAGATAAGGCATTCCCGAGTGAGACGGTTCGCTTCCCACGAGTTCGCCCCATCGGCCGAAGATTTTGTGAACTAGCCATGGTGCGACGATGCGTTTCTGGGCGCGGTTGAGGTCACCGCCCTTGAGCGCGATGCTCTTTGCCTCGGCGGCAGCCTCTATGGCAGCCGTGTAGTTCCCCTGAACCGTTGCGGCATACCGAATGAAATCGAGGGCGTGGCCCGCATGAATCTGGTGTGATAGTGGGTAGGTGCCGAGATCCGGCAAAGGATGATCTCCCCAGATCGCCGCAAGTTGCTGGTCGACGGCTCGGGAGCGGACATTTTGGTCGATCGCACGTTGAAATTGGCCGATACGGACATAGATGTGGGCGGGCATGTGTACGACGTGTCCCGCAATGGGAACCGAGCTTTCGAGGTTGTCTGCTGAAATGAGCGCTCGGCGAGGCTCCATCGACGCTTCCAGTAAATGAATATGCAGATGCATGACGCCCGGATGCGTCAGACGAATCGCGAGGATCGCTTCGAGTGCCTCGGCTACAGGGATGGTTTCGCCCTTGGGATTGCCCTCGGCATCCCAATAATTCCAGCGTGCCATATTCATGTAGGAAGCTGCGTAGAGCGCTGCGATGTCCGGGTCGCCAGGATATTTAGCATTCAGGGCGCGCATGGCGGCGAGGTAGGCACGGTCGCGATCGGCATCTTCAGGGATGGCCTCCTTGTCGTAAAGGATCCAGAGGGCGTTGATGAGCTCGGCCTCCAGGGCTGAGGCTTTTCCAATTCGTGCGCGTGCCTCCTTGATCGCTTTTAGACCTTCGCCTTTTGGGTCGTCTGGCATCTGGGCGTAGCGGCTGTTCGGGTTGGGGCCCATGGCGTGAGCCATGCCCCAATACGGCATGGGGTGATCGGGATCATGAGCGCTCGCCTGTTGATAGGATGCAATGGACTCTGGGAAGTAGAAGCCCCATGCAAAACGCAGCCCCTGGTCGAAGAAGAGTTGGGCATCGGGGGAAGCTGTGGAGATGGGTCGCGAGTAGGAACCACTGCCTGGGACGAGCACGGCGAACGCGCTCTCGGTTTCCGCCTCAGCTGTGGCGGCGCGGGGCGCCTGCAAAATAAACAAGCAGAGCGGGAGAAGGAAAAGGGGGTTCCTCATCTGGGTGTCCTTATACTTTCGGGGTCGCCATGGGTTCTCGGTGAGGCGCTTGAAAAATCACGTGACTGGGCGGTGGCTTGGGGCAAGAGCGGTCCGGCAGGCACAGGTCGTGGGTGTTAGTATGAGTTTGTGGGCTTTTTGTAAAGGCGCCAGAGCCCGAGCCCGCAACACTGAGCTGGAGAGTAGCTTTGAACACTGCGGATACGATCGTTGAAATTCGAGACTACACCATCGAGCCCGAGCACTTCGACGCCTATAAGGCATGGGCGCTGGAAAAGGCGGTGCCCTGGCTAAGAGATAACCTGGATATTGTCGATTTTTGGATTGACGATGGGCTTACGGCTGAGGTTTCTGGGAGTGACCCCCAGCTCTCGGTGCACGGTCAGCCGAATATTTGCTGGATTATCCGGTGGCCGAGCAAAGCAGAACGTGATTCAGGCTTTGAGGCCTTCTCCAATCACCCCGAGTGGCAAGCGATTTGGGCTGAGCACCCCTGCCCGGATGGCTATCTCCATATGAACGCTCGCTTCATGCGCGCCGCTCGTTGAGGCGCTGCTGGCGAGTGCGGGAGTCGCCCTAGGCTAATGGCAGGAGGCCGGTCTTGTGCCGCCGGTTCTAGTCGATCGGGGCGGGGTGTTTGCGCCCGGCTGCCATCCAGGCGGTCGAGGCTATGGCCAGCAGCATCAGGATCAGCGCCGGCAAAGATGAGAACGGAACGCCGGGCGGTCCGGGGGCGGTCACAGAGCCCGTTGCCCCGGCGTAGTTGGTCGGGGAGTTGGCGACCACCGAACCGGCCCGAGTGAGTGCATCGGTGCCGTTGGTGGGGACGCTGCCAAAGGTGAGGTTGTCGAGACCAACGCTGACCGTGTCTCCCGAGATATCGAAGAAGGGAACCGCTGTTGGCGGAAGTATCTCGTCGGGGGTTGGTGCTCCGGGTAGGGCCGCAAAGTCGGGGGTCGCGATGAGATAAAACTTTCCGTTGGTGGGCGCTGTGACGGGCCCGTTGGCGATGGAATGGGACTGTGCGCTGCTCGAGATGGTCGCGTTGCCGATGTTGATCTCTCCGCCGCCAGTGCCTACATCCAAGAGTTCGATGTACTGAATCGTGCCGTCGGCATTGCTGTAGACTTCGACGATGTCCCAAGTGTGGATGCCGCCGCTGGCGCCTACGCTCCAAAAGAGCGTAAGAAGGCCGAGCAGTAGAGAAACCCCTCGTGTCGGGTAGGCGGATTTTGTCTTACGCATGGGAACTGACTCCGTCGGCATGACTATTTCGCTGGGGATACAGAGAATAACGGTGCGCTTGCGGGCCGCATTTAGGCGCCCAACTCCATTCTACTATGCGGTCATTCAATCCCGATTCTGGGAGTTCACGTTGGCTTCATGAATGAGCATGCTTGAGGCAATGTGAGGGTCTAGATGCGATAGATCCCGTCGTCGCTATCTTTTCGTTGTATGGAAAAATCCAGTCCGCCGGCCTTGCATAAAAGTGGCTCGGGACCCCATTGGCTTTGCGTCCTGATTTTAGTGGCCGTAGTCGCGGGCGCTGGCTGCCGGGGCGAGGACCAGGGCACTGCGATCCCGGGAGGGCCGAACCCGAGGGTGCGGGTGGTTTCGCTCTCTCCTGGGGCGAGCCAATTTCTTTTAAGGGTGGAGGCAGGCGATCGCATCGTGGCAGTCGATGCGGAATCCGCGCGTCTTTCCGCGCTCGCCGGTGTTTCCGTGACCGATGACCAAGGCGCGGCGTCGTTTCAGCCCGATCTCGTTCTGGTTCCAGCGGGGTTGTCGGCCCAGGCCCTGGCACGGATCGGTACTGGGGGTGCGGAGATCTTTGAGTTTGCCCCCAAGAACCTGGAAGACGTCAACCTGATCTTTCGTACTCTCGGGGCTCGGCTCGTGGGAGTCGAGGCCGCACTCGGCCACGAAGTTAGGCTCAGCCGTGCGCTCGCTCAGGTCGGCGGTGAGTCATCCGGAGATGAGCGATTGCGTACCCTTGCGCTCACGGGCCTCTCTCCCCTGGAATTTGCTGGGGCGCACAGCTTCGAGACCGACCTCCTGGAGATCGCGGGGGCGGAGAGCCTGACCCATACCCACGGCGGCGATCAAGAACGCGTGCCCGTGACCCCCGATGGAATCCGGGCTTACGCGCCGGAGTTGATCCTCGTCATGACGCGCCGGCCGCTGCTGCCGGCAGAGCGGGCGAGGGTGTCCGCCACGCTGGGCGGCGAGGCTTGGGTGGATTTTATGGCCCTAGACGCCGCCACGTTCTGGCTTGAGGCTCCGGTGGCCACCGCCCGTAGGGTTCAAGCCGTGATCAAGGGCCATGCCGGTCGGCGCTGATTTCGGTGAAATTCCGGGCATGAAGGCCTACATTTCGCCGCATGTTGACGGTTTCGGAGACTATCCCCGCGGCGCTACAGCCCCAGGTGGAGACTGCCCTGGCTTGGTTCAACTCGAAGGAGAGCGCAGACTTCGAGGTCACCGGCATTGTGGATCCGCCTCCCAGCGCTGCGGCGGGGGAAGATCTGAGTCTGATTCTCTGCGGAGGAGGTCTCTGTCGTCAGGAGACCTTTCGGGTCGTTTCCTCGCCCGATGGGCCGCGAGTCGAGTGGCTCTCCGGCGATCAATCCGGTGCCGGCGAAGGGGTGGCCGAACTCGACCCGCCGCCGGGTGCTCTGCGGAATTGGATCGACGAGATCTCGGGCCGACACGCCTTTACAGTTTTTCTGTTTTACCGCGGCTTCTGGTGACCTCCCTGTCGCCTCGAGTTGCGAGGCTTCATGAAGACGGGCGTGCTGGAGCAAATTCGCGCGGCGGGCGGCGAGGTCTACGCCGTGACCAGCGAACCCCAGGCGCTTGCCTCCCGGGCCCGGGAGGATTGGGGGCTTTCCTTCGAGTGCGTCGGTGACCCGCACCATGAGGTCGCTGCCACCTTGAGTGAGCGGGGCTGGCTCGACCTGCGCGTTCTTGAGGTGGGCGAGTTCTTGACCCGAGATACCCAATGGGAAGTGTCCCACCCCAAGGGCATCTTTCAGCCCGGCATTCTGGCGTTGGCCCCCGGGCAGCGAGTGCTCTACCGCTGGCGCTCGATCCCCACCCGAAAAAATGTCGGCGGCGCCGTCAGTCGGCCGACCCCGGGGCACGTCTGGGGCCGGGTGCAGGAGGCGCTCGCCGAGGGGGCAGAGGGTGATGCCGCCCACGACGAGACGCCGGTCCTGGATGGGGGAGCTCCGCCTTTTGCCTTTTTCGCGTTGGTCCTGATGGCGCACGGTTGGTTTCTCCGGCCGAGGGCCTTTACCTATCAGGGCGATGGGAATAACCCCACCCAGCGTTTCCCCATGATGGTCATGCGCCTGGTGCTCTTTGTGGCGCTCTGGGTCGCCGGCTTCGCACTCCTCCCGGGCCTTTGGATGGGGGTGGCGCTTGCCCTCTATTTGCCCGTCGGGATTCGGGGCCTTCGCGAGGTCTACACGACCTTTGAGAGTGTGCAGGCCTGAGGGCGGCCCTTCCCAGCGAGGGGGTACGGTTACGGGTCAAGACCCTCGAGACTGCGGCCGGAGGCGCTTGGACCCGGCCCCGGGCTTTTAGGAGCCGAGCGGGCGAATCTGCGGTGGGGCGAGATTCAGGATTTTCTCCGCGTCCTCGGGGCTGGCCAGGGGCCGGCCCACGTCCTTGACGAGGTCGGCGGCGCGCTCGACCAGTTCCTGGTTCGAGGGTTTGTCATCGGGGTGGAAATGCTCCTCCAGGCCGACATGGAGGTGCCCGCCGAGTTCGAGGGCCCTGCGCGCCACCGGGGTCTTGAGCAGGTCGCCTCCCCAGACCGAGACCGACCAGGGGAGATCCGTTCCCTCCAGCAGGTCGAGATAGGCGAGAAGGGAATTCTCGGTGGGGGACAGGCCAAAACTCACCCCGGGTTCCGTGGCGAAGAGCCCGTATTCGCCGCCGAAATAGAGCTTGACCATGGCGCCTCGGGGCAGGCGTCCGGCGCGATGAAAAGCAAGGACCGTGCGCAGCCAGCCGGGTTCGTAGATCGCGAGCGAGGGACCCAGGGCGCGGCGCTCGCATTGGTCGAAACAGGTGCGGACATCCTCGTAGGAGTTGGCGTAGACCATGCCTACGGGAAGCCCCTCGGCGTCCGGAGCGCCGAGATTCGTGGATCCGGGGTCGCAGAGGCCCAGGCGCAGGCCGCACGCGTCGGCCAGGTGGTCGATGTGCGAGATGCTCTCGGCCATATCGGTACCCACACCCAGGGTGGGGTACCAGAGTGTACCGGGCCGGTCTGCCAAAATCGGGCGCCAGGCCTCAAGGTAGGCGAGGGCGGCGTCTTGCCCGGTTTTGCGAATGTCGTCGTTGTGGGCGTGAATGAGCGCCGAGCCGGCATCGAGGCAGGCGAGGACGTCGCTGACGATGGCCGCCGGGCTTCGAGGCACATGCGGATTGCGTTCCGGCCGCGTTTCGCCGTTGATGGCGCACTCGATGACCACCGGAACATCTTTTTCGCCCACAGCAACCTCCAGATTCGACGAACTCTAACGGATCTGCGGGGTAGGGCTACGGCCGGCGGAATCGTGAGGGAGGAGGGCGAGTTATTTTTAACCCCAATGCCGGGTTGCTCTAACCCTGCGGGCAAGTCGCGGGGCTCGCGCCAGACCGGGTTGGAGGCTGACCAGCTTCTGGCCGGTAAGTCGACTATTCCGGCTCTCTTCTCTCAACCCCTCGGGCCGGATGCCGCTACAGGATGAACTTAAACGATTTGGAAATGGAGAGAGATGAAGACTGAACCTGCTGGAGCACGATTAGGGAGGGCTGCGGGCCTGAGCCTGTCCATCCTGCTTCTACTAGGAGGTTTGGCACACGCGGAAGACCCCGAAGTCGACGCGGGCAAGGCTGTACTCTCATTGAATGCCAAGGAGTGGGTGGCCGAAATCCATCAGGACTTCGTTGTCGACCTGCCCAACACGTCCGGTGTCGTCGGCAAGGTCGAGCTGGAGCATGCGGTGGCGCTGATCCCGGGCCATTCGGAAGGCATTTGGGAACTCGCCGTCCACTGAGCGAGAGGGTCATTCACCCGGTGTCTCTGGGCACAAATTGGGTGGTCGTGTGTATGGATGCGGCCTATGGGCGAGTGGCTTCCGGATAGAGGGTGTGATCGCTCTGTTTCGCCTTGGAGAAGAGCCGCAGGTCTATTCGAAGGAAGGGAAGGGGCCCCGGGGTTCGCGGGGCATGATTCCCTCCATAAGGGGGATCGGTTCGCGGAGCGAGACGATGTAGACGACCCTCTCCTGGACTTCCCCCTCGGCGTGCCAGGCACCCTTTGGAATGACAAGCCGGTCTCCAGCCTTGACGGCGATCCGCTGGCCGTCTTCGTCGAGGAGATAGGTCTCCCCTTCCATCACATACCCAATGATGTCGTGATCGTGGTAGTGAATGGGCAACTCGGGCGACTTGTTTGAGATATAGGTCGTTGGCCAGTACCCGGAGAGTCGGAGATCTTCCATGACTTCAGAATGGCTCGTGAAATAGCCCTTCTCGACGACCATCTTGGACATCGCTTGCTCTCCTTGCGGTCCCCTGGGTTTTGGTGCCAGGCTCGTGGCTGCTCAGGTCCGGGCTGCTCAGCGGAGCTTTAAGTCGCCTTTCGCAATGGCTGAATAGGTGGCCTGGTCGATGGGATGGTAGGTGTCGTCCGAGAGGAAATAAAGCGGGTCACTGACCCGTTCGGGGTCGTACGCCTCCTTCTGGTAGTCGACCTTTTGGTGTTTGAAGGTTCCGGTAATTCGCATGTCCTGCTGGATACGCAGGAAATAGGGGCGTTGGAAGATCGGCAGGCTTTTCTGGACGAATTCGGCGAATTCTGTGAGAGAGAAATCGCCGCTGCAGTTGAGGCTGGCCATGCCGGCCCGTCCATCCGCGCCCGGGACCGGGACGCCGTAGACATTTGATTCCAGTACGCCCGGAGCATCGTTCAGAGTCTCGGCGACCTCGTTGGTCGAGACATTTTCGCCCTTCCATCGGAAGGTGTCACCGACTCGGTCAACGAAGGCAAGCCAACCGTTCTCGTGGAGGCTCAAGAGGTCGCCCGAGTTGAAGCAGCGATCTCCCTCCTTGAAGGCGTCGAGAAGGATCTTCTTCTCGGTCGCTTTCTTGTCGGCATAGCCGTCAAAGGGGGTAGCCACGGAGATGACAGTGACCAACAAGCCGGTTTCGCCCGGACTGACCTCTTCGCAGAAGCCCGCTTGGTTGCGTTGCACCTCGCCACTCGAGAGGTCGCATTTGATGATCCTCTGCCCGGGTTGCAACCGGCCGACCATTCCCACCCGGCTCTCCAGATTGACATTGGCCGCGTTGCCTTCGGTTGCGCCGTAGAACTCTCGGATCTCGTGAATGCCAAAGCGCTCGCCAAATTTCTCCCAGATATCGGGCCGAAGCCCGTTGCCCGCGATGACCCGGACGGCGTGGTCCTGATCGTTCGCCTGGGTGGGCTGGTTCATGAGGTAGCGGAGCAATTCACCGATGTAGATGAATGAAGTCGCTTGGTGACGTCGCACATCGGACCAGAACTGGCTGGCCGAGAACTTGCGTCGTAGGGCGATCCCGGCACCGGTGGTGAGAACTGCGCCCCAGCCTGCGAAGATCGCATTGGAGTGATAGAGCGGGAGGGCGACGTAGTTGATGTCGCCGGGTGCGAGTTCCAGCAAGCCGCGGCCGAACATGCTGGAAGCGGCAAACCACCGTGAGTTCTTGATGACGGCGGCTTTTGGGAGGCCCGTGGTGCCCGATGTGTAGATATAACACATGGCATCGCTGCCCTTGGGCCGCTCGACTCCCTCGGGCGGGCTTTCCGGGAAAGTCTTGATGGCATCGTCCGCGGCCGAAAAGACGCTGGGTTCCGTATGCCCATCGGCCTGTTCGAAGATCATTTCTCGGGGAAGGGTGCCTAGGTCGTCGGCGATCTCGTCGAGCTTCGTCGCATGCTCTGACCCCACGATGCAAGCGTTAGAGTTCGAGATTTCGATGGCATGGATCAGGCCCTTCCCGCTGATATTGGTGTTGATGAGGGCGGCGACCGCCTTGAGTCGGTTGAGCCCGCAGAGGGCAAAAAGGAACTCCGGGCGATTGTCGAGGAGGAGCGCGACGCTATCCCCCTGGCCGATGCCAAGAGAGACGAAGAAGTTGGCCCAGCGGTTGGCTTCGGCATTGGCTTCGCTCCAGCTATATCGGCGATCCTCGAAAAGGATCGCGGGGCTCTGACCGTTTTTGGCAGCTCGATCCTCGAGCACGCGGGCTGCACTCCAGCTTCCGCTGGGCAGGAAGCCCCGGGCACTGGGCGCGAGTCGCGCGAAGAAGCGGAATTGAAGCCAGGAGGTATTGAGATTTTCGAGCCACGACATGTCGCTGAACTCCCTGTGATCGGCCGAGTCGAGGGTGTGATCTGTGCCTTCGGGTTCAGAGTGGGCGTTTGACTGGCCGAGGTCTCACTCGGTCTGGGTCTCGGGCCTTCTGGAGCCGAAGAAGTCGACCAAATACTGACATAGTACATGCCATAGATCGAGTCTGGGGCTCCGGGAGCGAGGGGCCGCCGGCCTCCGGCGGGAAGGGGGACTTCAGCCCGGGGACTCCAGCTTTTAGCCCGCGAGCTAGAAGTCGAAGAGTCCGACGAATCGCTTGAACTGGTCGGGGTCGCCTTCGATCTTGACCCGCCCCGACGCCACGGCATCGTCCCAGCTGGCCCGGCCACTGATCACTTCGTCGAGGACGGTTCGGTTGAGTTGAACCCGAACGTCGGCTTGCCCCGGACGATCGGGCAGGTACTGGATGACGCCCCGTCGGACGATGAGCCCGTGTTCTTCTTCGCGATCGGGAAAGCTGAGGCCGAGGGTCATGAGGGTGTCACTGCTTCGGGTGGGATCTAGCCTAGGGCCGAGATCGCGCAGAAGTCCCTCGGTGGGGACGAGTTGATACATGCCGGGCGTCACCAGGCCGCCGAGCAGTCGGGGGATCGTGGCGTCGACGTCCATGGTGCCCTCGAGGCTCAGCACGTCGGTGAGGAGGTAGTTGTGTTCGTTCGCGCTCGGGGTGTCCTTGGCGATGGCACGAAAAGCACGTGAGCGAAGGCCGGCGGCTTTCTCCATATCGAGCCCTTCCACCGATGCGGCGGCCAGGACATAGCCCGCCAATTGAGCGGCCCAGACGGGATCACCTTCGGCCAGGGCCCGAGACGAGCGGTCTAGAATCGGTTGGATTCCGCCCGCCATGGCGATCATTCGGCTCGCTTCGGCCATGGGCGAGAGGCGCACCATTTCAACAGGGTCTCCTCCGTACCAGCCCCCGCCGAGTTTGGTGTAGAGCCCGCGGACCACCCAGGAGACCCGGTGGTAATGTTCTTGGAGGTTCGGGTTGTTGGCCATATGCGGCGGCAATCGAACGGCGTCTGCGGCTTCTTCACGAGTTCGGTTCTGGGCAAGTTGGCGGATGGTCTGATCGCGAAGGAATTGATTCGCATCGCGGTTGGCCACGAGGAAGGCCTGGATTTTTTCGGCACCCGAGATAGGCAGGCTGTGGCCGGGAAGGAAGTGTTCGGCAGGCAGGGTCATCATTTTTTCGATGGCGGCGATGAGCCCATCGACCGAGCGGCCTTCTTCGAAGCGCGGGGTTGCGGCGAAGGGAGAGAGATCGGCGAGGACGTCGGCTCCGTAGAGGACCTTCTCCTCGGGCAGCCAGACAATCATCTCGTCATCCAGTTCAGAGGGGGCGTAGAAGAGCTCGATCTTTACGCCGGCGATCTCGAGTTTGGCGTAGTCCCCGACCGTCTGAGTCGGCGGAATATAGGAAACTGTTTTCCCCTGGCGGCGAACGGGTCCGGCGGCCATCCCTATATCTTCGTCGCCCGAAAGCAGCAGACCCGTCTGGGCCGCCAGGCGGTGGGCGATATGGGGCAGGCGGGAAGAGACGCGCTCGACCTGGTAACGCCGCCAATGTTCGTTGGCGTAGATCTCAATTTCGCCCTCACTCTCGGGGGGGACGAAGCCGCGAACGCCTCCCGTATGGTCGAGATGCCCGTGGGAGTAGATGATGGCCACGATGGGTTTTTGCGTCTTCTCGCGGATGGCAGCACGGATCTCCTGGGCGAGTTCGACCTTCCAACCGGTATCGATCAAGATGATCCCGTCATCGCCTTCGATCACCACCACGTTGGCGAGGTCAAAGGCGAACGCGAGGGAAACGCGATCGGTGATGGGAATCAGTTGGGGTTCGGCGTAGCGGCTCAGGTATTGGGCCAAGCTCTGATCGAGATTCTCATCGCTCGGATTGGCCCCGCTCGGGGAAATCAAGATCAGGGCGAAGAGCCCGGTTGTGCAGGCGGCGAGGGCGCGTCGCAGAAGCGCCTTCGGATCCCAGCGGAGGTGGGCGGCGAGGGGCGGAGTTGAGGCCAAGGGTTCTCCCAATCGGCGGCCGGGGTCCCGGCGCGCAGTTGCACAGTTCTTGCCTTCCGGCTCTCGACGGGCCCGGAGCGAGCGAGAAGCATTTGAAGCAGCGGAATTTTAGAGTATATATCTCGACTATGCACTTTGTGAAGCCATCCTCCGAGACCTCAGCGGAAAGTTCCCCCGGCGCTCCCCAGCGCATGCGGGACTTGGTTCGGCATTCGGGCCTGAGCCGGGAGACGATCCACTTCTACCAGCGCGAAGGCTTGCTCCCCGAACCTCGGGAAAAGTCGAAAAATTCAGCGATTTATGGCCCCGAGCATCTGGAGCGGTTGGAGCGGATTCGGGTGCTCCGGGATGAGCAGTTCCTGCCGCTCCGGGCGATCAAGGCGATCTTCCTTGGGATTTCAGAGCGAGACTTTTCGCCCAGCCAGAGCCGGCTGCTGCGCTCCATGCGAGAGGCATCCCGGCCGGGCGGAAGAGATCCCTCCGGTGGTTTCCCCACGCCCGAAGGGTCGGCCGAGTGGGTCGACCCGGACGAGAGAGAGGCCCTGGTCGAGGCGGGGTTGATCGAGCCCCCTGGGCCGGGGGGCGAACTCGCGGCTGAGGATGCGGAGATGCTTCTGGCCTGGGCGGAGTTGAAGCGGGTTGGGATCGGCCCCAAGCGGGGGATCCAGGTGACCGATATCGCCTTGGTTGATCGGGCCATGAGCGAAATGGTCGCGGCCGAGTTCGACCTCTTTCTCGCCGGCTTCTCGGATCTCTCCGGGGCCGATGCGGTGAAGGTCGTCCAGCAAGCGATTCCGAGCTTGGAGAGACTGATCGCCGCAGTCCACCGAAAGAAAATCAATCGATTTATCGGGTCGGCTTCTTGATATGCTCCGGCGATCGGTTGACGTCGGCCGCCTGCTTTGGAGGAAAGATTTCGATGCTTTGTTTGAAAGAGGATTCCCGAGCGACCCCGGTGAAAAATTCCGGCAGTGGGGCAACGTTTATCTCGTCCCTCTCGTTGGATTCAGTGGTGGTGCTCTTCCTGGTCTTGGCGGCTGGCTTCCTTCTGGCCTGCTCCGAGGAGTCTCGGCCGGATCCAGCGAGCCTGGTCTTCCTGGGTGAAAATATCCATACCGTCGACCCGACCACCGAGGGGGCGACGGCGGTGGCCGTGCGCGGGGACGAGATTATCGTCGTGGGGCGGGCCGAGGACATCGAACCCTTCCTGGGCGAGTCGACCCGGGTCGTCGAGTTGGGAGACCGAGCGTTGGTGCCGGGTTTTGTCGATGCCCACGGCCATTTCAGCATGACCATGCAATTGCTCGGCCTGCTGAATGCTTCGTCGCCTCCCGTGGGCCCCATGGAATCCATCGATCAAATTGTTGAGGCACTTCAATCTCAAATCGCGGATCAGGAGATCCCGCCGGGTGAATTCGTGATGGGCTACGGCTACGATGATTCATTGCTCGCCGAGAATCGGCACCCCGATCGCGACGATCTCGACCGCGCTTCCACCGAGCACCCCATCGTTTTGCTCCACGTCTCGGGGCATCTGGCCACGGCGAATTCCAGCGCGCTCGAGATGCTCGGTTTCGATGAAACGAGCGAGGACCCCTACGGTGGCGTGATTCGGAGGCGGCCCGGGACGACCGAGCCGAACGGTGTTCTCGAAGAGGTCGCGGCGCATATGGGGCTTCGGCCTATGGTCGAAAAAGCCAGCCAGGCGTCTCCCCAGGCCTTTGCCGAGGGTGTGAGCCAGACGGCAGATTATTTCGCCGGCTACGGGGTGACGACGGTTCAAGACGGGGCTTCGAGCGTGCAGGTCGCGAATGCCCTGCGTGGCGTGGCGGCGGCTCGCCCGCTGCCCATCGACGTTGCGGTTTTTCCAGCATTTAGAACCGACGGGGATGGCGACGTGATCGAGGAGATGGGCTTCTCCCGGGAGTACGTGAATGGCGTTCGCGTGGCGGGCGTAAAATTTGTTTTGGATGGGTCTCCCCAAGGCCGCACCGCGTGGTTATCGCGCCCCTATGACGAGGGGCCGCCTGGCGCATCGGCGGACTACGTCGCCTACCCGATGGTCGAGCCCGACTTCTACAAGGAGCACGTTAATCATTTGATCGACGCCGGAATTCCGGTGTTAGCGCATGCCAACGGCGACGCGGCCATCGACCTGATGATCGAGGGAGTCGACGAGGCGCTGGCGGGCGAGACGAAGGATCACCGCTCGGTGACAATTCATGCCCAGTTGGCCCGGGAAGATCAACTCGATGAGATGAAGCGGTTGGGGATAGTCCCGTCCTTTTTCGCGGCGCACCCCTTCTTCTGGGGCGATTGGCACCGGAAGAGCTTTGGGGATGCCCGGGCCATGCGGATCAGCCCGCTTCGATCGGCCCAGGCTCGGGGAATTCCGTTCACCATTCACAACGACACGCCAATTGTTCCGCCGGACATGATGCTCCTTCTGGAGGTCGCAGTCGGGCGCAAGACCCGAGAGGGGGTGACTCTCGGTGAGGATCAGCGCATCGATTTCGCTACTGCTCTCCACGCGGTGACCCAGGGCGCGGCCTACCAGTATTTTGAGGAAGATCGAAAGGGTTCGATCAGCGTCGGAAAGCGGGCGGATCTCGTCGTGCTCGAGCGCGATCCCGCCACGGTTCCCGTCGACGCGATCAGTGAGGTGGGCATCGTGGAAACCATCGCCCGGGGCGTGACCGTATATCCCGGTGCCGAAGCCCAGCCCTGACGCAATGGTTTTCGGGATTGGGCATCGGGGATCTCGGGGCACGAGTCGAAAATGCAGGAGAGGCGCGGCCCGATGAGTGGAAGCCGGGTCGGCGGACGGTTGATTCTGTCCGGGTATTTCGCGGCTCCGATCCTTTTTTATAGTCGAGGCGTTCTTGGAGGGGGCAGGGCATGGCGATTCGGGTAACACGGCTGTTTCACACCGCGGTGAACGTCGAGGGTCGGCGAGAGGAAAGCCACGAGTTCTACACGGGTTTTCTGGGTCTGCCCGAGGTGCCCGTGGATCTCCCCGGGCTCGATTCAGAATCCAAGGACCTCCCCTTCTTCTGGCTCCAGAAGGAGTCTGTCCAGATGCACATCATCGCGCTGCCCGAGAAGGGGACGCCTCTGGATCCGGCGGGGGGGCACGTTTCCTGGTACGTCGAGGATATTGGTGAAGCCATCGAGGCCATCGAGGCTCGGGGGTTCGAGATGCTGTCCATCGGCGAGGGGCGCGGCCGGATCGTCTGGATCGCCGACCCCGCCGGAAATACCCTGGAATTTCAGCAAGATCCGGACTGCTAGGCGTGGCCCGGGCGGAGCCCGGAGGCGCCGCCGAGAGGGTGGGCAATCCCGGATAAAAGCCGATCCGATTTGGGTCCATTCTCCGACTCTTCTTGTGAACCGTGACTGAGGAGGGGAGCAGATGGCGAATGGGGTCGGTTTCGAAGTTGAATTCAGGAACACTCGCTCGAGGGGGTTGGGCCCGCGGCCCCTCCCCTCGGCGGAGCGCGCTTCGAGGGAGGAGACTCCCAAGCTGCGGGCTCAGATGCCCTCGGAGCCCCTGAAGAGTTTGCTCTTCCTCCGCAGCGGCTTGGAGGCCAGCGATCTCTCTGCCCTCGATGCCGCCTGGTGCATCGCCGACCTCGAGGACGCGGTCCCCCTCGACCAGAAACCCGCCATGCGCGGATGGTTGGTTTCTCTCCTGCAGGCAGGCTGCTTTCGCGAGCGCGGTCTGGCTGTGCGAGTCAACGGCTTCGACCATCCGGCGGAGGCGGCCAAAGATCTTCAGATTTGCCTTCACCCCGACATCGACGTCCTGGTTTTGCCCATGCTGACCGAGGCGGCGGATGTGATTCGTTTCGATCGCTTCGTGACCCTCGAGGAAAAACGTCTTGGGATGAAACCCGGCAAGATTGGTTTTATCTGCTTGCTCGAGCGCCCGGCAGCGATCCTGAATGCCGAGGCCATCGTGTCCGCATCGCCTCGGGTGAGGGCCGCAGCTTTCGGCCACGCCGACTTTCTCGCAGAACTCGGGGGTAGGGCGAGCGATGCGAGTCTATCGGCTGCGCACTCTGCGGTGGTTCTGGCCGCTCGGGCCCATGGCCTTCCCGCGGTGGCCTCACCTTTTCTCGATTTTCATGATGATCGCGGCTTCCGACGTGAGTGCGAGAAAATGAAGGGGTTGGGCTTCCAGGGCATCTTCACCATTCACCCGAGCCAGGACGAGCCGGCCAGAAAGATCTTTGCGCCCAGTGCCCAGGAAGAGAGCGAAGCCCGAGCGCTGATCGAGTGTCTCGAGAAGAGCAGCGGCATCGCGGTGTATAAGGGCAAGATGGCGGGGCCGCCCATGCTCGCCAAGGCTCGAGAAACCCTTCGGCGCTGCGAGCCTCGCCCCCGCCGGTCCGCACCCATTTCCGTCCTTCAGGGTCGCGTGCCGCAATATGGGCTCGATCTCGAGAATGTACGCCGAGGCGCGATTATGGAATGCCCAGTGGAGGTGACCGTCGATGCCGGTTGGAGAACACTCTGGCAGGCGTCGTTTCCCTCGTCCTCTCGGATTCATTCGAGTGCCGAGTACGCTCGGGGATGGGGACTAGAGGATACGGCTCTACCCTTTGGACTGCTTTTGAACTTGACGCTCTGCCTGGCGGTGGAACCGTTCAGTGAGTCCTGCCGGCTTCATCTCGGCCTCGAAGACGCGCACCAGGAGGCGACAGCGACCATCGGGGATACCCTCCGCGGCTACGTTCGCGTTGACTCCCTCTCGAATACTTCGCGGGGAGATGCCAGTGTGATCCGAACGACGCATATCCTCGTGAATCAGCGGGGGGAGCGCGTCTTTCGCCTCAGCAAGGACTCGTATTACGATGCGGTTCGAGTCGAATGCGGACGCGAGGAGAGGCCGGACCCCGCTCAGGCAGCCCTTTTTGACGATTCGAGCGCGCCGGGCCACCGTGAGCAACTGCTGGCCTGTGATTCCCCGCCGGTGGGCCCCGTGGCACCTCTCCAAGAAGGCGAAGTAATTCTGCATCCGCCGGTTCGGCCGATCGGAATCAGCGAGAATCTGCTTCTAACGACTCTCTTCAGGAAAACGCACCCGCTTCATTTCGATACTCAGCATTTCGGTGAGGATGGACTCATTGTCTGTGGCGGCTTTGTTCAGGCCCTGGCGCATGCCTGCTCGGAGCGCGAACTGCGCCCGGTGCTCGACGAGCGCCTCGTCCGGTCGCACCACGTGAATCCCGTCGCTCCCGGCGAGAGGGTGGGTGCGATCAGCCGAGTTCTCTCGGTTCGACCGGTCTCTGAGCATCTCGAGGAGGTCCGGGTGCATACCCTGGGCTTGCGCCAGGTCGATGTCCTGGGCGAACTCGCCGGAGTCCCGATTCCGGCGGAGCTCTTCGATCCGGCTCCGCTCAAACCGTCCGCGATTCAGGCTATTTGCCGCGATCACTGCCCTCAGCTCGAGGGCAAGATCGCGCTCCGTGCCCTGCGAGTGATCCTTAGGCCGCGCCATTCCTGAGGCTCTGGACTTCGTCCGCCGTCGCCTTGCTCTCGCCGGAGGCGGTAGGACGCTCCTCGCCGCCGAAGAAGGGCTACCCTGGGAACCAGGAGGCCAGTATGCCGGAGCAGGAGCGTGAGTTCGAAATTGTGGTTTGGGGCGCCAGCGGTTTTACGGGCAGGCTCACCGCCGAGTACCTGCTCGCGCAGCACGGGGTCTCTGGGGGCCTGCGGTGGGCCATCGCCGGGCGAAACCGGGAGAAGTTGGAGGCGCTCAAGGACGAGCTCGCTCGGGAAACCGGCACCGCCACCGATTCCCTGCCCATCTTGATCGGGGACAGTGAGGACGAGGCCTCCCTCGCCGCCATCACGAGCCGCAGTCGAGTGATCTGCTCCACTGTGGGTCCTTATGCGAAATACGGATCCGAGCTGGTGAAAGCCTGCGCCGAGTCGGGAACCGCGTATTGCGACCTGACGGGTGAAGTCCACTGGATGCAGCGGATGATCGAGGCCCACCAGGATGCGGCGGTCGCGAGCGGAGCCCGTATCGTTTTTACTTGTGGGTTCGATTGCATCCCCTCGGATATCGGCGCCTTCTTCATGCAGCGCGAAATGAAAAGGTTGCACGGGGAAACCTGTTCTCAGGTCCAACTTCGAGTGAAAGGCTTTAGCGGAGGGGCCAGCGGAGGCACCATCGCGAGCATGTTGGCCATGATGGACGAGGCCGCCGTCGACGCCGGGGTACGAAGGGCGATGAGCGAGCCCTATTCGCTGAACCCCAAGGACCAGCAAGCGGGGCCGGACTCGGCGGAGGGCATGGCTCCGAGCTACGACGCCGACTTCGGGGAGTGGACATCGCCCTTCGTGATGGCCGGGATCAACACCAAGGTCGTGCGACGCTCGAACGCGCTCCTCGAGTACGCCTACGGGAAAGCCTTTCGCTATGACGAGGCTGTGCTGATGGGCTCGGGGGTGGGGGGCTTTGCCAAGGCGGCGGCGGCCAGCGCCGGGTCAGCGGCGACTCTGGGCGCCATGGCGCTGGGTCCGCTTCGCCGGGTGGCAGCGGGGCGCCTCCCCCAACCCGGGGAGGGGCCGAGCAAGGAGAAACGCGAGGCGGGCTATTTTGATCTGGCCCTGCGCGGGGTGAGCGATAGCGGCCGGGTTCTTTATGGCCGGGTTCGAGGCGACCGCGATCCGGGCTATGGGGCGACCTCCAAGATGCTGGCGGAGAGTGCTCTATGCCTCGCTCGAGACCCCCTTGCCGTGGCGGGAGGTCTTTGGACCCCGGCCAGTGCCCTCGGTGAGGCGCTTCTGACGCGCTTGCCCCAGGCCGGGGTGAGCTTCGAACTCGAGGATTGAGCCCCGGCGTCTCGAGGTTTGAGCGGCGCCGAGGAGGCTCGGGTCTCGTAGTGAAGCGGACTAGCGATCCTCGCGCCGGGCCTCGGCGACCACGTGAACTGTGGCCCCCGAGCGAAACGTCGCGGCGAGGATCGAGAGGGCCACGGCGGGCAGGGTGCCGAGCAGAAGCCAGGGGGCAGCCATCAGCCGTCGACCCAGCGCGGTTTTGGGTCCCGCGGCTTCGGGAGCTGCGCCAGGCCCACCCTGGAGGGTTGTATAGAGCCGGTTGGGTCGCTGGGGGCTCCAGCGGTTCTGGAGGCTTTGGATCCAGCCGAAGGGGTTCTGCCGGAGTGAGAAATGGTAATCGCCCAGACAATCGAAGCCGCAACGCTCGAGGAGTTGGCGCAAGCCGGCCAGCGGGAATTGGAAGAGGTGGCGCGGCGCGTCGAGGTGAAACCAATGGGGCCCCGCGAGTCGGGCCTGCCAACTCGAAAAATTCGGGACGGCGACAACGATGCGCCCGCCGGGCTTGAGAATGCGTCGACACTCGTCGAGAGTCTCGCGCGGATCGCGGAGGTGCTCGAGAACGTGCCAAATGACGATCTGGTCGAAATAGTCTGACGCGTAGCCGGCCTCGCTGAGTCGAGAGGCGATTCGCAGTTGCGCACGCGAGTCGGCACCCCGGGTTGCGTTTTCGCTGACTTCGACGCCGTGGGTCTCGAAGCCTCGGTCGGCCAAGGGGCCGAGCACCACTCCGCGGCCGCACCCCACATCGAGGACACGAGCGCCTTCCGGCAAGCCGGCGGAGAGAAAGCGAACGTGCCGGGCTGCGACGGCCCGGATCCACCACTCCACGAGAGGGAGGAATTTGGCTCCGGGCGAGCCGTAATACTCCGATGGGTAGAACGAGGCGACCTCGCTCTCGCTGGGCATGGGGTCGAAGCGCGCCACCCCGCATTCCGGGCAGACCACGATGGGTGCAGGGCAGCCCGACACCTCGAATTGGGGAGTCGCCCGTGTGCAATCGCAGACAGTGCAGACCTCTCCTTCGCGCGAGTCGGCGACGAGGCGGCGCACGGCTCGCGAATACAGGTCCATGAAGTCTCCGCGCGGCCTGAGCCGCTCCTTGGCGACGAGATGGCTCTCGGTGGTGCCTACAAAGATTGGAGCAAGCGCTCGTGGGTGCCGGGCGACTATTCGGGGAGTCGAGCCGTGATCCGAATCTCGACGAGCCCGCCGGGTAGTGCGAGTTCGGTGGTTCCCACGGCGGTCCAGGCCGGGTAGGGCTCTTGAATGAATCGATCCTTGACCTGACTAAAGGTTCCCAGGTGCTCGACCAGGCCGATATGGAAGGTGGTCATCTCGGTGATGTCCGCAAAGCCTGCACCGGCTTCCTTGAGGACGGTGCCGATGGATTCGAAAGCCAGGGTGAACTGGGTCTCTGGGTCGCTGGGAACCGAGCCGTCGGGGTTTGATCCGATTACGCCCGAGCAGCGGATGTTCTGTCCATCGATGACCGCGGGTGCGAAATGAAAGGTGTCATAGAAAACTCGGTGAGATTCGGGAATGACTCGTTGGTTCATGGTGTCCCTCTTCGGTTGGCTGGTCTTAGATGGCCGCTGTGATTCGTGCGCCGAGCCCTTCGGCGAGTATCTGGGTGGCTTCGCTTACGATTTCTTCGACAATTTCTGCGGCGGGGCGCCTTTTTTGAAGCATCCCCGATGTTTGCCCAGCGGCGTTCATTAAAAGATCACTCCTCCCGGCCTCGCGTGCGGAGTGCTCGAGGTCTCGGATCAGCGCAGCTTGAAGACCCATGGGGAGGGCCATCAGGCCTTCGCGCTCCCAGGCCTCGATCATGGGGTTCGTGATATTGCGCATGGTTTTCCCGCTATAGAGGCGGGTGACCACGGTGTCCTCAGCCCGGGCATCGAGGATGCGCTGCTTCTGGAGATCG
>JAQWRT010000004.1 GCA_029243605.1 Myxococcota bacterium
ACGAACGCAGTCATGCCGCACCCTCAGCACCGAACCGGGGCGATTTCAAGCTTTGTTCGGTGACTCAAGCCGCCCCGCAGGGCGAGCGCGTCGGTTTTAGCGCGCAAGTCCGCGCTGGGGGGCAGACAGGGTGTTCAACTAGCTCGAGCTCTGGGTCGTGTCGGTCGCGTGTTCGGCAGATTGCGTATCAATATCCCAATCCTCGGGTGGCGTCTGATCGAAATCACAAGAAGATTCCGTGCCTTCCGGCGAGCTGACTTCCAGGGCATTCGTCGCTAGGAGTTCACTGGCTTGATCGACCAACAACGTCGCCGGAGCGATCGGCGGCGCTCGGGGTGTCAGGGATAGGCATTTCAGGACGCGCCTTGCGACGTCAGGCTGCGTGATCGCAGCCAACACGCGCATCTTGCCAGCGCAAACCGGGCAGCGCAGGGCATCCAGTTCGAACACCCGCTTGAGGAGTTCTGCCCACCGCAGCCTTCGCTCGCTCGGCGGTCTGCGGCGTGTTGGGGGATCGCATGGAGGGTTGGTTGGGCTGAAATTGGGAGCCTTCGATACCAGCCCATCGAGTCCAGCACCTTGCTTACCTCCCTTGGTCCCGGTGCGCACCAACAGCGGTGTTGCGGCGGCATCTCGCGTTCCCTGAACGCCCATGTTCGCCGCAAGCGTCTTTGTATTTGGCTCGGACCGCCCACATTCTGGATTTTCCATCTCCACGGGTACCTCCGCCGACGAAGGCTCCGGCGGCGCCCCGGGAACGATCCTGTCCCGCCCGCTTGCACACGGTGCGAGCAAGCCGTGGTAACGAACGAGATGGGCGCGCGGGGGTGGGATCAATGGAGCCAGGCGTTCGAGGAGTTCGCGGCGTTCCATCAAGACGTGGGTCGTGCCGTCTCGCCAGCGGGTCTTCAGGCGGTAGGAAAGAAGTCCATTCGGCAATGCTTCGAGACGCTCCAGCGCAAGGGGCGGACGGGCCAAGGCGTGGGCACACGAACTGCTCCGCCGAAGCGCGTTCGGCCCAGTAGCCATCGGACACTGACTACGAGTAGATCCGGCGTCTCCACCGCGGCCGCCAGTGACAGCACGCCGAGAGTCGGTACGACTACGAGGGGCAGCGGCGAGTAGCCGGCCTAACACCTCGAGCGCCACTGTGCCGCCGAAAGCGACCAGGACCGCCAAAGCTCACAACTTGCGTTGCAAGGAACGTCCAAGTCGATTCGCACCGCCGCGCCCTCGTCCGGTGCGTGAGCCAGTTCGACTGGATGACCATCTTGCCACCCGCCGGCCCACTCGTGTCCGGATGGCCTTCATCTGACTCGATTCGATATTTGACGCGTAACAAATATTATGCTTGTATATGCGTAGCGCGTCAAATTCCGATAAAGGATGCCCAGTTGGTCACCCGCCCTGAAACCGCAAGAAAGAGGCGCTCGGCTTCGGCAGCCCCGGGCCGTCGGTCGAACGAGCACGCGGAGCGGACCCGAGAGCGCATTCTCGGTGAAGCGCTGGAAGCCTTCTCTCGGATGGGCTTCGCCGCCACCAGCCTTCGGGAGATCGGCCGCCGCGCGGGTGTCCCCCAGCAACTCATTTCACACCACTTCGAGACGAAGCTCGGGCTCTGGAAGGCAGTAGCCGATCGAATCTTTGCCGACCTGGCCAGCGTACTCGCAGATCGCATGCGCGGACTCGAAGGCGTGGGCGACCCCGAACGCGTTCGGCTGCTCCTTCGGGAGTACATCCGGTTCAGCGCAGAGCGTCCCTCGGTCGCGCGCTTCATGATGCATGAGGGCGCCAACCACGGCCCTCGACTCGAGTGGTTGGTCGAGCGACACGTGCGCCCGCTCTTCACGGCCATGCAGACGCGAATCGCGGAGGGGCAGAAGCGAGGGCTCGTTCCAGATGGCGACCCCACGCACATCGCCTACCTCGTGACCGGCGCCACCGTGCTCTTCGCACAGGCCGCAGAGTTCGAGCTGCTGACCGGGCTGGACGCGAAGTCGCCCAAGGTCGTAGAAACCCACGTGGACCTGGTCATGCGTCTGCTCCTTCCCGGCGCGAACAATGGGCCAGAAGCGTGATCGTTCGCCCGATACCACATCGGCGAAAAGGAGCCGCACCGTGAAGTTAGTGACCTTCGAGACATCCGGGGTCGGACAAGCGGCCGGCGCGTTGATCGATGGCGGGAAGCGGGTCGCTGACCTTCGCACCCTGCATCGCCTGCTGGGCGGCAATGACTCGATGCATTCGGCGGTTGCCAGCGTGCAGGGCGTGATCGAAGGCGGCGACACCGCAATGGAGTATGTGCGACACCTGATCGACCGTGCCGCGACGGCGGGCATGGAAGACGGCGTACACGAGCTCGATCGAGTCAGGCTGCTCGCTCCGATCCCCCGCCCCGTTCGCCTGCGCTGCTTCAGCGTCTACGAGAAGCACATGCGCCAATCACTCGAGGCGCTCGTCCGGGTCCGCCTCGGTCGCTTCGGAGTCGCGCTCAATCGAAGGCTTCACTTTGCGAAGATTCCGCAGGACTTCTTCGATGCGCCGGCCTACTACAAGGGAAATCCCATCAGCGTCATCGGACATGATCAAGATGTGCCGTGGCCGAGCTTCCCGGAATCCAAGCTCGACTACGAGCTCGAGCTCGGTTTCGTGATCGGCCGCCCGGGCCAAGACATCGGTGAAGACCGCGCACTCGAGCACGTCTTCGGCTACACGGTTTACAACGACTTCTCCGCGCGCGGCCGGATGATCGCGGAGATGCGTGGAGGCATCCCGACCGGCCCCCTCAAAGGCAAAGATTTCGAGGGCGGCAACTCGATGGGGCCGTGGATCGTCACCGCCGACGAGATCCCGGACCCCGCGAGCCTCCGAATGGAGGTACGCGTGAACGGCGAAACCAAGGGTGTCGGCAGCACGGCGGACATGCACCACTCCATCGCGTCGATGATCGCCGTGGCTTCGGAAGGCGAGCGCTTGTGTGAGGGCGAGTTCTTCGGGACCGGCGCAGTCGGGGATGGCACCGGAATCGAGCGCTGGGAGTTTCTCTCACCTGGCGACGCCGTCGAGCTGGAGATCGAGCACATCGGTGTGCTTCGCAATCGCGTCGGATCGCGGTCCGAGAAAGGGGCAGCTCTTGGCTGAACCGAACGCGCTCCCGGCACCGGCACGCGAGCGGGGAAGAATCGCACCGGTGAAGCTCGCCCACGTCGTGATGAGGACCAGTCGCTACCGGAAGATGGTCGACTGGTACAAGGAGGTGCTCGAAGCCGAGAGCACCTACGACAACCCGATGATCACGTTTCTCACCTACGACGAAGAACACCATCGAATCGCCATCGCGAACATGCCCGCACTGCTACCACGGCCGAGGTTCATGGCGGGGGTCGAGCATGTCGCCTTCACCTATCCGACTCTTGGCGATCTGCTCGCAACCTTCCGGCGTCTAGCGGGAGTAGGCATCGAGCCCTATTGGTGCATCAACCATGGGGGCACGACGTCCATGTACTACGCCGACCCAGATGGGAATCAAGTCGAGCTGCAGGTAGACAACTTCGAACGAGCAGAAGATCTGAACGAGTTTCTGTACGGACCCGCCTTTCAGACGAATCAGATCGGCGTGGACTTCGATCCTTTGGATCTCTCGAGACGACACGAAGCTGGCGAGTCTCACGCCCAGCTGGTTCGCTGGATTGAGATTGCTCCCCGCGGTCCGGAAACGATTCCGACCGCGCATCTCGGAAGACTGCACGGGCTGCTGGTGCGAATCGCATCGCGACGACGAACGAGGCGCTGACGCTGGCGAAGCGAGAGGCGTTCGTAGGGGATAGGACATACAAGCTGGGTTCCAGCACAACGTCCGGGTATGGGCGTTATGTTAAATACCCAGGGGGAGCCCCGTGACGGGCGCGAAACGACTGCACCGATCGGCGGCTGCTCTGATGTATGCCGCACAGGCATTCCCATCGAGTTCGTGCTCCGGTCCGTGGAGCCCGGGCTCGAAATAGGTCCCGAATATCTCGATCATGGGTGGCGGAGGAAGAAACTGTACGTAGGAGTAGCAATGAAGCGTCGCTCTATCGGCGGGCGTATCGCCAGGGCCTTCGCAGTAGAGTCGGGTGCTAATTATATTCGGAATTTTCGGCGGCAGTGGTGAGACAGCTGTATTCAAGTGGCAGAGCTCCATGATTCCGCCCTCATCAACTGGGTGGATGTCGAGAACCTCTTTGGGTATGTCACAGCTCATGAACATGGTGGGAATCTCCGTATGCTCAATGCTCGAATCGAATACCTGCGGTGGAAAAAACGGATCTCCGGAGGAAACGAAGTGATCCTCGATGCGGATATCAATTTCGATCTGAGGCTCTTGATCATCGGCGCCAACATTAGTCTCTCCGCCCGAATCGGATGAACGGGGAGGTTCACCCTGGGCGACCGCTGAAAATCCAAGCAAGAGGGCAAGAAGGAGAGTCGGCAAAAGCTTCATGAAATCGCTCCTGGGAAGATTAGGCCGGAGAGAGGACGACTGTCCGGCGCTGGAGGTGGATGACCCGCGATTGGGCCGCTGGGCTACGGGTCCAGGGGCAAGGGGATATCTGGCCTACCGCCGGGGAGCGGCGGGCCGGGCGGGACGATGCCGCCGCCACCGCCGCCGTTTGCCGGAGGTTTGGGAATAGGCCCATTGCCGACGATCTGACAGAAGCGCTGGTCACTGGTCAGGGGGCCGCCGGCGGGTTTGGGGACCAAGCATTCGCAGTAATAGTTAATTGCTGTGCTGATGAAGTACCAGAGTTGACCGGCCAGGTTAGTCCACGAACGAAAACAGGCGAAGCTAGTCCAGCCACGTTGGTTGCAGATCTGGTAGACCACTGTGACTTGGACAACGGCCCCTGCCAGCGCAGATATCATCGACGTCAGCATCTGCGCGCATTTGATGGGGTCTTTGGCAACCATGGCCAGGGCGGCCGGAGCTGCAGCGTTGACGTTGCACATAGCCCCGCCGTTGCGGTCAGGTAGCGAGGCGGCGGCCAGGTTCAGGGCGTTCAGGGCGTCGATGATGTCAGCCTGGCTCATGATGCTGCCATCCGTCCATGTGCCATCCACCAAGGCATCCGCATCGAGGGGGCCGAACCAGGCGTCAGCGCTCAGGGTGAAGGTTTCGGCGCCTCCGTAATGACCGCTGAGGAAAAAGGAGATGCCGCCCTGATCGCTTCCGTCGTCGAGACGCTGAACGTCACCCGATGCAGATAGGGTGAAGCCGTCGACAGGGACTCCCGCCACGCTGGTAGGGACGTCAATCGTGCCGTCGATCCTGACCGTGCCGCTCGTCAGGTCGTCGGCGCCGCCGGCATCAATGGTGAAGTCCGCGACAGGCTCGAGGCAAGGGGCGTCGGTAGGGTCGCCAACGACAGAGGCGGGCTCGCTCCAGTTGTCGGAGCCCATCTCTTCGACCTCTTCGACGTAGTCATCGCTGGTGTTCGGGCCCGAATTGTCGTACTCGAAGCCGACCTGCGAAAGGGCTGCAGACGGACACAGAAGAAGAATGATAAGACCCGCGCGTCGGATCAGTTCGACGCAATTGAGATTCCACATGAACACATTGACTCCCGTCACGGGGCTCCCCCTGGGTATTTAACATAACGCCCAGGCTCGGACGTTGTGCCAGAACCCAGCTTGAATGCCCTATCCCCCCAGACGAGGCGCATTGCGGACCAGGGGTTGGCCGCTCGTTTCGCTCCAAGAGCAGTGGAGTAGCTGAGTGAGCCCATTGTGTCCTCCTTTATAGGTTTGTGGGTGGCGGCCGATCTGGGTTCCGCCCTGACTGGCGGTTTCCGGTGGCCATATGGGAAGAGTCGGAGGATGCTTGGGTATTGGATCAGTTCGGGCGCCTAAAATCTTGGCGCGGGGAAGGGGGAGGCCTCTTGCCGACTTGACCGGCGAAAACCCCTGAGCGACTCGGCTCGTCGAAGGAGACCTCAACGGCAACATCTACGTTGCGGGCTACGGCAGCGACAACGTCTTTGAGATCACGCCGGAGGTAGTCTCAGCGAGATCATGGATCACACCGGTGTGGCCGGCCCCTCCATACTGGTACCAGCCTCTGAGTTAGCCTTTTCGAAGGCGACAGGAGGCAAGTATGAAGCGAGCACGCTTCTCAGAGGAGCAGATCATCGGGATTCTAAGGGGATAGGACATACAAGCTGGGGGGAGCTTGAATGGCCTATCCCCAGCGCGGGCTTCACCCGCCTTCAGGCGAGGGTCAGGGTTCGACGGGCAAACGCGAGCAGCGAGGCCCAGAAGGGAATACTGATCTCGGCTTCCGGATGGACTCCATGGAAAGCGTGAACGCCGCCTTTGGCCAAGACGAGTTCGCAGTCGACGCTCTCATCCTTCAGCCGATTGGCGTACTCCACACTTTCATCGAGGAAGAGGTCAGCCGTTCCGATCCCGATCCAGGCCGGCGGGAGATCGGCGAGCGAGGGGCGTCGGGCCGGGACGGAGTAACGCGGAACTTCGGCCTGTCCGGGCTCTTGACCGAGGTAACACGCCCAGCCGCCGTAGTTGTTTTGATTGTTCCAAATGTAGTGGCGCTCGCGGGTCAGCTCTTCGCGCAGAGCTGTGCGGTCGTCGAGCATGGGAGCGATCAGGATCTGGGCCAGGGGTTGCGTCCCGCCTTCATCATGGACCCTCTGCGCAAGGGCCGCCGCGAGTCCGGCGCCCGCACTCTCTCCCGCCATGATCGAGCGGTTCGGATCGCACCCCAATTCGGCCGCATGATCGAGCATCCACTGCCAGCTTTCCCGGCAATCGTCGAGAGCGGCCGGAAACCGATCCTTGGGCGC
>JAQWRT010000047.1 GCA_029243605.1 Myxococcota bacterium
CCGACTCCCGAAAAGGCGGCGATCAGTCGGGGATAACCAGCACCCGGCCGGTCGTGAGGCGGTCGCGCAGTCGTGTCATCGCTCGCGGCAATCCCTCAAAATTACTGACTTCGCCGATCACGGGCCGGACGCCCCCGCTCCGGACGGCCTCGACGATTTCGGCCATTGCCCGCGTACCCAGGGCATTCGGACAAAAGTTCCAGCCCATAGCTTTTTTCATCAGGGGAGCCACGGCTTCGTCCGCATACGCGAGTAACACCCCACAAAGCTTCAGGTTGCCCACCGCGAGTCTTCGCGGAATGATGGTCTTTTCGTCGGCAACAGCCTTGTCCGACGCGAATCCGATCATGACGTAGCGCCCGTTATAGGCCGTACAGTTCATGGAAGGCCCCATGACGGCTTCTCCCACCGTATCGAAGACCACGTCCACACCTCGGGCATTCGTCTCGTTCATCACGATTTGAGAAAAATCTTCCGTCGCGTAGTTGATCGCCACATCGGCGCCCAGTTCGCGACAGAGTTGCACCTTCGCCTCGCTGCCCGCCGTTGCAAAGACCCTAGCGCCAGAGTGCTTTGCCCACTGGATCGCCGCCGAGCCCGCTCCTCCTGCTCCGGCGTGGACGAGTACACTTTCTCCCGCCTGAAGCTCGGCGCGATCGACCAAACCCAACCAGGCGAGGTGATAGGGAAAATAAAGAGCGCCGGCTTGGGGCAGCGCGATGTCCTCGGGCATATCAAAGGCCGAGGCGACGGGGCATATGGAATACTCCGCGAAGCCGCCGGTGGCCTGCTTCGGCATGGCCGCCACCCGCCGGTCCAACCAATCGCCGATCCCCTCGCCAACAGCCACGACCTTTCCCATCACCTCCATTCCCGGAATCACTGGCAAGTCGGGGCGTGCCATCATGTTTTTCCCGGTGATTCGCTCGAGGTCGTTCAGGTTCAGGGGAATCACCTCGGCGCGAACGAGGAGTTCGCCGGGCCCAGGCTCGGGTAGCGGAACTCGGTCGAGTTTCAGGGTTTTCTCGGGCTCAGTTCCCCAGGCATGAACTCGCCAAGCGCGCATGGTTTCGGGCAAGGTGGACCGATTTCGCATGGGGATCTTTCCTCTTCGGTGAACGGGATAGCCCCACCGTCGGTATCACACCCCCGCCCGGAGAGCCACGCCCGCTGGCTCCCAAGCGCTTCGGCATCCGAGGCGCGGCGAGGCCGAGGCCAACTCTCGGATCCTTGCGACGCGTTGAAGTAATTGTCACAATCAGCGACAATATATTTCGCGCGGCCACTTGCCAACTCGTTGCCCGCCCCGGGACCAATCCGAAGCTTCCCATCAGATCCTGCAAATCAAACTGTGGAGACCCGACCGTGAAAAAGCTTTTGCTCAGCATCCTTGCCCTTCTTCTCGTGCTCGGAATCGGGGCGTATCTTTTCCAGGGTCCGATCACCTTGGGCTTGATGGACCGGTTGGTCGCCACTCGCATGTCGACAAGCCTCCTTGATCAACTCCCCGACGGGCTGAACGTGGTCCTCTGCGGTGCCGGTTCCCCGTTGCCCGACCCCGAGCGTTCGGGGCCCTGCACTGCCATCGTCGCCGGTGAGCACCTCTTCCTCATCGATTCAGGGAGCAACTCCTCCCGGATCCTCACTCAACTCCAATTGCCCCATGGCGAGATCGACGGGATCCTGATCACCCATTTCCACAGCGACCACATCGATGGCCTCGGCGAAATGCTTCTCCAGGCATGGATCGGCAGTGCGCGTACTCAGCCCATGCCCGTCTACGGCCCAGTCGGGGTTGAGGAAATCGTGGAGGGACTCAACCGGGTCTATAGCCAGGACAGGATCTACCGGACGGCGCATCACGGAGAAGATATCGCGCCCTCCTCCGGAGCCGGGGCCGTTCCCCGTCCCTTTTCACAACCGGCACCGGGAGAAGCCCGAGTCATCTTTGACGACGACGAACTGAGGATCACCGCTTTCAGCGTCCTGCACGAACCCGTGGAGCCTGCAGTCGGCTACCGCTTCGACTACAAGGGGCGATCGGTCGTCGTGAGTGGAGACACTCGGAAATCGAAGAACCTGGAGAATTTCGCTCAGGGCACCGATCTCCTGATCCACGAAGCACTTTCCCGAGAGCTCGTCGGGGTGATGACCATGGGGGCCGAAAAAGCAGGACAAACCAATCTCGCCAAGATCACTAAAGATATCCTGGACTACCACGCCAGCCCCGTCGAAGCCGCCGAATCCGCCAGCGCAGCGGGAGCCGACCACCTCCTCTTCTATCACATCGTTCCCCCCCTGCTGATTTCGCCCATGGAAGCCCTGTTCGTCGAAGGCGTTTCTGATGCCTATGACGGGCCCTTCACTGTGGGACGCGATGGCACCCTGATCAGCCTCCCCGCCGGCTCCGACGAGATCACGGTGGAACAGCTCCTCTAAGCCATCAAAAACATCAAAAAAAAACGCGCGCCTCTCCCCGTCTTGAGAGAGGCGCGCGCCCTTTGAACCTTGATCGAACCCCTACCTCAGTCTGCAACCGGCAGACCGCTGGGGACACTGGAGGGGATCTCCGAGCGATCCGTGAGAACCCGCATGTCGGTCAGCGCAAAGAGGAAGTCCATCAACCGGTCGACCTGACTATCGGACATCGTGTTGGGCGAGACATCGGATTCCGCGATGATAGCCTCCACAAGTTCCGAGCTCTGCATCACCTGGTAATCTCTGTCCGTCTGGTCCGCATCGAGCGCCAACCGCGCATCGAAGTCATAGTTCGCCATTCCCTCCACTGTGTTGAGATGATGGACGACAGCCTCTCTCAGATCGCTATGTGCACCCGCATGACCCCAGGGCCCGGTCACCGCGACGTTCCGCAGAGAGGGCGTCCGGAAGGCAAAGAGGTCACCCTCATCGCCGGTCACTCGGAAACGACCGAAGTCTTCGAGGCCCGAGGCACCGTCTCCCTTGCCGGGACCAATCTGAGGCATGGCAACGACATGGAAGCCCTGGTCTGTCTGGAGCGAACCACTATGGCAATCTCCGCAGCCTGCCTGGCCGTAGAAAAGTCGCATTCCTCGCTTCTGATCCTTGCTCAACGAGCTCTTCTCACCCCTGAGGTAGCGATCGAAGGCGCTGTTGTCCGTCCGCCAGGTCACGCCCTCGAAGGCGCCGATGGCATTCGCGGCATCGACAAAGGTGATGTCGTCGGCCGAGTGAATATGCCCCGGGAAGGCCGCTTTGAAGAGTTCCACATACTCGGGGATCTCTCGGAGTCGTTCGGCAAGCAGAGTCCATACGCCTGAGGGGCCCGAGAAATCGCCCGCTGCTCCGGCGGCGCCCACCGGGTTTTCGTGAGGCTGGCCCGCCATCTCCAGATCCGAGGTCACGGGGAACAGGGCCTGGGCGGCCAGTATATTCTCGAGACAAGGAGGCGTGGGGTCCACGTGACAACCCGTGGGCATCTGGTTCCCGGCCGGGCTCAGGAAGCCCGAGGGCTCGGAGAGATCGATTGCCAGGCGCCCATCGTGAAAGAGGGCCTGAAATTCGTGGGCTGCGAGGTTGTAGACCGGCGGTGCGTTCCGGGGAACTCGACCTTCGACGTGGGACAACTCCCCTTCGTTGGTGTCGCGCACGGTCCCCAGGCCGAAACCACCTTCGCCAACCGGCAGGGCGAGCCCGTCACCGGTGCCCATGGAGGGATGATGGCAGGTGGCGCACGCGATATTTGAGTTGCCGCTGAGCACCTTGTCGAACATCAGTGCGCGACCCAATTCGACTTTCTCGTCGGCCTGGGGGCCCGCCGAAAAGAAGTCCGAATCTTCGAGCGCGGGGGGAAGAACCAGCCGCCCCCTGCCCCGCTCTTCGCCGTCGCGTCGTCCTGAGCTCGCGAAAGCCGGGGAAATCATGGTCAGCAACAGAACCAGAGCCACGAATGCGCCTCCGATCCGTCCGCCCGATGCCTTCTGCGTGTTGCCGATCTCAGCTGCTTGAATGCTCATGGCCTTTTTCTCCTCTGCTCCGAAAGCTGCTCCCGTCTGAGGCAGTGTTCCGGTGGTCTATGAGAAGGAGGTCGCAGTCCGAACCGAATTTGGATCACTCCAGCAGATGCCCCGAGGGGCTTCGGGCAGGATTGCCCCAGGGTGGCGCAGAGGCGCCTAGGCAGCCGCTTAAGGCGCACCCCACGGAGCCGGCCTTGGTTCCGAACCAGGAAGCCCAGGCTCGCGAGGATTCAGGCGGCGAACGAGGCGAGCACGGATCGGGTGCCCTGGAAGGTTCTCCGGCCGTGCATGGTGACCAAGTTGTCGATGAGCACCATGTCGCCGGGCTCCCAGACCACATCGAAACTGAGTTGCTCACCCAACGAAGCGGCCAGTTCCGCCCCCGCAACGTCGAGCGGAGTCCCATCGCCGTGCAGAATCGAGGCCTCGGGGGTATTCCGACGGTCGCGCCACCCCGTGAATGCGGCGATCAACTGGTTAAAGAAGGCCGTACGGCCGCCGCCCAATTCCCTCACCGCCGGCAGGGGCGGCGACGTGACCCGAAGGCAGCCGTCGTCCAGCCACTCCCCGGTATAACCGAGTTCGAGCATTCGCTCAGAGGCCTCGGCGCGGTTGCTCGCGCTGAAAGTACTCTTCCAACTGCGACCCATTCCCGAGTCGGGGTCCTCGACTTCCGGCATCGTATGCCGATAGCGAAGCCCCTTCTCCCGGCAGGCGGTGGCAAATTTCGGGGCCTCGACCAGGAGCCGCTCCCACAGGATATCCGAGCGACAGATCGAGGTGGCTCCACCCACTTCGGCTGGCTTCTGACAATAGAAGAAGAGCCGGCTGGGGTAGAGCGGGGTTTGGGCCATCTCATGATGAAGGTTGATGGTGGCTTCCGGAGGCGCCTCGTTCGCCGAGAACACCCTCTTGCTGTGATTTACACGGACAGCGTTCGACAGGGAGTCGTCGTAGGCGAAGCCGGGAAGATCGAAGGCTGAAACGAGAAGGTCAAAATCCTCCAGCGACCGAAGAGGAAATCCCCGGAAAAGAACAGCTCCATGAGCGCTCGCCTCGCTGAGATGGGCCCGAGCGTTGTCACGAACCCAGGCTATCGCGTCGGTCAGGCCAGCACCTTCCGACTCACTCCTATAGGCCAGGGGAAAAGCTCCCCCCGGATAATCTTGCTGCCCAGGCAGCGCTTGGCGAATGACTCCCAGCAAGGAAATTCTCCTAATTCGATCTCAGCCGGTGCAGCCCCGACTCAACCCCGCGGACCGTATTCCTCTCGGTACGCCCGCATTTGGCCGTAGATCGTCTCGTCGAGAACCACACGCCCATCCACCGGCCGGCCATGCAGGTAAGTCATGATCTCCTCGATGGTCACGATTGCAAAGGTCGGCATATCCCAATTCTCAGCGATTTCGACCAGTGCAGCCTGATCGCCGCTGCCTCTCTCCATTCGATCCACCGAGACCACCAAGCCAGCGAGCTTGACCGGAGCCGCTTGCCGCAGGATCGGAACCGTCTCGCGAATCGACGTCCCCGCCGTAGTGACGTCCTCGATGATCAGCACCCGATCCCCAGGCTTAGGAACAGCCCCCACCAGGGCCCCACCCTCACCATGATCCTTCTGCTCCTTGCGATTGAAACAGAAACCCACATCGTGCCCATGATCGCGGTTCAGGGTCATGGCCGTGCCTGCGGCGAGGGGAATCCCCTTGTAGGCCGGGCCAAAGAGGACATCGAATTGATCCCCCAATCGATCCCAAATCGCTCGCGCATAGAATTCGCTGAGTCGACTGAGCTGGGCGCCTGTTCGGTAGCGCCCAGTGTTGATGAAATAGGGCGTCTTCCGCCCGCTCTTCGTCATGAAATCCCCAAAGGTCAGGACTTCTGAGCGGACCATGAACTCGATAAAATCGATCTTATAAGGAGAGATCTCCTGCGGCATCGTGCCTCCTGCTCTTCTCGGCCGGCAAGTGTACAAAGGCGGCCCGCCCCCCGCATCTGGCAGGCGCGAACCCGCCACAGGTCCGACCTACCTTTCAAGAATTCGGGTTTAGGCCTATTCTCCGCCTGCCAAAGCCCTTGGAGCGCCTCGACTCCTACCGGGCCCACCCAGCGCGCATTCATCACGAATCCATCGGGAGTCCCGTGCAGGAACGTTCTTTTGAAGATCTGACTGACGATTTCCCCGTCATCTTCCTCGACGCCTTTGGCGTCCTCCTCGATGCCTCGGGCCTCATGGGCCCGTCCCCAGAAGTCATCGAGCGCCTACTGACGGCGGGAAAAGATCTCTACGTGGTGACAAATGACGCTTCGAGAAGCCCCGAGATACTCGCCCAGTACTACGTCAACTCCGAGGGGCGGCCGACCATCGCGGCCGACCGCATCATCTCCTCTGGAATCCTGGCCGGAGAAGTTCTCGCCGAACGCATCGACGGCGGAAAAGTCGGCTATCTGGGTACCCCGGCGGCAGCGGAGTACATCCGGCGCGCCGGACTCGAGCCGATCCCGATTGCCGAGTGCGACGAGGACTCTGAGATCGTCGGAATCGCCCTGCTTGACGATGACGGTTTCGACTGGCGTGAGGGAATTAATCGAACTCTGGCCATCCTCCGTCAGAAACCGGTGCCCACAGTGGTCGCCAATGGAGACCTCGGCTATCCGGTCGGCCATGGACGGATCGAGGCTGCCATCGGAAGCATCGCCCAGGTGCTTGAGGGGATACTCGACACCCAATTCATTCGCTGCAGCAAGCCCGACTCGGTCATGTTCTCCCGCGCGTTCGACAAAGCCTGCCAAGATCACCCCGGCCTGCTCACGAGCGACGTCCTCATGGTCGGAGACACTCTCCAGACAGATATCCGAGGGGGGCGAGATTTTGGGTTGAAGACCGCGCTGGTTTGCTCGGGGCACACCCAGAGAAGCCGCGTTCCCGAACTGATTCAACGCCTGGGCATCACACCGGACTTTCTCTGCGAATCAATCTTCACCTGACGATTTCGAGCAAGGGGGCAAGATCCATTCCGTCGATGCCCGGCAGGTAGGTTTCGACGGCCTCGTGTTGTAGGCGCTTGCACAGACTCCACTGGAAGAAATGCTCCCCGAGGTGCAGCACGTAGTTGAGGATAAAGAACCGGTACGTCTCCTTCAGGAAGAGGATATCCGAATTTTCTAGCGGGTTACGCTCGTGGTAAGCCTCCAGAAAGAGTCGGAACCGCGGTTCTAGAAGCATGTCCGCTGTATAAGAGAAGCGGCTCGTATCTCCCTCATCCCGCACCACCCTGCTCATGAAGTAGAAATCCAGTGTGCGGGGCTCGATTCGAAACCAGTCGTAATCCCAGCGCCGAAAGAAACGAAAATCGTCGCCTCCCTGGTCACCCGAGGCCGTTTCGGTCGAAAAATTCGTGATATTCCAATCGACCAGAACCGGGATCTTTTTCATTCGGTGGTACCCGATTCTCTCGGCATTGCGAAAGAAGGTCTCACAATGCCTCTCGATCATCGCCACTTGATTGCGCGTAAAATTTCGAGCCGATCGCCATTCCGGATCCGTCACCCGATCGAAGAGCGCGGCGACATCCGATCCCATGGTCTTCCAAGTCGAATCAAGGCTCTCCGCCGCGACCTGGCTTTCCTGGTGAAATTCGGCCAATGCGTGACCAAGGCTTCGAACTTGGCCCGCTGACAAGCGCTTCGGCAGCGATTCTCCAGGCTCGACTTCCTCGCAGAAAACCAGCCAATCCCGATTGGATCGATAAACGAAGGGTTCGCCATCCTTCGACAGGATCGGCGCCAGAAAATCGTCAAACTGAGACCCCGCAAGGAGATTTTTCCATTGCGCGATCCGCTGATGGTCCTGCCGAAAGTGAATAAAGGAACCGTAGGAAATAACCTTGGCGAAAACTGAGCTTCCGTCGCTCAACTGAACGCGATAGACCCGGTTGCTCGAGACGCCTGGGCTCGCGTCCCAGTAATTCTCGGCCTCTCGACCGTCACCCAGCGCGACCCAAGCGCGCCTCACCAACTCTACCGACACAAGCTCCCCCCAGGTTCTACTACCTGCGGGCTAGAATACGCGATCTGCGGGCAAAGGGAGCTTTATCCTCAGCACGCCGAATGTCCGGAGGGGAAGGCCCCGGCGAAAAGGGAACCTCGAGCCACAATGAGCCCCGGAAAATTCACCCCTGCGCCGACTCAGCGAAGGGCGTAGGCTTGGTGACTCCCCAATCGCAAAGAGGATTAGAGCCGTGACCCAATCGTCCACATACACGCCCCCCAAGGTCTGGAAATGGGACACCGAGAGCGGTGGCCGCTTCGCCGCGATCAATCGCCCGGTCGCTGGCTCAACCCACGAAAAAGAGTTGCCCGTCGGCGACCACAGCCTGCAGCTCTACTCCCTGGCGACCCCAAATGGAGTCAAAGTCACCATCCTCCTTGAGGAGTTACTCGCCCTGGGTAAAAGCGAAGCCGAATACGACGCCTACCTGATCAATATCAGCGAGGGCAAGCAGTTCGGAAGCGATTTCGTCGCGGCGAACCCGAATTCAAAAATTCCCGCCCTCGTCGACCACAGTACCAATCCGCCGACCCGGGTCTTCGAGTCGGGCTCAATCCTCGTCTACCTGGCCGAAAAATTCGATGCCTTCCTTCCCAAAGAGCCCGCGGCACGCGCCGAGTGCTTTTCCTGGCTCTTCTGGCAGATGGGCAGCACGCCCTACCTGGGCGGTGGTTTTGGCCACTTCTATGCCTACGCTCCCGAAAAGTTCGAGTACCCCATCAATCGCTTCGCCATGGAGGTCAAGCGCCAGCTGGATGTTCTCGACAGGAATCTGGCCGATCGGAAATATCTGGGAGGAGACGAGTTTACCATCGCGGACATGGCCACCTACCCGTGGTACGGCGGCCTAGTGCTCGAAAATCTTTACGACTCGGCGGTTTTTCTCGAAACAAATTCGTACAAAAATGTGCTGCGCTGGGCAAGCGAGATTCGAGAGCGCCCGGCGGTTCAGCGCGGTCACAGAGTCAATAAGGCATGGGGGGACGAGGAATTGCGCGTCCCCGAGCGCCACAGCGCCAGCGACCTCGACTAGGTGGATCCAGTGCCCCGGGTCACCTCGGAAGAGTACGGCAAGCGTCTACCGAGCTGGTTTCACCGACTGAATTGGGCAGGCGGAGCCCTGGCCTGTTCGGCCATTGGCCTCTGCCCCGGGCTCGCCTCTGGCCACTCTCCGGGTTGGGTTCTCTGGGGTTTATTCTGGCTCGCAATGGCCCTCGGCGCGGCAAATAACGCTCGCCTGGGGATCAACAGCATCCATATCCCCGCTCGCTTCAGAAAAAAGCGAGATCCCTGAGTCGGAAAACTCGGGGTGACCGGATTTGCGAATGCAGTTCGGAGAAGCAGCCCCCGGGCCGAGCGACATTCAAGTAAGCCATGTTAAGCTCGCGCGACTGCTGAAGAAAACTAAGAGGAAACGGCAATGACTCGGAAGATCGGCTTCGCCTTCGCCACGCTTGGACTTCTTTTTCTGCTTTGCCTCTACCTCGCCGGACGCGGCTTTTTCGGTAGCCATGAGGGCCCCGGAGAGATCGTTGGTCAGGCCCGCGAGGCCACTCAGGTCGCTCGTCGAACCGAACAGGTTCGGGAGGCAACCACCGGGATTGGCGCGCCGGGCTCGAAGCAAATTCTCTTCGGCGACTTCCACGTCCACACCACCTTCTCTTTCGATGCGTTCATGATGAGCCTGCCCACGGCCAACGGTGAAGGAACCCACCCCCCGGCAGATGCCTGTGATTTCGCACGTCACTGCTCAGCCCTCGACTTCTGGTCCATCAATGATCATGCCGAGCAGATTTCCCAGCGCAATTGGAGAGAAACAATTGACTCTATCCAGCAGTGCAATGAGATCGCCGGCAATCCGCAAAATCCCGACCTCGTCAGTTTTCTCGGTTGGGAGTGGACCGACGTTGGGTTTACTCCCGAGGACCACTACGGGCACAAGAACGTCGTCTTGGCTCATACCGATGCCGAGAATATCCCCACGCACCCCATCGCCTCCTACAGTACCTATAAGCGCGCAGCCGATGCGGCCAACTTCCCGACCCTGGGAGTGGGTGCCGTGGCATTATTTTCAGGAGAACCTCGCCTTCACGACCTAGCCCGGTACTTCGCAGAAAGGGTCGGCACAGCGCCCTGCCCCAGCGACGTCGACGTCCACGATCTACCCGAGGATTGCCTCGACACAGCAGCCACCCCCGCCGATCTTTTCCGAAAGCTGGACGAATGGGGGGTCGACTCCATTGTCATTCCTCACGGCACGACATGGGGAATGTACACTCCGGCAGGGGCCACCTGGGACAAACAACTAAAGGGCCGACTGCATGACCCGAACCGGCAGACCCTACTGGAAATCTATTCGGGTCACGGGGACTCCGACGTGTATCGCGACTGGCGCGCCGTAGACGTAGCCGCCGACGGTACCGTCTCCTGCCCCAATCCCACGGCTGCCTATCTGCCCACTTGCTGGAGGGCGGGTGAGATCATCGAGTCTCGCTGCCTCGACGATGGGGAAGACCCCGCTGAGTGCGCCGAGCGCGCAGTCACTGCACGGCAAAATGCAGCGGCCGCCGGTCTCCAGGCCCACCTCACCGTACCCGGAGCCAAGGCCAGCGACTGGCTCGATGCGGGCCAGTGCAAGGACTGCGAGCAACCCTCGTTCAACTATCGGCCGGGTGGTTCCGCCCAGTACATCATGGCCATAGCCAATTTCGACAATCCGTCTGAACCCCGCCGCTTTCGTTTTGGCTTTATGGGCTCCAGCGATAATCATTTCGCTCGGCCCGGGACTGGCTTCAAGGAAGTACACAGGAGCGGCTTCAGCGAGTCTGCTCCGTCGAACCGTGCAGATTCGGGTGTTCTGAATTCAATCATGAACCCCCCGGATGTTGAGCCTGAGAGTTATTCACGACCATTTAATCGGGCCGACAGCAGCCTCCAAGGGTTTGCCGCCTTCGAAATGGAAAGACAGGGCTCCTTCTTCATGACCGGGGGACTGATCGCTGTGCACTCCGAGGGGCGGGACCGCGACTCAATCTGGGGCGCCGTCCAGCAACGCGAGGTCTATGGCACCACTGGCCAGCGAACTCTGCTCTGGTTCGACCTCATCAATCCTCCCGGCACCCGCGGCTTGCCCGTAGCCATGGGTGGAGAGGTGCAGATGAGCGAAGCCCCGATCTTCCAGGTCCGCGCAGTGGGCTCCTTCGAGCAGAAGCCGGGCTGCCCCGATGAGACCGTTCAGGCACTCGGCGAGGATCGACTCGACCATGTCTGCAAGAACGAGTGCTACAACCCCAGCGACGAACGCAGGAGTATCACGCGTATCGAGGTCGTACGAATTCGGCCTCAGATCCAACCCGACGAGCCCCTCGCGCCGTTGATCGAAGACCCCTGGCTGAGCTTCGACTGCGACCCCAGCCCCGCAGGCTGCGCAGTCACCTTCAGCGACCCGGACCACGCGCCCGGGGGCCGGGACACTCTCTATTATGTCCGAGCCATGGAATCTCCTGCCCTGGCGGTGAATGCAGCGGGCGTCCGCTGCGAATACGACGAAAGCGGGCGCTGCCTCAAGGCCAACCTCTGCAACGACGCCAACGACGATTGCCTCGCGGAACAGGAACCCCGAGCCTGGTCTTCGCCCATCTTCGTCGACTATGGGCCGGCCAGCGCCGGTGCCCTCTAGCGGCTAGCCCATAAAGGCAAACGGCAAAGCCTGACGCCTTGTCTGGCTTCGAACCCCAACCCAAATCTAAAGGAACGCCCAAGAGCGTTCCCAAGAAGGCCATGAGCAACCACATCTCCAAGCAGCACCTCCTCGCGACCCTCTCAATCCTCGCTCCAGCACTCCTACTGGGAGCCTGTCTGCATCGGACCGCAATCGACCTCCCTCCCCTGGCGACCAGCGCGCCAGCGGGGAGTTCTCCTGCGCCTATTCCCTGGGAGACCGCAAAAACAGTCTTGGACAACCGCTGCGTCGTCTGCCACGGGTGCTTCGACGCGCCCTGCCAGCTGCTCCTCAGTTCGGCCGAGGGCCTTGATCGGGGTGCCAGTCAGAAACCCGTCTACGACGGCGCCCGACTCCTTCCCTCGGACCCCTCGCGACTCTTTTTCGACGCCCAAACCACCGAGGGCTGGCGCGACCGCGGTTTCTTCTCGGTACTCGAGGCCCCGGACAGCAACTCCGCTGATCTAGTCAAACTCATGCTGGAATTGGGCGCCGCCAATCCGCTTCCGCCGGGAGAGCGGGTCCCACCGTCGGTTTCCCTCGATATCGAACGCGAGCTGACCTGCTCCACCCCAAAACAATTCGATAGCTACATCCGAAAACACCCCCTGGGCGGGATGCCCTATGCCACGGCCCCCCTCGCCCCCGGAGAACTCCTGATTCTTGCCGACTGGCTGGAAACCGGGGCCGCCCACTCACCCCCAGCGGCGACCCTGCCGGCGAGTGCTCAGCAGCAGATCGTAGCTTGGGAGGGCTTCCTGAACGGCACCTCTATCAAGGACAAGATCGTTGCGCGTTACCTCTACGAACATTGGTTCAGTGCCCACCTTTATTTTCAGGATTCGCCCGACGGGCCCTTTTTTCGAATTGTCCGGTCGAGCACACCCCCCGGAACACCCATCGATATAATTTCCACCCGCCGACCCTACGATGATCCAGGCACCTCTGCATTCTGGTATCGGCTCCGCCCCATCACCAGCACGATTGTCCACAAAACCCACACCATCTACGAGCTGGGAAGCGAAAAGATGACCCGGCTTCGGGAACTCTTCCTCGAGAGCGAGTGGCAAGCGAGCAGCTTGCCCAGCTACAGCCCAGATAAGGCCAGCAACCCGTTCATCACGTTCGCCGATATTCCCCCGCGTGCTCGCTACCAATATCTCCTCGACGATGCCCAATTCTTCGTCATGACTTTTATTCGTGGCCCAGTCTGCCGCGGGCAGATCGCTACCAACGTGATCCAAGATCATTTCTTTACGGCTTTTCTCGATCCGGATTACGACCTCTCCGTCCGCGACCCTGCGTTTCTCGCGGCAACTGAGGACGACTTAAATCTCCCCGCCGAACACCTGAGCCGCCTAGTCCCCGGAGAGTTTTTCATTGAGTACGGCAAAGAACAAAGGGACTACCTAGACGCTCGGAACCAGGCCTATACACAGTCCTACCCTGATGGCTTGGGACTCGAAGCCATCTGGGACGGAGACGGCCACAACACCAACGCCCTACTCACTATTTTTCGCCACTGGAACAACGCCACGGTTCTGCGGGGCTGGCAGGGAGATTGGCCCAAAACTGCCTGGGTCATGGACTACCCCATCTTTGAGCGCATCTACTATGACCTCGTAGCAGGCTTCGATGTCTTCGGTAACGCAGCTCACCAGGCCGCAACTCGCCTCTACATGGATCATCTGAGAATGCAGAGCGAGAACAACCTGCTCGAATTCTTGCCACCGGCTCAGCGAGAGACGACCCGCGCCTCGTGGTATATCGGAGCGACTCGCAGCTTGGACTACCGACGGGTCGACCGACTCCTCAATACCCAGCGCCCCACCCAAGTGATATTCGATGCCAACTCGGATGCAGAAGCCTACGTTCAACTCCTCGGATTGGTGCTTGAGAAGAACGTCTCGGTCGCGGGCAAGCCCGACCTCTTGAATCGATGCCAGGACACGAACTGTGAAATGAAAACCGGATCAGAGCTTCAGCAAAACACCGAACGCACCTTGCAACGTATCGCGTCTACCCAGGGCGCCTGGGTGGCCATCCTGCCCGAAGTCAGCCGACTGCGCGTCAACTCCGCGAATGAGTCTGCCGTATGGACCCTGGTTCGGAATCTCGACCACGACAACGTTGCCTTCATGTTTGGCGAAGCCAAACGGCTCAACCCCCAGGGCGACACCCTAACAATCCTGAGGGGCTACCTGGGCAGCTACCCCAATTTCGCCTTCGATGTCGATGCGAACGAACTCGACGAATTCGTCAATCGCCTGATGCAAGCGTCTTCCGAGCAGGACCTCCAAGCCATTGCCGCCCGCTGGGGTGTTCGCCGCACCGACCCCGACTTCTGGCCAACTATGGATTGGTTCGTGACCGATTTCTACAGCCAGCAACCCACCGCCGCAGGACTTTTCGATCTGGGGCGCTACGAAAATCACTAGAGCTTAAAGCTGCCCGAAAGCCCCTGGGCTAGCGCCTCGTTCAACGCGCCCAGGGCGGATTCCCGAAGGGATCCTTTACCAGATGCCGAGCCACAACCATCCGGTGGACCTCGTCCGGCCCGTCGTAGATCCGAGCGTATCTTGCCTCTCGGTACATATGCTCGAGAGGCGTGTCCGATGTCACCCCCAAAGCACCATGTACCTGGATAGCCCGGTCAACTACATTGTGGAGCATTCGAGCCCCCCAAAATTTGATCAGTGAAATTTCGGTCCGCGCCTCTTCCCCACGATCCAGCATTCGTGCGGCATCGAAAGTCATCAACCGAGCCGCCTGGATTTCTGCCGCCGACTCGGCGATGTAGCGTTGTATCTCGCCTTTTTCGGCCAGCACCGAACCGTGGGCGTGTCTGGTCTTCGCCCATTCACACATCAATTCGAAGGCTCGCTGCGCCTGACCGAGCCATCGCATGCAATGAAATATGCGACCAGGCCCCAGACGTCGCTGAGCGATCACAAATCCCGCCCCGCGTTGGCCGAGTAGATTTTCCTTGGGAACCCGGACGTCCTTAAGCCACACTTCGCAATGACCGCCATGGGTCGACCCCATAGTCGGAACCACTCGAGCGATCTCATACCCGGGTGTATCCGTGGGCACGATAATGGAAGAAAACTTTGCGTGCCTCGTCGCCTCGGGTTCGGTCGCACAGAAAACTGTAGTAAAGGCGGCGCGATTGGCGCCCGTGGTGAACCATTTATGGCCGTTGATGACCCACTCGTCGCCCTCGAGACGAGCCGTTGTCCTCATCAGCGTGGGGTCCGAGCCGGCCACTTCGGGCTCAGTGAGACCCACCGAAGGGTAGATCTCGCCAGCGACTAGGGGCTTGAGCCACAGGTCCTTCTGCTGCGGATTTCCATAGAGGTGGAGCATGATGGAGTCCTGCATCGAAACCGAGCCGACGGCCATTTGGCCATAATGCGACCTCCCGATCACTTCGTTCATCTCGGCGAAAGCCAGGAAAGGAAGCCCTCCCCCCCCGATTTCCTCGGGATGGCCAAGCGCCCAAAGTCCCTTTTCCTTGGCTCGTTCGATGAGTTGGCCCATCTTCTGGGTCGACACCTCGTCGTGAAGATTCAATTCGGGCTCCGCCGGAATCACTTCGTCGTCGATAAATCGCCTGAACTGGGCTTTGACGGCCGCCACTTCATCGGAATCAATATCTCGAAAGGTCAGCTTGGACATATATTCTCCTTTAACAGCGTCGAAGAATAACATGTCCGCGCTCCTCAGAGTTCTTGATGGGCGGAAAAATGACTGCGCTCAAGGTCTGGTCGTCTCCGCTTGGCGATGCCTTCTCGAACGCTGTCATCGGGTACGCCCATGAGTAGTCTGACCTTCCCCCTACCCATCGTTTTCTACGGCTCGCTCATGCGCGGGCTTGGGGGCGCGGAGGAATTGGGGATCTCAAGCGAACTCCGCTTTGTTTCGGCATGCGAGATCCCGGGACGACTGGTGGACCTCGGCGACTACCCCGGCCTCCTCTCCGGCCCAGGGCGTGTCCTCGGCGAGCTATTCGAAGTGCTCCAGCCCGAGACCCTCGCTGCCCTGGACTACTTCGAGGGCTACGATTCGGCGCACCCAGAGAGTTCACTCTATCTTCGGAAGACCACCCAGCTCATATCGCCCCAACGACTGGCCTCGGTCTACCTTTATAATCAGACAAGCGCAGGCTACGAGCAAGTCAGGACAGGCGACTGGCGAACTTACCTTGCCCAGAGGAAGACCTCATAGATGGCCCCTTGAACCCGTGGTCGCTGCCCTCACCCGTGTCGGGTATCCGGGATCGACGACTCTAGTCGGGAATGACGGCGATTATTCGTAGCGGTCCGCCGCTGCCGCCACGGATCTTCATGGGAAGAGCGATAACCTTTACCCCACGAGCAGGGAGTCCTTCCAAATTCGCGAGATTTTCGAACCCGAGAATGTTCTTCTCGAAAAGAATTCGGTGTGTCATAAAAAGGGTCGACTGGCCGTAATCAATACTCGCTGTATCGATCCCCACAGCCCCGACATTACGTTGATTGGCGAGCCAGTTCGCCGTCTCCGGGTGGATCCCGGGAAAATGAAGTTGTGAGACCGCCTCGGCGCCAAGGTCAGCAGTCCCCATATAGCGCTTACGATCGGGCCAATGGTCGGCGTAACCCGTGCGAAAGAGCACAATCGCCCCGGGTCGAATCTCTCCGTGCAGAGCCTCCCACTCCATGACGTCAACGGGGAGTATCTGGTAGTCACGATCCGAGGTCGATTTTTCGGAAACGTCGATCACCAACGCCTCCCCAATCAAGCGCTCAAGCGGAATTTCATCAGTAGCCCACTTGCCCTGGGCAAAATGCTTGGGGGCGTCAATATGGGTTCCGCCGTGCTCAGCCGCTTCCATGGTGTAGGCCGAGTAGAAATATCCCTTCTCGTTGAAGCCCTCGAACTCCGTGTGCTTCTTGAAGCCATCTTCCGTGGGCCAGTAGATAGATTGCTCATCGAAGGCGTGAGTCAGATCAACGATCTGTCCACCCAACCAGTCCTGGGGACTTTCTCCCAAGGCGGTCAGTCCCGGCAGTAGGCCGATCACGAGACCGACCCCAATTCGCTTCAATCCTAAAAACCTCACGCGACATGTCCCCCTCAGCTTATCCAGAGCATCGGAAATTGGGCCTGACTCTATGGGTTGAATAGCCAATATCTCCCAGCCCCAATATCAAGACGGCAACGGCGTTCCGGCCAATGGCCCATGCCAGATTTTGACGCACATGCACCCACGGAGCACCTAGGCTGCAGGAGAGGCTAAAAAAATCGACGCCTCCCCCTACAGTGCTTTACGCGATTGACCGATCCCAAGGGAGCAATTCCGCATACCTGCAGGAGATTTCCATGCTTCGCTCTTTCTATTCCCTCCGATCCGCCGTTCTGACCAGCGCTGCAGTCTTTCTCGTTTTGGCCTCGGGCCAGGCCGGAGCGGACGATTTTGAACGAAGCGGCGCCTATATCGGAGTGGGCGGAGTCTATGCGCTCAGCCTGTTCCAGGATGACATCAACTCGTTTGTTGGAGCCGACGATGCCTTCGACCTAGGCGACTCCCCCGGTGTGAACGCGCGACTGGGCTATCGGTTCTGGAGTTGGTTCGCTCTCGAGGCCGAGTACGAGTGGATTGAGGCCATGGATCTCTCACTCGCGGGTACCCAGATCGGAAAATTCAAGCCGAACACCATCACGGGCAATCTCAAATTCATCATCCCCACCGGGCGAATTCAGCCCTATCTGCTTCTCGGCGCGGGCGTCGCCCTCTGGGACGTCCAAAGCTCGGTTGAGAGCCAGCGGCAGTCGAGCACAGGCTTTGCCGGCCGAGCCGGCCTCGGGCTGGATACCTACCTCAGCAAGCACTGGGTCCTGAACCTTGAGGCCACCGGCGTCCTCAATACCAACGATTTGGATCCCACGAAGATCTCCGCCGATATCGCCTCGATCAGCCACATCTACTACTTCTCGTTCGGCGCGGGAATCACCTACCGGTTCTAGGCGCTTGACTCGAGGCGCTTGATTCCAGATGCCTAATGATAGGCACAGAAGACGGTGGGGCGTCGGACCGCACCCCCCTTTTTTGCGAGGAGACATTCCGGGGCAGCCCTGGCATGGAACCCCCGAGGCCTCGGGCATATCCGCGCCTACCCAAGACCCGAGAAAGGGCTGGGCTAGCCTCTTTGCCCCACACCCCGGCGAACCTCGACCCCCTCGTGTAGGAAGACGACCCCCGAGAGTTCGATGGCTTCAATCGTCAACTCTCCAACCCGATCGCCTTCCTGCAGTTGCAACTGCGTCCCACCAGGGACTGTGATTCGTGCCGTCCGTCGCTCGGATTTCGGGTGCCAGAGCGTCTGAATAACGACATAGGTCGAGAAGAGTGAGGGTTCTTTTGCCGCGACATCGGGCCGAAAGTCTTCACCGAAGAGTCTTTCCGCAGAGGTCATCCTACTTTCTTCAGTGACGACTCGCGAAGGCGAGTTCGCCAGTTCCTGAGCCTGGAGTTCTGCCTCACTGGCCTGGGATTCTGATGACGATTCGGCGGCAAAGGGGTCCGGAACCGGGCCAATATGGGTCGCCGAGGGAATTCGATCGACGCGCCCTAGGTAGCCCACCACCGAGTCGTCGCCGGAGTCCTCGGAATCTAGAGGTTCCTCACCGGCCTTTACCTCCGGATCCGAAGTACTCGCAGCCGGGGGACGCCCAAGTGTGGGTTGAGGAGCTGGGGCTCGCCCCATGGTCCATTTTCGTTGCATCTGCAGCTCCCACTGGGAGAGCTCGGTGCCGGAAGCTGCACGAGCAATATCTACAGACCCACTCTCCCCCGATTCAACCTGGTCTGCCAGACCAGGCCCCGTCAGAACAAGCCCAAGAAGACCGACGATCAGACCAACGAGTATGGCGATCGGCCACCCAGAACGGAGGAATCCACCCTTGAGGAGGGCGCCGCCGGGGTCCCGCCAAACTCTCATTGGTTCGAAATCAGTTCGAAGGACCTTCCACTCAGAAGCGGGAAAACGGTGTTGAGCCCGTCGAAACGAGCGACTACGCGCATATGGTCTCCCGCCTGGTAGCCCTGAACCTCGTCATAAAGTTCGGGAGAGACTCGAACCAACGCGGCATCAAGCCCCGTGGCGACCTCGCGAATGCCAAGGACCAAAGTCCCACCACCAGCGGCAGCCTCGGCCACCCGGTTCACGTAACCATCCCAGGTCACCTCTGTTCCCACCATTTCATCGTTGATCCGGCTGGAAACTTCATCGCGAATCGTCCGGGTCTTGAGGTCCATTACGGCCAATGCACCGAATTTCTCGATATAAGCTTCAAACGAAATATCATTGTCCTCGGGAATTTGATCGATTTCCTCAACAGCCGGCGGCGTATCGACCACTTCAACGATCGCCGAGGGTGAAGTCTCGGTCGCCGACGCGTTGACCGCACGATCCGCAGCGTCCTTCAGCAGCCACGGCGTGGCTGCTAGAGCGAGCGCCGTAATTACGAATTGAATACCGAGCGTTTTCTTCGTCGTCATGAGTTTTCTCCCCCAAAGCCACAAGATCAAAGGTTGATATTGCCCTCAATCTCTGCCGTTACAACATTCCTAAGTGCATCTTGCAAGTCTGAGCGGTTCAGCCGAGACTCCAAGCTGCGGGCCGGCAGAGCTGGCGAAGGATCGGACTCCATCAAGTAGCCCCGACCCCTCACGGTCCGAATGGGATCAACGTTGAGAACATCCTTGAGCTTGCTGCGCAGGTTCCGAACGTGAACGCAAATGAGGTTCGTCGAGACACCCGACGCCTTCTCCCAGACGTTCGATCCCATATCCTCGGCAGACAACACACGACCGAGGTTCTCGAGAAAGACCGTGAGCATTCGCGCCTCGATTCGCGTCAGTGAAGCCATCTGCCCGTCGCGCGAAAGAGTTCCACTCTCCGCGGAGAACCTGAATCCGCACTCCTCCACTGCCGGACTCCACGCGGTCTTGGTCTGACGACGACACAAGGCCTCGGTCCGTGCGATGAATTCGGCCAGAGAGAACACTGGGCCAAGACAATCGTCGGCCCCGGTATCTAGGGCAGCGATTCGACTTTTAACGTCGTCTTCGCCGACTAGGCAGAGGATCGGATGCGTAAAGCCCGACTGCCGGAGCCTGCCCACCATCGCCGTATCCTCATGGACGATCAGGCAGTTGCAGGAGGCCAGTTGACGGTCGTCGAAGCCGAGTAAGGAAGATCCGAGTATCACGGGCTCGACATCAATGCTCCCGGGCCAACTGGCTCCGAGGAGTAACGTTTTGCAGTCGTTGTCACGGCTATAGAGAAGCACCCTTCGGCGCTGGGGAACATGCATGCTGAACGGCCTCTCGATAACTGCTCCGTTATTTCCAAATCACTCTTCGGTCACTTTGTTATTACTTATTAGTTATCTCTCTTAAAGACCACTATTACATGAAACATCACTTTGTCTAAATCATTTATGTCCCCGAACCTCCTAAAGGGGTTCTTTATTGCTCGATTATGGCCTCGTAAAAAGGTCGATGCGTAAAACAGACGCAAAATACAGGCAAGTTGATCCCAGGACGGAAGAAACCGGCTCAAAGAGAGCCTGTATTTCGAACTCTTGTAATCTCGATGAAATCGCAGGTGCACACAGGTCACCCGTTCGGGCGCGGCAGACCGCGCGCGAGTGAGGCTGCTCCAGATTTCCTCCGGAGCACCTTCGTATCAACCAGGCCCGGTTCCGGCCCCGGCGCGAAGCCCCTGGGGCCGATCGGACCGCGGTCGCGGGCTAACGCGAGGCGTCGAACTCGCGCTTTGCCCGGGACCGCGCCTCATCGTAGGCCTTCCGCTCGGCCTCACCCGAGGGCATCAGCTTGATCTCGCCTCGAGGCAAAGCGGCTGCGGCGTCCCGCGCGGATCCGGCCTGGGGATAGGAAGGCGGAGCTTCGCCGATGGCGGGCGCCTTTTCCTGGGCGGGGTTCGCCTGGGCATCAGCGGCCTGCTCGACCTCTGCCTGGGGAACCGCCGTCGAATCACTCTCCCCACAACCGACAGCCAGCCCTAGAACAAACAGTCCAGTCACACTCCAAAATTTCATCTTCATATCGTTCTCCCCCTTAAGTCGAGAATTATCCCGGCGAGACTTTCACTCGGATTCACTGTTTTTCCCAGCCCACCCGAAGCGCGTTGCCATGCATGGGCAGCGACCGACCGCGTTTTCACAAAATCCCACACCCTCAATCCGATCTTAGTCACTCGTTTTTCATAGCTGCACCCGACTTGCATGGTCGTTGCCGGTCGAGCGTCAGCCTTCTGCCGATTATGAACGCGCGATGAGTTCAGCGAACGCCGTAGGGGAAAAAAACCACGCAAACGTAGATTTTCCCTGTAGTACTCATCGAGATGACCATTACAGCAAGTTCATCTAAAGATAACAAATCCGTCAAAAGGCGCCGTGCCCTGTCCACGGCGCAGTAGGAGTTGATTCCAATGCAGATACTCAATCGAACGCGATTCATTCTCAAGACCGTCGTGGCCCTTGCCATCGGGCTCCTCGGTTTTGCCGGCGCCACACAAACAGTGCGTGCCCAGGTCTCTTCGGTTGGAGATCTGGCCTTTGAACGCCCCGACCTGGATTTCATCCTTAAGGGTATCAAAATCTCGGAAGATCATGCCGCCTCAGACGGCAGCTGCGACGCCCTCCTGGCCCTGCTGCCCAATGCTGGTGTTACCTGGGGCATGAGAACCGTGGACGGCACCTGTAATAACCTGATTCCGGGCCAAGAGAATTTCGGCGCTGCCGACGAGGAATTCCTCGAAGCCGTCAAACCGAGATTCGTCCCTGCACAGGTTTTGACTCAACCTCTCGCAGCCAACGACGTCGTCGGAGCTCAGACCTCCTACGTGCGCGGCGATGGACGGACCGTTCAGGATTCCAGTCCCCGCCTGATCAGTAACCTGATCGTCAATCAGTCCATGAATAATCCGGCGGCCGTAAGAGCCCTGGAGGACGAAGAAGGTGAGATTCTTGGCGCTGATATCGCCGGCACTCCCCAGATCATGATTCCGAATACGGCGCCGGATGAAGGCCTCTCCGCGCCGTTCAACGCGTATATGACCTTCTTCGGTCAGTTCTTCGATCATGGTCTTGACCTGATCAACAAGGGCGGCAACGGGCTCGTGTACATGCCTCTCGCTCATGACGATCCGCTCTACGACAAGGGTCCCGACGGTATCGCAGGAACCCCTGATGACGGTCACGCGAATTTCCAGGTCCTGACTCGAGCGACCAGAGATGCAGGTCCCGATGGTCTCATCGGTACCGACGATGACGTTCAAGGCATCATGAACGCAACCACCAACCACGTAGATCAGCAGCAGACGTATACGGGCCACTCCGCGGTTCAGACCCTCGTACGTAGCTACCACTTCGGCCCCTGTCCCACTGACAACGCACCGCTCACGCCCCCCGCTAACGGCTGCCTGCTCTCAAGCGGTTACCTGATTGACGGCTTCGGAAACGACCGAATGCTCGACACCGGCGATGATGGTGGCATGGCGACTTGGGATGCCGTCCAGCTTCAGGCCGCGTCCAAGCTTGGCTTCTTGCTCGACGATTTTGATGGTGCCGATGTTCCGATTTTCGCGGCAGACCCCTATGGCAAGTTCCTTCCCGGTCCCCAGTTCGGTCTTCCCCAGCTCGTAATCGGCGAAGACGTCAACGGCGATCAGATTCTGGTCGAGGGCAACTTGGATTCGCCTGTCGACGCCAGCCAGGGCCTCCGCACTAACCACAGCTTCTTTATCGACGTCGCGCATACGGCGAACCCGGGCAAGTTCCCCGGTGTTGGCCTTGAGCCCGAGAAAGCACCGGATGCCAATAATATCATCAACCCCCGCGTCGATATGCTCAGTGGGCAGGCCACACGCGGCATTCGTGCACCCGGCGCCGCACTCCCCTCTGGTCAGGCCACCTATGATGACGAGCTTCTTGGTGCTCACTTTGTCTGTGGCGATGGGCGCTGCAACGAGAACATAGCGCTCACCACCGTCCACACGATCTTTCACCGCGAGCACAATCGTCTGATCGACGTCGCGCGCCGAGTCATTCTCGACCAAAACGACCTTGGCTACTTGAACGAATGGACCAACCCCGCATCGCCCGCCACCCAGGCGCAACTCGATGCTTGGGCTGGGATGTCCTTCCCCGTATCCAGCGCCTCCCTCCCGCATCAGGCAGAAACGAGACAGGCCATTGAGGACCTCGGCATTGACTGGAACGGAGAGCGCCTCTTCCAGACCGCTCGTTTCGGGACCGAGATGCAGTACAACCGGATCGTCTTTGATGAGTTCGGCCCCACCCTCGCGGGCCTGAAAGACCCCTTTGAGGGCTACCACACCAATGTCCACCCCGGGATTACCGCGGAGTTCTCACAGAGCGTATACCGCTTCGGCCACTCGATGCTTACCGAGACCGTCGATCGATACGATCCCAACTTCGACACGATTACGGACGCTGGCGCGCTGGATCCGGCGACCGCAAGCGACCAACTCGGACTCTTCGAAGCATTCCTCAACCCCCTCGCACTCTACAACTACGACGATGCGACCTCTGAGAACACCTTGACGCCTGAGGAAGCGACCGGCGCCGTCATCCGCGGCGTTACCCGCACAGTAGGCAACGAGATCGACGAGTTCATCACGGGTGGGATGCAGAATAACCTCGTGGGCCTCCCCCTCGACATTGGTGCTCTTAATATCGCTCGAGGCCGAGACGTAGGCGTTCCGCCCCTCAACTCGGCCAGGCGCACATTCTTCAATGCAACTCAGGACACCTCGCTGGCTCCGTACGTCAGCTGGATCGATTACGCAGACAACCTCCGCCACGAGGCCTCTCTCATCAACTTCATCGCGGCGTACGGCACGCACCCGCTGGTTGCCGGTGATGACAAAATCCCAGGGAATAACAGCGCGGGTGAACCCGATTCCGTCGTAGACCGACGCGAAGCAGCATGCACCCTCGTCAGCGCCATTAGCCTCGTTCCCGATTATTGTGACGACCTCGGGTTCGGGAGGCTTGCTACCATCCCTGCTGATGCCGCTGCCTTCCTTCGAAGCCAGGGCGACTGGGCCCCCGGAATTGATGAGCTTCCCATCACGGGTATTGAGCTTATCGACTTCTGGAACGGTGGCCTCGCTGAAGAGCGCCGCCCCTTTACCGGCTACTTGGGCGCCACACACAACTTTGTCTTCGAGAACCAGATGGAAGCGCTCCAGAATGGCGACCGCTTTTACTATCTGTTCCGGACCGCCACCATTCCCATGCTGGCTGCTCTCGAGTCAAATACCTTCAGTTCCCTGGTCATGCGTAATACAGACCTCGGCGCTTCCGGTAGTGGCGTGCTCCCGCTCAGCCTTTTCTCGGTTCCGAATCACTTCCTCGAAGTTGACCAGAGTCAGCAGTTTGTCGAAGGCGCGATTGATCCGACAGAAGATCCCGGGCCCGAGGAGTCGTTCGTGGCTCTCGTCATACGAGATCCTTTGGAGGCATCGACCAATATCGTCGTCTCTGACCCGACGCGTTTCATCCAGTACACGGGTGGAGATCACACTGCGATCGGCGGTACCATCGGCGACGACACCATCATCGGCGGCATTGGCGACGACTCCCTCTGGGGACGCGCCGGCAACGACCGAATCGAGGGCGGCGACGGTGCCGACCACATCGAGGGCGGTCCTGGTGACGATATCATCACCGACCTCTCTGGCCCCGACGTCATCGAAGGTGGCGAAGGCAACGATGCTATCCATAGTGGCAACGAAGAAGATGTTCTCTTCGGCGACGCGGGTAGCGACTTCATCGTCAATGGGAGCGAATTCGGTGAAATTTTTGGTGGCCCCGGAAACGACTTCATCTTGGATGGCCGCTTCCTCGGACACACCCGAGGTGGTCAGGGAGATGACTGGATCGAAAACCTTGGAGGCGGCGAGGACCTCTTCCAGGGTGATATGGGTGTCGCGGCTGAAGGCGGCGAGCCCGGGCACAAGGGCAACGATGTCCTCATAGCCCATGCAGGCAACAATGATGGCGACATGGAGAACGGCGATGACATCGTCGTTGACGGCCCCGGCATCGAGCGCATGGAAGGTCAGCTCGGCTTTGACTGGGCCAGCTTCCAGAACGACACTTTTGGTGTCGACGTGGAGTTGGACCTGACCATCTTTCTCGCACCCATCTTGCCGCCCTCCAACGCAACGGTCTCGAACCGTTACGACCGCGTTGAAGGTATCAGTGGCTCTCCCATGCCCGATATCCTTCGGGGCACCCCGAACCTTCTCGGTGGTGGTGACGCGGGCAATGCAGTCGCGATCATTACCGCTGCGAACGGTTCCGTTAGCCACGATGGCTTTGCCTTGATCGATGGACTGAATGCGACCAATAACGCAATGGCCCTCATTCCCGAGACCGAACGAATGGCTCAGGCCAATGATCCGGTCACTAACGAGAGCGTCTTTGGATGGGGCGGCGGAGAAATTATCCTTGGCGGTGCCTCGAGCGACTTGCTCTCAGGCGAAGGTGGGAGCGACATCCTTGATGGCGACTCTTCCCTACACGTTGCCATCGACAGCCCCAATCCTGCAGTCAGGACGGGCTCGGCCAACTTGAACGCAATGGTCGCTAGCGCAGCAGTCAGTGCAGCTGTAGCTGACCAGATGTACTTCAACACCGCAATCGCGATGAACGAAATCGCTGTGAACACCGCCATGGTGGCTCTGGAAGCCATAACGAGCAATATCAACGCTGTTGAGTCCGCGGCGCTTCTCGCCGTAGCTCAGGCCGAAGCCGCGCTCACTGCGGCCGAGGATGACGTGGCGATCGCTCAAGCCAACGCCACCCAGGCAGCTTTGCAAGAATCCGCCTTCACGGCCCTGGTCCTCGCGGCCCAGGCCCAGGTAGATGGAGCCGCGCAAAATCTTGCGATGCAGGAGGCTGCAGTCACAACCAATAACCAGGCAGTTCTCGACACCCAAGCAGCGCTTGCCGCTGCGCTGGTAGCCGAGAGTACCGCCAACTCTGCGCTCATGGCTGCTCAAACAGCTCAAACGCAGGCTGAAGCCGCTGCCGATGCCGCGGCACAGACGTCGATCGATGCTTTGATCGCTCTCATGGGTTGTGGTGGTGCGACTAACCCTGCCTGCAGCGCTGAGAGTGCTGCCTACGATGTGTCGATCGTGGCGATCATGGATGCAACGAACACGGTCAACACCCTGTCCATGGCAACAATGGTGGCTGAGTCACTGCTCACCCAGCGGACTCAAGAAGTCGCGGCCGCCCAGCAGACGGCTAACGACGCTGTCAGCATGGCGCTCGCGGATAGCAGCCTGGTTACGGCTGCCGAAATGGACCTTGCCGCGGCCAACACCGAATTGGGTGTGAAGACCTCTGCGGCAACTTTGGCCACGCAGGCTCTTGCAGAGGCACAGGCAGAGGCCATGGCTGCTCTCGCTGTCGAGGCTTCGGCAGCATCGGCACTCGCCTCCGCCGAGTTGGACGCAGGCGGAGTCTCAGGTCTGATCGCTCAGGCCGAGGCTGATCTCCTGTCGGCGCAAATCGCGTCCGGCGCTTCAGTATCGAACCTCGAGTTGGCAGACCTCGCATATGACCAGGCGCTTGCGGCTTCGAGCGCGGCTCAGGCCGCGTTGCCCGCCGACGTCAACGAACGCGTACTGGTTGCAGGAATGCAGGATGTCATGGAGGCAGTTTTCCTAGGTGCAATCAACCCGGGCGAGCTGTCGATTTCTCGAGTCATCGCAGATCGTGATGAGGACAATCTGGATACCGATAGCATTCGCTTCCTTGGCAACTTTGCCGATTACAGCATCGAAAGCGATCCCGGACTGAACGGCATTCCCGGTGACTCCGACGATCCGGCATTCAACCCTGCAAGTCCGGGAGCCAATATCGGCGATTTCTACTCTCGAAATGCTGAGGCTGGAACCGATGCTGGCGGAACGGCGTTTGATGCTGGATCGATGAATGTTGATCAGGACGGCCTCATCGAAATTGTCGATATCCTCACTGGGGATCGAGACCTGGTTCGAAACGCCGAACGACTCGTCTTTGACGATATGACGGTTCTTCTGGAAGCCGGCGCTGCCGGATCTGCTGGGCCGAACAACAGTGTCGCTGTCGGTGCCATAACTGTCACACCTGAAGACGGAGTCGTCGGCGAAACGCTGTTCGCTTCGATGGCAGGCGTGACGGATGCGGACAACGTGCATGTGGGTGACCCGAATTTCGCCGACAATCCTACCGGCGCGATTACTGGCCTGGTGGACTACTACTGGCAGGTCGAGCTGGAGCCGGGCACCGGCGCATTCGAGAATGTCCAGCGCATGGGAGGCTTGAATGGCAACGGCGACATATTCACCCCCCACGGCAACGAGTTGGTTGTCTCCATAGAGGAGGCCGGTCTACGACTTCGAGTCGAAGCCGTCTTCTTGGATGATGCTGGCGTCTTCGAAATCGTTCGCTCGATCCCGGTTGCAGTGGAAAATTGCGCCGGATGCCCGGTTCCCCCGGGACTCGAGGGAATCATTCCGGCTACTTTCGGTGGCACTCCGCAAGACATAGCCAACGCAATCACGGCGCAGGATCAGGAACTTAGCCCTGTCTTCGCCAATGCCTCTAGGGCCGGTGGACCGCGCTTCGACGTCACTATCGCCAACTTGGATCTCAGTCTCTTCACCAATACGGGATTCGGAGCCGAGGTACTCGGTGGCGATGAGATCTTGACGTCGGGCTTCGCGCTCACCTTTACGGACTCCGAGGGCAATGTCACCGGAACCTTCACACCTGAAATTGCGGCGATCACCGACCCCATCACGGGACTCGTAGATCAGAGTCGAGTGGATCTTCTCTTCTCGATTCGAGGCGCAGATGTGGCTGGTCTCGTGATGCCTCCCTACACCGTTGCCTCCCTTACGGTGAACGGTGTTGAGGTCGCCAATGCGACGTTCTTCGGCGACTCGAGCGTGTCCGATGCCACTGGAGTGGCTGTAACGTTGATCAACCAGTCTCCGGTAATCGGCGGAGCGGCTACGGCAACGTTTGTCGGAACCGGCTTGGCTCTCGTCGAGCCGATCGAGTTCAGCAACCTGACGGTTGCTGGTGGTTTGCCGAACTTCGAGTTCACCATTCCTGCGGTTGATGTAACGGCGTTTACCAATACCGGCTTTGGCGCTGCCATCACACCCAATGAAACGGCAGCCGTAGGCGAAGGCCTTACGATCCGGTTCGAGCAGGCTGTCGCAGTCGACCCGTCCGGACAGGTATTCACTACGGGTGTTCTTCGACCCCAGCTCGTCGCTCGGGTCGATGAATTCGGCGACGTCGATCAGGGCTCAGTGGACGTAGTGTTCTCCGTGTCCGGAGCGGAAGCCGAGAACCTGGTGAACGGTCTGACTCAATTGCTGACCGAGGTCAACGGCTTCGGACTCACGCACGAGGTGGATCGACAGCTGATGTTTGGTGACTCACTCGGCGAACCCGAAAGCGTCATCATGCTGACCAGCGTGGCTCAGTTCACGGCGGCGGATGATCTCATTGCCGCCCATGCACTGGGTGACCCGGTCGCCATCTCCGACGCAACGGACGCACTCGTTGCAGCCAACCTGGCTGCCGCGGCGATCGAGACCCAGAACCTGCCGGGTGGTCCGGCGGCTGAGCTCGCACTGAGCGGTTTGCCCCACGCCAATTTCCTTGGCAATGCGGGTGACCTCAACCGACCTCTGAACTTCGGAAATGCCTCGAGAGACGGCCTCCCGAGGCTCGACTTCAGCATCGCGAACCGGGATCTCTCCTTGTTCGCGAACCACGGGTTCGCAAGTCCGGTGCTCGGGGGTGATGAGATCCTCGTCGATCGAATCGCGCTGATGTTCACGAATCCGATGGGCGCGACGTTGGGAGTCTTCCTCCCGGAAATCGCGGCCATCACGGATCCGGCGACTGGCCTGGTTGACCAACTCTCGGTTGGTCTGCTCTGGTCGATCCGAGGCGGGGATGTGATGCCCCTGGTCTCAGGAATCACGGATGTGACGGTGATTCTCGACGGGACTCCGGTGGTCGGCATTCAGCTGACGGGAGACTCCGCTCTCAACGACGCCCAGGGTGTGGCTGAGGTCGACGGGGCTGCTGCCGTGGTAGCTGCCCAGGCCGTGGTCAACGCACTGGTAGTCGGGGATAGCGTGTCTGCCCTGGTGGCTCAGAGCGATCTGGCCTTTGCAATGGCTGCGGGTCTCGACTCCGATGGTGACGGCGTGTCCGACCTCAACGATGTCTGCGCGTTCGATGCCAACAACGATGCGGATGGCGATGGTGTGTGCGGGAATGTTGATAACTGCCCGAGCACGGCCAACGCCGACCAGCTGGATACGGACTCGGATGGAGTCGGTGATGTTTGCGACAACTGTCAATATGTCGCCAACGGCCCCATCATTCCGGATGCCGGTGGACACAGCCAGAGGGATACGGACCTCGACGGGTTCGGCAACATCTGTGATCCCGACTTCAACAACGATGGTTTGATCAACTTCACCGATGTAGCCCGACTGCAAATGGGCTGGATGCAGAGCGATGACCCCGATCTCGATCTCAATGGGGACGGCATCACGAACTTCGGTGAACTGTCAATCATCTCAACCTACATGTTCGGTCAGCCGAACATGGTGATATCCCAGGATCGCTAGACGATCTAGAGGGACAGATACCAAGGGAAGTCAGGGGCGTCAGCTTAACGGCTGGCGCCCCTCTTTCGTTACCCAGGGTCTCTCTTCGCCCAAGCGATCCAAACAAAAGGACGCCCAAGGGCAACACAAGGGCGCCCGCTTAACGGGGCGGGTCCCCCTCTTTCGTCGCCCCGGGATCGCCCAAGCG
>JAQWRT010000084.1 GCA_029243605.1 Myxococcota bacterium
AATTCCCCATCGATGGTTGTCGCAGGCTCCACATCAACACTTCGCTACGGCGTCATCGGAACCGGGATGATGGGCGTCGAGCATATCCGGAACCTGAAGGCCATTGACGGCGCCGAGGTGGTGGCGATCTGCGACCCCGTACGCGAATCCCTCGAGGCCGCTCGAGCGCACCTTGACGCTCCCGCCCAGGAGTTCCATGACCATCGCGAACTCATCGAAGCCGGAGCCTGCGATGCAGTGGTCGTCGCGACCCCCAATATGACCCACGTGGACATTCTCCTCGATATCCTGGAAGCGCGTATTCCGGTTCTCGTGGAGAAGCCTCTCTGTACCACCGTCAGCGATTGCCAACGCATTCTTGAGGCGGCTACCCCCGGCACCCTGGCCTGGGTGGGTCTCGAATACCGGTACATGCCCGCGGTCGCCGCCCTAATCGAAAAAGTGCAGGCGGGCGCAGTGGGCGACGTGCGCATGGTGGCCATTCGCGAGCACCGCTTCCCCTTTCTCCCAAAAGTCGGCGACTGGAACCGCTTCAATGTCAACACCGGCGGAACCCTGGTCGAAAAATGCTGTCATTTCTTCGACCTTATGCACCTGATCACAGCGGCTCGGCCGGTTCGCGTCTTCGCCTCAGGAGCCCAGGACGTCAACCATCTCGACGAAAGCTACGGCGGGAAGCGGCCCGACATCCTCGACAATGCCTTCGTGATCGTCGAATTCGACTCGGGCGCGCGGGGCATGCTGGATCTCTGCATGTTCGCAGAAGCCACCCACAATCAGGAAGAAATCTCGGTGGTTGGAGAAGCCGGAAAGGTCGAAGCGCTGATTCCAGAATCGGTCATTCGCGCCGGAACTCGGGGCACGCATTGGATCGGCGGGGTAGACAGCGTGGCCGTGAAAAATACCGAGATTCGCCACCAAGGCTATCACCACGGTGCATCCTATATCGAGCATTTGCGCTTTCGCGACGCTTTGCTCCACGGTCGCGAACCCGACGCGGGGCTCAAAGAAGGGCTCTGGTCCGTGGCGGTGGGAGCGGCGGCACAACTCTCCATCCGCGAGGAGCGGATGATCGACATGGATGAAGTGATGGGAGGGAGCCGGTAGCGTCCGCCCCCCGCGATTCCCCGATACGACTCGTAAGCCCTAGCTAGGAGAAGAAATGAAGTTGCAAAAATTTCTCAGAGCTTTCCTCGGAGAAGCCTCGCCCACCCAAATCATCTTGGCCTGCCTAATCGGTACGGTCCTGGGGTTCATGCCGGGCTTCTCACAAGCCGGAGGTCTGATCGTATCCCTATGCATCTTGCTCCTCGTGCTCAACTGCAACCTGGCCCTCGCCGGCCTCATCGAAATCGCGGCACGGCTCCTCTCCCTCGTCCTCCTCCCGGTGAGTTTCGAACTCGGGCGCCTACTTCTCGACGGTCCCACCCAGGGACTCTTCACCCTCCTCATCAACGCCCCTGTCACGGCACTTTTCGGCTTTGAGTACTACGCCACCACCGGCGGACTCGTTCTCGGAACCGCAACCGGACTGCTCATGGGGTATTTCCTCAGCCGCTGGGTCACGGGCCTACGCACTCGACTTGCCCAGGCCGAAGCGAACTCCGATCAGTTCCGAGCGATCACGGGCAACATCGCCGTTCGCTTCATGCTGCGACTCCTCCTGGGAAAGATCCCGACCTCGGATTACGCGAAGCTTCTCGACCTCAAGGCGAAGCCGATCCGTACCTGGGGGGTCCTCCTTGTCCTGGCACTCATACCCACGGCCTATTTTGCGTCGAATTGGATCGACGGCCCCGCCACCCGAAGCCTCATTCAATCGAATCTCGCTCAAGCGAATGGGGCCACCGTCGACCTCGAGGCCGCCGAACTCGATCTGGCGGCCGGCCGTCTCTCCCTGACAGGGCTCGCCGTTGCCGACCCCCAGGCTCTCGACACCGACCTTTTTCGAGCCGACCGGATCGCCGTGGATATCAGCACTTCAGACCTGCTCCGAAAGCGGGTGCACATCGAGGAAATTGTGGTCCAGGGAGGGAGCCACGGCAAAGAGCGCAAAGTTCCCGGACAGCTGACTCAATCGCCCCCGCCGAGTAGTCCCAAAACCGACTCACAAGCCAGCCCTGAAAGCGACTCCTTTGACCTCGACGAGAACTGGCGCGAAAGGCTTGGGCAGGTGCGCATCTGGTTCGACAAACTCTCCAATCACTCGAGCGGAGACCTTCTTCGCGCCGCCTCCAAAGAGCCCCAGGCGAAGGAAGCGTCGGGGCCGGATCCCCTGACTCTCGACGAATGGCTCGACCGTGAAATCCAGGCCCAGGGGCGGGTCCACGTCTCTGCGGATCATCTCATCCTGGGGGCTCCTCTCCTCCAGATCGATCGCATTAGCGCCCCGGGCACGACAACGACCCTTTTGCCCGATCAAGACCTGAACATCGAGTTCAAAAATCTCTCGACCCAGCCCCACCTGGTCGAGACGGGTCCCAGCCTTGGCGTCGAATCCGAAAGTGGCAATCTCGCCCTGGCCATCGCCCTCAATGGGGCCTCTGCCAAAGGCGGGAATAACCATCTGAGCCTGGTGGTCACCGACCTCCCCGCCGAGGATCTTGCCGGGAGCCTCGAAGCCATCTCTGGGAAAGTCCGGGGCGGAATCATCGACCTTCAGGTCGAGGGAGATATCGAGAACAGGAATGGCGCCTGGATTGATTTCCCAGTCTCGATCACCCTGAGGGATTCCTCGGTCCGCTTCTCAGGAAGAGAGATCCCGATTAACGAACTACAGATTCCAGTTCAACTGCGAGGCCCCATCGATGACCTCGATATCCAGGTGGATCAAAACGCGCTTGTCACATCCATCACCAAGGCCGCGGCTGGAGCCTTGCCCGGGGCAGCCCTCGGAATGATGGGCGACGGACTGGAGAAGGCCACGAACGGACTCTCGGACAAAGTCGGGGAAGACGCGGGAGGCATCCTCGGTGGCTTCGGCGCGAAGGAAGGAGTCAGCAAGCTCTTCGGCCGCTAGCCCGCCCCTAATAATCGACCCGCTTCCAACCCCAAGGGCTCAGTTCTTTTTCCGATCCGGCAAAAGGTCGGCGAATTGAGCTTCACGCTTCTCGCGTTTGGCCTCGAAAGCCTCCGCCATATCACCGGGCTGAAACATTCCGGTCTGCCAAGTCGCGATATAGTCGAGACCGTCCGCAATCGTGTGATCGCGGGCGTAGTTCAGCATCTCCTTGCTGCCCCACACGGCTAGGGGGGAGCGTTCGGCGATCTCCTGGGCCACGCCCATAACCCCTTCAACCAGGCCCTGGTGATCGTCATAGACCTTATTCACGAGTCCAGCGGCCGCGGCCTCGTCGGCCTGCAGTCGCCTCCCCGTGTAGGCGAGTTCCCGAACAAGGCCTTGGGGAAGCACGTGGGGTAGGCGCGGAAAGGTTCCCACATCGGCCGTCATTCCGATATTGATTTCCTGAATGCAAAAGAAGGCGTCCTGGGTGCAGTAGCGCATATCACAAGCCGAGATCAGATCGACACCCCCACCGATACAGCCGCCTTGGATCGCGGCCAGCACGGGCATCCTGGCTCTGTCCACGCAGGTGAAGCTCTCCTGAAGCTTCAGGATATGGCGGCGAAGTTGCGCCCGAAGCCTTCCCATCTCGGCCTTCTCGACCTCACCGACCTCTGCTCCCGAGCCGAAGACGGCAAGATCCATCCCCGCGGTGAAATGCTTGCCCGTGGAAGAGATCACCACAGCCCGGGCTTCGCCACTCTCGTCGAATTCCTGGATGATACTGGGCAATTCATCCCAGAATTCGGGAACCATGCTGTTGAAGGCCTCAGGACGCTTCATCTGGACGTGCGCCACCTTGCCGACCAGATCCACTTCGAAACACGTGTAGCTCATGATTTCATCTCGTTTTCTTGATCTTCCCGGGAGGAAGACAACAGGAGCGTTCTAAGCGGAAGAGCCAGCTCGGCCTACCGATCCAGATCGAAATCTGCTTTCAATTTCTTGGCCACCGACTGGTTCGAAAGCTCCGCATAAACCGGAAGACCATCGCGATAAGGGGGGTAGTCCTCTCCCTTGAGCAGCGGCTTCAGGTATTTCCGGCAACTGGCTGTAATGCCGAAGCCATCCCGGCTGATGAACCCTCTCGGCATCATCTTCTCCCGATTGGCGACCCGGGAGAGAGCAACCTCTTCGATCTTCCAGCGATAGGGTGAGTCGGAGGTACGAATAATGGCCGGCATCACCGAGTTTCGCCCCTTGAGAGCCAGCTCAACTGCAGCCTTTCCCACGGCATACGCTTGGGCAACATCGGTCTTCGACGCGATATGCCGAGCCGAGCGCTGCAGGTAGTCGGCCACTGCCCAGTGGTATTTGACGCCAAGATCCTCTTTCACCATCGAAGCAACCGCTGGCGCAACGCCTCCGAGTTGGGCGTGACCGAAGGCATCCCTGAGTCCCTGATCCGAAAGAAATTTTTTGTCTGGGCCTCGAACCCCCTCGGAGACCACCACCGAGCAATAACCAAATTTTTTGATCTTGCGCTGAACTGCGGCCATGAACCGCTCGCGATCGAAGGTGATCTCGGGAAAGAGGATGATGATGGGGAGCTGAGATTCAGGCGTCGAGGCCATTCCTCCGGCCGCAGCGATCCAGCCCGCGTGCCGCCCCATCACCTCGAGGATAAATACCTTGGTTGAGGTCTTGGCCATCGAGACCACATCCAAACTCGCCTCCCGCGTCGAGATCGCGATGTACTTGGCTACCGAGCCGAAACCCGGACACGTATCGGTGATCGGCAGGTCGTTATCCACCGTCTTCGGAATATGAATGGCCTGAATCGGGTAGTTCATGCTCTTCGCCAATTGCGAGACCTTGAGGCACGTGTCCGCGGAATCCCCCCCACCGTTATAGAAGAAGTATCCGATATCGTGCGCCTTAAAAACCTCGATCAGCCGCTCGTACTCCGCCCTGCTCTCCTCCAAGCTCTTGAGCTTGTAGCGACAGGAGCCGAACGCACCCGCCGGCGTGTGGCGAAGAGCCGCGATACTGGACTTCTTCTCACGACTGGTGTCGATGAGATCCTCGGTCAGAGCGCCAATGATCCCATTGCGCCCAGCCAACACCTTGCCGATACGATCGCGATGCTGGCGCGCCGTCTCAATCACTCCGCAGGCCGATGCATTGATCACCGAGGTCACGCCCCCGGACTGCGCGTAGAAAATATTTTTATTCTTGCCCATCTCGCTTCCCAACTTCGGGTAATCGCGTCTGCCGTCCCGGCCCCACGGAATCCGCAGCATAGGAAAAAGCCGGCGGGCTTCCCCTAACCAGGGCGAGGAAGTCGGGAATCTCGCACGGGTGCCTTGCCAATTACTGAAAAATGGTTCAGATTCTGGGTTCATGGTCTCCCAGCCTCCTGCCCAAACCCCGACGAGCAGCCTCCCCCGAACGCGTTACCGCCGCTCGGGGACCACCCGCAAGCGGATTCTCAAGGCAGCCCTCCTCGAGGCGAGCGCCGTGGGCTTTCAGAAGACTTCCGTCGCTCGAATCGCCCGCCGTGCGGACGTTGCCGTGGGCGTCATCAACTACCATTTCGGCTCCAAAAAAGAGCTGCTGCGCGAATCCATGGCCAGTCTGATCCGGGATTTCCGCGCCCAATTTCCCCTTTCCCTGCCGACCACCAGCGAGGAGTTCTTTCAGCAGGAGCGGGCCGGGCTCCTCACCTTCCTCCGCTACCTGCGAGAGAATCCATCTCACGCTCGACTCGCCGAGGAAGTCCGACTCCACGACCCGGATCTCTATCAGCGCGCCCTTGACGGCTGGCTACGTGTTTTTTCCACGCGCATCGAGGCCGCCATCCGCGACGGAAGCGTTGCTCCCATGACTCCCGCAGAAATTCGCCTGCGAGGCTTCTTTGCCCTCGGTGCCTACCAATTCCTGGACCGCCTTATAGCCGCCGCCCCCTATCCCGGGGACGAGGTCGTGGCCGATACTTTCCTCGCCATGCTGCGAAATGGCCTGGGCTCGGCGCCTCCCCATACCCACTCACCTAAGCGAAAGGCCCAAGCATGAGCACCTCACCCGACGAAGAACTGGCCCAGTCCGCCGATCAGGATTTCGACGCTCTCCGAGATCGGTACCGCAGCGAACGTGACAAGCGCCTGCGCGGGGATGGCAACGAACAATATGTCGAGGTTGTGGGCCAGTTCGCACACTACGTGGACGACCCCTACGTCGACGGTCCGCTCGAGCGAGAAGCGGTCCAAGACGAGGTAGAAGTCCTCGTGATCGGAGGGGGGTTCGGAGGCCTTCAGGCCGCTGCCCGACTGCGCGGGGTGGGCGTCGAAGATATCCGTATCGTCGAGAAGGGAGGAGATTTCGGGGGCACCTGGTACTGGAACCGCTACCCCGGAGCCCAATGCGATATCGAGTCGTATATCTACCTTCCCCTCCTCGAAGAACTCGGATATGTGCCTACCGAGAAATACGTCCGAGCCCGAGAGATTCTCGACTACAGCCAGAGCATCGGCCGCCACTTTGATCTCTACCGAGGCGCGCTCTTCCAGACGGAAGTGACCGGCATGCGCTGGGACGAAGAAATCGATCGCTGGATCGTATCGACCAACCGCGGCGACGCGCTTCGCGCGCGCTTCGTCACCATGGCCAATGGTCCCCTGAACCGCCCTAAGCTCCCGGGCATCCCAGGCATTCACGACTACAAAGGGCATACTTTCCATACCAGTCGCTGGGATTACGACTACACCGGCGGGGACCCCAACGGGAATCTCGACCGCCTGAGCGAAAAGACGATTGCCGTCATCGGAACCGGGGCCACTGCGATTCAGTGCGTTCCCTTCCTCGGGGAAGCCGCCCAGAAGCTTCTCGTTTTTCAGCGCACCCCCTCTTCCGTCGATGTTCGCGGGAATTCTCCCACCGACCCCGAGTGGGCAGCCGAGCTACAACCCGGTTGGCACAAGCACCGGATGGAAAATTTCAACGGCCTGGTCTCGGGGGTTCCCCAGAGCGAGGATCTGGTCGACGACGGCTGGACTGATCTCATCGGAAAAATGGTCAACCGCTTCAAAGAAGCGACCCGGTCGGGCAAGATCGATGTGCCCCAGATCATGGAGAAGGCCAACTTCGACAAAATGAACGAAATTCGAAGCCGAGTGGACGAGTTTGTCGAAGACCCCGCCCTCGCAGAAAAACTCAAACCCTATTACCCCATGTTCTGCAAGCGCCCCACCTTCAACGATGATTACCTCCCCACCTTCAATCGAGACAACGTCGAACTCATTGACACGAACGGCAAGGGAGTAGACCGCATTACTGAGAAAGGGCTCGTCGTTGCGGGCGTTGAGTACGAAGTCGACTGCATCATCTTTGCCACCGGCTTCGAGGTGGGTACCTCCTACGCCCGGCGAGCCGGTTACGAGATCATTGGCCGCGATGGTGTCACCCTGAGCAAAAAATGGTCTGAGGGCATGAGCTCTCTCCACGGGATGCAGAGTCGGGGCTTCCCCAACTGTTTCCTCATGCACATGAGCCAGGCCGCTTTTACGGCCAACTTCCCCCACCTCCTGGAAGAATTGACGACTCACCTGTCTCACGTCATCGGGCACGCCCTCTCCGAGGGATATCGAACCGTAGAGGTCTCCGAATCCGCCGAAGAGGCTTGGGTCGAGACCATCCTTGAGAAGGGAGCCGGCGCCATGGGTGCCCTCGGGGGTAGCGAATGCACCCCGGGCTACTACAACAACGAGGGGAAGCCAAACCCCGGAGCGGCTCGCTCCGCCCCCTATGGCGGAGGCTCCATCGAGTTCTTCAAGCTCCTCGCCGATTGGCGAAGCGAGGGGAGTTTCCAGGGGCTCGAGTTCAAGACCTGATCAGTCCCTGCCCCACCGAACTCTCCCCGGACCTCGAGCAACGATCCAGCTTTCAAAGAATGGGCGTGTTGGACTACCCTTCCATTCTCGTTCATGCCAAAGTCTGCCCCGATGATTCGAACTTCTCAAACTTTTTCGCTTATCAGCTTCTTGGTCCTTGTTCTCGCCATGGCCATGGGGCCAGCCTACGCGGATAACGGCATGACCGTCTCTCTGCCCGAGCCCGCCAAAAGTGACAAGGGCGACTCAAAAGACGATTCCGCCCTGACCACGCGCCCCAAATTCCTGACCGGCGCCGCTCGCTGGTACCCGGCCGACCTCAAGCCTGGCAAGTGGGAGTGGGTTCTGCTCAACACAGGGGAATGGCTAAAGGGAACAATCGACGCCATCCGCGACGATGAGATGGAGTTCGATAGCGATAAATTCGACAAAGTCACTCTCAAGATGAAGGACGTCGTCGAAACCCACTCTTCTCGTGTGGACACCTTCGTCTTCACCAATCAGCGAGTTTTTGTAGGCGTCGGACGAATCACCAAGGACAAGGTGATAATCCAAAGCGAGTCCGGCCTGGTCACCCTGCCGCGAACCCAGTTTATCTCGCTTGCCGTAGGGGATCGCAATGAGCTCAACCTTTGGTCGGGCAACGTCAATGCCGGAGTTTCAGCCAGCTCGGGCAATACCGACCAAGTGACCGCCAATATCCAAGCCTCACTGAAACGCCGAGGCGCCTTCCTCAGGCTCGACACGAACTATTACGGAAATCTGGGGAAATCCGATGGCGTCACGAATATAGACAACCAGCAACTGCTCTTTGAGGCCGATCTCTTCATCCGCGATCGTCTCTTCTTGATTCCAGCGGTCTTCGAGTACTACACCGACACCTTTGCGAATATCAAACTGCGCGTAAGGCCGGGTGCCGGAATCGGCTACCAACTCGCCAGGCGAAGTACACTCGAATGGCAGATCACAGGCGTCGCTCAGTATCAGCGCGTCGAGTATGAATCCACATTCGACCAGAGCCCCCTCTCTGAGTCGTTCGCGGCCACCCTGGCCAGCCACGCGCGTTGGGATATTACCGACGACATCACTTTTACTGGAAATTATTCAGTCACCATTCCAACTACACAATCGTCTAAGCCCGATCAGCAGGGCATTTTTAAACTCGAAGTAGACATCACCCAGTACGTCACCCTCAACACAACCCTGAACTGGACGCGAATCGGCGACCCCACAGAGCAGGCAGACGGATCGACCCCCGAGCCCAACGACATTTCTCTCAGCGTGGGCCTGGGGCTGGTTTTCTAGGGAGACGATCCGATCAGCGCCCGCCTAATTCAGCGAGGGGCGCCATCGAGCATCGCCCTCGCCTCGGGAGTGAGCGAGAATACCGCCATGAACCCCCGCCGCAAACTCGAACGCCTAGCCCAACTCCCCGACGAGGAGATATCCCTGTCCGAGGGCGCGCTCTGGATTGCGGCCGAGTCGCGCCCTGATCTCGATGTACCAGGCTGCCTTGCGCGCCTCCACGCACTCGCCGAGAAACTCCGCCCAGGTATTGCCTCCCGACTCTCCCAGCGGGCGAAGATCGAAGCCCTCAACGAGGGCCTCTTCAACTCCGAAGGCTACTCGGGCAACTCGAGCGATTACTCCAACCCCCAGAACAGTGACCTCGATCGAGTCCTCGAAACCCGCCTAGGCATCCCCATCACCCTCTCCATCCTCTACGTCGATATCGCCAATAGACTCGACCTCAGATGCCGAGGAGTGGGCTTCCCGGGCCATTTCCTGGTGAAAGCATTCCCCGACGAAACGGAGGTCCTGATCGACCCCTTCGCCGGCCAGACCGTCGACATCGCCGATTGTAAAGCCCGTCTCGCTCGCGCCACAAAGGGCCGGGTGGCCTTCCAGTCCCAGATGCTGGACGCCACACCCAGCAAGGAAATCCTCCAGAGGCTCCTGCGAAATCTAAAATTGATCTACCTCCGGAACAAAAACTACGAGACGGCGCTCGGCTGCAGCGAGAGGATCTTGCTCCTGGCCGGCGACGATCTCTCCGAACTCCGGGATCGTGCGCTGATCTACCGGGAACTCGACTGCGCCGGGGCGGCCCTCGCCGACCTCGACCGCTATCTTGCCTTCAAGCCAAGAGATCCCCAGGCGGCCGCCCTCTCCGGCCTAGCCGAAGCCCTGCGAAAAGAGGCGCCCACCCTCAACTGAATGACTGCGCTCTTCGTACCCCGGGCCTCGGTTGGGCGCAGCGAGCCGAGAAAACCTCGACCAGGAGAATCGAATTGGACTTGACCGACAAGCTATCCATCGAACGCGATTGCGAGCGCCTCGTCACCGCTTATTGCCACTTTATCGATCACGGCGAAGCCGAACGCGTAGCCGACCTCTTCAGCGAGGAGGGCTGCTGGATCTCGGCTGAAGCAACCCTCGAGGGACGCGAGGGGATCCGCAAGGCCATGGCGGCGCGGCAAGCCAATACCGGCCGCATGTCGAGACACGTGTGCAATAACTTGCGCCTGGATATCCAAGATGAGAACTCGGCCTCGGGAACCGTCTATCTCACCCTCTATCGGAGCGACGGAAAACCCGATCGCTCTCTCGCCCCCCTTGAGGGGCCGGCAATGGTGGGTGAGTACCGCGACCGCTTCGTCCGGACGGCTCAGGGCTGGCGGATTTCCCACCGGGAAATCGTCATCGATTTCCTCAGGCGTGACTAGCCCAGAACCCTCCAGTCGCCGACTACTCTTTCCCGGCAGCGTCCCCAGGGTCGGCCACAGGGTCCGAGCCCAGTAACTCTTCGATGGCAGCGACCATCTGGGAACTCATGGGCTTGGTGTTGGACGGAAAGCGCGAAACAACCTGACCCGAGCGATCCACCAGATACTTCTCGAAATTCCAGCGAACCGGGCCGCCTACGGGCTGCGGACGCGAGGTCAGGAAAGCGTAGACCGGGTGCTGATCTTTTCCGTTGACCTTCACCTTGCTGAACATGGGAAATTCGACGCCATAATTGCGCTTGCAGAACGCGCCGATCTCGGGGTCAGTACCCGGCTCCTGGCCACCAAAGTCGTTCGAGGGAAAACCCAGAACACTGAAGCCTTGGCCCCGGTACTTTTCATAGAGGGATTCGAGTCCCTCGTATTGCGGGGTATATCCGCACTCACTCGCCGTATTCACGACCAGAAGGACCTCACCCCGATAGTCACCCAGGGACTCCACGTTCCCCGAGAGTCGGGCGGCCTCAAGATCGAAGAGCGTCTCTTTCTGGGGACTCTCGGCGCTCGCCGCCACCAGAAATAGAAGCATCGAGGCGAGAATGCCAACCGCGCCGAGAACCCCGGCGCCAAGCCTCCCAGCTCCGAGCCAACCTATGCTGCGCTCACGCATCCGACACCCAATTTCCATGAAAGCCAAAGGGCACCCGGACACCCAGATCGATCACAGCCACGGGCTCTCCGAGAAAATCCTGGGCGTGAAGAATGACAACCTCGGCCGTATTGCGCTCGGCGTCGTGGCGATAGCTCATGATCCAACCGTCATCCTCGTCGGTGTCGTCGCCCCGGGGCACGAAAACCGGCTCCTGGTATTGCTTTGAGTGCCCGTCGTCGCGATGCAGGCACTCGCCGGTCTCGAGGTCGTGCTTGAGGAGCCCGCCGTAAAGACCCGCTGCCCCCGAAGCCCCGCAATAGCCATAGCGATAGGGTTGGCCCACTCGTCGCTCGTCGTGCCGGGGAAATTCCTGGGGACGATCCGAAATCCGGCTTTCCTTCGCCGAACCGTCCCGCGGATCGAGTAGCCAACGATCCAGGGTGGGCGGCCCTTCCCCTGGGCCCGTGAGGTTGGTCGCAAACATCTTGGGATGCCGCACCACGTCCAAAACAACCCGCCCCTCGGCGTCTTCGTAGGCGTTGAGGGAATGAAAAACAAAACAATTATCGACCTCGCACCAAACGATCTCATCCGCCGTTCCCGACTTGGGCAGCAACCCCACCCGGGAACCGTACTCTTCCTGCCAGCGATACGAACTGAGCCCGCCCTCCTCCCCAGGCGCCGGCGTATGGAAGACAACCGGGAGATCGAGGACGATGAAGTAGTTCTCGGTGATCGCGCAGTCGTGAACCATGGGCCGCCCGGGCGCCGGGATATCCATAGCCCGCACGACCTTTCCCTCGGGCGAGATCACCACATGCTGAAGGTTTTCCCAACCCGCAAAGTAGACTGCCGCGTGGAGTTCCCCGGTCTTGGGATCGAGTTTGGGATGGGCGGTGAAGGGACTTTGAAGGGTCCCTCCGAAATCCGAGCACTGAACCGTGTCCAGTTGGTCGTCCAGTTCCATAGGGAAGCCGCCGCCTTCCACAATCGCGTAGGTCTTGCCGCCCAAACCGATGATATTGGTATTCGCGAGACCGCTCGCTCCCTCGTAGAAGCGCGGCCCCGGGGTCTGAGGCCAGCCCCGGGTCTCACAGACCTGATCGTCGCGAACGAAACGCGAGTGATACCACTCGGCCTTGCCGTCTCGGAGCCGAAGCCCGTGGGCCAGTCCATTACCCGCAAACCAATGGTCGTTTTCTCCGGGGGCCACGGGATTGGGCCCGATACGAAGGAGTCGCCCGGCCAGATCCCGAGGGATTTCGCCGCGCACGGCCAAGCCCGTCATCGTGACTTCGTCGTCGATAGGGGCAAAATTTCCGCTCGCGTAGGGATTGCTGGACATACTGGCTCCGAGATTCTGGCACCGCCACAAGCCCAACACAAAGAGGGGCTCGAACCGGCGCAAAGGAAGTGTTCAGCATAACCAAATTCCTTCTATAGTCGAAGGTCCACGCGCCACGGCCCATACACCCTCGCGGACCTCGCAGTCAGCCCCGGAGATGGAAATGAGCAAAAAGGATCAAGCAGCGGTCTGTCGCTGGGTCGAAGATTTCATGGGCGGGCGCATCACCCACTGCGAGCGCCAGGCCCGTTGGCGGCCGGCCTATTTCATCGACCTCGAGCGCAAGGGCGAGAAGATCCGCCTCTATTTCCGGGGCGATCGGGGCGTCTCCGACTCCACGCAATACGCTCTCGAACACGAAATGGCCTGTCTGAAGGTCCTCTCGGCCCAGGGGATTCCCGTGCCCCAAGTCTTCGGTTTCTGCCCCGAACCCAGGGGAATTCTCATGGAGTGCTCGCCGGGCCAAGCCGATCTCTCCACCGCCACCACCGCCGAAGAGCAGGCCTCGGTGCAACGCGACTACATGCGAATTCTCGCGCAGATTCACGACCTGGACATTCAACCCTTTCTCGACGCGGGCCTGGACGCCCCTTCCGAGCCCGAGCGCCTGGCCCTGGCCGATCTCCCCCTCTGGGAAAAAGCCTATCGCCGGGGCAAATCCCGTCCGGAGCCCCTCATCGAGTTTGCCCTCGCATGGCTCAAGCGAAACGTGCCCCCCGCCGCCGATTCGGCCTGCTTCGTTTGTGGCGATTCCGGACAATTCCTCTTCGACGGCGGCCGGGTCACGGCAGTGATCGATCTCGAACTCGCACATCTCGGCGACCCCGCCGAAGATCTCGGCGCGCTTCGCTGCCGCGACCTGAGCGAGCCCCTGGGCGACCTCCGCCCCGCCCTCGCGGCCTACGAGGAGTTCGTGGGTCACTCCATCGATCACTTCCTCGTCGACTATCACACCGTGCGCTTCGCCATGACCACTCCCCTCGCCACGGTCCCTGTGCTTAGCCGCGCGCGCCCGGGCGTCGATCTCATCCAATATCTCTGCTGGTTCCACGTCTACAGCCGGGCGCCCATGGAAGTGATCGCCCAGACCCGGGGACTTGAACTCCCCCTGCCCCCGCTGCCCGCGGGCGAGAGCAACTCGCGCAGCCCGCTCTATGAAGATCTCAGCCTGCGACTGGCCCCCGAAGCCGCCGAGCCCGGTTTCGAGGATTATGCGCGCCAAACCGCTTGGCGAACCGCCGTCTACCTTGAGCGCTCGAATCGCTACGGACCCGCCCTGGAAGCCGACAGCCTCGCCGATATCAATGGGCTCCTGGGAAGCCAGCACGGGAACATCGTCCAAGCGGACACCGCTCTGGAGGCCTGGATCGGAAAGGCCGATGCCGGGGCGGACGACGAACTGGTTCGCCTTCTCCACCGCCGATGCGTGCGCCAAGAGGTGCTGCTCGAACCGGTTTTGGGCGAGTTCACCGGCGCCCGAATCCAACGCCTTGACTGAGGATCACGCGCTCAAACCCCAGAGCACTCCCGATGGGCTTCCGAGATTCCCACGAAAAACTCTATGGACACAAACGAAATGACTCAATCCGCCTTCGACCCCGTCCGCTACAGCGCCCTCTTCTATCTTGCCGCCGCTTGGAACCTGATCGCCGCGGGGCTAGCCCTGGGCCTACCCGACTTTCATACCCAAGCCTTTTTCCTCGATCCCAGCGCTCTTTCCACCCCGGCAGCCGTCCTCAATACCCGAATCGTCTGGGTCACTGTGGGCTTCTTCGGCCTCGGCTACTGGATCGTCGCCCGGGACCCGCGCAAGAACCACGCGGTCATCCTAATCGCCGCCTTGGGGAAGGCCAGCGTGGGCTTCCTATGGCTCGCGGCCTATCAGGCCCAGACCGTCGGCCTCCTCGCCCTGGCCGGCGCCCTGGGCGATCTAGTCTTCGCCGGGTGCTTCGGACTTTTCTTGCTGCGCGCCCGAGCCGCCCGGACCTAACTCGCGCCCGTTCCCCCCGTCCACCGCCACGTCGAGGGTCAGAAGCGCAACACCCGCCGCTTCAAGCTCCAGAAGAATTTCGTCTCCCGCCTCGACGCGCGCGCGCAACCGCGAGCGTGAACCTGTGATGGGATCCCAGCGCCAGAGCGCGCCACCACCCCGGGTAAAGCGAAGCCGGGCGCTCCCGGGCGACCAGGCCTCGTTGAAGAAGAGCACGATCTCGCCTCGGGAAGTCCATCGCCGGGCCAGGGAGAAGGCCAGCGCCTCGCCTGCCACGGGCTCCACAAAACCCGGGCGGACCCGACTCGCCAGAACCGCTTCGAGGGCCTCCCCCCGAACGGGACCCACCACCTTCACCTTCGCCGCCTTCGACGCCGCCTTCACCGCGTGGTCCCGAGCCGCTGCATCCCGCAGGCCCGGGGCGCGCCGAGGCAACTCGCCCAGGGCGATCACCGGAATGCCCGCCGCCGCCAACTCCGACACCCGCGCGATCAGGGCGGGCTCGGCGACTTCCAGGGGATCGAGAATCAGGGCGCGGTAATGCCCCGCCCCCACCCGGAAGCCATCGCCTTCGAGTTGCGCGCCCGCCAGCATTCGTCGACTCACCCGGTCGTAGCCCAGGCCACGCGCGCGCAAGATCTGGGTGGTCTCCGACTCTCCCGAGCCGACCTCGACGCGGCCGAGCTGAATGCTGGCGGCGTCGGGGTAAGCCCGGTCGACCCGCAGCCAAGCCACTTCGGCGACCGAGACTCCCTGGCTCATGGCCACGGATAGCCGGGCGAGGAAGCCATTGAACTCGGGCAGCTCCCTGAGAAATGCCCCATCAATCTCCGACGACATGGGGAAGGGACCCGCCAGGATTCGGCCAAACCCCCCGGAGAAGGGAAACCAGGTTTCACCGTCGGCGCGGGTGTAGGCATAGGGCACTCCGTGGTGAACCACGCGGTTGATCCCCGCGGCGTAGGCCCGCCCAGCCAGGAGCTGCATCTCGTCCCCCCCGAGCCTAGTCCCCAAAACCTGGAGGGTGATGAACGATTCCGAGGAGGCCCAGGGGCGGCCACCCACATGAGCGGCGGAGGACGCCAATTTCAAGAAATCGAAGCCTCCATCGGCAAAGAGCCCTTCGGCCTCGGGCACGTCGGCAAGGGCATAGGTGTCGAGGTAATCCCCGTAGCCTCCGTGGGCCTGCAGCCTGAATTCGAGATCACGCGCCCGGGCCCACTCGGCCAGCCGCGCGACGAATTCGTCTTGGAAGAGCTGACTGCGAACCGCCTCGTAATCCTCGCGAATCCGCACCCCACGCTCGGCGCCCTCCCCCGCCGGCGCCCGGTAGAGGGGCCCGCCCCCGCGCCCCAAAAAATCGATCATCTCGGCGTATTTCGACTCGCCTCCCCGGCGAAAGACCAGGGGAAGCTCGGGAATCAGGTCGTACCCCGCGTAGGCCTCAAAGGCTGCCGGGAAGCCCGAGGTGAACGGCAACTCCCCCATCAATTCGAAGCTGTCGACAAAGAGCCCCCGAACCGGCTGACCGTTCAAGGCGGCCATCGCCGGGGTTCCGTATCCATCGAGCAACGCATCGGCCCCGGATCGCGACAAGTGGTCGACCACCCGTGCGTCCTCCTCCCTTCCGGGAAAGGCTCCTCCCATCACAAAATGGGAAGTGGAATTCGCGTAAAGCGCAAAGACCCGCCAGCTCCCCGGCGGCACAGCCCACGAGAGAATCCCGCCCGCGACCCGGTCGCTGAGTTCGCGAACATCGGAGAGGGTGGGCACCCCGCCCGGCCCGGCTTCCACTCGACCCGCGAGAACAGCCACTCGGCGAATCTCGCGGTCGGGAGGTCCGAGGACATCCAGAACCCACTCCACCGCATCCCGGTAACTTTGGCCCGGCGGCGCGGGAAGCGCGTCCTTGAAATCCATGGGCCCCTGAACCTCGACACTCGCCATCAGCAATTGGCGCTCGGCGTTGGCGGGCGAGGTGGGCAGCCCTCCGGGCCAACCGCTGCCCAAGGTCAAATCAAAGCCAAGTCCCAAAGCTTTCGCGGCCGCCGCCGCGTCGGCCACCCGGGCGAAGAACTCGGGCTCTCCCACCGTCCGCAGCCCCGGGTCCGCGAGCATATCGGCTTCCCCCAGCCCCAGAAGCAGGGGCTGTAACTCCACCGCGCCGAACCCCGCGCGCCGGATCGCCTCGAGCTGACGGCGCACCTTCCCGGGCTCAACGCTGCCTCCCGGCCACCACCAGCGTGCCGTCGGACGCGCATCCCGGGGCGGCTCGCTCCACTCCGCCAGCGGGATTGGGGAAGCGGCGGGCTTTGCTACCGGGCCCGAGCGTTGCCCACCCGGCTCCCCCTGCTGGGCCCGGATCGGGTCGGGCACCGTCCCGACCAGCCAAATCCCGGCCAAGCAGAACCCCGCCAGGCCGAGACAGGCGAGCCTCAAGAACGATCGGGGCCCGGCGTATTGGGTCCGTTCTCGGGTAACTCGGGCTGGGCGGCAAAAGCCGGATCGAGGCGACCGGTGAGCGATTCCAGGAAAGCCGCGATCTGGGCGCGCTGGGTCGCATCGAGCTCAACCCCAAGCTGGTGCCTCCCCATCACAAGGATCGCCTGATCGAGGCTTTCGATACTGCCGTCGTGAAACCAGGGACCCGTTTGGGCCACGTTGCGCAAGGAGGGCACCTTAAAAACGAAGCGATCCTCGGGAAGCCCGGTGACGTTTTCTTTCCCCTTGTCCTCGGTGGGGTACGGCTTGATCAGGCCCAACTTGCGATACGTCGTGCCACCGACCAGTGGTCCGTTATGACAGGTCACGCAACCCACGGACAGGAAGAGCTCAAGCCCCGCGACGGCCTGGGGCGAAAGCGTATCTGCCTC
>JAQWRT010000019.1 GCA_029243605.1 Myxococcota bacterium
AGATCAACAGGATCAGGACCCAATCGTTTCGCCAGGCAGGGCGCGCTTGATAGTTCGGGGATAGGACATACAAGCTGGGTTCCAGCACAACGTCCGGGTATGGGCGTTATGTTAAATACCCAGGGGGAGCCCCGTGACGGGCAGTAGTGTTCCTCGATTACCAGGCGGACAGGAATTTCAAAGGCCCATTCTACACCCTGGGCCATGTCCGGGACAGGTTGAAGAGGGACACGAGGGTTCTCGAGAGAGGACTGGGGTCCGTCGGCGGCCAGACCGATCGCCCTTCATCCTTGGGTGACATTCCCTCCTCTCAAGAACCGTGAGGGGATTGCCCTCCGCTTTAAATTTTTTTAGGAATTTCTCTCCGACGTACCGCATCCAATTAAAATTCCTTTGACATTTTTTCGGCCAATATGCAATCTGGAAATAGAAACGAAGTGATTATTCGGTTTCATTGGATTGGGAGAAGGTCGATGCATCCCTCTCGAAATTTCACGCTGAGTGACACCAGGAACATACGATCCGGACTCTTGTTCTTGGCACTGTTTCAGGCCCTCCTTCTGGCCTCGGGCGCGAATGCCCAAATAGCTTACTTCGACCAAAGTGCCTCCGGCACGGTCGAGGGCATGAACTGCTCCGCAGGTCCCTCCTCGTGCCAACAGGGCACCTTCTTCTTTGCCTCGATGCCCGCATCGGTACACGCCGGCGTGAACTATCAGAGCCCAGGATCGGACCAGATACAATTTGGCACTGCCTACGGGGCCAACGCATTCAATCTCGAGATTACCCATGCGGTCCCGGAGCCACCGTTGTCGATCACGATTTTTGATGCTCGCTCGACGGTGAACGCAGTCTTTGATCTGGCGGTCCCTACACAGATCCACCTCGAGGCCAGCACTCAGGGCTCTATGGCCGGCGAGTCCGAGCTCACGCTCTTTTGCTTCGCGGCGACAAATTGCGATTCGACGGTGCTCTATGACGAAGTAATCAATGCCGGAGGAGTTTCGGCATCAATCAACGTCGAGCCGGGTCGTTACAGGGTAGGAATCTCTCACTCTATGGGGTCTTGGGGCGACGGCTCGATTGTTGCGATGGTCTCGGTCGATGGGGCATCGGTGCCGGCGTTGGGGCCCATGGGCACTCTGCTGCTTGTGGCCGTGGGAGGGCTCACGCTCGGACACGCAGCCCGCCGTCGGAGTGGATGTCGCTAGTTCGTGGCGGTTGAGAGCAGGGTAGAGGCGACCGATGAACATCTTCAGGATCGGTATGCAAAGCCGTGAGTTAAGGGGTTGTCCACAAAACTCACGCCGCCTCCGGTCACATCGGCGACTACGAAGAGACCATCCTCGGGAATCACCCCGGACAGCACGATCTCTGTCGTCACACCACCATCAAAGCCGTTGATGCCCTCAAGCCTGAGCCCGTCCAAAGACGTGCCCGGAGCTCCCGCCAACTCGACAAAGACCTGGCCGTCATCACTGCTCTCGGCGTCGTAGAAGACTTCCGAGATCAAGAGGGGAAGCGCCTGGGCGGAGCTTCCTGAAACAAGAAGAGACACAAAAGAAAGAAGAACAAGAGCGCGGCTGTACCGCACCCCCAGGCGATCAAGAGACAAGAACATGAAACAGATTCCTCGTCGGGACCGAAAAAGAAAAAAACGCACTCACGGACGAGATGAAGAAGGCAGTCTCGGAACAGGCCCGATTCGGATCAAACTCTCATTTTCGAGTCTAGATTGGCCCAGGGGCCCAATTCGAAGGGGCGACCTCGCCGCACTGGCTCTCGAGAGCCCCTGAATTTCCTCTTTTAGAGTGGCTATTTGGACTCACCGTGGCCCAGGCTTCCGTCGTTGCTGCCCTTATCCAGAATGACGCCGACGCGAGATCGAGGCCAGAGAGCACAACGTGATCAGGGCTGAAAAAACCAGGAGGGTCTGGGAAGGCTCAGGAACCGCAAGCGTGAGCTCGAAGGCACCGCCTCGCTCAATTTCTCGCCATTCGCCACCGGTGTCAACCTGCACATTGGCGAAGAGGTAATACGTACCCGGTTGCAAGAGACCGGTCTCCTCGATCACAAGAGGCGGCTGATCCCCTTCCCAGGCATTCCACTCACTCCACTCGGGTGACCCCGTAAAATAGAATCTCGCTTCGGTGTCGGCCGCAGCCTCGCCAATCACGGAGGTCGAGAAAGAAAGTGTGTAGAACTGCACCTCCTCCACGATGACTCGAATATGAAATTTTGATATCGCCGATACCCAGACTGTCTCGTCATGCCAAAAAGAGGTGACCGGATCGCCGGGCGTGCCTCCACTTTCACTCCACGTGCGCCCAAAGCCGTGGGCTGAACCCGTGGCCCTGACCTCATTGGAGTCCATAGTCGAGTTCTGGGTGACGGTCACCTCGCCCAGGATGCTGTTGGTATAGGTACCGGGCATGACGATATGGAACGTTTCATCGAAAGGCATAAGGCGCGATTCGAGACCAAAAGGAGACGCGCGGTCGCTGTCACTGAAGCCGTAGGATCCAGAGCTTCCTTCGAAGCTGTAAGAAGCATCGGCCGAAACCTGCCTCCAGTCTCCATAGAAATCGAAGGCCATTCCCGTCGCAGAGGCGGTTTTACAGAAAAGAAAGAGGGGGGCTGTCAGGCAAGCCAGCACCAGCACCGCCGATGTCGATAAGCCTTTCCCTGCTTTCGGTCGCTCCATCGCAATTCACCTGAGTTGCGGAAGAAATCTCAAAGGATCAGTCTACACCGCTTGTACTCGGCGGATAGGAATTTCAAAGGGCCATTCTACACCCTGGGCCATGTCCGGGACAGGTTGAAGAGGGACACGAGGGTTCTCGAGAGAGGACTGGGGTCCGTAGGCGGGTTTTGTCGCATGCGGAATCCCCAGATAGATCGGGACTCGCTCATGATTATGCCTGATCGGAACTGACCGTAGGCGTAATATTCAGGCGATCTGGGCGCGCATAACGGGGTAGCCGCGACTGACGCCCGACGCAGAGTCCTTGATCGGATCGTTGCAGAAAGCAACATGCCGACCCGAAAGTCGAGGCGCATAAAAATTTCAAGCCGCGTTTTCCGCACCGCCGATACTAGGCAAGATGACAACTAAGCCCGGGACGGAGATCTGGTCCCGTTCCCGGGGCTCAGGGACAGGTCGTGTTGCCGTTGCAAACGTTCTGGTAACCCAGACCGCCGGTCACCGTGCCCGCTGTGTTGTTCGTGATGATGTTTTCGCGGTACCCGGTTTCCGTCGAGAGGCGAAGCCCGAATCCGGTGTTCGTGTGCACCGTATTCCCGGAAACCAACGAGCCACTCGCGACCTCGATTCCGTCGCCGCCGTTTTGGTGCGCTGCATTGCCCGAGGGGATAGGACATACAAGCTGGGTTCCAGCACAACGTCCGGGTATGGGCGTTATGTTAAATACCCAGGGGGAGCCCCGTGACGGGACGAGTGGATCCCGCTGAGAGCAGTTGAAAGCTGCACGTCAAACTTGAAGCACACCGGCTCCTTGGCTTGTGGTTGGCAGGCCGAACGCTTCGACTCTCTTCGATTGCGGGAGAAGCTAAGCTAGCCGAAATCGTCCGGCAGGATCTGTTACATCACACTTCCAACATTCGGCGGGTCCAGGCCCGAGACTCCTGATAGGATCGTGGGATCATGCGCACTAGCGACATCATCGTAAGAAACGGCCAAGTCATCGACGGCACCGGGGCCGAGCCCCGCCGAGCCGATATCGCAATTCAGGGCGACACGATCAGCCAGGTGGGCGCGGTCGAAGGGGAAGCCGCGCAAGAGTTCGATGCGGGGGGGATGATCGTCACTCCCGGTTTCATCGACACCCACTCGCACCTCGACGGAAATGTCACCTGGGAACATCGCCTCAAACCCAATTCAGGGCACGGCGTCACGACGACCGTGATGGGCAACTGCGGGGTCGGGTTCGCTCCTTGCCGGCCGGAAGATCGGGAGTTCTTGATCGCCTTGATGGAAGGCGTCGAAGACATCCCGGCGGAAGTGCTGCGAGAGGGTTTGCCATGGGCATGGGAAAGCTACGCCGAATATCGCGCATTCCTTTCGCCACGCCGTTTCGACATGAACGTCGCTGGTTTTCTTCCCCACTCCTGCTTGCGAGTTTTCGTGATGGGCAAGCGGGCGATCGACGGAGAGGCCGCCACAGCAGCTGAGATCGATTCGATGTCCGACATCGTGTACGAAGCGATGCGGGACGGCGCGCTCGGGGTAGGATCGACTCGGCTCCAGGGACAAAAGACGCTCTCCGGGATCCCGGCGCCGTCGATTGCCGCCTGCGAGGCAGAGTTCCTCGGCATCGCCCGGGGCATGGAGCGGGCGAATCGCGGCGTGCTGCAGATCGCGCCAGAGTTCAATCAATACCCTCGGGCCGAAGAAGAACTGCGAATGGTCGTCAATGTCGCCCGAGCCACCGGACGACCCGTCACCTACTCGCTGAAACAAACCAATCAACACAAAGAGGGCTGGAAGCAACTTCTAGAGATCACTGAAGCCGCCAACGCGGAAGGATTGTCTATTCATCCAATGGTCCTGGGCCGACCGACCGGCGCGATCTTTACCTGGGAGTGCAACCACCACCGCTTCGTAAAAGCGCCGAGCTATGCCGCGATTGCGGATCTGCCCCTCCCTGCGCGCGTGGTGGAACTCGCCAAGAACGAAGTGCGCGCTGCGATTCTCGAAGAAACCCTGGCCGCCGAGGAAGGAGGTGCCGCCGGCTATCAGGGTTTGTATCGCCTGCTCTTTCCGATGGGAGAAAAGCCCGATTACGAACCCCAGGCCCATGATTCCGTAGCAAGCGTTGCCGACCGCGCGGGCGTGCATCCGGCCGAGGTCATCTACGACGCATTGATGCGCGACAGCGGACACGGCGTCTTGTTGCTGACGTCTGGAAACTACGCGGACGTGAGCCTCGACCCGGCCTTCGAGATGATGCGTTTCGAAGGCTCGGTACTCGGCCTCGCCGACGCCGGTGCCCACAGCACGATCATCTGCGACGCAAGCGCCCCAACCTATATGATGAGCTACTGGGCTCGCGACCGAACGCTCGGCCCCCAATTCACCGTGCCCGATGTCGTGAAGCGCCTCACCTCGGACTGCGCCAGTCTGTTCGGGCTAGACGATCGGGGAAGCCTAGCCCCGGGCAAGAAGGCTGACATCAACATCATCGACCACTCGGGCTTGAGGCTTCGCCCACCCCGGATGGAATACGACCTACCTGCAGGCGGAAAGCGCCTCGTACAAGACGCCGAGGGCTACATCGCCACGATCGTAAACGGGGTGCCGGTGGCGCTCAACGACAAGCCAACGGACTTGCTTCCAGGGGTCTTGCTCTAAATCCCGTTAACGAGAGAATGATGGCCGGACGCACGAAGCAATCAACCGAGAGCTCAAGTGAACTTCCCAGGAACGTGGCCTGGTCCCATCCCCATCTGACTTGACATAGCCCCTGCTTATCGGACCTCGAGCGGGCTACGGGGCTTGTTTTTCCTATCCGCCCTCGTAATCATTGACGAAAATAGCTCATACCGGGAAACCATAGGGGAACAATTCCAAGTCGTCCCCAACGCAATTTGAACCCGTGGCACTAGGGCCCGCCGATCTCTCCACAGCAGGCGACTGCCAGCGAAGTAACACAGGACGTTCGATCGAGACGAACGCAGTCATGCCGCACCCTCAGCACCGAACCGGGGCGATTTCAAGCTTTGTTCGGTGACTCAAGCCGCCCCGCAGGGCGAGCGCGTCGGTTTTAGCGCGCAAGTCCGCGCTGGGGGGCAGACAGGGTGTTCAACTA
>JAQWRT010000020.1 GCA_029243605.1 Myxococcota bacterium
AGATCAACAGGATCAGGACCCAATCGTTTCGCCAGGCAGGGCGCGCTTGATAGTTCGGGGATAGGACATACAAGCTGGGTTCCAGCACAACGTCCGGGTATGGGCGTTATGTTAAATACCCAGGGGGAGCCCCGTGACGGGAAGCGGAAAGCTCAGGAACCGGGGCCGTCAGCCATTCAGGTTGCACCGTCAGGGGGCGAGGGCAGAGGGACCCGGAGGCGCGAGGTAGGCATGCAGAAGGACAACAACATCAAAGAAGTTGACGTATCCGTCGCCGTCAAAGTCCGCGTCCGGATCGTTTGTTCCAAACGCGTTGATAAACTGGACTACATCCTGGAACGAGACGGTTCCATCATTGTCGAAGTCTGCATCGCAACGATTTCCGTAGCCATCGCCATCGGTGTCACGCTGTGCGGCGTTCGCGACCAAGGTGCAGTTATCACACACGTCTGCGATTCCGTCCAGATCTGAGTCGAGGGCGGTCGGAGAAGAATTGCAGCCAGGGCCCGCGTCGAGCCATTGCAGGGCAGCGTCGAAGTCGACCAGGCCTTGCCCGTGATCGTTGTCGGGTCCGGCTGGACCGAGATCGTAAGCAGTTTCCCGGATGGAAGCTTCGAGTTCGGCAACGGAAGCATCCGGATGCGCCTGGCGCAGGAGTGCCAGGCCACCGCTGATGTGGGGGGCTGCGAACGATGTGCCTGTCATCTGTGTGTAAAAAGGGAAACCGCCGAAAGACTTGTCTGTTGTCCAGACCGCCACGCCCGGCGCAGAGATATCGGGGAAAATTCCACCAGTGCATTGGGAAGGCCCGCGACTGCTTCCCAATGAGACATCCAGATTTGAGTTGACCGAACCGACGGCCAGTCCCTGGCCGCCATTGGCCGGGCTGAGACTTGTACCCGGACCGGGGCCGGAGTTTCCGGCCGCGAAGACCACTGAGATACCGGCAGCCTCGAGCGCTTCGATATCTGGAGCAAATTCGAGGCTGCAGTTTCCGAGCGAGCTCAAAAGTGCCCACGAAGCGTTCACGATGTGGGGCGCGTCAGAGGTATTCGGATTGCCGTCTGGGTCGATGAACCATTGAAACGCAAGGTGGATATCACTAATCGAAGCATCACCCTGATCATCAAAAATCTTGGCTGCGATCCAGCTGGCATCTGGGGCCATTCCGATCGGAGATCCGAAAAGGTCGCCAGCCAGAATCAATCCCGTGACCTGGGTGCCGTGACCGGTCGAATCTCGAGGCGTGGCCTGAAAGGGATCGGATAGATCTAGCCAGCTATTCGTCCCTCCCCTCCATCGAAGACTCAAATCGGGGTGCAAGACGTCAACCCCCGTATCCATGACGGCGACCACGACACCTGCGCCTGCATAGCCCTGGTTCCAAACGGAGTCTGCGCCTACGGCGGAAAGGTTCCACTGGGGTGTTGCGTTGGTTGCCACGGTCGTATCGGCGAGGGTGATCGTTTTGTCCAAGACGATTTCAAGGACCGAGGGATCGTCGGCCAAGGACAGGATGTTTGCCTTACTCGCGGTGATGGCGATTCCATTGATGAGCCAGAGCGACTTTTGCCGTTTTCGCCAAGATCTTGGGGAAATCGACCCGGCCAGGGGAACTGCGAGAGGGTGATCCGGGACGATGTTGTTTCGGCGTAGGACGCGATTTCTGCGGGCGGTGTCACGAGCGAAAGCATTCTTCAGGTGCCGATGTCCGCCTCGTCGCCCGCCGCGAGTGCGGACCTGCTCCTGGGCATTTCTCCCCCGAGCGCTCCGCCTGCCCCGGGACTCACGCATCTTTACGATGACGCCGATTTCGCTGGATGAGTCGATACTTTGCAGCCTCGATACCAGGTTTGGGTCCAGGAAAGCTGAGGCCAAGGCAGACGAACCCGTCGTCGCAATCCCCAGGATTGCGATTGTCAGAACGGTCCGGCGCAGTTTTTTTAGAGTGGTACTCATGACTTTGCGTCTGAGGTTATTGAACGGCGATTCCAGTAATCATCAACGGACCGAAATCAACGTCTACCTTATGTCCAGTCTCTGCCGTTCCTCCGGGGTTGGCGAAGAAGACAAAGAAGACTCGGTCCTTCTTTGGTTGTGAGCGACTCGATTTCATGGGCCCGAGCTTGGGAGGGACCGGAACCTTCAGGGTGTGACCGGTATTTCTGTCTACGAGGAAGGGCCGGATCTTGGGTCCGAAAAGGGCTCCCGCTTTCTCGACATCGACGACCCGGTAGCGGAAATCCAGAAAACGGTTTTCTCCGGAAAGCCGCATGGCTACGATTTCGATTCCCCATTCTTCGGTCAGCTTGGGGGAGGACGCATCGAGAACAGGCCTGGTTGCTGCTTCCGGGGCTGTCTTGTCAGCCGCCGCCGAGGCGGATGGGGCGGCGGCAAGAGAGAAGGGAATCAGCGCAAGCAGCATCAGCGCGGATCGCCCATTTCGGACCATTGATCTGGACAAGTTTCGCCCTGGGCCGAGAGCCCAGAAAGATGTTGAAAAGAGAAGGCCGATCATGAGGAGGACTCCTAGTGGTGAAAGTGTAGGCACGCTGGGGCTTGATACGATCTTCATGGGGTACAGGGTAACTGTACATCCGGGTAATGATCCGGGGCATGTTTCCCCCGCGACGATCATGCTCTCGCTTGGGCCCATCGTCGTGATGAGATCAATTCCACCGGGAGGGATCGTGTCCACGGTGAAATCAGCGGTTCCGACGACATAGACGCCGGGGGCGAGCCCGCTGAAAAAGCCGACCTGGCTGATATTTGAGATGGTTCCGGCGGCCGCATCGACCGTGGACGAGCCCAGGGGGAGGAGCGGTGGGAGGTTCGCGTTTTGCACGGTAAAAGCCGAAAGGCTGGCGGGGTTGAATGCTAGACCGAAACTGAACCCCCAGATCTCTATACCTGCGGTGTCCACCACAAACTCGATGCTAACCGTATCGCCAGGACTCTTGGTGACCAGTTCCGATTCATTGAGAGTCGAACTGCCGACCTCGCGGGTGGTTATCTCAAAGGCTTCCGCACTCGAGACGGCGAAGATCCCGAAAGCGAGTGAGGCAAGGCATAGCCATAGAGTCAAACGAATAGTCGTATTTCGGGATGTAGACACACGAGTTCCCCTGCACCCGTGGCGCAATCCGAAGAGGACAGTCGCCGGCTGCATTATTCTTGCTAATTGTGCGGTGAAGCAGGAGGGGGCAAGAAAATCGCGAAATTTCATGTATTGTCCAAACGGCCCACTTTGATGAAAACTAGCCACTTTCTCGGCCTTTAGACCGAAAAAGTGCTCATGGAAGTACTTTGGAACTCGTCGCAGCGGGGGCCGTCAGTTGCCGATTCAGGTTCTGCGTGTGTCGTGTATGTGCCCTGTGTATTCGATTCGACTCCTGGTGCGTTTCAGATCTCGTGCAGGAACTTCAGAACATGGGTGCCAGGGGCTGGTTTCAACCGCGAGAAAATTACGATCGGCCGGCCCTGAGCGACAAGCCAACGAGCCCCATCCCAAAGAGAAGTGCAGTTGTCGGCTCGGGAACGGGGCTGGCCCCAACGGAAACAGAGGCGCTCTGGAACTGGGGCACAATCAGGTTTCCGTTCGTGTCGTAGAACTCGCCGGGAAAACCGGAGCTCTCGGCCATGCTCAGCGTACTTTCCCCGATGCCGATCGCCTCAAATACGATCGTGCCGATCGTGTGGGGGCCGGTGAGGGCGGCGCTGAACAGGACACCCCAGCCAATTTCCAGCGAGGGCGGAAGATTTTCGTTGCAGTTGGGAGTCGCCGTAGCGGGCCAGCAGCGAAATACGGCTTCGTCGGCCAGCGTTGGGTTCCAAGTGAAGGAATCGTAGGAAAGCACGCTGCTGTCGAAGGTGATGGCAACGCCGCCCCCCTGGAGGAGGGCGTCGAAATCCATGTTAAGATCGACCGAAACGAGGTTTCCGACCTCGGTGACCGAGGTACTCGGCGACAGGCTTACGATGTTGAGGGCGCTTGCTGAAGAGGCAACGAGGAAGGCCAAAAGGAATCCTAACGAAGCCAGGATTTTTGAAAACGCCGACGATTTCGTGAGTAGAGAATTGTGTGAACGCACAGCCATATCCATCCTGAGTAAAATCGTTCCCCTGAAAATGATTCGATGTCCCCGTCCCGTCAGAGAAAATGCTTAAACTAACGAGACAACGGTTCGATACAGCCATTAAGGGACCGGCGGCAAAAGTGGTCTAGTTACAAGGACGTAATGTCACAAAGCTGATTTAGCTGAACTCTAAATTGATGTGCAGATGTCTTCGGAAGGTCTTGGAAAACCGCCTCGGTATTTTTTTTTAGAGTTGTCGATGAAAGCTTCATGTTTTTTTTAATCGAGACTTCACTCGCCTTCGATCGGCGCATATTGTGCGCAACTTGCGAAGGGGCCTTACTCTGCGTAGTTGCACATCTGTTTTTGGCCAATCTCTCAGTCCGCTTCGGGACGTGAGCGTTGTTTTCAACCTTTGGAGGGGCTCAATGATCGTGCTCGACACGAGAACGGTGATGTTTGCCTTCAGCCTTGCGACCTGCCTGCTGCTCGGCTCCCTTGCTCATATCGCACCTGCGGTGGCGGAAACGTCCGGTGGCGGGAAGGAGCCGAATTACACCCGGGAAACTGTTTCCTACCGTGTTCCCGATGTGGAGCTCATTGCCCACGATGGAAACTCGGTCTCCTTGGTCTCCGCGATCGGTGGGGAAAAGCCCGTCATGGTGAACTTTGTGTTCACGAGTTGCACAACCATCTGCCCAGTGCTGAGTGCGTCCTTCGCCGAGGTGAGCAGGCGTCTTGGGGAGAAGGGAGATTCGATCGAATTTGTCTCGATCTCGATCGACCCGGAATACGACACCCAGGAAAAGCTGGCTGAATACGCGAAGAGAATGGGCGCAGGCGAGTCATGGCGGTTTCTGACCGGGAACCCCGATGATATTTTCAAGGTCGAGAAAGCGTTCAACACGTACCGGGGAAACAAGATGAACCACCTCCCCCTGACGTTTATCAAGGTCAGGGGCGCGGAAGAGTGGGTTCGGCTGGAAGGTTTCCCCTCCGTCGACGAGGTTTTGGCGGAATACGGGAGCGCAAAGAACTCGTGAAGCCTCCTCGGCGCGGTGGCGGCGACCGGAAGGGATCTTCCCGGATGGTTGTCCTCGCGCTCCTTGGCCTCCAGACCCTGATCCTGGCCGTTGCGGCCGGAGCGGAAGGGGATGCTCAGGCGGACAAGGTATCTGCCGGGCAACGGCTCTACCGGGAGGGCATTTTATCCTCCGGCGAGGCCGTGACGGGCTTCACTCACGGGGATATCCCCATTTTTGCCTCGCAACTGGCCTGCGAAAGCTGCCATCGGCGGAGTGGCCTCGGGTCGAGTGAGGGGGGGAAGGTGGTGCCACCGGTCACGGGGCAGGCGCTTTTTCAGGATCGCGAACACGAACAACAGGCGCCCTTTCGAAGTCGCTCGATGAGTGTTGGGGGGCGACCTGCCTATGAATTGTCCTCTCTCGCCGATGCTCTTCGGCTGGGAGTCGATTCGGGGGGGAATGAACTGGATCCCTTGATGCCTCGCTACGACATGAGTGATTCGGATGTCGAGGCTCTCTACGCGTACCTCGAGACTCTGGCTTCCGAGCTGCCCGCCGGAGTCGATGACTCCAAGGTCCACCTGGCAACGATCGCCGCCAAGAATGCCGATGAGTCCGAGCGCGAAAGTATGCTCGAAATTCTCAAGGCTTTCGCCGCTGACAAGAATGCCGACACGCGAAACGAGTCGGGTCGATCGGTGCGGGGCCCCTATTTTCGCGCCTATATGGATGTCTCCTATAGGAAATGGGATTTACATGTCTGGGAGTTGGAGGGACCCTCCGAGACCTGGTTCGAGCAGCTCGAGGCACTTTATGAGGAGCAACCGGTCTTCGCCCTTGTTTCGGGGATAGGGGAGGGCTCCTGGCGGCCTGTTCATGACTTCTGTGCTGTGCAAGAAGTTCCGTGCATTTTTCCGATTACCGACCGCCCGGTCCTCGATGAGGATTTCTATTCGATTTATCTCAGCGGCGGCGTCTATCGCGAAGCGAAGGCTGTGGCTGAACACCTCAACGATAAACTGTCGGAGGAGCCTGCCCTCGTTATTCAGGTTTACCGAGCAGGCTCGGCGGGCGAGGCCATGGCAGAGGCTTTTTTGAAGGCCGCTGAGGACTCCTCTGCGACCATCGAGGCCGTTCGGGTTGCCGGCTCCGACCCTCCCTCCGCGAACTTCTGGGAGACTCTCTATCGCGAGCGAGGACCTGGAATAGTTCTGGCCTGGCTGGGTTCCGATGATCTGGAAAATCTGGGGTCCGGGGCAGGCCTCGGGCCCGCCACGCCAAGCCTGGTGATTCTCTCGGACACGCTCAGTGGTGACGGGGCCTATTCCGTCACGGGGCCCATCCGGCAGCAGGTTCGGGTCGTTTCGTTGTTGGAGCTGCCTGAACGCCGCGAACGGGGGCTTTTGAGGCTCCGGACATGGGTTAAGCCCAGAGGGATCGAAATCAATCATCCCCGCGTCCAGGCGGATGCGTTTCTGGCGGTAACTCTCGCGGGAAGTGCGGTCAAGCACATGCGCCGCAATTTCTCGAGGGAGTACATGATCGAGATCGTCGAGCATGGTCTCGATAATTCGGTTTTTCGATCCGTCTACCCCCAGCTTACCCTGGGGCCCAACCAACGATTGGCCTCGAAGAGCGCGTATATACTCAGGCCGTCGCCCGATGCCGAGGATGGTTGGGTCGCCGTGGACGCGGCTTCCAGCTACTAGCCAGCTGGCGCAGCACTATTCCCTCGGACGCCCCTTACCCCGAACGCCGCTGCCCGAAACGCGATGGGTTTGTGTTGGTTGGACGCGGCGTTTCCGCCCATCCGATGCCTTCGTAGCCGCTTCACGACGGCATCGTCCACCTGGAACAGTTCGGCCAAGCGATTGGACATGGGAACTCGACCCGTGTGGTTGGGGCAATCCGTCCCTGTCCTCGCCCAAGTGCCGGTGACCGCGGCAATTCATGCTCTTGACCGAGGCGCGCTTCGCGGCGGTACAGCGTGGCCTTGGACTCGAATTAAATATTCGGGTGTTGAGGACATTGCAGGATTGCAATCCCGCAAGGCGACACATTTTGGAATTGCAATTTTGCAATCTCGTGGATGGCCAACGCGCGTGGATTTTTTAAAAAGCGCTTGAGGGTTTTTGGCGAACCTGATTGCACAATTGTAAGTGAAAACAAAACTTCAGTTTCAATCGAGTGTGGCGGGGGGATTTGCACATCAGAAAAAGACCTTAGTGCCCCGTCGATCAGAAACATTTTCCGTTTTTACCTTTGGTCCAATAATGTCATCGCTGCAACGCCCTTCGCACCGTCTGAGGTGCAGCGCCTACGTAGACTTTTTCCGGTTCTAGCCAAGGGAATGGTAAAAAAAGATGAATGATGCTGATATGAGAAAGTTCCATCGAACAGTAAGTCTTCGGATCCAGTGGATTCGGAGTCTGCTCGCAATGTCTTCGTTGCTCATCGTCCTGCCTGCTGGAGCATTCCAGTTGACCGTCGAACGACACGACGGTGTCCCCGTGTCGGGGTACGAATGGCAGGTCGTAGAGGATTCGACCCATGCGGTCACGCCCGGCACGCCATCGGCGGACAGCCTGTCTTTTGGCTTCCACCGAAGCACCAGTCGGATTGTGGCGCGCGGGCACACCAGCAACAGCACGACGACGGTGAACCTTCCCGACGATCGGCGCTATTTCGTCTCCGTCGTGCCCGACGTGAATTGCCCCATCTGGGGCGGCGCCACCTGTAGCTCCTCCGGCGGCGCTGCGGTCCCCACAGGGGAAGGCCAGATAACAGTTCTGGTCGCGAGTGGGCGTGTTCCCACCGCACAGATCACCCTCCGGGTCTTCGAGGACAACCAGCCCCTCAACGGCGCGCTGGATCTCCCGGAAGAGGAGCCGAATACCAACGGAAACGCGCCGATGGGCGGTTTCACCATCGAACTCGACGACGGCTACGCCCGAGTCCAGATGGATGTCTTCGGCAACCTTTTTGGGACGACGTACCAGAAGAACCCCGATGGGAGCTTCGTTCAGGACGGGGCTGGTGATCCGGTGGTCGACGTCATCGGCATTGGCAGCATTCTGACTGACGATAACGGCATTGCCATCATCAAGAACATTTTTCCCGGCAAGTACGGGATCAACGTGATCTCTCCTGGTGGCGATCACTGGCAGCAGACCACGACCATCGAAGGCAAGAAGACCATCGATGCGTGGGTCAAGGCGGATGAGCCGCCCTTCTTCCAAGAGTTTGGCATCCCGGGCGCTCACGCCGAATTTGGCTTTGTGCGGCCCACGAATGATCTCGATGTCCCGCAGGGTGCGGCCAGCACTGCTGTGAGTGGCGAGGTCGTGGCCATGCACCCCCAGAGACCCCCCTACTACGGGTTCCATGAGGGCATGCCCATCGCCAATTGCTGGGTCGGCCTGAATGACTTGTCCGGCGGCGCTGGTCTCGGTGAGATGGTTTACGTGCAGCCCTGCAACGACGACAGCACTTTCAGCATCTCGGGCGTTCCCGAGGGAACCTACACCTTGGTGGTTTTCGACACCTACTTGACGGTCGTCTTTGGATCCATGCCCCTCATTGTCGATGCGGCGGCCCCGGCCAGTACTGACCTGGGTCCGGTCAAGGTCTTCCAGTGGTTCGGTCGAACTGAGCACTACGTGTACTTCGATACGAACGAGGATGGCTTCCCGGATCCCGGCGAGCCCGGACTGCCTGAGCAGGAGATCCTCCTGCGACACCGCGACGGTACGGTCTACCAGGCCTTCCCCACGGATCTCCAGGGCACGGTGCCCTTTGATCTCGTTTTCCCCTTCTTCCACTGGCTTGTCGCTGAAGTTGACTTCGCCCGGTTCAAGGCCACGGGCGTCACGGTCATGGTCGATGAGGGTGGGCCGGTCGGCCCCAACCCCGTCCTTGACGCGTGGTTCGGCGAGACGACCGACCAGCTGATGACCATGCAGGTTGATCCCAACACGGGTCTCGACTACCGCACCGAGACGGGTGAGGTTCTGACCCAGGCCACACAGGTCTTTCTCGGCTCCACCAACCGCTTCTTCT
>JAQWRT010000023.1 GCA_029243605.1 Myxococcota bacterium
CATTCCCCTTTTTATCGGGCGAGCTCGAGGTGTGAACCACAACATGCCGCTTCTGGTATGGATTCTTTTCGTCTGAGTGAAGCCAACTCTCAAGCCGGTCTCGCCTCATCAGGGGATCCATCGAAAGACGATCAAAGCCCTCCATCACGATTTCTTTATTCAGGATGGTCAGGTCACGCACGCCGATTTGGGAAAGATCGCCCTGCTTGATCCCATGCCCCGCGTAGTAGTCCCGATAAAAAGGGGAATGATCCCAGACATGCCGCAGCAGGTCGTGAAGTGCGCGCTCTTGATGATCAAGCAGCTTCGCGCGTGTCTAGGCCTCGCGGATTTCGATCAAACGCTTGCTTCGAATTGATTCGGCTAACCACAGGCGAGACTCCCACAGCGCGGATTTGTGTATCTGGGTCTCGTGTCCTGTCTAGGCTTAGAGGGCTGATCCAAAACCTCTCGCCTCAAATCGCCTTCGCCCGGCGCATGCCTCCTGCAGAGCGAGGAAAATACCGAAACCCGCCCACCGACTCCTGAGGGGAGATAGGAAGCCGACATAACGCCCATCCTCGGATGCTGTGCTTGAAGGCAGCTTGCATGTCTATCCCCTAGACCGGCTAGCAAATGAAAGCTGGAAGCCGGCGACCATCGCTACTGAGGAAGATCAACCTCTCCCAATCCCAAAACCTCATCCAGAAAAGCCCGCACATCTGCCGCACTTTCCTCGGGGTTTTCCTCCATGGGCATATGGCCGACATCTTCATAGATGATTAGCTTTGAACCGGCGATATCGGCGTGGAATTTCTCGGCGTGCGGGACGGAGATGAGCAAATCACCATCGCCCTGCAATATTAGTGTTGGTGCTGTGATCTCCGGAATGCGCAGTGCTAAGTCGTAAAGGCGCGGGGTTGAAAATCGGATTGAGGTGGCGTCGCGGCTGCCTTCACGCACGGCCAGCGTCGTATAGCGATCAACCATGGCCTCATCGACCAAACTATCGTCAACAAATGAAGTTTTGAGCCCTTCTTCGGCAAGCATGCGAGGCGATATGTTGCGAACGAGCGCCCGGCCGACAGGACTAGACAGAATCTTGAAAACCAGGGGGCCTTCGCCTTCCTCATCAACATCGTCGTCGGGGTAACCGCTTGAGCCTACAAGGATGAGCGCATTGAGACGACCCGGGTGCTGAACGGCATAGGTCCATGCTGTTGTACCTCCCATGGAACTGCCTGCGAGCGAAAAGCGGTTAATGCCCAACCGAGTGACCACTTCGTCTACAAGGCGCACCATGGCGTCTATCGAGTAGTCATTGTCTGGCACGGGGCCGGTCAGGCCATGGCCTTGCAGGTCCATGGAAATAATACGGAATTGGTCACCCAGATCGGCGGCCCACAGTTCCCAAGTGTGCAAGCTGGCATTCGACCCATGGATAAGCACAAGCGGTGGCCCATCCGGGTTTCCTTCGTCGCGGTAATGCACACGGGCGCCGTTGGCGAGCGCCATGAATTTAGATGCTTCATTGGTGTAAAGCGCGTCGACTTCTTCAGCAGGAATATCAAACTGCAACAAAGCGAGATAGGCGCCGACGATAACCACAAGAATGATCAACGCCGTCCACTTTAACCCTGTCCACATTGGCTGTTCCTTTTTAGACCGCTACTCAATTTTCTTCCGAGTCACCTTGACCCTCAGTCTCGGATTCGCAATTGGTCACGGGTTATCGGTAGGGATTTTGCATAGAGTCTAGCCTTGAATCTTATGACAGAATCCAGCTTATATATCCTCTCGCCGGAGTCACTCGATGAAAATGATCCTAATCGCTCTCATGGGCGTCCTCGTTGCCTTGCTATGCCTCATCTGGCTGAGCGCCTGGATGACCCTCGATCGGTCTTTCGCGCACACACGCGCGTCCGAGGCGCTGCCTCCTCCGGGTCCGGGGATGGAAACGGGTCTCGTCCAGATAGAGGCTGGTGGGTTTCAATATCGCGCCCGAGTAGCGGGTCTCGACGGGGACGGGCCGGCCCTGATCTTGCTCCACGGATTTCCCGAGAGCTCAATCATGTGGACGCCGTTACTTGAGCGCGCTGCGGAGGCTGGCTTCCAGGTCGTCGCCTTCGATCAACGTGGCTACAGCCCGGGTGCCCGCCCGGTCGGCGTCGAGCAATATTCGATCGATCTGCTGGTCGACGATGTCTTGGCGGTAGCGGACGCGGTGAACTTCGACAGCTTCCACCTCATCGGGCACGACTGGGGCTCGATAGTCGGCTGGGCTGCGACCTCGCGAGAGCCAACGCGGATCCTGTCCTGGGTGTCCCTCGCGATTCCGCATCCTGGCGCGATCCCAGACCCCGAGGCGCCGCCGTCGACGCCTACTTATGTCAAGGTCTTCCGTCAGCCCGGGGTCGCGGAGACAGTACTCGGAACCGGTGGCCGTTGGTTTATGAAAAACCTCATCTACTCGTCGATGCCAACCGCACATGTCGCTGAATACGACGCTCTCTACGCCGAACCCGGCGCGCTCACGGCGACCCTCAACTGGTATCGCGCGCTCGATCCTTCGAGCGGTACAGTCGGCCTCAGCGGGCCCGTCAAACAGCCCGTCCTCTACATCTATGGTCGACACGATATTGGGGCCTTTGTAAACAATGACGTGCAGTCACGCATGCCGGCCTTCGTCGAGGGGCCCTTCGAAACCGTCGGCCTAGACGCCGGACATTGGCTGATCCAGGACGAGGAAGAGATCGTGCTCGACTACGCGATGAAACACCTGGAGCGAAATCGCTAGGCGTCGGGCTTCAACCGTGTCCAGCGCTGAAAGCCTCTCCCGTGGCAGTCACCGACTTCGACTGCGACATAGTCGGAAGTCTATGCGATCTAATGAATCGGCTCACGAGAGCGGGCCGAAGCTCGTTTCTGCCCGCCTCGGGTCTCCCCTAGAGATTCAAGAAAAAGCCGATACTCGGACGTTGTTCCGGAAGACAGCTTGAATGTCCTATCCCCCCGCCCATGTCTCCAGTGTACGGAGAATTGCGCGGATGCTTATACTTCGGGTCGTACTACTTCGCCTCAACTACGGCCGTCTCGTAGGGGAAGCTCGACCCGAGACGGCCACGTCGCGCGCCCTGGGAGCTAAGTCGCTCACCCTCCTCATCCTCCGCCTGTTCTTCGAACGGGAGCGGTCGGGGGGGGGGCACCATGAGCGAGAGGATCCACGCCGCACCCTGCCCCGCTCGGCGGGCGGGCCTGCTCTAGATCTACTCGCCGAGATTGCGTGAGTAAAAAAGGGTGCCGCCCGGCGAGTCGGCCGCCGAAGCGTGAACGAAGCCAGCTGCGTGGTAGACGGATCGTGCGCGATCATTGCGCGCTAGGACTTCGAGTGTGAGCTTGCAGCAGCCAAGCGACCGAGCCTCGACCTCAACGGCGGCCAGAAGCGCCCGCGATACTCCCCGGCCGCGAGCCTTCTCGTTGACGTAGATGTCGTGGATGTTGATCACCGGGCGGGCCGCAAAAGTCGAGAAGGCGCGGAAGCAGACCACCATGCCGATGGGCGCCTCATCTTCGAAGGCGAGGAATAGCAACGTGGTGGGATGCTCACGCAGTCCATCGATCAGCCCCACGCGCGTCGGCTCCGGCAGCGGACGATTGGCTCCGAAGGGATCGGCGCTGAAGGCTTCGACCATCGCCATCAGCGAGGTTTGGTGGTGCGGGTCTTCGAGGTCGGCTCTCACGATCTTCATCGGACGAATCCTATCATCGCGCAGCCCCTACCCACCGAGGATTCCCATCGAGATTCAACCGAATGCCTTTGCCAAGACGGCCTACCGGGACCGGGACCGCCACGGGTTTCCCTCAGGGAATCAGTATAGCTCCCAGAGTCGGACGTCTTGCCGGAAGACAGGTCGGATGCCCTATCCCCCGGAGCGCGATCCCCTGGCTGCTGCCTCTGGGTGCCACCCTCGACCACGCCCTGGAGCAGCTCCAGCTTCTCTGCGGTGGCCAAGGCCGCGCTGAATAGAGAAAATATGAGAAGGAACCCGACAAGATGAGGGGGGAAGCCGAAAGCGCGAGTGTTCTCAAGGAGAAGTATCAGATCCGATCGCCATGCATTGATGTTACGGATTCGCCGTCAATCGCTTTGAAATCATGGCGGCCAGGGGCCGTGTCGTGAGTCGGTTGGCAAAGACCAGAGCATTGTTCCTGAAACCGGGAATGACCGTAAGCTTTCCCTCAAACACAGCGTTCAGGCCCACGCGAGCCACTTGACCGGGTTTCATTCTCGCACGTGGAGAGAAAAAACCTTTTTCACTATCCGCAATCCCTGCCTGCTCGAAGAAGTTGCTCTCGGTATGGCCCGGGCAAAGACAGCTCACCTTGACGCCGTAATCTTCCAACTCTTTGGCCAGCGCCTCCGAAAAGTGAAGCACATAGCTCTTGGAGGCCGCATAAGCAGAGAACAGAGGTACGGGCTGGAAGCTAGCAGTGGAAGCGATGTTGAGTAGATATCCGTGTCCCCGCTCTTTCATGTCGGCTGCGAAAGACTGGCTGAGCAGTGTCAGGTTCATGATGTTCAACGTCAACATTGCGCTCAACTTCTCTGCCGGGAGTTTGACGTGCTCTCCAAAAACACCGACACCCGCGTTGTTGATCAACAGTTCGATCAATTCACCGCTCTCGCAGACTTGCGAGTACAACCTTTGAGCCGAGCCAGCTTCGGAAAGATCGACCTGAATGTAGGTGACGCGACCTGAGGTCACGTTTTCGAGTTCTTGGGCCGCCTCGGCGAGTTTCTGTTCGGTGCGACCTGCCAGGACCAGATTCCAGCCCTGCTCGGCCAGTAGCCGGGCAAACTCCAGACCGAGACCGCCTCCGGCCCCGGTGATCAATGCCGTTTGATGCTTCATTGCGTACTGTCCCCCAGCGGACAGTCGTTTCACATGCGCCTAAAATAGAAATAGAATTCTAGTTCTAGTGAGTTATAATGGGGCTGTCAAGTAGAACAGCAAGGGAGCGGTGTGGGGGAGGCAGCCGAATCAGAGTCGAGTACAGCCCTTCGTCGCTGGGAGAGCCCCGGGCAGCAGCCCCGAAGCCATGCCACCCAGGCGGCCTTTCTCGATGCCGCGGAGGCTTTGTTTTCCGGTTCTGGAATCGAGGCGACCTCGGTGAACGACGTGGCAAAGCAAGCGCGCCGCTCCATCGGTTCTCTTTACCATCACTTCCAGAAAAAAGAGATTCTGGTTCTGGCGGTGGTGGACCGAATACTCGGGGATCTCGATCGCGTGACTGAGCTTCGGCTCAGGCCCTCCCACACCAAGGACCTTGGCATTCCGGATATCGTGGGCGACTACGTCCAGACTGCTCTTTCGATCGAGCGGGGTCGGCCAGGGTATAAGCGCATCTTGATTGAGGTCGGTCTCGGTGACCCGCAGACTCGATCCGCCTACAAGCGCTTTCGTCAGCGTCTCGATGGGGGGCTGATCGCTCTTCTTCTTGAGCGGCAGAGCGAGATCGGGCATTCCGACCCAGAAATGGCGGCCCGCTTCGTGGTCGATCAACTGAGCGCCATGCTTTGGGCCAGGCTCGATCGGGTGATGACTCCGACCCAGCTTGAGAATCACGGCGATGCCGACTTCATGGCCGAGGCCCTTGCCTCTGTGAGCGCATACCTGAAGCTTGGCCAAGAGGGCTAACGCCCACTCGGTTTTCTCGATCGAAAAGAGCCGCACTCCTGCCCCACCCGTCCCTGTCCTCCGCCTTGGAGGAGTCGGCATCACGAAGAGCCAGGGGATCGGCGGCCTCGAAACTTGTCGTACTTCAGCGAGTTCAGCAGCCCAATCATGCTATCGTTTTGAGACCGATTCGAAGAGAACGCTCCCCCCAAGCCGACTCTGCAGCAGTTGTACTCAGGGGTGGCTTGTCTTGGCGGTGCCGATCCGCTTCCGTGCTTGGCAGAAAGAAGCTCTCGCGAAGTTAGAGGCTCGAGTTCACTCGAGTTTTCTTGCGGTCGCGACCCCGGGCGCCGGGAAAACGACGTTTGCCCTGGGCGCGATTCGACGTGCGCTCGTGCGTCGCGAAGTGCGCCGATGCGTCGTGGTAGTCCCCACCCAGCACCTCAAGTTGCAGTGGGCCCTCGCCTCCGAAAAGTTCGACATTCATATGGATCCCGATTGGGCCTCTGCGGACGGTACGCTTCCCTCCGATGTTCACGGCATCGTCGTCACCTACCAACAGGTCGCATCGAACCCCGGCGCGTTGAGGCGCCTTGTCTCCCAGGCCTTCATCGTGCTCGACGAAGTGCACCATGCCGCCGACACACGTTCCTGGGGCGATGGCATCCGCCACGCCTTCGATCCCGCTCCCGTTCGGCTCTGCCTCTCGGGAACCCCCTTTCGTTCCGACCAGAGTGCGATCCCTTTCGTCCGCTACGTCGGCGAAGAGGCCCATGCCGACTACGAATACGGCTACGGCGAGGCCCTACTCGATCCCAAAGTAGTGCGTCCGGTCTATTTCCCCCGAATTAACGGGCGGATGGAATGGAACTCTCCCGACGGTTCATCCCACTCGGCAGGCTTTGAAGACGAGATCGGCCGGACTCTGGCGAGCCAACGTCTGCGCACCGCTCTGGACATCCAAGGAGAATGGCTGCCCGCGGTCCTCACCAAGGCCCATCGCCAGGTCATGCACCTGCGCCAATCCGACCCGCGCGCCGCTGGAATGGTGATCGCCATGGACCAGGATCACGCGCGCGAGATCGCGAAAGCCCTGAAGAAACGGGTGGGTGTCACCGCGACCGTCGCGACCTCAGATGACCCCGGCGCGTCACGAAAGATCGCGGACTTCACGGAGTCGAACGATCCTTGGATCGTCGCCGTTCGCATGGTCTCAGAGGGGGTCGATATCCCGCGCCTCAAGGTGGGGGTCTACGCGACGAATACCGTCACAGATCTCTTCTTCAGACAAGCCGTCGGGCGTCTTGTGCGAGCAACAGAGAACTCGCAGCAGCAGCGCGCCTACATGTTCATCCCCGACGATTCGAGGCTTCGGGCGTTTGCCTTTGGCATCGCCGAGCAGCGACGCCACTCCCTACGAAAGCCCGACCGCGCGGACGACGACCTCTTCGACGAACCAAACGAGGAGCGCTCCGCACCGGAACTCGAGCAGCTGTCTCTTTTTTCGGCGATCTCCGCAATTCCTCTGGACGAGGATGGAAATCCGCTCGATGCCGCTCCGCTCGTCGAAACCGAGTCAGTCAGTCCAGAAGGCGCGGAAGAAGATATTCCCGGCCTTATCGGCGAGGAAACGCCGGATGAACCGACCCCTGCCCTCTTTTCCCTCTCCACCCAAAGCTTCGAAGAGCCTGTTCCGGCCCCCGATCCGAGCCCAGCCAAGACGGACTCTCCCCGAACAAAGAAGCGCAAGCTGCGCGAGCAAAACAGCTCCATCGTGCGGGCTCTCGTGCACAAGACAGGTCTCGGACATGCACACGTCAACAACGAACTCAATCGCCGGATCGGCCTCAAGCGAGTGACCCAAGCGACGATCGTCCAACTCGAAAAACGTCTCGAGGCGGCTCGCAAATGGCTAGGCAAATCCTAGGCTCCATCGGCTAGGCAAGAACCATTCTAGACGCATGGCCCCCTGGGCGACCAGTTCTGATCTTGGCCAACTCTGGATGGCAGGCTTGAAGTAGGATCTCCGGTTGACATCGACGGTTTTTGGCCATCTCGGTTCTCAATCCGGGCGGCGACATCTTCCTACGCGACCCCAGCGAGAGGTACGTGCAGTGGGCCTACCCCTGAACCCACGCCTCGACGGAGGACTACACATGCCTCGTCACGGATAACCGTGACTCAACGATTTTGAGTGGCCAGGGGCGGTTCAGGTCGCGCGGGCCTGTCACCAAGCGGGCTGTAGACCCACGAGTCCCTGAGCGACATTGTGGGGCCTATGATCACGCCGAAGATCGTATAGAGTTTGGCACACTTCGTTTTCAAGCCAGTCGAACACTTCGATTCACCGATGAATGATCACACCCATATGGCGCGCTTGCATGGCCCCGATTCCCACGCTCAATCACTGGAATACGAGGCTGCTGCCATGCTCATCGACGCCTTAAAAAAACCGGATTCTTTGCATCTGCCGGGTGCGCGCCAGCAGCATCGGCAGAGGATCGGCCTTGCAATCGATCTCGCAAAGGCTGCGCTCGAAGCGGCCGAGCGCCTGGGAGCAACGCCGGAGACGATCTCCGGAGCGCGGGCCACATTGATTAGGGCCCATGCCGCGCGTGCCCAGGACGCGCGGCATGGTGCCGGCCAGTTGTCGCGAGGCTGTCAGCGTGCGCCAACCCGGGAAGCATGCGACGACGGCTGGCAGCGCGTCGAGTCGATCGTGGAGGTCGCGGAGACCTCGGCGAGGGAAGCCGAGCGCGTCGCCCTTCAGCAGGGGGACGATGATTCACGCAACGCCGCGAAGGCCGCGGAAATTGCCGCGCTGGAAGCAAGACGGATCATCGACGAGCGAAACCATGCGTACACATTTCATACGGATCCCGATTTCTCGTTCGGCGAAGGCTGGTACCTGGCCGCCGCTGCGGTGCTTGCGGACGTCGCGATCCAGATCGAGCCCGACATGCCGCAGACCGCTCAGGCCGAGGTATTTCTTCGCGCCGCGGGTCTGGCGGATCGGCTCAGGTCCAATCGCCCGCGTCCACGGGCGAACAAACAGCTTCCCGAAATCGTGGCCCAGGCCTTTCGCGCCGATCCGTCCTCCAGCCAGCGTAGACTCCGAACTGCGTTCCTCGGAGGCGATAAAATCCCGAAGACGATCGTTGATTGGACCGAAAAAAAACTGTCGGGTGCTCCGCCAGCCAACAAGGTTCTGCTATGGGTTCGCACCGGAGCACACGACGATTGGCGCAACACTCGACGCGACGAACTCTTTCAACTAATCAGTCGCGCGCTGGACGAGGGCCTCGTCCCCATGGTCGTCGGAGATTCCTTCCCTAGCGAAACGATTCCAGCAGGCGTTGTGGATATGACGCTCTTCTGGAAAGCGCCTCTATTCCAAGGCGCTGATATGCGGAGAGCGCAACTCCAGTTCTTCGAGCATCTGATGCAAGCGCACGCCCTAGTCGGTCAGATGGGCGTGACCACTGCAGGTATGGACGGTCCCGCATTGATGGGCCTGCCGACTCTATACCTCACGGACGCGCCGAACGTCCGCTTGGGCGCTTGGGTCGGAGCCGTTCCGGGTTATCAAGAGCATGTGCGCGGCGAGACGGGCCTTGAGCGAATCGGCGACACCCTGAAACAATGGGCGCTGGTCAGACGCAACTGACCGACTCGCTGGCTGACGATCAGTCCGATGTGTCATGCCGTAATTTTCAATCCGAGACATGGGCCAGAAGAGCCGTCAGGACCAACCTCTTCAAGCGCCTGCCGGATGTACTCTCAAGTTATTCAAGCTGTCTCCCGCCCCCCACGGAGTTCTCCTCGGCATTGAACATGACGCCCCTCCTCGACCTCATGCCAGAATCCAGCTTAAATGTCTATCTCAGCCAACTAAAAGACATGATCAAAGTCATCAAGCGGATATCAAAATAACCAACACCCTAAAGAGCACCTTAATCTGCCCGCCTCGAAAGTTTCAAACGGCGCAGTGGGAACCCGAATCGATTCGTCACTCAATATCGTCAGATCATCAGTGGAGTAGGTACTGGGTATAGGCAATACAAACTGCCCGCTAGGAGCCTCCCCTTAGAGATTCGACATGACGCGCATACTCCGGCGTTGTGCCAAAGGGCAGCTTGAACGTCCTATCCTCAACGCGCTATCCAAGATACGCCCTTCTCGCCTTTTGGGGCGTTCCGCTCGGGCGACGAGCAGCCCGGGTCAGCGACGGGTGAGAGTCTCGATCAAGGTGGCAAAGCCCAAGGCCACGCCTCGGGTCGCCCCAAGATGCACCCCGGGCAATCGGTCGTTGCTGCAATGGTGGAAGGGTCCAGGGCCGAATACACCCAGAACGGGTCGGTATCCTGCCTCGAAGTAAGCGGCAAGCTCGCCGCGGCCGAGGCCAAAGGCGAGCGGTACCGGACCGCCGAGGTCTTGTCCGCGAAACGCCGCCCAAGTGCGGAACAGAACCGATGCATTGCTCATGAGGAAGCGAGGAGAGCTAGGCCGTTCTGGCTCTTCACCATGGCGAGAGCCGACGTTCGCTCCGATATGGAGCCAGAGCCGTGTCTGCTCGGGAGGCGGAGCCTCGGATTCGAGGAAGGCATGGGCACCCGCGTCACCGAGTTCGTGTCCGGAGTTTGCCGTGAAGACGAAGCGCCGATTGCCATGCTCCGCACTGGCCCATCGCGCGATCGAAAGGAAGGCTCCAATCCCGGAGCCGCGCTCAGCGGTGGCGTGGAACCAGCCACTGAGCGGGGTAGACACCACGATGGCGGGGGCACTCGCCGGACCGATCTCTGCGATCACGTTGATGCTGTCGACCGTTGTGTGTCGGCCCATAAGTCGCACGCGCGCGGTCTCGGCCTGTTCTCCAAGGAGGGCGAGGCGCTCCGCGTCCTCTCCCGCCACGAGCAGCACGGGCGCGTCCCAGGGCTCGATACCGAGGGGTGCGTTTAGACTCTTGATATCGCCACAGGCACCCGCCACCTCCAGGATGACCGCCTTCGCACCCGATGCGGCTACACCTCGGATGCTCTCCTGTAACTCTGCTTGAGCGAGGGAGTTGTTGGTGAGCCGATTGGGAATCCTGAGTATCGGGATCTGCTCTCCCAACGCCCCCATGTGCTCGTGCGCGTCGGGGCGTGGTACGGGGAACTGAGGAAAGGCTTGGATTCGCTCGCCCAGGACCTCCACGAAGGCTTCATCTACAAGATAGGTCGGTATAACCCTTCGCTGAATTCGCACGCGGTACCCGAGGCCTGCGAATTCCGACTCGAGCCACCTAGCCGCCAACAGATTTCCGTCGGTGCCGGTTCGATGCGGGCCAAGCCGATCGTACGTCGCGATATCGCGCTCAAGCGACTCGACTGAGAACGCAGCCGCCGCCGGGCTCTGGAGAATCCGTTCCCAAGCACGCCCAGATTGGTGGGCGACCATAACCATTGCGGAGCCCGTAACAATTATGGAGATCATGGCCGCGGCCCACAGGGTCCACCGGCGGACGGTTCGATTCACAGACCACTCCTAAATACCGAGTTCCAATCGAGGCGTCACCATGAGGTGCTCCCTGCCGCATGACGGATCGGCCCAAAACTTGCGGGTTCGCCTCCTGGTTTGAAGCGAAGGTACAACGATCGCCGCCAGACGGCACGAACTGCCCACTCCAGATGGAGGTTTGCCCGACTATACGGGTGCGGCAAAAGCGGGTTCTCGCTAGCCTCACGCCATGTGCGGAATCGCCGGCATCCTCGCGTTGAAAAAAGGGTCTCCGGTTGAGGTCGACGCCCTCATTCGACTTCGCGACGCCCAGACACATCGGGGACCTGACGATGCCGGGGACTGGGTCGATCCCTCTCGAAAGATCGGTCTCGCCCACCGGCGACTCAGCATCATCGACCTCAGTGCATCGGGTCATCAGCCCATGCACACTCGGGACCAGGAACTCCACATCGTCTTCAATGGAGAGATCTACAACTTCCAGAGCCTGAAAAAGGAGTTGGAAGAAGCGGGTCATGTCTTTCGGTCTACGAGCGATACTGAGGTGCTTCTGCACGGGTATCGGGAATGGAAACTCGATCTCCTGCCTCGTCTCCGTGGGATGTTCGCCTTTGGACTCCATGACTCAAAGGAAAAGCGCACACTTCTTGCGCGAGATCCCCTGGGCATCAAGCCTCTCTACTATGCGGAATCGGCGAACCAGTTCTTCTTCGCCTCAGAAGTTCAAGCGATCCGATCTGTCACGGATGGAGGCGGGACCGATCCCGAAGCCGTCTCGGCGTATCTCCATTGGGGCTACATCGCTCCGCCTCGAACCATCTATCGGCGGATACGCTCCCTGCCTCCCGGCCACTACATGACGATCCAGGATGGGTCGCCGTCATCGCCCCGTCCCTACTACTCGCTGCAGGAGGAATTCGGGAAATCCGAAAATATGGATGAGCAGGAGGCGAGCGATCACATCCGTAAGTCTCTCCTTGACTCGGTGCGATGCCATATGGTGGCTGACGTCGAAGTCGGCTCCTTTCTATCAGGAGGTGTCGATTCGTCTTCCCTCATTGGCTTGATGTCGGAGGTCCAGCCCGGTTCGATTTCCACCGTGAACCTCTCATTTGACGTGCCCGACTACGACGAAGGCGATTTCGCGGCTAGCGCAGCCTCGTTCTATGGAACTCGGCACCACCGAATCGATATTCGACTCGAAGAAGTACGCGAACAAATCAAAGAAAGCGTATACGCCCTTGATCAACCCAGCATCGATGGGCCCAACGTCTATCTGGTCTCGAAGGCCGCGGTCGATGCGGGTCTAAAAGTCGCTGTGGCTGGTGTCGGCGGCGATGAGCTTTTCGCCGGATACTCGACTTTTAACACCGTCCCGCGAGTGGCCGATTTCAACCGAAACCTCGCGCGGATCCCCGGAATGCCTTTCATGGCTCGATCCGCAGCTTCCGCTCTGAATCAGCTCCCGAGGAATCATCGGCGAAGTACCCTCAACCGCTCCGTCGCCTACGGGAGCGGAATTAGCGCAGCCTACTCGGCCGCCCGATCACTCTTTACGCCGCGTGATGTCCGAGAGCTCCTCGCTCCTGACTACAAATCAGTCGCCGAGGCCACAAATCCTGTCAGCGAACTCGCGGGAAGCCTGAAGCCGGAAAAAGCTCCGAAGGACCAGCAGGTCTCATTGCTTGAAGTCGGACGCTACCTCCGAATGCAACTGCTCCGCGATACCGACGTCATGAGCATGCGACACTCTCTTGAAGTCAGAACCCCCTTGGTGGATCACATACTGATACGTAACCTCCTCAAAGTTCCCTCGCGGTTTCTCCAAGCAGGACCCGCCAAGAAATCACTGCGGAACTCGGCTCGACCTGAGCTGCCGGAGGTCTATTGGAAACGAACCAAGAAGGGATTCACCTTGCCCTTTGACCAATGGCTTCGCCAGGGATCCCTGGGCATCGATCTACCCGATCATCCCATTCTCGATTCTGCAGCTATTGCTCGACTCGAAGGCGACTTCCAGAAATCGAGGATTCTCTGGCCTCGGCTCTGGGCCCTCTACACCCTCACGCCTTTTCTCGAATAGACCCGGTCTACAGCAGCCCCTTCACTACCCAGTTCTCTTCAATTCGCTTCTTCCAGTAATCGAGTAATAAGACCCTCGTAGGCCATCACGTTCTTGTTCAGGCTGAAGTCCTTTGCACGCTCGCGAGCTTTCTTTCCGAAATCCTCTCGAAGCGTATGCTCAGCGAGCAGCTCGATAATCCTGCCCGTCATCGCGTCCACATCATCCACCGCGATCAATCGGCCTACTTCACCATCAAGAAGGATCTCGTCCGGCCCGGTCGGGCACTGGGTTGAGACCACCGGCAAACCCACTCCAATGGCCTCAAGAAGGGAGTTCGGCAGGCCCTCCCATCGCGAGGAAAGAACGTAGAGGTCGGCCTCTTCAATGGCCGCAAGGGGGTCTGAAAGGAAACCCGGGAACTCACAGGATTCCAGGATTCCGAGCTCGTTGGCCAGGTCTTCAAGCGACGCCCTCTCGGGTCCGTCTCCGACGATCCGAAGGCGGGCACCCGAATGCGTTTCCTTCACCCGCGAAAAGGCCCGGAGAAGGGTATCCAGACCCTTCTGCTCGGACATCCGTGCATGGGTGGCCAAAAGAGGGGCCTGCGGGTCTCGCAGAGAAGAGCGATCTCGTGCGGGAAAACGCTCCTGTATTTCAGACACTGCCAGGGGATTGTAGATGGTACTAACTCGAGCCGGCCCCAGGCCAGTAAAGCGAATTACTGCACGTTCGTTTCCTTGCGCGTTGCAGACCACGTGGTCGGCCTGTCGGTAAGCGCGCAAAGCCAACTGTCGCCGAACGGGACCCAGGATCCGTCCCCAAAGAGAGGACTCCGCCATGGCGGCCAAAAGTTCATCGATACAAGCACGATCATTCAAGATCGTGGGAACTCGCTTTCCTTTGGGCAGGGACTGATTGGCGCCCACTGCAAGTATATTTGAGTTGATCTGAAACGGAAAGAGAACAGCAGGGCCTTCGACTTTCAGGAGTTCGGAGCGAAGTCTGTAGAACATTCGAGCCAGCGAGGCCCCTTCGGGATCCCTCAATACAGTGACATCAAAGTCGGAATCAGCCTCGTGGGGTTGGAGGTGTGAGAGCACCTTCAGCTTGAGTCCCAGTTCCGAGCGCAAACCCTTGGCGATAGCGCGGAATGCCTTTTCAGCACCACCCAGGCGGTCCGTCGTTCCAATCACGCAGATCAGGGTGACTTGTGACAGATCCACTCGCTTTCTTCTCCTCGAAAATTCGTCGAACGCGTGCCCCCCCCCGCTGGACTCCACTTGAATTTTAGCATAACCGCTATACTCGAACGTTGTGCCAGAACCCAGCTTGAATGTCCTACCGTCCCCATGACACTTCAGGCCGAGCCTCGTGAGCCGCTGCGAGCCAATTCGACATGTCCGATACTCCCGCGCCCTGCCAATCCGCGACATATTTTCCCCAGCTCCTGAGGTGACCGCAATGATGAGTGCTGGCAAGCCCCAAAAGAGAGAGCGAAGTGCCTGAATTCGACTGGCACTGTGACGAAATTAGTTCTCGGACCAAGATTTCGAGGAGCTACCGAAATACACAAAATGTTCGGCGTTTTTTTCGTTCTAGGTGTGGGGACAACTTCAAATTCGACAGAGACTTTATGGAGTGGATCAAAGCAGCAGAGGGCAAGACTATGGCCACTGCAGTTAAGGAATGGTTGCGGCACGAAAAAGCAAAGGCTGAAAAATAGACAACCCTCCGCCGACGGACCCAAGTTCGCTCTCAAGAGCCCCCGGTGCCCCCTTCTTTAACTTCTACCGGACATGGCCAGAGTGCAAATAACTTGTCCGAGTTCGCTCGAGGGAGATCCTGAGAGACTCGGTGCGACTGGGCTCGGGCCCAATAAGGGGAGATTTCGGTGAACTATCGAGCGCGGCCAGCCTGGCGAAACGATTGGATCCTAATCCTGGTTATCTTCACTTGTTTTACTACGCCGCTATCTTGGGGAGGGGAGATCGGATCCCTTGCGAACTACCTGCCACTACTGGCTATTCCCTTGATTGTGCTGGTGGCCTATCGGCACTACGTCTTGCTCTACACCGTGGATGAGCAGAAGATCGAAAGTCGGCGGGGAATAATTGCTCGGCACCTCGAAATGATACGCATCGAGGATTTGCGTAATGTAAGTGTGGATCAAACCGTCTGCCAGCGGATTTTCATGCTCGGCGACGTCGGCTTCAGCAGTGCGGGCGGTGGTGGTATTGAGGTGATGTTCAGGGGGGTCTCGCGCCCGGTCGATCTGAAGACTCGCGTCGAGCAGGCGCAGAGGGAACTGTAGTAGCCTGAGGCCGATCTCCTCCGCGACGGGGCTGCTCTCAAAGAGACAGGCGCCAGACCCGAGCGTCAATTCAGGGCCCGAGCCGAATGTCCTATCGTGATCGCGGCCCAGTCGCCGCTGCCGGGATGAACTTCCGACGAAACACGAGACGTGTCTCGGAAGATGCCTTCGGCGTAAAGCGGTAGCGATCGTGCGCGAAGTCTTTCAGCCCCTCCACGTGATCGACACGCTCGGTAATCATGAAGCGGGCCATCGACCCCCGGGCCATCTTCGCCATGAAGCTGATCACCTTGCCCTCGTCCTCGCGCTGCTTCCAGTCCTCAAAGACGCACTCGACGACGGGTCTCTCAAAACTCTTGGCCCGAACCACCTTGAAATATTCGTTCGAGGCCAGATTGACCAGTGTGTCGTCCTCGTGCTGCTCTAATGCGGCGTTCAGTTCACTCGCCACGCGCTTGCCCCAGAACTCATAGAGGTTCTTACCCCGGCTAGTTTCCAACCGAGTACCCATCTCCAACCGATAGGCCTGCATCAGGTCTAGGGGACGCAAGAGCCCGTATAGACCCGACAGGATGGCGATGTGGTCTTGAGCCCATTCGAGCTCTCGCTTGCTCAGATCCCGAGCATTCAGCCCCCGATAAACGTCGCCATTGAAGGCCAATACCGCCGGCAGTGAATTGGCTTCCGAAAACGGCAGCTCGAAGGAGCGATAGCGGTCGTAGTTGAGCTTGGCCAAATCCTTCGACAAGCCCATCAGCTCGCGGATCTTCGTCTGCGAAAGCCCCCTCGTGGTCTTCATCAGAGACTCTGCATCCGCCATCAATACGGGCTGGCTGGCCCTTAGCTTGATGGCCGAGGGCGACAGATCGAGTTTTTTGGCGGGAGAAAGAACGGCAAGCATGACAGGCCACCGAGAATAGCGGCTAAGGCGCCACAAATCTCGGTCGATCCTCTGCGAGAAGATATTTCGTTACCCCAAGAATTACAAAACCCGTGCCCAGTGGAGCTGTCACTCTCCCTTCACCCTGCTCTCCAGCGCAGTCCGACCTGAACCCTTCGGGACCGAGGCAGGATGGAAACTTGACCCGAGCCTTTCCCGCAACGGGGCTCCCCTAGGGATTCGAAAAAATGCCCATACTTGGAGTTGTTCTAGACGGGGCCCTCCTTCTTGCGAAATCGGCGGGCGCTCTGCACCATCACTCGAGCCGCAGTGCGTGGGGTATCATGCAAAATCCGAACGAAAGGAACCGACCATGACGGACTTGATCGCGACTGAGGCGCTCCAAACCTATGCCCGATTCGTAGCCACTCGAGACGAAATCGACGAGGGTGCCCAGCCCTGGTCTGTGCTGGCCGACTTTTTCACCGAAGACGCTGCCTATATCGATCCCGCCTGGGGCCGCATCGACGGACGCGAAGCTCTACGCAATTTCTTCGAGACATCGATGGCCGGGCTCACCGGCCATGGCTGGTCGACACCCGAGAACTGGACGATGGCCCAAGGCTCCCGCCTGGTCAGCCAGTGGGACCAAGTCCTCGGCCATCGCGAGGACGGCAGCCCCTGGCAAGTGCCCGGTCTTTCCATTCTCTACTACGCGGGCGAAGGCCTGTTCTGCTACAGCCACGACATGCTCAATATGACCCACATCGGCCGAACCATGCGGGACATGGGATGGAAGCCACCCGAAGCCTTCAATATGCCGCCGCGCAACCCGAATCGCGACGTCTCCCTGCCGGCTGCATGGACACATTTGGCGACCTAGCTCGTACGGCCCTCCAGAACGGACGCCATGCAACACACGCCTTGCCGGCGAAGCCAAGGCGGTACGAAAAAAGAATCTAGGGTCGCGCGGCGCGGCACTCACTATCGACGTCCCATACCCTACTCTCTACGGCACTGACTGGGTTTTCCGCCCGCACGGGAGTTCGATCATGAGTGACGTTCTTCTCACAGGCAGCTGCCTTTGCGGTGCAGTGCGCTACGAACTGACCGATGCGCCCTACTGGGCGCATGCCTGCCACTGCTCTCGGTGTCGAAAGATTACGGGTTCACCGTTCGCCGCGAACGCGTTTGTGCCCCTTGAATCGCTCCGCTACGTAGCCGGTAAGGCACACCTCAACTCCTACCGGATTCCTAAAGCAGACCGCTTCACCCACACGTTCTGCAAGCTCTGCGGCAGCACCCTGCCCTCCCCCAACCCGAGCAAGAGCAGAGTTGTGATTCCCATGGGCAGCCTCGACGACGACCCGGGCCTCCTCCTCAAGGCACATATCTGGGTAGATTCGAAAGCCGATTGGGATGCAATCGTCGACGACCTCCCCCAACACACCGAAGCCCTCGACTTCTGACCTCAAGGGCCAGCGGGATGTGGTTCAGCCCCCCGTCAGATGTCGTCGAGTCCTCGGGCGTGGGCCCCGCGACGAGGATGCCCCAAGGAATTCGAACTAATTCTCTTGCTCGAACGCTATGCAGGAGAACCATTGAATCTCTTGTCCGTCGTGGGTGATTTCGCCTCAACCATCGCGGATTGCTGTACTCGCCGCCGCCGGTTGGTGGCAGCCTGCCCGTTTCGCACTCCTCGTAGGGGTTCCAAAGACTGCCAATACCCGGGCGCTGTACCGGAACGCAGCTTAAGTGTCCTCTCCTCGGAATCTCATCCGAGGAGAGCGAAAGTGACGAGAGAGGCCTGCGTGATATTTGGCGGCGCTACAGGTATTGGTGCCGCCGGTGCTGAGCCGGCAGTGATCTAGGCCCCAACCGCAACTCCTCCAGCGACTTCGCACATGGATACGGGGGTCGGAACTCCGCCTCACTGGTAAGCTCAACGTTTCGGTACCCAGCATAAGGCCAGCTCTCTTGGCGGACCGTCCTATCATCCTGCCTGTCTTCAACTGCGCATGGAGGAAAATTCATGAGAACGCTTTGCAACGATCGGGGCATCACACAGAGCGACGAGGTCACGGAGTGACCGGGGCGCAGGGCATCTGGGCCCCGGTTCTTAGTCGGTTGCTCTTCACCGGCTTGCTCGCAGGATTGTGCCTGATTGCGTGCGACCCGAGTTTTCTCTCCCCCAGCCCGCCCGCCGTTTGTGTCGAGTCCGGGGTTCAATGCCAGCTCGCAAAAGGACCTCTTGGTGTTTGTGAGCGCTCTCCATGCCCGGCAGGTGACGAGTCGCCATGCTTTCAATGCACGCCACAGCACTAGTCTTCGGCGACCTTTGGTATCGATTCCAGATTAACCTAGCTGCTGTTCCAGCCCGACTGATTAGAGGGAAGTGATGGCGATTGCCGGAAGTTTCCTGTGCGGAACAATTCGGTTCGAACTCGATACAGTCACGGGCCCCCAACCGCCTCGAACCTGGGTTATTCGGGTGGGGGCGAGCTACTAGGTCCGCGAGTCCGCTACGGGATTCCCAGCTAGGAAGTGTCCTAGCGGCCGCCCCGTCGGCGGTGCGAGGTCGTTTGGTTCTCCTGGTCGTCATCGTCGGGATCGTCCCGGCGGCCCAGGTCGGGCACGCATTCGAAACGGTGGCGGCGTCCCGAGCGTCGACAGTCCTGAGGCTTCTCACGTCGCGGCTCGTCACCCAGCCAGTCCGCTGCGCGGCAACTCTTGCGGTTTCTGAAATCCCCGCAGAACTGGGTGAGCGAGCATCCGCTGTCGTCGACAAGCTCCCCGAAACGGGTCGCCGGGCAGCGATCGTTGGCGTCGTGTTCGCCGTCGTCATCCTCGTCGGGGAAAGACGGAATCGCCAGGCAGAGGTCGAGTTAACCCATGATCCGGTCGAGATCGACGGAGCACTGGGCTAACGCGTTGTTCGAGTTGTCCGGGAAGGGTTCGCACGCATCGCCTAGCCCGTCGCCGTCCAAGTCGGTTTACAAAGGGTTCGATACCTCGGGGCAATTATCCACGAGGTCGCCGGTGCCGTCGCCGTCGCCGTCGGCATCGGGGGGTGTCACGTCGACGAGGAACAATCGGCCGCTGGCCCGGAAAGCCAGAGCGCCGGGCCCAACTTGGACCAAGCTGCCCGGGAAGTTCCCGAGACCCGGAATCGGCAGAGTTGCGAGGAGGACGAACGCGGACAGGTCGTAGATCAGCAGGCCGCTGGTCGTCAGGAAGTAGACGAAACCCGCCTCCGAGTCGACGACCACGCTTCGCGCGAAGGACACGCCCGAGTATGTCCCCACCGCGGCCGATTCGCCGGATCTCCGGGGCCCCGTCGAGGCCGGCGTAGAGGAAGGATCCGTCATCGGCGAGAGCGAGGGGACCGGGGTCGCTGCCGACGAAGATAGGGGCACCCAAGGACCCGTCGAAGGGGTTGATAGCCACGACGCTGTTGCCCATGGATCCGGCAGTGGCGGGGACACTCGCGTAGATCCCGTGGGAAAGGGTGTCGTAGACGAGATCCCGGGTGTCGAGACTGATCTAGCGCACTTCAGCAGCATGAGCCGCCGTCGTGAGCATCAAAGTGGCCAGGATTCGTGCGAGTAGACCCACGGAAACTCCTAGCCGGCGCGGAGTGGGCGCTGCTTGAGGTATGAGGGTTCCGATCGCTTTGGGCAAGCAGACTTCTCTCCCGTCACGGGGCTCCCCCTAGGGATTCAATATAACGCCCACGCTCGGAGGTTGTGCCAAAACCCAGCTTGAATGCCCTCTCCCACAAGCCCATGGGTACAGAATCAAGAAAGCCGCCCCATCGCGGTTCCTGAGCATTTCGAAGAGGGTTTCAAGAATAAATGCGGAAATTCAACTAGGAAGTGACCCAATTGATCTCGAACTCGCGACTGACATCCTATCGAGCCAGAGAAACCCCTGGCCGGCAAACAACAATCAACAAAGTTGGGAGCACAAAATGAAGATTCGGACGACGACGCGGAAAGGGACCAATGTCCGCGGAGCACGAGGCCGTTGGGGTCCGGTACAGCTGGGACACAGGCGTTAAGGACCTAACTATTCGCCGGCCTCGCGATTGGTGAGGCCGGCGTTTTTCTCCGAAGGATCACCCCCTGCGGAGCAGACTTAAAGAACCACTCCCTGCGGGGGCGCCTGGCTTTACGACCGCCATCGGTGGCGGCCAGCGGAAATTTCAAGCCCCGCGCTCTTTGCACGCATCGGTTAGATTGTGTCGGCTGCTTTTCGGGTGCGCGATTCCCGGGCCCGATGTCCTTTGCCTCAAGGCGGATCCCGCCTTCAAAGTCCCAAGTTCTGCGCGTCTTGCTCCCCGTATGCGAAGCGACTCTCGTGACCCCGTTTTCCCAGACACTCAGAGCTCAGGAGGCAGAGGCCCGATCGCGGCGCCTCGCGGCGGCGGGTGGCGTGCTTTGCGTCGGCCTCTTGCTTGGTTGGTTGGGTTGGTTTTTCTTTGCTGAGCTGACGCTGAAAGCTGTGAGCACGTCGGCGCGGCTGGAAGCGTCCATCGAGCCATATCCTGTTGTGGCCCAGGCCTCAGGCCGGATTTCAGCTTCTCGGGTTGTGGTGGGTGCCATGGTGGAGGCGGGCCAGGCACTCGTCGAACTCGACACCCGGATGTTAGATCTGGAGATCGCCGAGGCCAGGGTTCGACGCGACAGCCTCGCAGCGCAGATCGATGCGGCGCGGCAGGAATTGAGCGTCGCCAAGAGCGCCCTCGAACAGGCTCGATTTGCAGCCACCGCCACCCAGGGCGCCGCCGAGGCTCGGGCCACCGCGGCCGCAGCCGCGGCCGCATTCGCCGAGGGCGAAGTTCCAACGCTCAGAAAACTCCGGGTGGCTGGAAGCGTCTCGAAGACCCAACTCGAACGGGCGAAGTCCAATGCTGCGTCGCTCCGCGCACTCGCCACAGCCGAAAGTCAAGAATCCGAGCGCGCAAAATGGGCGGAGGGGAGAAGGCTGAGTGACCGTGCCGCCGCGGTGGCCGTTCGCGAGAGCGCTTTGGTGGCATTGGAAGGCGAGCTGGAGGAGAGCAAGGTCACCCTCGAGAGACTCGCCCTCGATCGGCAGCGGCATGTCATCCAAGCTCCGATTACGGGCCGATTGGGAGAGGTGGATCCGCCGAGCCCCGGGGCTCAGCTTCGCTCGGGAGAACGCGTTGCGGTCGTCGTTCCTGCGGGTGACCTCAAGCTGATCGCCGACTTTCCTCCCGAAGTTGCCGTCGGTCACATCCGCCCGGGGCAACGGGCTTCGATGCGCCTCCACGGCTTCCCCTGGCTTCAGTACGGCGTGCTTCGAGCCGAGGTGATCGGGGTGGCGAGCGAGATCCGCAAGGGCCTCCTGCGCGTAGAGCTTGCGATCGACACGCCACAAGCGAGCGGTATCCCACTCATTCACGGTCTACCTGGAGACGTCGAGATCGAACTCGAGCAGATCTCTCCCGCTTCGCTGACGCTTCGTGTCGCTGGAGGAAGGGCTCCGAGCGGCGCGGTCCAAGGCGCTCAATGACACGCCGTCGGCGCCTGGTCCCCGAAGTCATTCAAGCCTCCGCGATGGATTGCGGAACCGCGGCCCTGAAATCCCTGATGGAGGGCTTCGGTCTCCCGGTGAGTTACGGTCGGCTCCGCGAGGCCTGTCAAACCGATGTCGACGGGACGTCGATCACCACTCTCGAAGAGGTCGCAAACCGTCTCGGTTTGAGGTGCGAAGAGATCATGATTCCACGGGACCACCTCTTCGTAGAGGAGGCGGGCGCACTCCCGGCGGTCGTCGTAATCCGTCATGCCAACGGAGAGACGCACTTCGTCGTGGTGTGGAGCGTTCACGGTCCGTTCGTGCAGATTATGGACCCTGCGGTCGGGCGACGCTGGATCCGTCGCCGCGAACTCATCGAGCAGCTCTATGTTCATGCTCTACCGGTGCCCGCCGAAGAGTGGAGGGAGTGGGCGGGAAGCGATGAGTTCATCAACCCTCTGCGTCGGCAACTCAAAGACCTCGGTGTCTCACCCACGCCTCTCATCGAGACCGCGCTGGCCGATCCGGGATGGACCGCGTTAGGGGCGCTCGACGCCGCGACGAGGATGGTGAGCGCGATTGTGAGGAGTCAGGGCCTCGCGCCAGGAGAAGAGGCGGCGGCTGTGATCAAACGCTTCGCCGAGGCCTCGGTCGCGCACCTCGATGGCGCCCCCGACGCGCTTCCGATTCCAACCGAATACTGGTCGGTCCGGCCCTCTGAACCCGATGCCGACGGCGTACCCCAGGTAATGCTCAGTGGGGCGGTGATGGTGCGAGCGCTCGGCCCGGGAGAAGCGGCGACCGAAAGCCTTTCGCCCGAGTTGGCCGCAGCCTTGCGCGAGCTTCCACCCAGACCTCTGCGTGAACTCCTTCACCTGCTTCGCCGCGACGGCCTCGGGACGCCGATGGTACTCGCCTCGATCGTCGCGTTTGCCGCTGCAATTCCCCTGCTCGAGGCGCTGGTCTTTCGCGGTCTCATCGACATGGGAAACGTGCTCGGTCTTCCCATTGAGCGGTTTACAGCGGTCATGGCTCTCGTGGTGATGATGGTGATCGGATTGGGCCTCAAGCTCCCGGTGGCCTGGAGTGTCGCGGGTCTAGGCCGTGCCCTGGAGGTTCGGCTGCGTTCGGCGTTTTACGAGAAAATTCCTCGCCTAGGCGACCGATACTTTCGCAGCCGCCTGGCCTCCGACATGGCCGAACGAAGTCACAGCGTACATGAGCTACGAATCCTTCCCGAACTCGGCGAGCGATTCCTGAGCGCTTCAACTCGCATGGCGCTGACCACTGCGGGGATCATCTGGCTGGACCCAGCTGGGGCTGCCTTTGCCGTTATTGCGGCACTGCTCTCCGTCGGACTCCCGCTGATTTTTCATCCTCTGCTCTCCGAACAGGCACTGCGTGTGCGCGCCCATCTCGGCGGCCTGAGCCACTTCTACTTGGATGCACTCTTGGGTCTGGCCCCTATTCGCGCCCACGGAGCAGGACGTGCCGTGCGTCGGGAGCACGAGGCACTCGTTGTCGAGTGGGGCCGCTCGGCCCTCAACCTGCAGCGCTCTGCAGTTCTCGTCGAGGGCGCTTTGCTCGCCGCCGGTTTCGCGCTCGGCGTTGGACTGATTCTCATGCATGTCGGGCGGGGAGCCGGCGGTTCGACGCTCCTCCTGATCTACTGGGTCTTGAGTTTGCCAACGCTGGGAACCGAAGTGGCTGTTGCCTGCCGACAGTACCCATCGCTGCGAAGCGCTCTTATACGACTCCTTGAGCCCCTGAGTGCCCCAGATGGCGAAGCTGAACCGAGGGCGAACTCCGACGACGGCGTCGGTGCTCTTGAACCGGAGCCCGGCGCGGGAGCACCCCACCACCGCGAGCCGACGAGCGAAGGAATGTCGATTCGCTTCGATAACGTGAGCGTGCGCGCCGCAGGCCTAGAGATTCTCGAGGATGTGAATCTGGACATTCCGGCGGGACAGCATGTCGCCGTGGTCGGTCCCTCGGGAGCGGGAAAATCCACGTTCATGGGACTCATGTTGGGATGGCATTCTCCTGCTCAGGGGACGATCCACGTCGATGGGCGTGTGCTCGCGGGCGAGACGTTCGCAGCGGTGCGTCGCGCCTGCGCGTGGGTGGATCCCTCGGTTCAGGTCTGGGCTAGGCCACTGCTCGAAAACCTTCGCTACGGAGGTGCGAGCGAGGCCGCATTGGGGCCGACGCTCGAGGCAGCGGGTCTGATCGAGGTGCTGCAACAGCTGCCCGATGGGCTCCAGACCGATCTCGGCGAAGGCGGAGGTCTGGTGTCGGGTGGGGAGGCTCAGCGTGTTCGATTAGGGCGAGCCCTACTCCGACAAGACAACCGACTGGCGCTCCTCGACGAGCCGTTCAGAGGTCTGGATCGCAGCCAGCGCGGCACCTTGCTCCGCCGCGCCCGGAGTTGGTGGTCAAGCTCTACTCTCGTGTGTGTGACCCACGATGTTCACGAGACGGCCGCATTCGACCGAGTATTGGTGATCCAAGAGGGACGAATCGTGGAAGATGGCTCCCCCGGAGCTCTTTCGTCGGACCCAAGCTCGCGATACCGGGCGCTACTCGATGCGGAACTCGCCGTGCGAAGCGGGATGTGGTCCGGCGACAACTGGCAGCGGATACGACTCGAGGACGGAACACTCCAAGAAGAGAATCGTCGCGATGCCCATGGCCCCGGGCCCGAGGAACCAAGATGAATCGGTTTCCGGGGACAGCCTGGTCACGACGCCGCATGGGCGATGCCTTGCTGGCGCTGAGTCAGGCGGCGGGGCTGACAGACCTGGAGACCCAGTTCGGTGCGGTTCCCGACGACGTGCCGATAGGCCCTTGGATGGAGGTTGCGGCCGCGCGTCTCGGGCTGGAGGCCGAGCCCGTCAACACACCCTACCGAGAATTAAATTCGATGCTTCGGGCTATGGGGCCCGGACTCTTGGCGCTCCCGGAAGGCGGGGTGCTCGCTTTGCTGCGGACGCGCGGGTCGCGCGCGCAGGTGATCGCACCCGACCTTAGTCGCTGCTGGCTTCCCATTCGCGAGATTCGCGACGCGCTCGCGGCCGCTGTCGAGGCAGAGGCACGGCCTGCGATTGCGACCGTTTTGAGCGAAGCGGGAATACCCGAAACACGCCGGGAAGCGGCGCTGACCACGATCCTCGCAGAAGCGCTCGGAGGAAATCGCTGTGCGGGAGGCTGGCTGATCAGGCTACCGCCCGAGGCTCCAATGCGAAAACAGGCGCGGAGCGCCGGTCTTGACCGGTTGCTCGTGTGGCTCGTCTCGTGCCATGCGGCGAATTATCTGATCTTCATCGCAGCGTGGTTCCTGATTGGGCGAGGCGCTTTGTCCGGTGAACTCGATGTCGGCTGGCTCGTGGCCTGGGTCTTGGCCTTAGCAACCCAGGTGCCGTTGAGTATGGCGGTTGTCTGGCTGCAGGGACGCTTCGCCCTCGGCACCAGTGCACTGGTCAAGCGACGCATGCTGCAAGGGGCCCTGAAGTTGACCCCGGACGAGACGCGCTCAGAAGGGGTCGGCCGATTTATCGGTCGGGTCAACGAAGCAGAGGCCTTTGAGGCCCTGGCGCTCGGGGGCGGTCTGGCGGGCGCGCTCGCGATCATCGAATTGGTGTTAGCGGGTCTGATCCTTGGGGCGGGCGCGGGTGGCGCACTCCACGTTGGTTTGTTTCTCGGCTGGCTCGTCATGACGGGGGGCCTCGTGGCGCGGTACTCCCGTCGCTATCGGGTCTGGACCGATGAGCGGATGCACCTTACCCGGGCGCTCGTCGAGAAGATGGTGGGGCATCGAACCCGCCTGGCCCAACAAAGCCCCGACCAATGGCATGACGAAGAGGACCCGGCGCTTCGGCGTTACCTCGAGCGATCGGCCGTGATGGACCGAGAGGAAGTCGGTCTCACCATGCTTGCGCCCTGTTGGCTCGTTGCCGGGGCGCTTGGGCTGGCTCCGGCCTTCGCCGCCGGAGCGGATCCGACTGGCATCGCCGTGGCCCTTGGCGGCATATTGCTCGCGGAAGGCGCCCTCGCCTCTTTCACTGCTGGCCTGGTTCAGCTTGTAGGGGCATCCACAGCCTGGAAACGGGTTCGTCCGCTCTATGAGGCTGCGGCCCGGAGCGAAGTTGTCGGCGACCCGAACGTCGTCGTACGTGACGACAATCTTTCACTGCGCGAGGAAAAGGGTAGTGTTCTCTCCGCGCGCGAGTTGTCTTTTCGCTACCCGAGCCGATCGTCGGCGATCCTTGAACGCTGTACACTGGAGATCGAGGACGGAGATCGTATCCTGCTCGAAGGGCCCTCTGGTGGAGGCAAGTCAACGATGGCCTCCGTCTTGGTCGGAATCCGGGAACCCGACCAGGGGCTTATATTGGTCCGCGGACTCGACCGTTCCACACTCGGCGGGGCGGGCTGGCGCAGGCGAGTCGTGACGGCACCTCAGTTTCACGAGAATCATGTGCTCACGGGAACTTTCGCGTTCAACGTGCTGATGGGCCATCGCTGGCCGGCGACTGCGGACGATCTGTCCCAAGTCGAGACGCTTTGCCGCGAATTGGGTCTCGGAGATTTGCTGGATCGAATGCCATCCGGGCTCCTTCAGATGGTCGGGGACACGGGATGGCAGCTCTCTCATGGCGAGCGAAGTCGGCTTTTTATTGCGCGCGCGTTAGTCCAGGGTGCGGATCTGGTCATCCTCGACGAGAGCTTTGCGGCACTCGACCCGGAAAACCTTCAGCGTGCCATGAAATGCGTGCAGGATCGGGCCAACGCGCTATTGGTCATCGCGCATCCGTAGGCGTTGGGTCAGAAAGCTCAGCGATGCGCCTTTTGCTTGAAGACGATGCATCGAACGCGGGTAAATTGACGCGCAGGATTATTCATCATTCGCACATGAGACACCCGTTGCGCTCGACGGCGACCCCCGACCAGAGGCCGGGAATCGAATCACAGAGTGCGTCCTTGAATTTTTCTTTATGAAGGGAGAAATCGAGCCATGGTGGATTTGAAAGAAGTCGAGCTCACCCAGAATCAATGTTTCGTCACGCACGTGTACGAGGTGCAACTCGCGACGGGCAGCGATCTCGAACGACTCAACGCCCATCTACTTAAAGAGATTCATGCGATTCGGTCGGGCGGAGAGCATGGCATCGAATACCCGGGGGCGGGCTGGCAGACTCCTCATGACTTGGCCCAGCGAGATGCCTTCGACGAAGTCTTCGACGCCATCGG
>JAQWRT010000071.1 GCA_029243605.1 Myxococcota bacterium
CGCCGGGGAACCCGCCAACCCGGACGGTCCCGCCTTCGACCGGGTGCTGGTGGATGCCCCGTGTTCGGGTCTGGGGGCCCTGCGCAGGAATCCCGATGCCCGCTGGCGGGTCCGCGAGTCGGATCCGGCGAAACTTGGGGGTATCCAGTCGAAGCTCCTCGCCCAGGCCGCGCGGGTCGTATCGCCCGGCGGAAGCCTCGTCTACAGTACGTGTACGGTGCTGAGAGAAGAAAACGAAGACGTCATCGCGAGATTTCTGGCCGACCGGCCTGACTTTCAAACGGTGGGCCCATCCTCCCTGCCCCCGGCACTCGCTGGGGTAACCGACTCCACGGGTTTCATCCGTTGCCAACCCCACATCAACGACACCGACGGTTTCTTCGCCGCGCGGCTCGAGAGGAAGAAGTAAGCGATGCCCAGCCTGAAGATCGCACCCTCCATCCTGGCCTCTGATTTTTCGAAGTTGGGAGACGAGGTCCGCGCCGCCGAGGCGGCTGGGGCCGATTGGATTCACGTCGACGTCATGGACGGACATTTCGTCCCGAATATCACCATCGGCCCCGGGATCGTGGAGGCGGTTCGTCGCTGCACGAACCTTCCCCTCGATGTCCACCTCATGATCGAAAACCCCGATCGCTATGTCGCCGACTTCGCTTCGGCGGGGGCGGACATCATCGGAGTGCATGTCGAGGCCTGCCCCCACCTGCATCGGAGCATCCAGACGATCCGCGAAGCGGGCGCGCGCACATGCGTAGTGCTCAACCCCGCAACCTCGCCGGCCTCGGTGAAATCGGTCCTTGCCGATGTCGACCAGGTTCTCGTCATGACCGTCAACCCCGGCTTCGGGGGTCAGAAATTCATCCGCAGCGCCCTGGCCGCGGTCAGCGAGATCCGCGCCTGGGCAGACCAAGCCGGGCTCGACATCGATATCGAGGTCGACGGCGGCATCACCACCGAGACCATTGGGGAAGCCGTCAGCGCTGGGGCCAACGCCTTCGTCGCGGGCACGGCTGTCTTTGGGGCCGAAGACTACAAGGCGGCCATCGACGGACTGCGAACCCACGCCAGGGTCGACTGAGCCCCGGGCTCACACCCGAAAGCGGACCAGGACGGCGGGCAGCAGGACCAGATCTGTCAAAAGGCAGAGCCCCATGGTCATCGCCGACAGGAAGCCGAACTCCTGCAGGGTGGCAAAACTCGACCCCGTCATCACCAGAAAGCCCAGGCACAGCATCACCGAGGTGATCACGATGGGACGGCCCACCTGGCGGTTGCAGGCCAGCGCCGCGGCCTCGGGCCCAAGCCCCCCCGCGCGCTCTCGCCGATAGCGAACGAGGAAATGGGCGCTGTCATCGATGGCGATACCCAGAGCCATACAGCCGATCATGCTCACGGGCAGCGAAAGGGGCGCCCACCCCAGGCCGAGGAGGCCGAAGAAATAGGCCACCGGAACGAGGTTCGGAATCATGGCCACGAGCCCCAAGCCCGGGGAACGAAGGGCGAGACTGATCAGCACAAAGATGGCGGCGGCGGCGACCGCGATGCCACGGGGTTGAGCTCGAGTGATCGCGTCGGCACTGTGCGCGAGGAGGATCGCATTGCCCGTAATGCGCGCCCGGGCGCCGCCGGGGAGCGGATTGGCCGCGAGCACCGAGCGAAGGCGCTGCTCCAAGGCGATCACCTCGGAGGAGCCCACCGCTCCGGTGCGCACGATGATATTGGCCCGGCCATGATCGACGGTCAAAAACGGACTGAGGTCGTCCTTCGGCAGCATAAAGAGCAGTTCGGTGATTCCTCCGCGGTCGGCCGGCGCTCGTTCGTGGGCCGGGTCCCCCGAGTGGAAGGCCCGGTTGAGCCGCCCGAGCAGGTCATTAAAGGAGAGCGTTCGGCTCACCCCCCTCACCTGGCCCAGTTGCTCCTCCAAGGCGTCCAGCGACGCCACGAGTTCGGGATCCCGGAAGCTCCCCTCGCCCTGACCATCGATAACCACGTAAATCGGCACCACTCCCGCGAGCAGGCGATTCACCGCATCAAAATCTCGGCGAATCGGGTCGTCCTCGGCGAAGTAGGAGAGGTAGTCGGTGTCCACCTCGATCCGGGGAAGGGCCAGCAGCGCCAGAACACAGAACCCGGCGAAGGCGACGATCACCGATCGTCGATGAAGGGCGACCCAGCGACCCAAGGCCGCCAGCTGCCGATCCAGCCGCAACCCGGCCCGGCGGCCCGACTCCTCGAGTTCGAGGGCAGGAAGCAAGGCCAGGCTCGCGGGGACCAAGACCAGCGCGAGCAGGGTGCTGGAGGCGATCCCCAGCATGGAGAAGAGCCCGAGTTGGAAGACGGCCGGGACATCGGTCAGGAGCAGCGACCCGAAACCGAGCAGGGTTGTGAGGCCCGCGACCAGTGCCGGCAGCCTGACCTCGCGCAGGGCCCTCTCGGCGTACTCGGCCGGCCGGCGCTGCGCCCGAGGGACAATCTCCTCGTAGCGAGCGACTACGTGGACACCATAAACACTGCCGATGGCCAGAAGCAACGGTCCGAGCAATCCGCTGAGAAGCGTCAGGGCTTCGTCCGCCACCGCCATGGCACCAAAGGTCCAGAGGTTCGCTAGGAACGCGGTCCCGAGCGGCAGCAGCACTCCCCGCAAGGTCCTAAAAAAGAACCAAAGGACCGCGGCCATCGCGCACAGGGCCAGGGGGAGCAAGATCGCCAGGTCGGACACGATCCCGCGGTAGACGCGCACCTTGACATGGGGGCGCCCGGCCACGTGATAGCCCTGACCCGGGCCCAGAGCTTCCCCCATAATCTCATCGATGGAGCCGTCGATCCCCGATGCGAGAAACGAGGCATCGTCCATGGCCCGAAAGGCCACATTGAGCGCCGCCGCTCGGCCATCCTCGGCGACTAGGGTCTGCCGGTAGACATTGTCCTCGAGGGCCCGGCGGCGGAGTGCGGCGAGGTCTCCCGGGGCTTCGGGCACCGACTCCATGAAGGGGCGAATCTCGATCCAGTCCCGCTCGTCGTTCCAACGCAAGGCCGTGGCATCGGCCAGGCTTGAGACTCGGCGGACGCCCTGAAGACGAGCGACCCTCCCGGACATCTCCTCGAGGGCAAGCAGGCAGCTCGGGGTAAAGACCTCCTCGCAGACCAGCGCCACGGCATAGACCTCGTCGTGGCCGAAATCCCGAACGGCTTCGTGGTACAGAACTCCCGCCGGGTCACCCTGGGCGAGCAGGGGCTCGCTCGACGGATCGATTCGAAGCCGCAGATCTGGGGGCGAACCTTCCACCAGGGCCAGGGCAGCAGCCAGGCTCAAGAGCCCAATCCCCGCGAGCATCTTCCTCGGGTGGGACGCCACCCAGCCCGGTCTGGCAGCGACCACCGCCGATGCGAGCATCAGCAGAAGAATCACCCCCAGGATCCCAGCGGTGATGGCAGTCGGGATCAAAGGGCTCTCCCCGGACCTTGCTTCCCGCCAATGCCGGGTCCGAACCCACGACTGGAGCCCGGAAGATTGCTGATCGATTGCCGATCCGAGCCCGATTCCGGCGCTGAGCGCTTGAGTCCATGCCCATAAGGCGCCATACTCGGCCGCCAGTCGGGGCGTGGCGCAGCCTGGTAGCGCGCTTCGTTCGGGACGAAGAGGTCGCTGGTTCGAATCCAGTCGCCCCGACCACCTGCCGTTTTTCTGAAGCCCTTACTGAATTGAAACGCGGCGCTTCCAGGGCGAGTAGAATTCCACGTTTTCCGCGCGCGATAATTATGCAACTTCTATCCCATCTTCTTGTATAAATAGGTCCGGGGCCGGTCGGCCATAGTCATTTCGGATCCCTTCAACGGAGCCGTCCCGGGTGTGTAGTAGGAACGCCACAGGCAGCTCTAATGTGAATCCCCTAGGCATATTTACAGGCTCATCATGCTGCTGAATTGACACTTTAATTTTGTGCAGGCAAGATTGCTTTGAGATCGTCAAAGACCTCCACCGCGTAACTAGGACCTGACGCTAAAGAACCAAACGATCGAGATGATGGCCAAGAGTACCGACCAAAATCACGAGCGCATTCGGTATCCAGGCTCGCTCGAACGAAGCAGGAAATTGTCTGAGCCAACCCCCCAGAGAAGTGAAACTCAAGGAAGAGAAAAAAGAAATGAAGTGCCGGGTCTAAGAGGTATCGAAGTCCTTGTTAAAAACGACGCCACGAACCGTCTCTAGTTTGTGGCCTGGTGGATTTAACAGAGGGCGGCAATGACGCTGAGAGCTGACCCAGCACTCCATCCACACGAGCGCCGACCGACAACGGTCGAAATAAATGAAGGGGAAGGGCATCATGACTCTGGAAGAAATGGCATGGGAATTCGCCGAGATTTTCGAGGAACTCGATACTCAGCAAATTAACGAGGTGGTCGCTGCAAACGTCCCCATCGAAACCCTTGAGTTCTTCGTCAAGTACACCGAGGGCTTTGCCAAGGGTTCGATCATCTCGAACTCGACTCGAGGCCAGCTACCCAACCTGATGCTGATCGGGTACCTGATGCGAACCCTGGAAGAGAAGCTTGACATCAGCGACAACTGATCCGAAGGCCTCCACACGACAGCGCGCCATAGAGGCGGCCAACGCGCCTGCGCCCGTCGGTCCCTACTCCCAAGCCATCGCGCATGGCGGGTGGGTATTCGTCTCCGGGCAGATCCCCCTGGATCCCGCCAGCGGCGAAAAGGTCCCGGGCGAAATCGAGATCCAGACCGAGCGCGTTCTCGACAATCTCTCCGCAGTGCTTCAAGAGGGCGGGAGTTCCTTGGATCGAGTCGTCCGAACGACGATCTACCTCACCGATCTCTCTCTCTTTCCGAGAGTCAACGCGGTCTACGCCCGCTACTTCGCTTCAGACCCCTCTCCGGCCAGGGCCACCGTCGGCGTGTCCGCCCTGCCCCTCGGCTGTGCGGTGGAGATCGACGCCATCGCGACCGTCGCCGACTGATCAGCGCTTTTCAGCGGACGGTGCAAAATAGCGCTCGAGTAGGGGAAGATTCACCGCGTTGACCACCACGTGGGCCGTGATGGGCGCGATCAGGTTGCCGGTCCACTCAAAGAGCCACCCGAAGACCAATCCGGCTCCCGCGGCAAAGAGCGTCCAGGGAAGCAGCGGCCGGCGCGGAACAAAATGGACGCAGGCGAAGAGAAAACTGGCGAGCCAGAGCCCAACGCGAGGCTGCAATGCCCCGCGAAAGAACATTTCTTCGGCGAGGCCGCTCGCGAGTGCCAGAAGCAGGGCGTTGGGCACGCCCAACGGGCCCATCAGCGTGGCCAACTCCGACGCCAGTGCCCGGCCGGTCCGGCTAGACCACGCCCATCCTAGGGAAACCGCCACAAGAGCGAGACCCGCGCCGAGCCCAATCGAAAAATCGCGGAGAGGGCTGATGCCAATAATTTCATCGGCCTCGGAGGCGAAAATAATGGACTCACCGTAGAAGCCCATCCTCCAGACCAGGGCGACAACCATCACCACGGCGTAGAAATAGAGCCCCATGGAAACCAGGCCTGCCACCGTCCTGCCCGGCGGATTCGCATCCCCGCCACCGCCCGCTTCGGACATTTTTTCCCTCCCAACGGCCGGGGATTGACCCGAGCCGAACGGGGGGATAGCTTTTTTATATTCGGTTCGCGCTCGGCATCTGGGCATTGCCCGCCACGCGCAGCCGAAGGCAAGGCACCTCGAGATTTTTGAAATTTTAAAATATGGGTTTTTTACTACACCCAGCGGCGCCGGGGTGCCGGCCAAGGCTCCCGGCACTCTCACCCCCGGGGCCGTGGAAAGCCCCTTGGCGGAACTCGGAGCCGTTGGCCCCGAATTATTCACAGAACACCCGATGGATTCAGGTTCAGAACCCATCGCGCCGAAACAGTACCCAGCGTCTGCCCCCGTCCTCATCGGAGCAGGCGGCGTAAGGCAGGAGACCATGGCAGACCGAGTACCGATGACCCAGACAGGCTACCAGGCGTTGAAGCGGGAGCTCAAACGGCTCAAGACCGAGGAACGTCCGCAAAACGTGAGGGATATAGAAGAGGCCCTCGCCCACGGCGACCTCTCGGAAAATGCCGAATACCACGCCGCCAAGGAGAAGCAGAGTCATATTGCCGGCCGCATCGCCTCCGTGGAGGACAAGGTCGCCCGCGCCCAGATCATTGAAGTCTCCAGCGGCTCGGTCGAGAGGGTGCAGTTTGGAGTGACCGTCGTGCTCTCGGATTCCGAAACCGAAGAAACGGTCACATACCGGATCGTGGGCGAGGACGAGGCCGACCCCAAGGCGGGCATGATTTCGGTGACCGCCCCCGTCGCCCAGGCCCTTATGAGCAAGGAAGTGGGGGACGAGGCGACCGTAAAGGCGCCCAAAGGCGTCCGGGAGTTCGAAATTCTCGAGATCCGCTTCGACTAGTCTCCGTGAGCGAGAGCGAGAGGTCGCTTTCGGAACTTTTAGAGAGTCACTCCCCTATCTTGCGCTTCCGGAGCCAGTCTATACAATTCGCCGCCGATTCATGTGCATTCCCCGGTAGCTCAGCTGGTAGAGCATGCGGCTGTTAACCGCCTTGTCGTAGGTTCAAGTCCTACCCGGGGAGCCACACGACGCCACTCCGCATCTCACCGCGCCGCGGAAAGCCCCAGCGATTGGCGTCGCCGACCCAGCGCCCGCCTTCGGCGCGGCAGACCGGGCTCCAGAATGGTCGAATGCGTCCTAGCGCCGCCCGGGAATCCCCTATCATCGGCGGGTCAGGTCACTTGAAATCAAGGAGAAAAGCATGCCCAGCGTCATCGCCACGATCAAGGTCAAGGAGGAGAAGGTCGACGAAGCGCGAACCTTCCTGAAAAACCTTGCTGCCGAAACCATGGCCAACGAAGCCGGAACCCTCGCCTACATCGCTCACCAGAGCAAAGACGACCCGGCCACTTTTATTTTTTACGAGAAATATGCGGACGACGAAGCCTTCGGAATCCACGGAAAGAATCTGGCTTCGAAGAACGCAGAATTCGCCGATTTCCTCGCGGGTCGTCCCGAGATCATCTTCGTCGACGAACTCTAGGAAAGAATCGGCGCAGGCCGTCACCCGGAACTCGCGTTCGAGATCCGAAAAAACACGGGAAAAATACGGGAAAGAACACGGGAAAGGAAAGTGCGCCATGTCGGAAAATGCTGAGAAGGCCTTCGCTCTCTACAAAGAAGTGGAGGGCAAAGAGTCGGCCACCGGAGACTGGATGGACGTCAGCCAGGAGCTCATCAACCAGTTCGCAGACGTGACCCAGGACCACCAGTTCATTCATATCGACCCGGAACGCGCCAAGGCGACGCCCTTTGGAACCACCATCGCCCACGGGTTCCTGACCCTCTCCCTGTTGACCCACTTGAGCGCCTCGGCGAACCCCGAGAATCCCGACCCCGGGCGCTTCGCAGGTATGGTGATGGGAGTCAACTACGGCTTCGATAAAGTCCGATTCGTCAGTCCCGTGAAGGTCGGGAGCCGGGTCCGCGTCAGCGCGCTGCTCTCCAAGGTCGAACTCAAGGGCAATGCCATTCAGCAGACCCGAACCATGACCGTGGAAATCCAGGGAGAAGAGCGGCCCGCCCTGGTCGCCGACTGGCTGACTCGAAGCGTCTACGCCTGAAAGGGCTCCCGGCGCGACAACCCCCACCCGGAGGAGGATGAAAATGACAAAGCGAACTTGGCGCCGAGTTGCCCAGCGGACCGGCCTGCTCGTGGGGGGGCTCCTGCTTCTGGCAGGCCACGCCCAAGCCGGCGGCGAAATTCCTCGAAACACATCCCCGGCCGACGCGAGGGTCTACGTGATTTCACCGAGCAACGGCGAAACGGTCTCGAACCCGATTACCGTGCGCTTCGGCCTCCAGGGGATGGGGGTCGCGCCGGCGGGGGTCGCCCGAGACGCCACAGGGCACCACCACCTGCTCATCGACACCGATCTCCCCCCCTTGGACCTGCCGGTCCCCAGTGATGCCCAACACCGCCATTTCGGCGGCGGCCAAACCGAGACGGTCATCGAGTTGCCACCGGGAAGCCACAGCCTCCAGATGCTCCTGGGCGACGAGTTCCACGTTCCCCACGACCCTCCGGTCGTTTCGGAGAAGATCGTCATCTTGGTGGAGTAGAGCGGCTACGAAGTCCGTTTGAGCGCTACCCCAGCGGGACGCGGGCGCCCCGTCCTCCGGAGCACGAACAGGCCGCTCCTCAGGGGCAAATCCCTGGCTGACGCTTCCGTCATTTCTCGAAACGGCTAGGCTTCCCGCCATGAAAATCCGGACTCCCCTGATATCGCTGTGCCTGACGCTGACCCTGGCGGGATGCATGGGGCCGGGCAAATGGCACGACGGCAAAACCGTGCCCCGGCCCGTGGAGTGGGCGACCGCAGGGGAAGCGCCCGATGTCGCGGCCGGGCCCCCGGCCCAGACCCCGGATATCCCGGGCCGGGAGAAATTCCGCTTTTGCTGCGCCTTCGGCACCGACCTCCGCGCCCGATTCGGGCAGATGACGATTCCGTGGCTGAAGGTCGGGCGGATGCTCGACCCCGAGGATCTGGGTCCCCACCGCTACGACGGGGCCACCGCGGCCGTCGACGACGAACGCGAGAACGCCTTTCCCTGGGGCGAGGCAAACGGCCTGATGTACACCTGCCGAGCGGGCTTCCTCGACACGGCCCATATCCGAGAACAGGTCGACTGGGTCGCCTTCTTCGCCTCCCAGGTCGATCGCTATCTCGCCACGGGCGCCGAGATCGAGCTGACTCCCGAGGGCGCCGACCGGCGCCTGATCATCAGGCCGATTCCTCCCGAAGTGATCGAGCTCTACGGTCGCGACGAAGTCGTCCTCGCCACCGCTCAATGGCTCGCCTACCAGGGCTCCGTCTGGCACGAAATCGCCCAATGGTATGGCTGGTCACTCGTCAATCTCTTTCCGGAATATCTCTCGGGTTTCTCTCCCGAGGACCCAATCTCCAACGCCATCGGCATCTCCCTGCTCTCGGGCTCCAAGATCGAGGAGATCCTCGCGAGCGAGAAGGTCTACAACCGGGAGGTGGACCAGCTGATCCAAATCGCCCTCAAGACCGTGCATCCCGTCCCCAGCCAAATCGCCGAACAAGCCGTCCAGGCGGTCGACCAAGTCTGGTGGGATTCTCAAGCTCGCCTGCCCGACAACTCCCTGGTCCGGAGGCGCTACCTCGACACCAATACGACCCTAGAAGCCTGGCTCGTGCCCGACCGACTCGCCTCGCCCAGCCTCCGCGCAGAACTCGCCCAGGAGTGCGGGAGCGACCCCCAGCCCATGGTCTACCGCATCCCCGAAGAACTCGGCGGCTACCCACTTTCCAGCTTCGCCACCCTGGAGATAACGCCCCACGGCTTCCCGGCCGAGCAACCGATCTTCCAGGTCTTGGGGCCGACCGTCACCCCCGAAGATTTCCCCAGGATCATGGATGATGTGAGGCAGCAGACCCAGGCCGCCCTGGGCGCTCGGGCGCACCTTCCGGACTGATCTCAATCGCCGGAAATCAGCGGGACCCGAAGACCTCGCGCAGACCGAAATACGCGAAGGAATCCTTCACATTCGAGATCAGTTTCCGCACTGGGTTCATCGACCGATCCGTCACGAATTCCATCGAGATCACCACGCGCTCGTTGTCGCCTTCGGCCATCTTCGTCACGCGATGCCAGAGGTTATCCCCGTCGAAAAGAATCATAGAGCCCGGCTGTACACGATAGGAACGCGCCTCGACTTCCCTTGCGTCGTTCTTGCGATGCAGCTCACACTCGAAGTGACAGCTTTCGTTGTCCACCAAGCCGAAGATCACCGTAAATCGACGCCCCCGATAGAATGAAGTATCGAAGTGCCAGCCGATATGGTCCCCCGACTCGCTGTATAGATAGAGCGCGTAGGTGTGGGGATCACTGTCCGGGCAGTCGAGCAAAGTTGCCCCGGTAATCTTCTCCAAAAATTCGCGTAGCGGAGCCGACCGATAGAGGTCGGCGATCATATCGCCTTCGCGATCGATGGAATGCCGGCTGACCGCCCCGCCCTTCTTCTGTTTCGGAATATGATTGCGATGAACTCGTGGGCGAAGCCGGCGCAGATCCTCGAGCGCACCATCCAGAATGTCTTCGGGCAGAAAGTCGTCGATCACGAGCAGTTGGCCATTGGCCTCGTAGACCCTGCGCAACTCGTCCGGATCCCGCTCGGCGAGGGCAGCGCTCATCGAATGATCCAGCGTCATTTCTACAGACACAATCTGCTCCAGTTACCCATTGCCGTTCCCTAATCCGTTCGTTGAAGACACCCGGGAAGGAGGGCACGGGTGGGGATCAGCAAGCCGCGCGAAGCTATTCGCAGGCGGGATCATAGTTCCCGTCGGGGACTCAAGCAAGCAGTTCCCCGCTCGGAGCTTGCGCTCTGGGCACTTCGCGGCGCAAAGGGCTGGGGCATGGAGACTCGCTCGCCCCTCGATGCTCCCAAGGAAACCCGCTGAAACTCAGGGCGCCGCCTCAACCATGGGGCGCTCGCTATAGCTCCCGGGCTCGAAGGGGTCCTCCAACGCCACTTCCGCAATCATCCCCGCGCGCGGGTTGAAACGGGGGGCCTTGAGACCAAGAACCCGACGGTATTCCTTCACGGCTTTCCCGCGCTGACCCCGGCTATCCATGACCTGGCCGCGCACCAAGTACAACCAAGCTCCTCCCCAAACCGGCAGGTCGCCCCCCTCGGCATCCATGGGCTCGAGAAGCTTCCAGGCGGCGTCACCCTGCCCCTGAAGCAGGAGAGCCTGGGCCCGAAGGATCCGGGCGAGCCCTAGGCGAGCCTTCGCCTCGTCTTCGGTGGGGTTGGCCGCTTCGAGGGCCAGGGCGGTCTCGATGGCCTCGTCATAGAGCCCCATCTTCAGCTGGACTTCGACCAGTTCCGAGTGAAAGAGCGCGTTGCCGGGAAAAATGGCGTGAAGTCTTTCTCCGGTCTCCAGGGCCGCGGGCAAATCCATGGGGGCATGGTAGGTGTGGACATTCATCAGAATGAATGCCGCCCCGGGTGCATGGAGGCTGCCGCTCTCGCGAACGAGTTGAAGGTTCCGAAGCCCCTCCGCCCGATCCCCCTTTGGGACAAACCAGAGCCAGCTCATCCACTTGACCACCTTGGGAGCGATATCGGTGTAGTAGGTATAGAGCCCGAGCGCATAGCGTGCATCCATCCGACCCGGATCCAACGCAAGAACGCGCTCAAGGAGTTCCCTGCCCCGCTCACCCTCGCGCCCCGCGCGTAAATAGTTGCCCCGCACACCGTTGAGGCGGGCGCGATTGAAAAGTGCGGCGCCCTTCTGGTAGAGCGCGTCGATATCCGCGGGGTTCGCGTCGAGACGAACATCGGCCAAAGCAATGGCTTCTTTGCTCGCCGCCAGAATAACCGCGTCGTTGCGGGTGGATCCTTCGTCGAGCATCAGTCGCCACCAGGCGGTATCGATTTCTCCCAGGGCCGCGGCCCCATCGTCGGGTGCCAGCGCGCGCAACTCTAGCCAAATCCCAGTGGCATCGGCGAATCGTCCGCCAAGATTCGCTCGCATCCCTCTTTCGATAAGAAGGCATCTTTGACTCGCCCGGGGCAGGCTTGCGAAATTCGAATTGGCCGCCTCTTCACCGCAGAGCGAGGTTTCCGAGAACCAGGCAACCGCCTCTCCCGGCGAAGCCTGGGCCGACAGCGCCAGGCCGAGGCTCACCGTCAGGAATAAGGCCCCGCTCCCTCGGCGGACCCAACTGCCCCCGGAAGCTTCTCCGACTCGACTCTGCCCTGTCCTTGCTCTCAACTCTCTCCCCCCCCCATCGAATATCCAAACCGCTTTCAAGTCGTCTTTCGCGCCCCGGAAACCTATCATCTCCCGCCTATTGCGGAATCCTTCCTTCGCGACGTTGCGAAGTTCGGCATCGGAGAAAAAATGGCCGGTCCCCTCGGCGACTATCGCGTTCTCGAACTCACCTCCACCGTCTCGGGCCCGATGGCGGCCATGATGCTCGCAGACCAAGGAGCGGATGTCATCAAGATCGAGCCCCCGCTACTCGGCGACAAGGGTCGTTTCCTGGGCAGCCAACGCCAGGGTATGGGAGCCATGTTTGCGGTCCTCAATCGCAACAAACGGTCGCTGGTGCTCGACCTCAAAAACGAAGACGAGAAGAGCATCTTGATGGAACTGGTCGAGGGCGCCGATGTACTCCTCGAGAACTACCGGCCCGGCGTAGTGAGAAAGCTCGGCATCGATTATGCGACCCTATCCAAGGTCAACCCCCGCCTTATCTACGCCTCGATTTCGGGATACGGCCAGAGCGGGCCCTACCAGAACCGAAAGGTCTTCGACCCGCTCATCCAGGCCTCCACCGGGATCACCAACGCCCAGGGAGGCGACACACCCCAACTCATGGCGAGCATCGTCTTCGACAAGGTCACCGCCCTAACCACCGCCCAGACCATCACCGCGGCTCTCCTAGAGCGGGAAAAAACCGGGCGGGGTCAGCACCTGCCGATTTCGATGCTGGAATCTGCCCTTTATTACGCTTGGCCCGACGTCATGTGGTCTCGCACCTTGATGGGTGACGATATCAGCCATGCGGGTGAAATCGGAAAATGGTTCCAGATCTACAAGGTAAAGGATGGGTATGTCTCCATCGTTCTTGTCCGGGACGAGGACCTCGAAGTCTTCTCCATCTGGCGGGGGGCGACCCTCCACACCGACGAGCGCTACAAGACCTTCCCCGCCCGCCGGGCCCACGCAGCCGAACTCCAGGAGGAGTTGGAGACCCTGCTCGCCGACCTCACCACCGACGAAATCTGCGAAAACCTGGACGCCTTCAATATTCCCGTCGCGCGGGTCAACTCCCTGGACGAGGTCCATGAGGATCCCCAGATCGTTCAGCAAGAGAGCCTGATCGAAACGACCCACCCGGTCATCGGAGCCATGCGCTATCCCCGGCCCCCCTTCAATTTCGAAGGCCAGCCCGCCTTTCCGCGCCGCCATGCCCCCTTCCCGGGCGATCACGCCCGAGAGATCCTGAACGAATTGGCGGTGGCGGAATCCGAAATCGAACGCCTGGAGGAGCGTGATCGCGCCACCCGGGAATACCTTGAGTCTCTCGCGGGCTAAGCAAGGAAAAGAAGCGCCCGGGGCAAACCGGGGCCTACCCCGGCGAGAGTCGGCAAGGATGCGGAATGGATTCGACAAAAAAATCTGAGGACAAGACCAAGGATGCCGAGGACAATGAAGTTCGCGAGAAGCTGAGAGGCGAAGTGGATTTGGCGCCGTGGCAGGCGCTGCGCTCCCACGCCGAGGCCGAACGACTCTTCCTCGCGGCGTCCGATCTCGATCTCGTCGAAATCGGTCTTGCTCTGGCCCGGGATCAGTCGGCACCGGTCAACGCCTGGATCGCTGCGGGCCAACTCGCGCGCCCTACTCCCCCTCAGCTTGCGGCTTGGGATGAGACGGATGAACAGATTTTTCGCTGCCTGATTGTCGCGCCCTTCGTGCTCGCCCAGGAAACCTGACCCCGGAGCACTCTTCCCCAAGACCCCGCGAATACGAGGGCGACGAAGAGGGCGGGTAGGGAATGCCGAACCCCGTCTATTCGCCGGTAAAAACGGGCGGGCGCTTCTCCAGGAAGGCCCTCATGCCCTCGGCCTGATCCCGACTGCCCCCGCAGCGCAGGACCGCGGCTCTTTCCGCGGCCAGACCTCCGGCCAGGGAGGCCTCACCGGCGCCCACTACGCAGCGGAGAACCCCCGCAACGGCCAGGGGCGGCATCCCGGCGAGTTCCCGAGCCAGAGATTGGGCGGCTTCTTTGAGTTCCGAAAGCGGATGCACCTCCTGGACCAAACCGATCCGAAGGGCCTCGGGGCCATCGATCTTCTTGGCCCGCAGGATCAAGTCCAGAGCGGCGTCCCGCCCCACGCAACGCGTCAGACGCGCCGTGCCCCCCCAGGCGGGCACAGCGCCCAGGTCGAGTTCCGGGAGCCCAATTCGCGCCCCGTCGGCCGCGGCCAATCTAAAATGGCATGCGAGGGGGAGTTCCAAACCGCCTCCGAGGCAATACCCAAAGAGGGTCGCGATGGAGGGCTTGTCCATATTTTCGATGGCTGCGAGGACGCGTAGGCGCTGATCGAAAACCGCTTCGGCGCCGCCCCGAGCAGCGGAACCCGATTGCAACTGTTTGAGATCCATCCCCACCGAGAAATCCTTCTCCCCGGCCGCCGTAAAGATCAGGACCCGCACCTCGGGGTCGTCCGCCGCTTCCATCACTGCCGCTTCCAAGGCGTCCATGTACTCGAAGCTCATGCGGTTGATCGGGGGGTCGTTATTCGTGAGCGTCAGGACCCCACCGTCTAGGTCCACGAGCAAAGAATCGGATCGTTCCACTGCTGCCTCCTCTTACACTACGAAGCGGTTCACTCGAAGCTATAGGCGATCCCCAAGCCGCCCTGGATTTCGAACCCGGCTGCGGGCTCATAATAACGACCAAAGCCCGCGTTCAAGCGCACATTGTCGTTGTAGACCGTGTCGGTGATATTGCTCATGGAAACATAGGGGGTGAGCCGCCAAGCGCCCCATTCGGCCTTCCAGCCCATGCGGTAATCCAACACCCCATAGGCCTCGGTTCGAACCGCGTTCGTATCGTTGGCGTAGAAGGCTCCAATTCCGCGCACCTCGAGAGCGGCGAAAAACCCCGACGAGTGCATGTAAAGGAGTTCGCCGTAAAAGGTATTCTCGGGAACGCCGGGGACCTGATTTCCCGTAAGGTTCGCTCCCCCATCGAGTATATAGTCGGTAAATTCGGCACTCGTGTAGGTGTACGCCGCGGTGAACTGAACTCCATCGAGGAGTTCTATAATCAACATCGCCTCGAAGCCCGTACGCTCGGTTCGTCCGGCGTTCCGGTAATAGGTCTCGTCGGCGATCTCGTAGGGAATCAATTCGTCTGAGGTCTTGATGTGGTAAAGCGCGAGTGAATAGCGGGCGCGGCCGGGCAGCAAATCCTTGACCCCCGCCTCGTAGTTGATCGCGTTCTGAGCTCCCAGGTCGGTGTTAAAACCGCTGCCGTCCGGGTTTCGAAACTCGGTTGTCGTGGGTGGCTCGAAGGATGTCGAGATTCGCAGGTAGGGATTGAAGTCCTTGCGCGGGTTCCAGCGGAAGGAAATAGCGGGACTCCATTCGCTGAAATCCACCCGGCCCGAGGCATCCGCCATCCCGCCCCCGGCGGAGAGATGGTCATCGAGGCGGTACCACAAATTGTCGAAACCCAGGGAGAAAGCCAGGGTGAAATCTTCGGGCAGGCTCAGCTCATCGCGCACGAAAACCCGAAAGCTCGTGACATCTTCGGCCTGATCCAGAGTCCTCGCCCCGGCGCTCGTGCGGGTGCGATCGTCCCACTGGGCCTCGACGTCGATACCCACGAGTAGTGAATTGCTCAGGCCGAACACCTCGTCACGGTATTCGTGCTGAATACTGCCCCCTGCGAAAGTCCGATCGAGCCCTCCGCTCACGCCCGAGGGCGGAATCGGAAGTCGGTTTGCGAAATCACGCCAGCCATACCAGGCGGCAGCGGTCGTCTCGTGCTGATCACCCGACCGACGTCGGTAGCGCATCCCCGTCGTCACCTGCTTGAGGTTCTCACCCGCGTCGAATTTCAGGTTATTGGGCGCGGCCTTTCGGCGATTTGCCGCGACCTCGGCCGCCTTGAGACCTCCGGGATCGTCGGCCATGGGAGAATCGACGAAACTGAGCAAACCGATCAACTCCGAGTCCTCGTCGATCTGCCATTCGAGGCGGCTGTTCAGGTTCGTGTTTTCCATGCGACTGTGATCCCGGTAGCCACCCATTTCCTGATGGGAGAGCCCGACAAGAATGCCCACCGACCCCTCGCGCATACTCGACTTAGCGTCGTAACTCCGGTAGCCGTAATCCCCCAAGCCGACCCGGGTAGCCGCCCGGGTGCCCTGACCAATCGCCTCGCTCTCCACCCGGATCACCCCGGCGGCCGCGCTGCCATAGAGCGAAGACGAGGGACCCCGAATCACTTCGATGCGCCCAACCGTCGAGAGTTGCAACGAATCCACCTGACCCTGGCCGTCGGGCAACGTCGCCGGGATGCCGTCGACGATCAGCTTGACGCCGCGCAGTCCGAATCGGGCGCGGGCACCAAAGCCGCGGATTGAGATCCGCAGATCCTGGGCAAAATTCTGATCGTTCTGGGTGAAAACTCCAGGGATGCGGTTCAAGGACTCGCCGAGAGTGAGTTGGGGGCGAGCCAGCTGGATCTCCTCTTGGTCGATGATCCCGATGGCAGCGGGCGTCTCGAGCACCGTACCGGCCACTCGGCTCCCCTGAACGACGATTTCATCGACCAGGGGGCCCGAACCGAGGGATTCCTCGTCGGCCACGGCCGGGCTCAGAAAACCCGGCAGAATCCCTAAAACGAGCGCGACCCCAACCAGCACAGTGGCTGATCCGAAGCGACACGCATCCAACCCGCAGCCCATCTTCTCCCCCCGTGCATGGGAACAACCCAGCGCGCCGGAACATAGCGGACCCCGGAGCCGAGACTTCCTCGCCCTCCTCGCCATTCAGAAAACACGACGCCCCAGCCGTCTTCGAAGAGGGCTGGGGCGTCAGCATTCCGATCTCGGAGGCATTGCTAGCCCTTCTTGGGCTCGAGGCTCCCCCCGACGATCTTTTCGCACGTACCCTCGGGCAGGAAGACCCACTCGTTGGCTTCCCCGCCTTCCTTGGCACGACCGCCGCAGCGATGCTCTGCATTATGGCAGTCGTTCATACCCTTCTTGGCGACGCCGTAGCATTTCTCGTGACCGTCCCAAGTAGGCTTGGCTTCGGCCTGGCTGGCGGCGCTCGCAAGCCCCAGGGTCAAAACACTCCCCAGCGCCAATTGAAATGCCTTGCGGTTGCCTGATTCCTTCATGCTTGATGCTCCCTTTTCGGTTGTCGTGCTCCTGCTCACCTGAATGGATTCAGAGAACTCCCGGCTCAGATCGGTTCCCCGCCGACCACCCAGCCCCTTTCGAAGAGCATCTGGATCGTAGTCAATATCGGCACGTTTTCCCCAGGATTGATCCCCGAATCCGGAGTCTGGCCCTCTGAACGGCGCAAAGCCCCCGCGAGTTCGAGTTGCTCGGCCACGGGCTCACCCTCTGAGATCGAAAGAAGAATCGGCCACAAGCTCGGCTCGACAAGATCCGCATGAATTTCGGCTCCCTGACGAAAGACAAGGGTGCGCTCCCCCGCTGCCCGGGGGTCGAGGGTCCAACCGCCATCGATTCGACGGTCCTGATGGGCTTCCCAAAGGGTGAGCACCGGATGAGCCGAGGCCAACAGGGTCGCCGAGGGAGAAAGGAGAAAGCGCCAGTTTTCGGGCTCATCGGCGATCGCTTGCCCGAGCACTCCCGGCGCATGGGGCGGAGGCGGCCAAGACGCCGAATAGGCGTTGTGGAACCCAAGTTCGAGGCGCGCCATATCGGCCAAGTAGGGCAGCCCGGAAAGGAAATCCAAACCCGCCACGAACTCGGGAAAGGCGTCACCCACCCGCGCCAGATCCGCATGCGCGGACGGAATCTCTCGATAGTAGAGATTCGCGACCGTTCGAAAACAATCCTCGGCGACGAGTTCAGCACAGACAGGGAAAATCTCACCCAGGGATTCGGTCATGCACTGGCCGACGGCATTCTGATAGATGGCCAGGCTTGCCCGAGCGTCGAGCCTCGGCATGGAGTCCAGATTCTCCGCCGCGGCAGCCACCGAAGGACTCTCGGGACCCTGGGCGTAGAGCGCCTCGGAAAACGCGCGTTGAAGCTCACGAAGCATCTGACTCCTCCCCTCCGCTTCCGACCTGCCCACCCGCCATGATATCCCTCGCCTTTTTTACCTCACCCAAAAGAAGATCGAGGGCCGGGACATCCCGGTCCCACTCGACACAAACGGGAATATCGGGAAAGAGACGAACGGCTTCGGCATAGAGCTCCCAGACCGGCTCCACCACGGGGCTGCCATGGGCGTCGACGAGGTAATGCTCCCGGTGGTCATGACCCGCCAGATGCATTTGGGCCACCCTTTCACGAGGGAGCCCGCGAAGGAACTCGAGGGCATCGAAATTGTGATTCCAGGCGTTGACGTAAAGATTATTGATGTCCAGGAGCAGCAGACAATCGGCAGACTCAAGCACTCGGCCAACGAATTCGAGTTCGCTCATAGCGGAAGCCTTGAAGGCTGTATAACCCGACGAATTTTCTACGAGCATCGGTCCGCCCAGACGATCCTGTACCTGACCGATGCGCGCGACCAGGGTATCCACCGCCTCGTCGTTGAATGGGAGAGGAAGCAGTTCGTGATGGTGACGGCCGCCCGAAGAGGTCCAGGCCAAGTGCTCCGAGAGCCAGGCCGGCTCGAAGCGGTCGACCAAGCCCATCACGGCGTCGAGGTAGCGGACATCCAGAGGATCCGCCGAACCCAGGGACATCCCCACGCCGTGAAAGACCAGGGGGTAATCCTCGGCGATCAATTCGAGCTGGTGCATCGGCAAGCCGTCGCCATGCGCATAATTGTCGAGCAAGACCTCAAGCCACGGAATCTCGCCAACTCCGGCGAGTAACTCATCGTAATGGCGACTACGCAGGCCGAGGCCGACTCCGTGGATGGCCCGGCTTTCTTCGACGCCCGTCATACTGAAGAGATCTCCTCCTGGCCAAGAACTCGGCCTCGGTAAATTAGCGACCCCGTGTGGCCGGAGCGAATCCAATGGGCCGAAGATCGCACCCGCGAAGCGCGACGCCATGTCTCTTGATGGCACAGTCGAGACCTTTGGGAAAATAGATCGGAATGAGTAGTCTGTTTCCGAGCCCTTCGCTCCCATGGGTAGGCGGGAGGGGCAGAGGAGAGTTCGGACGCCTCGAGTCCATGGGACTCGACAATGGAGAAGAACTCAATGGGAAAGGGCAACAATGCAACCGGATGACCTGGAAGGACTTCTCCATAAGCAGGCGATCAGCGAGGTGCTCTACAGCTACGCAGCGGGCTGCGACCAACGAGACTGGAAACTCTTCGCCCGCTGCTTCTGCGACGAGGTCGAGATCGACCTCTCGAGTTGGAATGGCAACCCACCCACGCGACTGCCCCGGGACACCTGGGTGGAGGGCGTCCGCTCTGGACTTTCGGGCTTCGATGCGACCCAGCACCTGAGCGGGAATCATCTCGTAGAGGTCAACAGCGAGGAGGCCCGTGCCACATCCAATATCCAGGCGAGTCATATGCTCGGCGGGGAACGGGTGGTGCTCGGCGGCTGGTACGATACCCGGCTGCTTCACCAGGCGGGCCAATGGCGCATCGCCCGAAGCCAGTTGAATATCACCTGGAGGGAAGGGCGTGAGGAACTCTTCGCCGAAGCCGCCGCGCGAGGGTTGCCCCAAGGTGACGGGACCCCCTGAAGGCCCTGCCCCCCAAGCCCCGGTCGCCCGGGGCGCATCATTCCCTTAAGCCCCCGGGATTTTCCCAGGCGCGCCCGTGAGCCCGGCTCAACCGCCGCTGAGCAGTTCGGCCAATCCTCCGGGCCCCAGCAGCTTTCCATTCACAACGGGAACGCCCTGCTCGAACCGAAACTCGATCCGATAGCGACCTCCTTGGGGCTTGAGCATTCCGGTGCCCAGGAGTTGCCCCAGGGCCATCTCACGCATGAACTGCGCCATCGCCAAGATCTCTTCGTCGGGCAACTCCGGGGCTTCGGCGGCCACGCTCTGGGCCAGAAAAAGATCGAGTCCGTTGTGGAGAATCGCAGTCGGGATCGCAAATTCGGCCAGGGCTCCAACTGCCTCCATCGCGCTCAACTCCTCGGCGAAGGCCTCGGGTTCACTGCCATCGATGCTCAACAGCCCCGTCGCCTCGAGCCGACCGTCGGGGCCATCGATCTCGAAAGCCTCCACCCGCAACTCGGGCGAACTCGCCACCAGGGCCGGTATCCATTCCCGGAGCAAATTGGCCTCCAGTTCCGCCAACGCCACCGGATCTTCCTCGGCGACGGCAAGAGCCCCAAGCGCCTCACGGAAATTCACAAGGGCTCCAAGGTCGACGCCCTTGGCCGCGACTCGCACGAGCCCCGGCCCAAGACGATTGGCGCCCACTTCAAGGCTGTCGAGACTCATGACGAGTTGCAGGCGCTCAAGGCGCCTATCCTCACTCTTCAGATCGATCTGCAGACGAGCGCCCCGGGCCATGGCGACGGGCTCGGATGAGCCCGTGCTCGAAATCTCAAGGTCACCGAGGTCGATGTCGATGGCCGAGGAATCGCGCTCATTGGGCGCCCGGCTGGCGTCGAATGTTCCGAAGCTTGGCGCCCACCCGACCCTTGCTCCCGCGGCGGTCTGGATCGAGCCAGGCCCGAGTTCGAAGGTCCCTTCGACCCGGCTCCCGGCCTCGCTCAACGCGCCGCGAAAGTCCAGGGTCGACGGCTCGAGGCGGGCTTCGAGTCCGGGAGAGATCAAGCGCAGTTCCCCCGACTGGATCTGGCCGCGCCCACCCCGAATGCCCCCTTGGATCGACAACTCGGCCTGGATCGCCTCTCCAGAAAGCGATCCGTCGGTGGAAGCGAATGCCGGCGAACTCGCCTCGAGATCCAGGGTTCCGTCGAGGTTCACCCTCAGAACCCAATCCACCCCCAGTCCGGCCTCCACCGGCCTAATTTGCCCCCGCACCCGGGCCAAAACGGGAGGAATGGGGACAAAGCCGGAGAACCACTCGGAGAGCGCGAAGGGGCCGTGGACCCAATTTTGATCGACCTCGAGGGCAAGCGGAGCCCCAGCCGCCCCGGGGAGCCGAAAGCGGGCGACCGCGGTCGAACTGAAGAGACCCCGATCAAAATGCCCCTCAACCAGGTCCAGGCCGGGCGCTTCGTTCTGCAAGCGCTCGATGAGCGGGGGATAGGCGCGCTCCAGGGCAAAACCCAGCAGAACCGGCAGGACGATGAAAACCAGGGCCAGCCCCAGTCCGGCAGCGATGATCAACCCCTTCTTCATAGCCCTCTCCCTCCGAAAAACGGTGTAACCGCCGCACGATATCCCCTCAGCGCCCTCCCCTTCAAGCGATGGAGAGACAAATTCCGTCGATTTTCGCCGGGCGGCGAGAGCGAGGGAAATGCTGGGGGCCGGGGGGAGTTCGTCGGCCGAAGCCTGTATCATCCCGCCATGCGGCGATTTATCCTCGTGCTTCTCCCTATTCTGGCCTTCGGGCTCGTACTCCCCGCCCTTTCCGCCGCTGCGGACAGGGGTTGGGTCCGCGGCGAAATCCGGCTGAATATCCGCACCGGACCCGGCACCCAGTTCAAGATCGTGGGAGTGGCCAAGACCGGCGACGGCGTCGAAATCGTCGAGCGGGCGGATAACTGGACCAAAGTGCGCGTCTCCAGCGAGGCGGGGAAGAATCGCGAAGGCTGGATCCCCGAGGGCTACCTCAACCCGGTCCCCCCACCCACCCTTCGGCTCAGCCAAGCCGAAGCCGAGGTCTCGCGCCTGACCACCGAACTCGAGGCCCTGCGCCAACAGGCCGAATCCCTGGGAATCACCGCCCGGGAACTCGGCGAGCAGGAGAATTCACAGGCCGCCGAGATCGAGGAACTGACTCGGGAGAATATTCGCCTTCGCGCAGGCGACCGCTATCCCGAATGGATCACCGGCGCCTCGATCCTCGCCGCGGGCATGTTGCTCGGCAGCCTTCTTCACCGGGCATCTACCCGGCGCCAGCAAACGCGCATCCGCCTCTGAGCCGCGCGTCTATCTGTCGGGCCGGGGCTCGCGCAGGAAGTAGATGCAACTAGTGACGAGCAGGACCGTACCCACGCCAGCCATGCCCCAGGTCGCGACCTGGAAGAAGGCCAGCCGGGACATCTCTGAAGCCGCCAGATCTTTATAGAGAAGCATGGCCACCGATCCGGTATAGCCGACGGCATCCGCGAGGTAGATGGCAAAGACCGCTGTCCCCACGAGAGCAGTATTGGCCATTAGTCTTTCAAAGAGCAACGACCCGTAGGGCACGTAGGCCAAATAAGAACCGAGACCGATCAGCGTCATCCACCAGAATCCGCTGATTACACCTGCTTCGAGGAGCAGCGTACTCACCCCGAGGAGTGCAGTCCCCCCCGCCATCACGCCAAACGTGGCAAGCAGCCCGGGTCGACTTCGACGCACGGTATTGAGAAGCGCGAGAATCGAGATCACTCCCAGGGCAACGAGGGTTTCGGCCCGTGTGATAATCGTCTCGTTCCCGTGATAGGGATAACCGAGGCTCTCGAAAATCTCGACCGAGTAATTGTCACGAAAATCCCGATAGGCCGTCAGAATAAAATAAGCGGCCACCAACATCACGAGCCCGGGTAAGTACTCGCGAAGAAAGGCGTTTCGCTTGGAGCTATCCATGGACTCGCGAGGCTGACGTTGCTCCAAATCCGTCTCCGTTCGCCGCGGAAGCTGGGCCAACATCCAAACAAAGAGAAAGAAGAAGGGTAGAAAATGCAGCCCTGTCACAGCGGGCATCCAAGCCTCACTGACCTTTCCGAGCCAATCTGAGAATGCCGACCCGACCACGGGAACCCTCGCCCACCATTCCGCGGCTCCCCCGCTCATCATGGCTCGCCCCACATCCTTGACCATCCCACTGGAGACAATGAACGAACAACTGAGACCGGCCAAAAGGAGTTCCGAGGTCACCCTGCCCTCGAGGAATCGCACCACCAGGCCCCAAACCATTCCGAGGGAAAGGCCATTCAAGAAGATCGCGAAGGTCTTCCAGCTCCCAGGCATCTCTGCAAAGAGCAATAGAGCTGCTTCGGCCCAGAGAATCAAACCGGCCAGGGTCAGGGCGTGGTAACGCGGGGGGAGTTCGGAACACACCCGAATGCCGACATATTTCGAGAGGGCGTACCCCATGACCTGGCTGATGACGATCGCACTCTTCAACTCGAGCATGTCGAGAGCAAAAAACTCACCTTCGAATTTCGCCGCTGCGAAGGGCTTCCTGAACGCATACATGCAGAAGTAGGCGCCGAAGGACGCCGTCACGGCGTAGGCGACGAAGAACCCTGCCGGCGCCCTTTCGAGCAGGGCGGTCAGTCGACCCGAACTTCCAAACCCCGGAGCAGACATTTTTCCCAGGTCGCCTCGCTGCGCGAAAGCGCCGATCGGGCCCTAGGGCTCGAGAAATTCGTTGAGTTTGCTGCTCAACTGGTTCATGGAAACGATGAGCAAGCGATCTCCCGCGATCACCTGATCGCCCCCCTTGGGCAGCAGGAGCTTGTCTCCACGCTGCAAAGCAGCGATCAGGACGCCCCTGGGCAATCCAACATCCATCAGCGGCGCCGATGTCAGCCGGCAATCCTTTGCAGCGTCGACCTCGATGATTTCCACTTCTTCACCGAGCAGGGCCGCTCCGGAACGAACACCCCCCCCGCGGATATGCTGAATCGTTTCGCTGATGGTGAGGAGCCTCGGGCTGATGATTGCATCAATCCCGATATCGCCAACCATGGAAACCATCGCCGGGTTATCCACCAGCACGATCGATCGGCCTGCTCCCAAACGCCTCGCCAAGAGACCGGATACCAAATTCGACTCGTGATCGTCGGTCAGGGCAACAAAGGCCGAAACCTGTTCGATCTCCTCGTCCTCGAGGAGCGACTGGTCCGTCGGTCGACCTTCGATGACCAGCACATGATCGAGCTGGCTCGCCGCAGCCTGGGCGGCGGCAGAATCTTCTTCGATCATCACCACCCGCTCGTCTCTCTCCTCCAGACGCTTTGCCAGGGCGAGACCGATCGATGTCGCACCCGCCACCATAATTCGCCCTTGGCGCTCGGGAGGCGCGCCCACGAGAGCGAGTACATCGGCGAGTTCGTGTCGGGCAATCGCAAAATAAACCAAATCGCCCGCATGAATCTGCTCGGTGCCGCCGGGAACAATCCAATCCGTTCCACGCTGAATCGCAACAGCCAGAGTGGGTGTCGAGGCGAAGAGCAATTTCATGTCCGAAACCTGAAGGCCGGCAAAATCCGAAGCCTCGCTGATACGGAAGCCAGCAACGAAAACATTTCCCTCGACGAAGCGCATCACGTCGACTGCCCCAGGAACCTCGAGAAGCGATGCGATGCGCTCGACGGAAGCGGTATCGGGATTAACGCAGACCCCCTCTACGGGACGATCCTGACAGGCCTTGGTAAAGCCCTCCTCGTGCCCAGCATCGTGCACCCGAACGACTACCCGAGGTGTATTGAAAACGTGGCTCGCCAGAAACCCGACGACGACGTTCGAAGCATCACTTTCGGTCGCCGCAACGACCAGACCGACATTTTCGATGCCGGCGTTTCGAAGCACCGGCGCGGTTGCGCCATTCCCCTCGAAGATATGAATATCGAGGGTCTCTCCTACCTCGCGCACCCGGTCTGGATTTTTTTCGACCAGGGTGACATCGTAGCCATCGCGGGAGAGACGATTCGCAAGGGTCTGACCCACGAGACCGCCACCCACGATGAGGACCTCATTGCGCTCCACCCCGACGTCCTCCCCCTTTTCGCTCGCCCTTGGCTAGGCCAGCTTCGATTCTCCCCACTTACAATACCGCGAGCGCCGGGCTGCGACGACATTCACCCGACGATGAGTGGAATTTTGGGTCAATGGGCCCGGGTCGGCGCGGGCGCTATGCTGGCTCCATGGACCCTAAACTTGCCTATTGGACTGGGGCTACCCTGAATATGGCGACGCTGGTGCTCCTCGCCTTTGCCGGAATCCGCGGGGCCAGAGGGGGAAAAGTGGCCCGGCATAGGCGCCTCATGCTCCTCGCGGCGAGCTTGGTGGTTGCCTTCGTCTTGTCCTACGCGCTCAAGCTCCTGGCCCTGGGCCGGGAGGATCTCGAGACATGGAGCAGCGGAGCGATCTGGACTCTTCGCTTTCATGAAGCCTGTATCCTTGTGATGCTAACGAGCGGCGGCCTGACCCTAAAAAAAGGACTGGCGCTCTCTCGAACCCGGGCCGCCAACAAGGACTCGAACCTGCCCAGCCCACTTCCCGGAGAGATCGAACGGCATGGGAGAAGCGGGCGGATTGCGGTCTACGCGGCTAGCCTGGGCTTGTTGAGCGCGTGTGCCGTTCTGGCAGGCATGTACCAGAGGGCAGCGCTCTAGAGCCCGGAAAGGACATCGGGCACATCCGGGGAGCTGGCAGCAATCGATTCTGTAACACAAGGCCTTTTGGGAGCCGTCGTCGGGCAGGCTGGATTTTCCGACAAGCTCGGGCGCCGTGCACTCGTCTGGGGAGCCATAGGCGGCTTGCTTCCCGACCTCGATGTTCTCGTCGCTGCGGGTCAAGACCCCTTCGCCGAGTTCGTCTATCACCGAGGCTTCACCCACTCCTTGTGGTTCGGGCCAATCGCCGGCCCGATCATTGGCTGGGCAATCTGGCGCTTCTATCGATGGCGTGGAAGAGCCGGGCCAGGTGAACCCGGTGAACCCTCCGCGCTCTCGGCGTGGATGGGATTGATGGCTGTCGCCCTGTTTACCCATCCACTGATCGATGTCTTTACGAGCTACGGCACCCAACTCCTGGCCCCATTCTCCCGGGCTCGCTTTGCCCTGGACGCCGTGGCGATCATCGACTTCACCTACTCAGGAATTCTCGTCCTGGGCCTCATCGCCGGGTGCCTCCTCCATCGGAGCGGCAAATCTCCCAAAGCTGTCGCCCTAGCGGCCTTGGTCCTTTCCTGGAGTTATATGGGTTACGGATGGTGGCTGAACGAAAGGGCCGAGGCTCAGATTGCCGAGGAACTCATCGCCTCGGGTCATCCCCCGGATCAGGTCAATAGCTACCCGACCTTCGTGCAACCCTTCCTTCGTCGTTTCGTTGCCCGCGCTGACGATCGACTTTGGGTTGGCCTGCATACCCCCCTCGACGGCGGAGCGACTGTCTGGACAGAATTTGTCTCGGCCGATTCTCACCCCCTGGTCGAGAGGCTGATGCAAACCCCTCGCGGGCGGGTCTTCAACTGGTTCGCCATGGGAGAGATCGCCGCTCGAGTTCACCCCACAGCGGACGGGGTCGGGGTCGAAATTGACGACCTCCGCTACGGCTTCCCGGGCAACCCCGAATATGGGATGTGGGGCATTCGCGGAGTCTTCGGCGACGATCTTGAACTCGTCACCCCGGTGGAGCGAACCCGTCACCCCGCTCGGACAGGGCTGGGGCCGAGCGATCTATGGCGCGCTATGTGGGGTGACTTCTCTACGGATTCGAGCCCCTGACTATGCGGACGATCAATTTCCCGTCGCCCCCCACGAACTCCCTCCCACGCCGCTTCTGGAGATCCGGCATGGACCGCCCTCAGTTTCTGGGGTGGGCCTGTCTGGTGGCCTGGCTCAGCCTCGTACCCGGCCCCTCCCTCAATGCGGAGATTCCGGCCCCGCCTGCGACGGTAGAGGAAAGCACTCAGGGCCCCGCTCGCGAATCCACATTCGTCAGTCAATCCGGGATGTTCTCGTTGACCCTTCCCGGTACGAACTGGTTCGCCGTGAGGCCTGATACACGGCCAGAGCTCGCGGGCCTCGACCTCGCCGTCTTCCGGATCGGAGGCGGCGGCTGGATCAAGGGGCGACTGGCCCGCCGCTCGAATCGCGGAGTCGAAGGGGCTCTGATCGACGAAGCCGTGCATGCCAAATACCTGATCGAGTACGAGCCCGACGCGGTCGAGACCAACCTCTCCTTGGACGCCTATAGAGGTTCGGCACTTTATTGTGGGCGACTTCGCCAGGGGAGCGCCCGCAAAGCGTGCTCCTTGGTTGCGGTCCAACTGCATGGCCGGCAGATGATCCGTCTTCACTCGTTGGTCGACGCCAAGACGCCGCGCTTGCGCGCGGTGATCCAGGCCGAAGTCGAGGCCGCCCTCTCAAGCCTCCAGACCGCGCCCTTCGCCTCACCCGCAAAATAAGTGCAGGTGGGGCGCGAGGGGCCAGCAGTCCGCTAGCAGGGCCTCCTGGGGTCACGGCAGACGAGAACCAGCGGCCCGGGCGGATTCCTGTGGGTTTTATTCCCCCACATTGCCAATTTATAACCTCAAAAATATTTCCTAAGTGCCGATACTCAGGGACAGTCATGCCTGAGAAAACCAACAATTCGGCACCCCAACGAGCGCACTTGCCTTCCGAAGGTAATGCGCTGTCTCCGGGTTTACTTGAGCAAAATCAAGGCACTCGGAGGAGTCCTGGGCTGGGTAGAGGCATGGGGCGAACACCACGCCTCGGTCTCAAACGCGAATGCCGGTACGGGTCGAGTCCCGGGGTAGAACCGTCAAAATTTCGACGCTCCGCCCAGAGCAAGAGCGACGCTTTTAAGAGAACCGGAGGGAGTGCAACGGGGACAAAGAACCGCCACCCCCGCCACATCTCCCATGCGTCAAAAGCAGAGTTTCAGTTGTCCCCCCGAAATCGAGTCGTCCCAGCGACTGCCTCGAGTCAGCGGACCCGATCAGCGAAGGCAAGGGAGTAAAGGTCTTGAGTAGAGTCCAAGCGCCGAGTGTCAAAGGCTTGGGGGGGCGTTCCCTCGCGGCCCGACTGTGCGTGCTCGCTTGTGTCCTGACCCTCCCCCTCGCCGCCGGCGCTCAGGACATTCCAGACCAGTGGCTCTCGGACCTCGATGTGCGGACGACCAAGACGGGCTGGAGCCTTGAAATCCAGCTGAGCGCACCCCTGGTCCAGACGAGCCATTCGCCCCAAAAAGCCGGGCAACTCGTCGAAATTTCGGTGATGCCGCTCCCCGGCCGCGACCGCACCCAGGACGTCTTTACCCGGGAGGAGAGACTCGCCCCCCCGAAGGACGGCGACTCGCCGATTCGAGAGGTCACCCTGGAACCTCAGGCCCCAGGGCACGCCCTCCTGGTCATCAAATTCTCACGCAAGGTCTCCTTCTCCTTGAAATCTCTCTCGGGAGGTCGCTCTCTGGTCCTGGGCATCACGAAGCCCACGGCCCAATCGAGCACGCCCGGGACTCTCGCCCCCTCCTCGACGGCTGAGATCGAATCGCTCATGAATGAGGCTCGGCGGTCCATGACCTCCCGGGATTACAACCGCGCCGTCTCTCTCTACTCAAAGGTGCTCTCCATGGAGGGCGGTGCCGATCTCCCCGAACCCCTGGAGTATCTCGGCCTGGCCCGGCTCAAGAATGGACAGCGCGCTCACGCACGCGCTGAATACGAGACCTACCTGAATCGGTTCCCGGAGACCGACGGTGCGGTCCGGGTGCAGCAGCGCCTGAATGCCCTGCTCTCTTCGGCTCAACCCGATCGCGAGCGCCTGCGCACCTCGAAGAGCAGCGACGACTTTACGTACGACGCCTACGGAACCGTATCGAGTTCGTATCAGCGCGCTGAGAGCTTCGTCGACCTCTCCGGCGCGGCCATGCTCGATTCCTCGCAGATCATCAATTTCGACGGCGTCGGACTCATGCAAAACCAGAGATTCGACGCCCGGATCCGAGGCAGCGGCTATTTCCGCTACGACTTCCTCGATTCCGAGGTCGGAGACGGCAGCCGTGTCCGCTACCTCAACGTGAGTCTTCGCGATCGTTTCCTCGAACTCAGTGGCATCCTCGGTCGACAACCCGGACGAGGCGGAGGGATTCTCGGCCGATACGATGGGCTCAGCACCCGCTGGGCGTTCGGGGATCAGGCCTACCTCGGTGGTGCGATCGGCTTCCCCGTATACTCCGCCACATCGGACAGCATCAATACCGACGAAGTTTTCGTCGAGGCTCGGGTTGGCATGGAGAACTGGAACGATCAGTTCACCGGAGAGCTTTGGAGCGTCGTCCAGCTGTACGAAGGCAAAATCGACCGCGCCGCACTCGGCTACGAGTTGCGCTGGTTCGGCCGCATGGGCTCCGCCTTCAGCGCCATGGATTTTGACGCCTACTACCAGGAGCTCAATCTCTTCATTGCCTCAGGAAACCTCGAGGTTCGTGAGGGGACGGTGATCAATCTCCTGGCCGACTACAGGCGTGTGCCCTTTCTCACCACGCGAAGCGCCCTCGTCGGCCAGATGAATCTTCAGCTCAATGAGTTGGGCGGACCGATCCTCGACGATAACGGCGTCCCTCTCTCGCCCTCTATGGTCACATCCCTCGACGAACTGCGCCTCCAATACAACGACTCAGAGGTCGAGAACCTTGCCAAAGACCGGACACCCACCGCAGCCACAATCACTGCGGGAGTCAATCAACGAATCGGCGAGCAATGGCAAGTCTCAGGCGATTTCACAATGACGAAGATGACGGGTACACCCAGCAGCGGTGGAGTCCAGGCCATGCGCGGAACGGGATGGGATTACTACATCTTCGCGCAATTCATCGGGAACAACCTCTTTACTGAAGGCGATACCGGCCGGATCAACTTTCGTCTTTATGACGGCTTTGCCTACTCGGGCTACGACGTAGGCACAAGCGGCCGTTTCCCGCTCTTCTATTCGCTGTGGATCACCCCGGGCCTCAATATCGCCTATAGGGACTACGACGAACAGAACGATCAGATCGCAATTCGCCCCGGCTTCCGTGCCGAGTGGCGAGGCGACCAATTCACCATCGAAAGTGATATCCGCCTCGAGTGGCTCGAAGGCGTAGGTGGCGGTCTGCCGCAGCCTCGCAGCGACGAGTTCGGATATCTCTTCGACTTCACCGTGCGCTGGGATTTCTAGAATGGCGGTACGCTCCTGATGAACTTAAATTTGTCTCCCCTGTTGGTCTACCTGCTTCCCATGGCTGCGGTCTGGCTCTTCTACCTCCGAAGGCAGAAGCGGATCCACGACGATGCCTTGGGCTCGCTTTCCGAAGCCGAGCAGTCGGGTCTAACCGAACCCGCATCCCTTCACCCTGTCATCGATCCCACTCTATGCCTCGGCTGCGGGACCTGCGTAACCTCGTGCCCCGAGGGCGAAATACTCGGCCTGGTACACGGCAAGGCGATGCTGGTCCAACCGGCGAACTGCATCGGGCATGGTGCCTGTAAGGAAGCCTGTCCCCAGGATGCCATCCGACTGGTACTGGGGACCGAACGCAGAGGCGTAGAAGTCCCGGTGGCCAATGAAGAATTCGAGACCCAAGTGCCCGGACTCTTCGTCGCGGGGGAAGTCACCGGCATGGGCCTGATTCGTAATGCCATCGCCCAAGGCACCCTCGCCATGGAATCTGCAGCCAACTTCGCGGCCAAGGCTGGGACCAACACCACGGAAGACGACCGGCTCGACGCCATTATCGTCGGCATGGGTCCTGCCGGACTCGCCGCGTCGCTCAAAGCCCAGGAACTCGGGCTCAAATTCAAAACCCTCGAGCAGGAAACGGTCGGGGGAACCATCGCCCATTACCCACGCGGCAAGGTCGTCATGACGAATCCGGTAGAGTTGCCCGGATACGGCACCGTCCGCGTCAGGGAAACCAGCAAGGAAGCCCTCCTCGACCTCTGGTGCGATGCCATCGAGAAGACTGGCCTTCAGGTCAGCACGGGCCAACGGGTCAAGAGCATCGACCAGGATGCCGGAGGCCTCATTGTCGAAACGACCAAGGGCGTCTACCCAACTCGCGCGGTCGTCCTGGCCATCGGTCGACGCGGTTCGCCCAGGCGACTCGGCGTTCCCGGTGAAGACCTCGACAAGGTTGTTTACCGGCTCGTAGACCCGGAACAATATGCCGGTCTGCGCGTCCTCGTCGTGGGCGGCGGAGACAGCGCCCTCGAAGCAGCCGTTTCCATTTCCGAGCAGGAAGGCGCAGAAGTCACCCTCTGCTACCGGGGAGATGCTTTCTCAAGAGCCAAGCCGGCGAACCGCGCTCGCGTGGAGAAGGCCAGCGAGAAAGGGGCTCTCGACGTTTTCCTGAGTACTTCGCCTGAGAAATTGGAACCCAAGACAGTGCATCTGACTACACCCATGGGTGTAAAGGAAATCCCCAATGACTCCGTAATCGTCTGTATCGGAGGCGAACTTCCAACCCAGTTCCTGCGAAATTCAGGAATCGGCATCGAGGTAAGGCATGGCGAGTAAGGTAAGACCCTTGAACAACTGCGGAATCTTTTCCCAGAAGGAAAGCCGGAAAATCAGGCTTCGCCCCTTCTTTTCTACTTTCTTTGCCGCCTTTTTCGTCGTCCTTACGGGCGCCGACGCGGCTCACGCAACAACAAATGAAGCCGATCGTGCCCTTCGCTCGGGGGACTTCAAACGTGCAGCCTCGGCCCTAAGAACCGCTGCGAAAGCAGGCGATCTCGACGCGCAATATCGACTGGCCATCCTCTACCACCAGGGGAGAGGCGTCCAGCAGAGCGACCCCAAGGCGATTGCTTTGCTGAAGCGAGCTGCTTCCAAGGAGCACACGCGAAGCTGCTTCACCCTCGGCGAATGGTTCCAAGCCGGACGCGGTGTAGATCGTGATCTCAGTGTGGCTCTTAGCTACTACGAATGCGCCGCCATGGGTGAAGATCGACGAGCAAAAAGCCGCATCAAAGAAATTCACGAAAAAGACAACAGCGAGTGGCGATCATCAGACGGCTCCTCGGACACGGCCCTGATTCGGGGAGTAAGGGAAGCCGATATCTCGCTAGCCAAGCGGGCCCTGCGGGCTGGAGCGTCAGCAAAACTTCTTGATTCCGATGGCACAGCGGTCCTTCTTCTGGCCGCAGAGTCGGGTTCGGATTCAATGGTCGAGTTCCTACTCTCCTCGGGCGCTGAGCCAGACGTCAGAGATTCGGCGAACCGTACGGCGCTGATGATCAGTTCCGCCGCCGGTGACAAGAAAGTCGTGCGGCTCCTGATCGAAGGAGGCGCCAAGGTCAATCTTGCGGGCCCTAGCGAGCGAACAGCCCTGATGATGGCCGCCCGCAAAGGGCATAGCGGCATAGTCCGACTACTTCTGGACGCCAAGTCCGATCCGAGACTCAAAGACTCTCGGGGCGAAACTGCGGCGGATATCGCTAAGAGTACGGGGTCGACCAAAGTGCTCAAGCGTCTGGCCCGGGCCGGTGTTCGGCCCTCGCCGGACAAAAGTACCGGCGAAGACGCAACCCGCGCTTGGCTCAAGAAGAGTGCTAAGAAGAACCTCGGCATCTACCAGAACTGGCCTTCTCTTGTGGCCGCGGCTTGGAGAAATCAGGAACGTGACGTAGAAATTCTCGTGCGCGGGGGCGCCAGTCTCGAGGACAAGGACCCCGAGAACTACAACGCTCTTTCGAGAGCGACCTGGCGGGGCAATGAGGAGAGCGTCTCTATATTGCTCGGCGCAGGAGCACAGGTCGACGCTGAAGTTGGTGATGGCTGGACTGCTCTTGGGATCGCCGCCCGGGAGGGGCATGCTGGCGTCGCTAGGCTGCTGCTCGAAAAGGGCGCGGCCCTGGAAACCCGTCAGGGTGAAGGCGGCACCGCCTTCGCTTGGGCCGTTCGCGGAGGTCATTCCAAAACGGCCATACAGCTTCTCGATGCAGGTGCGCGAAGCGATGTTTCCGGCGCTGATGGTGTTTCCATCGTAGAGTGGGCCGTCAGAAAAGCGGACGGGGCACTCCTCTCCCGCCTCTCTGTAAACCCCATAGGTGCACCCTCTGGAGCGCAGCTGCGTGCAGCCGCCTGCTCGGCCGTGGAACGAGAGGCCTTCCAAAAGAACTTGCACGCGCTCTTCGACCTGGGAATCAAGGCCAACACGCGATGCCTGGACGGAGGCACCCTGCTCACGGCGGCGGCCAGACACGGCAATCTCAAGGCCGTGGTCATACTGCTCGAAATGGGGAGCGATATCGACTCGGTGACCGAAAGAGGAAATTCCGCCCTCCATCTGGCAGCGAGTTCGGGGCACATCGAGATCGTGATGACCTTGATCCGGGCCCGAGCAGACCTCAACCTTCGCGGCGAAGGTCGCCAAACTCCGGTCATGATGGGAGCTAGCCAAGGCGAAGAGGAGGTCGTCGGCCTGCTTCTTAAGAGCGGCGCCAAGGGTAACCTTCGCGATGCTGAAGGTCGATCGGCCCGGGTCCTCGCTAAGCAGGCCGGTTACGAGGACGTAGTCCAAGCCTTCGACCGGCAGCCAAAATCCGAGGGACGACTCTTCGGGCTCTTCTAGCTACCGTCCGATTTCGGCCCATACACCCTTGGACACATCAGCGGCCGGTCCCGGAAATACACACTGAGAACTCGGCCCCCGCCCGGCCAAGGGGACGAGGAGCAGGAGCCTTAATCCCAATCGCTGCTGGGGTGGCGGCTCTCGCAGTCCTCGCCCGCCTCTCCATAAACCCAATCAGGGGCACCTTCTGGAGCGCAGCTGCGTTCAGCCGCCTGCTCGGCCGTGGAACGAAAGGCCTTCCAAAGGGGCTTTTACGCGCTCTTCGACCTGGGAATTAAGGCCAACACGCGATGCCTGGACGGAGGCAGCCTGCTCACGGCGGCCGCCCGGCACGGAAATCTCAAGGCCGTGGTCCTAGTGCTGAAACCGAGGGGCGATATAGACTCGGTGACCGAAAGAGGAAACTCCGCCTTCCACCCGGCAGCGAGTTCGGGACACACCGAGGTCGTGATGACCTTGATCCGGGCCCGAGCAGACCTCAACCGTCACGGGGATGATCGCCAAAGACCGGTCACAATGGGAGCAAGCCAAGGCGAAGAAGAAGTTGTCGGCCCCATCCGCTTCCGGCCGAGAACCCCTTGGACCGCTCGGAGTTCGAGTCCGGAAATACACGCTGAGAACTCGGCCCCCGCCCGACCAAGGGGACAAAAAGCGGCGGTCGAAGCGAGGTGCTTCGAGGCGGCGGTCGAAGCGAGGTGCCTCGACCGCTGCCTCAAAGCAGAGCCTTAATCCCAATCGTTGGTGTTGTGACAGCTTTCGCAGTCTGTCCGCCCTCGATGCTCGTTATCGTTAGGCCTCTCATCGAGGTGACAAACCGCGCAATCCGCCTGAACCGACCGATGGCGGAAGTTCCAATTATTTGTCGAATGGCAATTGTCGCACTGAGTCACTTGCGCGTGTACGGAGTCGTTCGGCTTGCCTTCGGCGTCGTTGCCGTTGTGGCAATTCAAGCAGTTCCCGAGGGCGTCTCCGTGATCGAAGTCTACGTTCGACCAGGATCCCGGTGTATGGCAGGCCCCGCAGTTGTTCGTCGTGGAAAGGTGATCGGGCGTCTTGCCCTCGGCGAGCACCCCATCATGGCAAGTCGAGCAATTCCCCACGGCATCGTCGTGGTTGAAGTTGACATTTGACCAGACACCCGGAACATGACAGCTCTCACAATTGTTCGTCGTTGGCAGATGGTTGGGTATTTTTCCTATGGCCGAAAGGCCGTTGTGGCAGCTGTAGCAATTCCCGGTCACCCCGACATGATCAAAGTTCACACTCAGCCAATCCGAGGTCGACGTGTGACAGACGTTACAGGGACTTGTCGTCAGGGTATGGCCCAGAGGCTTGCCGGTCGCATCGATCCCGTTATGACAGGTCGGGCAGCTCGCGAGAACATTCCCGTGATCGAAATTGACAGTCGACCAGGATCCGATTGAGTGGCAGGACTCGCAATCATTGGTGGTCGGCAGATGGCCAGCGTCCTTGCCCGTCGCGGTCGTTCCGTTGTGACAACTCACACAATTCGTGGCGGGGTCAGGGTGCACAAAGTGAACATTCGACCAAGAATCCCCAGCGGTGTGGCAACTGTCACACGGATCGGTAGTAGGCACATGCCCTGAAGGTTTGCCCGTAGCATCGATTCCATTGTGGCAGCTTGCACAAGTCCCCGTCACTCCGGAATGGTCAAACTGGACGTTCAGCCATGATGTACCCGCCGAGTGGCATGTGTCGCATGGGCTGTTCGTAGCGAGGTGGCCCGGGGATTTCCCCGTCGCATCGATCCCGTTATGACAACTCGCGCAGGTGCCTGTCACTCCGGAATGATCGAACTGAACGTTCGACCAGGAGATGCCGGCCTGGTGGCAGTTGTCGCAGGGGCTGTTGGTGGCGAGATGTCCCGACGGTTTGCCCGTCGCTTCCGTTCCGTTGTGGCAACTCGCGCAGGTGCCTGTCACTCCGGAATGGTCGAATTGGATATTAAGCCAGGAGGCTCCTGCTGAGTGGCAGGTATCGCAAGGGCTGGTCGTAGCAATATGACCAGAAGGCTTCCCGGTAGCATCGAGTCCGTTATGACAACTCGCGCAGGTGCCTGTCACTCCGGAATGATCGAAATCGATATTCAGCCAGGAAGTCCCCGAAGAGTGACAGGTATCGCAGGGGCTCGTCGTAGCGATATGCCCTGGCGACTTTCCGGTCGCGTCTGTTCCGTTGTGGCAACTCGCGCAGGTGCCTGTCACTCCGGAATGATCGAACTGTACGTTGAGCCATGATGTACCCGCTGCGTGGCACGAATCGCAGGGGCTCGTAGTCGCCACGTGGCCAGGCGGCTTTCCCGTCGCCTCGATTCCATTATGACAATTGGCGCAGGCTTCGGTGATCCCGGAATGATCGAAGCGCACCACCGACCAAGACACCCCAGCTTCATGGCAGGTATCGCAGGAAGCGACCGTCACGATATGACCGGGAGACTTTCCGGTCGCATCGAACCCATTATGACAAGTCGAACAAATCCCCGTAACGCCTTCGTGGTTGAAACCTGCTCCTGCCCACGTCAGGGTCCGATGGCAATCCTCACAAACGAAGGAGGACTGGGGGTGCCCGATAGATTTCCCCATGGCCTCAACCCCATTATGGCAGTCGACACAACTACCGAGGACCGCCGCATGATCGATTCGCGAGGGGATCCAGGCAGCCTGAAGGTGGCAATCCTGGCATTGGTTGGTGCTCCGGATATGCGATGGGCTCCGGCCGGAATCACTGCGAATTCCGCTGCCGTCGTGGCAGATCGAACAACGGGTGGGCGTCCCCTCAAAGAGGCCTGCCACATGGCAGTTCTCGCAGGCCACCCGCTCGTGGCCACCGGTTAGAGGAAAACGCGTACGAAAATGGTCGAAGTCCGCCGCGGAATCAGCGATTCCCAGCGGGGCCGCGCCCGCAGGAAGGATTTCATCTCCGGCTTCGGATTCGACCAGTGGAGCCAGGGCCCCTTCGGTCTTCCCAGGACCCGTAACCGGCCATTCCGAAGCCGCGGACTCGGGTTTCTCCAAAGAGGATGGCGCCGGCGCCACGACCGGAGCGGCGGCAACCGGAGCCGCGACGACCGCCTCCTTCTTGACCGGTTTTTTTGAAGCCCGGAAATCCAGAACGATTCGAGGCGGGTCAAGAAGCACCATCTCCTTCATCCTGACCCCGGGCTCACTGATCTGGATGAGAGCCGTGGAAGAATCTGGGCCTCCAGCGGAAATACTGATTTCGCCTACAGGGGCCTCGGGAGATCGGATAGTCCGGGGAGACGCGCTGGCCGCAAGGGAAACGAGCACGTCGTTCCCGCTGCCTGCGCGTCCCACTTTGTAGGAAGCCTTCTCATCGAGCTCGAAAACGATGCGGACATAGCCCTTATGCGCCCCAACCCTGAATTTGACGAGTTCAGCCGCCTGTGCTGAAACAAAGGGGAGCAGTACAAGAAATGTCGTGAAGGCCAGGGGGAGCGCAAAGCGCAACCCAAGCCCCTGGCGTAAACCCCGATGATAACGAGTCAGAATCCCCATATTGGCCTCCTCAACGCGGCATCCGAACGTCCTCCCAAGAACGTTCGACGTGGCAGGTTTCGCAGCGTTCCCCAAATCCACCCCGATGAGGGTCGTCTAGGGAATGGCACGCACCGCAACTCTTCGAAAGCTGTACCGAATCCGTTGCCGCTACGGAATGACAAGCTTGACATCCGAGGCCCTGATGAGCGCCCTCGAGAGGAAAATCGGTAGAGCGCGAGTGGTCAAAGCGCCAGAGGCTCCAGGCATTGGGATTGTGACAATCACCACAAGCCGTTCCCAGGGCTCTGTCGTGCTCATCATCCTTTGAGTGACAATCGACGCAAGCTTCCGAGGTGTCGTGAAAGCGTTTGTCGTCGTGACACTCGCCGCAACCGGCAACCACGTGCATTCCCAGTAGCGGAAAAGCGGTCATATCGTGATCAAAGGTCAAATCGCTCGTCCACGCCTCCGCACCATGGCAATCATCGCAGCGAGTCCCGAGCTGTCCGTCGTGCAGGTCACTCTCACTATGACAATCGGAGCATTCTTGGGAGAGTGTCTCCTCACCGAGAACTCCGTGGTGGCATGTCGTACAGGAGAGTGAACCGTGGGCCCCCTCTAGGGCGAAATCGGCTTCGCGCTCGTGGTTGAAGACACTGCGGGTCCACCCTTTCGGAGAGTGGCAATCCTCACATTTTCCACCGAAGCTCCCGTCGTGATCATCCTGGGCGGCATGACAAACCGCACAGGACGGATCAAGGTCCTTCGCCGGCCCCGCCGCCTTGCTCAAGTGGCAATCATTGCAGGCCACCTCGGCGTGTTCCCCGATGAGGGCGAAATCGGTGTTCTCGTCGTGATCAAAACTCCCCTCCTCCCATTCCTCTGTAGTGTGACAATCGCCACAAGCGTACCCCATCTTCCCCCGGTGGGAGTCCTGGGAGGCGTGGCAATCCTTGCACTCGCTCAGAGTTTCTTCGTAACGATCTCCGGGGTGGCAAAGACCGCAATCCGCGGTGAGATGGGCCCCGAGGAGCGGAAAATCTGTTTCGTCGTGATCGAACCTGGCGCTATCCCAACCCGTGGACTCATGGCAGTCCGCGCAGTCCTCCCCCAGCTGCCCATCGTGGCGATCGTCGTCGAGGTGGCAGTCGATGCACAGGCTCGGAGCCTCGCGATACGGCTCGCCGCTGGCGTGGCACGAGGTGCAAGCCACAGAGGGGTGAGCTCCCTCCAGGGCGAAGTCCGTCACGTCATGATCGAAGGTCTCGGGAGCGAGGCCCACGATGTCGGCGCCTCGACCCCGATGCTCGGGATGGCAGGTTCGACAGTCGGGATTGTGGCCTGGGTTCTGTCTGCCGTGGAAACCCTGCTCGGCTTCGACGTCGGCGGCGACCTCCTCGTGACAGTCGAGGCAGAGCCCGATCTGCGCACCGCCATCGAAAGCGCGGTGACAGCTTTCGCAGTCCTCTTCGATGTCCGCGTGGCCCTCGATGACGGGCCCCGGCATGATCAACGTCTTGATGTCCGCTCCATGAGCGGGAACCGACGAGCCGAACGCGGACAGAACAAGGGGAGCGAGCAGAAGCAGCACTCGCTGAAATCCCCCGTGATGTCTCTCTCTCAATCTCTCGACCTCGATGGCATCTAGTACATATGAACGGCCATCACGTGAACGATAGCCGTCGCGTAGAGGAGAAAAGCGAGCGGAAGATGTGCGACGTGCCAGAGACCAAAAAGTCGCTCGTAAAGGGAGAAGTCAGCCACTGACCTGACCGCGGCAATATACGCTCGAACGGCTCGCTTCGCCCTTCTTGTCGCATCCCTGCTTCGGTCCGACCGACTCTGTCTGAGCAGGCGGAGCGCCTTCCGGCGTGCTGCTCGCGAGGTCCACGGAACGACGAAAAGATTTTTGGCCGTGGATACCTCGTTGGAACCATCCCCCAGAATATGAATTTCAAAATCCTTCAAAGCGTCGAGAACGTTGGCGGCAGCCCCCTCTTCAACGAGCCGAGATCGCGTTGTTTCCAGGCCCTGGCGCATATCCGACAGAGTTTTGCGGCGCCCGGTCAGCAACTCAAAAATATGCCTGTAGATGACCCGGCCTGCGATTCCGCTCGAAGCCACCGTGAGGGTGCAGATGAGCGCGAGATTGGCGTTGAGGGACCCCATACGAAAATTGGCGTGGTAGAGAATGGCCAGTGGTCCGATCAACCCGAAGAGCATGTGAACCTCAAACCAGGTCGTAATTCTGCCCCAATCCCGTGCGAATTTGAGACGCTTGCGTAGCGGATAAAAAAGGAGGAGCGTCATCAGGCTCAAGCCGGTGATCCCGAAGGCGTAACCGAGCCCCTGATCGGGTACGAACCAGCGGTCTTCCCGCATCCACCAACCCAGGCCGATCGCTGCGGCGACGACCATCTGGGCCGGTCCGATAAAGCTCCCCGGTTGCCCCAGGGTCGACTGTGACTTCCTGCTGGGGGCTCTTGTTCGCGGCTTCTCCACCCCACCCGCCGATCCCTCGGCGCTCACGACGGATTCACCTTCAGAGGGCAAACCCTCTCACTCACCAGCATCTCAAAATGTCCTTCCAAGCCGAGCCCAAGCCGGCAAAAAAACCGTAGTCTTTTTGCTTCACTTGGAAAAATTAGATCGGGAAATCCAGATGTTGGAGTCCTATAGAGACTCTATCGTCCAAAAGCTTGAAGGAGCTTACGCCTAACTTTCCCCGGGTAGATTACTTCGCCGTAATGTCTCTGGGATCCGGCCCCTTCCGAACGGCCGCGCGGATGCTGCGAGAACGATGCCGGCCCCACTCGTCCCCCTCGGGGAATCGGGTCTCGAGCCGCCTGCTCACCCGGGCCTTTCTGTTCGGACGACCCAGACCCCGGACTGGTTTCCCCGCTTGGAAGAAAGAGCCGGAAAAAACTGGGGGCAGCGGGGCCTCGGCCGAGGGGGATGCTCCTCGGGGGATGCCGGCCTGGACCCGAGGAGCAGAACTCGAGGCTACCCCGGGGGGCATAAAGAGTCGAATGCCGTACGGACAGGTCGGGCTCCTACACCGACTCTTGGACGACTCCGGCTCGGGAGGGCCTTGAGCCGCCTGGGGGAGCATCCGCCTCCCCGCACAGAAAAATCCCGGGATCGGGCCTAGACCCCAAAGCGGCTACGACATCCGCGATCCCGGGAACGGTGGCGCTGGGAACCTGCGTCCCCGCAGCACCTAAAACTGACGGTGATACTTGGCGCGCTAAGTCGCCGCCACCTCACTCGTCGTAGTGCTACGTTGATTCATTCTCACCTCCATGCCGGCATAGTGACGAATGGCGAGTCCCCATATTTCCTCGCCTGGTTCCCGGGCCGAGGTGGGCGCCGTGTCCGCCCCTCCGGGCCGCCCGCACCCCGCGCTCCTAATGAACGCACAGCCCGAACTCGGGAATGAGTGAGATCCCCTCAGAGACCACCTTATCGGAAGGATCGAGTCCCTTCCAGCGTTCTCTGCCCCCAGGGCGTCAAATATTCTCCTCCGAGGGCTGGCCGCGTGGCTCCCGGTCAATGAATATGGTGCCCCCAGAAGGAGTCTCGCGTGTCCGCCTCGGAAAACCCAAGCCCCACAGCCACCCTGCTCGTCGCCTGCGACGATTGCCCCGGGCTCGTGGCGGCGCTCGCCCAGGCGCTCTACAACCAGGGCGCAAATATTCTTCATGCGGAGCAGCACACCGATAGCGTCGCCGGCCGGTTCTTCCAGCGGATCCGCTTCGAGGATGCCGAACTCATGGGCCCAGACCGCGAGGCCGCCGAAAGCAGGCTACTCGCCACGGTCCGCACCGTCGGCGCTCGCTACGACATGAAATGGCAGCTTCGATTTGAGGAGAGGCCCATGCGCATGGCCATCTTCGTTTCGAAGACCGACCACTGCCTCTATGATCTGCTCCTTCGGCACCGCTCGGGTGAACTTCTTTGTGAGATCCCGCTCATCGTGAGCAACCACGAGAGCCTTCGGCCAGTGGCCGAGCAGTTCGGGGTGCCCTTTCAGGTTTTCCCCATCGACTCAAAGAGCAAGGCAGAGGTCGAAGTCAGAGAACTCGAGATGCTCGCGGAAAACGAAATCGACCTCGTCGTCATGGCTCGCTACATGCAAATCCTGACTGAAGATTTCATCGGCCAGTTCAAGGAGCGGATCATCAACATCCATCACTCCTTTCTGCCTGCCTTTGCTGGGGGGCGCCCCTACCATCAGGCTTTCGACCGAGGCGTCAAACTAATTGGTGCCACCGCTCACTATGCAACGGGCGATCTCGACGAAGGGCCTATTATCGAGCAGGACGTCATCCACGTCAGTCATCGTGAATCGGTCGCCGATCTGGTTCGCCTGGGCAAAGATGTGGAGCGAACAGTTCTCTCCCGTGCCGTGCGTCTTCACCTCGAAAGTCGCATCTTCGTTCACGACAATCGAACGGTGGTCTTTACCGGATGAATCTTCGACTCGTTCTCATTTTTGGCCTAATGGCAGTGATCGCCATCGCGTGGTCCGCTTCCTTCGTCGTCTTACGCGCCGCCGAACTGGGCGCCCTTGTCGGTCCGCTCGAGGAGCGACACTTCCCCTCGCTCACCGTCGTCGCCGTAGGAACGGGGAGCGACTATGAAAACCCCGAAAGACTCGGCCCGTCCACCGCCCTCGCTTGGGGGAGCAATATTGTTCTGGTCGATGCTGGCCGCGGGCTCAGTGAGGCCCTGCGCAACTCATTGATCCCGGTCAAACAGCCGCGACTGATCCTGCTCTCCAACGTATTGCCCGTCAATACGGTGGGCCTCGACGATATTATCTACACGGGTTGGCTCGAGGACCGCGAAGAACCGATTCGGGTTCTGGGCCCCGCCGGAAGTACGGCGCTCATCGAGGGATTGCTGGCGGCTCATGCCGCCGGAGCTCAGGCCCTGGGACGCGCGCTTCCTCTCTCCGCCGCTGGCGACCGGGTTCAGGTAGAAGAGGTCGGCGATGGCTACACCGAGGAAATCGATGGTGTCCGTTTAACAGCGGGGGCCCTCCCCGGGGGTCCCCTCGCCACTCTGGCTTGGCGTTTCGAACGCGGGAAACGGTCGGTCGTCGTCTCTGGGGCCGGCTGGGCCCCCGAGGCCCTTGCCGAATTCGCTCGCGACACCGACCTCCTGGTTCATGAAGCGGTCTTCGTGCCACCTCCCGAAGACATCGAGGGTGCGGGCATTATCGCGGACCCCGAGCGACTGATTCGAGAGGCTGAATTCCACACCTCGATCGAATCGGTTGGCGGCCTGGCGACGGACGCCCGGGCGCGGCAGCTCGCCCTGATCCGTATGAGACCTCCCCCCTTCTACAACTTCCAGGTCAAGGCCATCGTGGGTCAGAGCTACGACGGAACCATCTTGATCCCCGAGGATGGCGACGAATTAACACCCTAGAGCGAGCCGCGGAAGAGGATTAGATCCAGGCCGATTCGCCGAGCGCTGCGGGCTCGATGGGGAGCGACGGTGCGCTCTCGCTCCCGGGCTCTTCCGGACCCGGAGAGGGCTGACGCCACCACCCTTCCTCGGGCGGCTCGGGGCGATCCTCGGGATCCCGAAATCCCAGGAAGCGGTCGCGCTGCTCCATGAAATAGCGGTGCCCCCGACTCAGTATAATCGCCTCTTCGATGACCTGAGCCGCGCCAGGGGTATCCCCCGCTGCAAAGAGCGACTCAGCCAGGGTGTCCAGGACATTGGGGTCGCGCCAGAAACTCCCTTGAGCGGCTCTCAGCGCCAGCATCACCGCCACCTCCACCCCGACTTCGCTGGGCTGAGATTCGGTCAACATACGCCACGCGGTCTCGTTATCGAGCCCCGGCGAACTCTCCGGTATCTGGAGAACCCGAATGCCGTGGCGTTCCATGGCCTCGGGCTCGCGCGCGACCAGGGGCAGCATCGAAAACGCCGAGATCGCCAGAAGAAGGACCGCGAGAGCAGCCAAGCGGCGGGTCCCCGGTCCGGGGAGCCGAAGACCACGCTCCGAGTCGGCCATGCGCCGGGTGACCAGATACCCCCCGATGAACCCTCCGGCATGGGCGGCCCCGGCGACGAATGGAATCACGAGATCGACCATGCCCTGAGCGACCAAGGCCCCGACGAAGAGTCGGCGGGGGATGCGCGACCAGACGGGCAGAAATCGGTTTGCATTGAATTCGAGGCAAAGTGTGGCCCCCACCAAACCGGCGGCCACCCCCGACCCCCCGATTACCTCTGTATGTCCAGCCATCGAGGCGGCCCACATGGCCGCCACTCCCGAAATCGCCATGACGACGACGGTCTGTGCGCTGCCCAGGCTCCTCTCGACCAAAATCCCAAACGAAAAGATACAGATTGCGTTCAAGGCAAGATGCAGGGGAACGAGCGAAGTGTCGTGAAGAAAGTTCGCTACCAGAACCCGCCAGACCTCGCCCTGGCTGACCAGGTGGGGCATCAAGCTGCCTAACCGGTCAATCGCGGGGTCGCTCAGCTGAAGGAGTTGCGCGAGGACGCAGAGGAAAAGAAAACCATAAATGGCCCAATGCCTCGATGGCAGCTTGGCTCTCTGGTCGATCCAAGCAATCCCGTCGAGCTGGGCCTCTCCTCCGGGCTCCGCCGCGACCCGCCTTTTGAGCTCACGATCGAGTTGACCAACCGCCTCGGTAGACTCAAATTGGGACTGCCTCAGGAAGACAAGGCTGCGCGTCGTTCCGATCGCGTAGCCCCAACGCGCCGAGGCGCAGTGCGTGATGTCCACATAGCGGATCGAGCGCTCATGCCGATTAAAGACCCGCTTTCCGGGCTCGACGACAAAGTTGCTCTCACCGAAGCGAACGGGGCCGACGCGTTCAAGCGCCGAAACGGCCCAGAGGTCTTCACGGCTCCCGGGCGGGTCAGGGAACACTTAGGGAGTGGGCACTGAGTCGGCCCCTCGAGGCCTTCCCAATGCGCTCAGGACTGCCTCGCTGTGGACAGCGAGGGGAAGACCTTCGAGTAGAAAAGGAAAACGAGCACGAAGGCACCCACGAAGCCAAGCCCGATGCAAATCGGAATCAGCCCCACGAACGCCGTCATATCGTTCTTCACCACCGACGGCCAGATCAGAAGGTTTCGCTCCACCCAGAGTCCCAGCAGTACGGTGAAGGAAACGGGCCCGACGATCCACGACGTCTTCTTGGGTCTCTGCCCCATCAGAACCCAGAAGGGCACCAACCAGCAGCAGGCCCACACCACCATCGAGACCCAACCATAGGCCTCCTTCAGGCGAGACCACTGAAAATCCCAGGAACCCCAGGACATTGCAAAGGCCTGCTCGGTGTAGCCCTTATCCACCATGAACTGCGGCCCGAGGCGGTCGCGCAGGAAAAACGTTTCTTCGGGGAGGTTGCCGTAGTAGATCACGAGATACTGGGACCAGAGCAAGTACATCCAGAAAGTCGAGAAGCCAAAGAGCAGCTTCCCAATATCGTGCATCCGCGACTCGGTGATCTGGCCCTCGAATCCCGGCGAGTCCCGGTGCAGGACCCCCAAGAGGGTCGAGGCAGCAACCGCCGAGAGGATCCCTCCCCAGCAAACGTACGCCCCGAAAAGATTCGAGTACCAGGCCTGCTCCATGGACATCACCTGGTCGAAATTAAAGAGCGAGAAGCCAACCCCGAAGACCAGACAAATAACCGGTGCCAGGCGCTCGGTCCGCTGCTTGGCAAGTGCTCTCTCGACTTCGTCTCCTTGCCAACCGGCCGTCCATTTCTGGGCGAGCCGACCGGGGAGACCCTCTCCGTTCTCTGCCAGGTCGTGGAGAGTCGGACGGGCTGAAGCCTTCAAAAAGCCAATCGCGAGGAGCGACATGGCCCCAAGAAGAAAGAGGTCCGTCGAATAGACCCGGGTCGGATTGAGCCAATCCTCCTTGCCATGCATCGGCGCGTCGTACCACTCGAAGAGGTAGGGCCCCCCGAAGACGCCAATGATGCCCATGAGAAAAGCGAAAGGAATCCAGGCAGCCAGCCCCTCAGCGAAACGGCGGTAGGGACCACACCATTTGGCATCAACGATGGTGTAGATCGCAGCCAGAGTCAGGCCCGCACACGCGAGCATGGTGGTGAAAATGAAATTGCTCTGGAAAGCGAGCCAGGTGGACTGGGGGTCCTTAACCAGTCCTGCCACGAAGGCGAGTACGCCCAAAGCCAGCAGTGCAAGACTCGTGAGAGCCAGCGGCTTGGGCAGGCCGACTGAGTTGGCCTTTTCGGCTGCGGGGGCTTGCGAACTCACTGGCGACCTCCCTGACCGTTCAGGTCGCGGATATAGTTGACGATATCCCAGCGGTGCTGGGGCAGGATTCGCCGGTAGCTGGGCATGCGACCACGGCCCAAAGTCATGGTCGTGAAGATGTGTCCGTCACTGAAGACCTTGGCAACACTGGCCGGGCCACCCACGGGCAGTACCAATCCCATGGGCCCAGTGCCGAAGGGCGGGCCTGCCACCGGTCCGTCGCCTTTGCCCTCGGCACCATGGCAGGTCGTGCAGTATCGCTGGAAAAGTTTTTCGCCGTTCTTCAGGGAAGCGAGATTCGCCGGGACAGGATTCTGCAACTGCTCCTGCTCCATGATGGGCATATTCGCCACGTCGGGATAGGGATCCCCTACGGGTACGGTGCCCTCGGGCGGACTCAGCCCCTCACCACTGCCAAAGAACGTATTGATCTCGTAGGCCTGAACCGCGGCCTGACGCTTCATCTGGGGAAACCAATCGGGGGAAACCTGCTCCCAGCAACCCACTGAGAAGATCGCCGCGGCGCAGATCAACATCGGCAGCGCAAATGTTCCCTGTCGTCTCTGGTGCTCACGAATCGGCAAGGGTCACCTCCTTTGCCGATTCTCCGCGAAGAAGAGCTTCTACCTCGGCCACATCTCGCTCTTCACAATTCACTACGACACCAAATTCTTCGGCGGAAAATCGCAGGTTGTAGTGCTTGTCCAATTTCTTGGGGTAAAGCCCGCCCACGATCAAGAGGCCGAATAACGTGAAGAAGCCACCGAGAAGGATCGTCAATTCGAAACCGACGATCCAGAAGGGGGGAATCGACGCAAAGTTCTTGCCGGCGATCTTGATCGGCCACTCCAGGGACATCCAGATCTGCATCAAGAACCCCAGGAAGACCCCACTCAATCCACCCACCAGGGTGAAACGCCTGACCTTACTGGGCTTGGGATCCTCGGCTTCTTCAAGTTCCTCGAAAGGAGCCGGGGAGTAGGTCCTAAGATCGTCGAATCCTCTGTCCTTGAGCTTGCGAACTGCTGCCGCCGTGGTGCTCGGGAGATCGAATACGCTGACTAGGGTCGGCATCAGTGTGCACCTCCGTGATCCCGCGCATGAATCTCGAGTTCCTTCACTTCGGTAATCGCGATGACCGGGAATACCTTGAGGAAGAGGAGGAACCACATGCTGAACCAGCAGAAACTACCGGCAAGGACCGACAACTCTACGGGGCTGATGACATAGAGGCCCCATGAACCCGTGATGTACTCGCGCGACAAGGAAGTGATGATGATCACGTAGCGCTCGAACCACATACCGAGGTTGATGAAAAAACACAGGCCGAAGAGGAAGGGCAGATTTGTCCTTAACCTCTTGATCCATAATAACTGTGGAAAGATCACATTGAACGTGATCATGCACCAAGTCGAGAGCCAATATGGACCGAAAGCACGCAGCCAGAACGACGACTGTTCGAACTCGACACCGCTGTACCAGGCAATGAAATACTCAGCCGCATAGGCGTACCCGCAGATTGTAGATGTCAGCAGAATGAACCGTGACATATTTTCAAAGTGGTAGTCGGTTAGGTAACGCTCGAGCCGGAAAATGCGACGCACTGGGATCATGATGTTGATCACCATGGCGAAGCCGCCAAAAACCGCCCCAGCCACGAAATAGGGAGCGAAGATTGTGGCGTGCCAGCCCGGCACGATGGACATTGCAAAGTCCCAGGAAACCACGGAGTGAACCGAGAGTACCAGCGGTGTGGCCAAACCCGAGAGGTGAAGGACCGAACGGCTATGGGCTTTCCACTGGGGTCCCGTGCCCTGCCAACCCAGCGCCAGTACCGTGTAGATCGCCTTCTTGACACCGGTTGCCCGGTCCCGGGCAATGGCGATGTCCGGAATCAGACCGATATAGAAGAAGACCACCGAAATCGATGCGTAGGTGCTGATCGCAAATACGTCCCAAAGGAGGGGGCTCTTAAAATTTACCCAGAGCGACCGCTGATTGGGGTAGGGAATCAGGTAATAGAGCTTCCAGATACGACCGAGGTGGAGGATCGGGAAGAGCGCCGCGGTGATTACCGCGAAAACCGTCAGCGCCTCGGCGCCTCGATTCACCGCGTTCCGCCACTTGGCCCGAAAAAGGAAGAGGATGGCCGAGATCAAGGTGCCGGCATGACCAATCCCGATCCAGAAGACGAAAGTAACGATATAGAGACCCCAGAAGACGGGTTGCTGATAGCCCGCCACTCCAAGACCCACGTAGGTCTGGTAAAGCAAGACCACTAGGGCCTGCAAAACACCCAGCACGGCAGCGCCCAGGGCCAGGAAATACGGCCACTGAACACCCTTCGTGGGTGCCATGATGTCGATATTCGCCCTCGAATCGCGCGGCCTAGCCGGGGATGCCAGAGCGTCTGCCACTGCTGTAGCGGGAGGCGCCATCAGTGATTGCCCTCATTTTCATCGCGCGTCACTTGCGCCAAGTAGGTGATTGCTGACCGGGTATTCAATTCTTGCAGGAGGTGATACGAGCGCTCGGGTTCATCCGCCTCGGCTACGACCTTGCTGCCATCGTCCCTCAAGTTGCCGAAAGTGATCGCGTTTGTGGGGCAGGCTTGCTGGCATGCTGTCTGGACTTCGCCATCTCGAATATTCCTGTCCTCATCCTTCGCAAGTTGTCGAGCACCCTCGATGCGCTGAACGCAGAAGCTGCACTTCTCCATGACACCCTGCTGGCGAACCGTAACGTCCGGATTGAGCATAAGACCGAGGAGACCGGGGAAATTCTCGTTCCCATAGTCGAAATAATTGAACCGACGAACCTTGTAGACACAGTTATTCGCGCAGTACCGGGTACCGGCACAGCGGTTGTAGATCATCCCATTGAGACCTTCCTTATTGTGGTAGGTCGCAAGGGTCGGGCAAACCGCTTCGCAGGGTGCCGCGCCGCATTGCTGGCAGGGCATCGGGATATAGCGAACGTCCAGTTCCCCCAATTTTTCACTATCCGGGACGGGCCGCCTGGCCGATCCACCCTTCTGATTCCCGTCTCCGATGTATTTCTCGATCCGAATCCAGGCCATATCGCGCCGCTGGATCGCCTGGGCCTCGCCCACAACCGGAACATTATTTTCGATGGAGCAGGAGGCTACGCAGGCACTGCAGCCATTGCATCGGTCGTTATCGATGACCATTCCCCAGCGGTAGGGCTGATCCGGGTCCGCGTCATAAGCCGCGGTGAACGTGTGCGGGGGTTCGTCGTGGTGTCCCCCGTGGTGATCGTCGCCTCCATGCCCGGCGACCTGGGCCAGGGAAGCGACCTGGGCGAGTTTTCGCTCGCGCTGGTTATCCGTCCACTGACTCAGTGCAAGACGTCGGAAACGACCCGTCTTCGCTACATCCGCCCGGGTAGACAACCAAACTCGACCACCCGACTCGTCCTCAGCAGCAGGCAAGACCGCCATGACATTCGCGCCCCGGGGCTTGCCGGGCTCACCGGCAGCCGCTTCGGGGCCAGCAGACCAGCCACCGTGCTCTCCCTCACCCTCCATGGAGGCATAGAAGCCGACGCTATGGCCCTGACCAATGGGGACCGCGATGGTGTCGTCCCGAATACCGCCTCTGGGAAAAACCGAACCTTCGATACGGCCCGCGGGCGTCGTCACGGAGACGACATCGCCAAAGCCCACCCCAAATTTCTCGGCGGTGGCAAAGCTCATTTCAACCCAAGAGTTCCACTGGAGCTTCGTGGTCGGCTCGGGGATTTCCTGCAGCCAGGGCAAGGCAGCGCCCCGGCCATCGCCGAGAAAATGATGCGGGAAGGCAACGAGCGTGTACTCGCCATTGCCCCCGATCGACGATGATTTCATCCCCAGGCCCGAGAAATCGCCCTGAATCGCCACCGGAGCGATCGCGGCATCGGTAAATACACCGCCCAGGGCAAGCGCTCCGCGCCAGTCGACGTCGGACCAGTTATTTTCAACCACGCTTCGGAACGAGCCCTCGGGCATCACTCCACCCAGTGCACGTCCGGCCTCGAGGAGCGTGTCCCCGGTCGCCTGGGTATCGAGCAGTGGACGAACCGTGGGTTGCACGATCGAACGAACTCCCGGCCGCGGTGCCCGGTCACCCCAAGATTCCATCGGGGTGTGATCCGGCAGGACCAGGCTCGCCAACTCTGCGGTTTCATCCTTCGACGAAGCGAAGGACACCACGGTCGCGACCTTTCCGAGTGCCTCGACGAATCCGAGTTCAGCGGGCAGGGAATAGACGGGGTTGCTGTCGTGGACGAGCAGAGCCTTCACCTTGCCCGCGTTCATGTCCGCAACGAGTGCCTTGATCTCTGCCAAGCCCACAGGTGCAGAAGCCTCGGCCGGAGGGATCGAAACCGAAGTTCCCACCGCACCGAGCAGGGCATTGGAGAGCATCACCGCCGCCGCCGTCGAAGTCGCGTTCGACCCGGTTGATGCGATGCCGGGGGGCAGAATCAGCGGGTTCTTGGCGTGGAGAACTGCTTCCACCACCGCCGTGAGTTCACTTGTCTCAAGGCCAGCCTCTGAGGCCGCCTTTGCCAGGTTGCCACCGGCAACGAAGGCCTGGATGCCCGCGGCGTCGGCGCCGGCCGGCGAGCCCTTGGCCTCGACCACAGCCTGGGCAATCGCGAAGGCAATGGCCGACTCGCTGCCCGCCCGGGACGGAAGCCACTGATCCGCGCTCGAGGTGGTCAGGTTCAACCGGGGGCCGAACGAGATCATCCGGGTTCCACCCGACTTGTGCGTCTTTACGTTTCGGGCATCGGCGTATTGCCGGGCGTTCTCCGTGGGAGACAAACCGCTGGAGAGGAAATCTGAGCCCAGGTCGACGATCAGATCGGCTTTGCCGGGATCGAAGATCGGGAGGGAAGCCACGCCAAAGACCGCCTGGGTCCCGGAGCGCAGGGCTTCGTAGGCGAAAGGTTCGTAGACGACGCGCTGAGCGCCGGTCGCGGCCGCGAATGCATCGATGACCCCGTCCAGGCTGGGGCCGACACGACCCCCCAGAACCACAGTGCTTCCGCTGCCCCCTTGGAGGCCCGCCTGCAACTGAGCCGTGGCGTCCGCCCAGGTTGTCGCCTCGAGCTCACCGCCAGCCCCGCGGAGCATCGGCTGGGGATAGCGATCGGGGAGATAGGTACGGCCCAAGCCGGCTTGGCCCCGAGCACACAGCTTGCCCTGATTGATCGGGTGATCCGGGTTGCCCTCGAGCTTAACGGGGCGCCCCTCACGGGTCCGGACGTGCAGCCCACAGGCGGCGGGACATTCGGTACACGTCGAGGCGTACCAAACCGCGATTCCCGGGGTAACGGACTCCGGCTGCTCCACGTAGGGAACCAGTTTTTCCACGGGTTCCGCGCAGGCGGTCGCGGCGGCGCCCGCGCCGACCCCCACCAACTTCAGGAAATCACGACGATCGAGTTCGGACATGTCTATTTCCTGTTCCTGACTGCCATTCTTGGGTTCCGTTCGATGATCCGGGAAATGAGTAAATAGCGCCGTAAATACTTGTTTTAACTAGCTAGTAGTGACAGCGCGTGCAGTCAACAGAGGCCTGGCCGTCGTTGTCGTTATGACAAGCGAGGCACCAGCCCATTTCCATCTTCTGCACCGGAACGCCGTATTTCCAGTGCTCGTCGGGGACGAGGTAGAGCTTGTCGAGTTGCTCGACCGGACCGTGGCAGGTCTGGCACTCCACCCCCGCCTGAATGTGCCGGTTGTGGCGGAACTGCACGTGTTCGGGCAGCCGGTGGATCTGAATCCACTCGATGGGCCGCCGCTCCTCCCAGTGCTGCTTGAGAATCCGGATGCCCTCGATCTCGTCGTAGGCCTTGGGAAACTGGGCGTGGCAGCCCATGCAGAGCTCCACCGAGGGAACGCCCGCCGCGGGGGAACGATCGGTGCCCGAATGACAATACTGGCAGTCGATCTCAAACTCGCCCGCGTGGTGCTTATGGCTGAAGGGAATCGGTTGGATGGGGCCCGGCGCCTCGGGGTCCCAAGCGAGGCGGGCGCTCTCGCAAGCGCTTCGCGAGGGCCACTGCCCAGCAAACTCGGCGGGAATTTCGATGACGAGGTTCGCGTCCTCGGTGGCCCGAGCGCGCAACTCGTGAGCTTCACAAACGCTCTCCGCCACCAGAATCTCACCGGTGATGATCGGAGCGCTCGGCTCGGCCTCGGCGGCGGGGGGATCCGATGCGGCGATGGGGAATGCCCACACAAATACAAGAAAGAGCGCCAAGCGACTCGCCAGGGCCAGCGGACTGCGAGTCCCCGTGGAGCTCGGCGCCTCGACGGGCGAGTGGGTTGAACTGCCTGCGGAAGCACCGGGGCAGCCGGTCAGGAACGCCGGGGAGGAAGCACTCGGGTTCGGCGTCGCATCAGGGGCGTTTTTTTGAATCAAGCTCATGCGCGAATGGGTTGTCCCTGCAAGTCCGTCGCGTGCAACCGCCCGGCTCAAGCTGGCAGTTCCCACGAATAACGGACGCTCACTCGCAACCCGGCCCCCGAATTCCCTCAGATCCCAGCGGTCGGCTCGACCCGCTCGTCTCTCAGGAAGTCCACGAAGTGCCCGGTCGCGCGATTGAAACGGTTCCGACGCAACTCGGAAAAACCGAAAACCCCTGCGACGGCGCCCAGTTGATTACAACGACCGATCGGCCGCGTCAAGCGTGCGCAGGAGGCAGTTTGGAGCGCACCCAGCCCCGCTCCAACGCATCGAATGGTTGCATCCACACCCCCGCGCATCGGAACCGTGGAATCCGCGACCCAGCCCTGGCTCAGGGTCCGACTTGGGTCCGAGGACCTCGATGCAGCGTTGCAGCCTTGCTGGTAGAATCCGACGGCTCGGGTTTCATCGACCCCCGTCCCAAACACCAGTGGGTCAAGGCCCCTCGCGCCCCGCCCCAGCCTCCCGACGCCACTCATCATCGGAGCTCCCCCAACAACCCCACCGTCCGATCCACTCTCGCCGCTATAGCCGCGAAGGGTTGCGCAATCCGAGCCAGAAAGGACCCCCCGAGAATGCCCGAAGCCTGGATCATCGATGCTGTGCGCACGCCCCGAGGAAAAGGCAAAAAGGAGACGGGGAGCCTCTCCAGCGTTCATCCCCAGAGACTTCTGGCGCAATGCCTGAACGCCCTCGAAGCGCGTGTCCATCTCGAACCCGCCGATGTCGAGGATGTCGTCGCGGGCTGCGTCACCAGCGTCGCCGAGCAGGGCGCGTGTATCGCAAGGATGTCGGTGCTCGATGCGGGCTGGCCCGAGGACGGCGCCACCGGCGTGACCCTCAACCGCTTCTGTGGTTCGGGGCAACAGGCCGTCAACTTCGCCGCGATGGGTGTCATGTCGGGGCAGCAGGATCTCGTCGTCGCCGGGGGTGTCGAATCCATGTCCCGAGTTCCCATGGGCAGCGATAAATCAGGCATGTAC
>JAQWRT010000089.1 GCA_029243605.1 Myxococcota bacterium
GACCCTTATGAGCTTGGCGCTGCGTAATCGCAGCTGTCAGCGTCGTCTTGCCATGATCCACGTGTCCGATTGTGCCTACATTCACATGGGGCTTCGTCCGCTCGAACTTCTCCTTGGCCATCGTTTCCTCTCGTCCTTCCTTGGCTAAATTTGCCGGACGCCGTCTGGCGTCCTTATCGTGACGATCAATCCGCCCTAACGGGCGATGATCGCGTCAGTGACCGCTTCAGGCGCTCGGTCGTAATGGGAAAACTGCATCGTGTAGCTGGCTCGACCCTGGGTCATGGAGCGCACCGCGCCCACGTACCCGAACATTTCAGCGAGCGGCACCTCGGCCGTGACGACCTGAGCTGCTCCGCGCACATCAATACCTGTAATTTGCCCCCTGCGCCCGTTGAGGTCGCCTTGGACCGCGCCCCTATAGTCCTCGGGAGTGACCACTTCGACGGACATGATGGGCTCGAGCAGCACTGGGTCTGCCTTCCTAAGCCCATCGCTCATCGCAATTGCTGCCGCAACGCTGAACGAGCGCTCCGAGGAGTCCTCATCGTGGAAGCTCCCGCCCAGGAGTTTCACCTGAACGTCTGCGACCGGGAAGCCGGCGAGCGTGCCGCTCTCAACCGACTCTTCGCAGGCCTTCTCGATGGCGGGAATGAACTCAGCCGGAATCGCCCCGCCGCGGATCTCGTTAAAGAAGGAGAAGCCCTGCCCTCGTTCTCCGGGTCCGACCGCAAGTTCGACCACGCCGAACTCACCAGAACCGCCCGTCTGCTTGATATAGCGACCCTCGGTCTTGACCTCGCGGGTAACCGCTTCTTTATAGGAAACCTGGGGACGCCCGACGTTCGCATCGACCTTGAACTCTCGAAGGAGTCGGGAGGAGATGATTTCGAGATGGAGTTCCCCCATCCCTGAAATGATTGTCTGGCCCGTGTCCGAATCAATACTCACACGGAAGGACGGATCCTCGAGAGCCAGACGATCCAGGGAATCCGAGAGCTTCGCCATGTCGGCGGTGGTCTTCGGCTCGATCGCAATCGAGATCACTGGGTCAGGGAACTCAAGGGATTCGAGCACGATGGGAGCGTTGATCGCACAGATCGTGTCGCCAGTAGAGACTTCCTTGAGGCCTACGGCAGCAACGATATCGCCAGCGTGGACCTCGTCGACATCCTGGCGCTTGTTCGCGTGCATCTGGAGAAAACGACCCACGCGCTGTTTCTTGCCGCGACCCGCATTCAAGAGGGTATCGCCACTCTTCGCGGTCCCCGAGTAGACCCGGAGATAGACCAAGTGCCCCGCATGCTTGTCACTCACGAGCTTGAAGGCCAAAGCCGCAAAGGGCTCGCTGTCGTCAGCCTTACGGGGAACGATCTCGCCGTCTTTCAGGCGCGTCCCCTCGATTGCCGGCACATCCAGGGGTGAGGGCAGGTAGTCGACAACCGCGTCGAGCAGCGGCTGCACGCCCCTGTTCTTGAAGGCGCTTCCGCAAAGAACGGGAACGATCTCCAGGGCCAGGGTACCGCGCCGCAGAGCATCCACGAGGCTTGCGATTGTTACCTCTTCGCCTTCGAGGTAGCACTGCATCAAGTCGTCATCGAATTCCGCGGCCGCCTCGACGAGTTGCTCTCTGGCTTCGTCAGCAACCTCACGGAGCGATTCGGGAATCTCGGTCGCTCGGAAATTGGCGCCGAGGGACTCATCTTCCCAATAGAGGGCTTGGTTCTTGATGAGGTCGATCACGCCCTCAAAATCTTCCTCGGCACCGATGGGAAGCTGAAGCGGGATCGCGTTGGCCCCAAGGCGCTCACGGATCATTTCGACCGCTCGGGGAAAATCTGCACCCACCCGGTCCATCTTGTTGACAAAGGCAACGCGCGGCACTTCGTACTTGTCGGCCTGACGCCAGACGGTCTCGGATTGCGGCTCTACACCACCAACGCCACAGAATACAGCGACAGCGCCGTCCAAAACGCGCAAGGATCGCTCCACCTCGATAGTGAAATCGACATGACCGGGCGTATCGATGATATTCACCCGGTGATCCCTCCACGCGCAGGTCGTAGCAGCAGAGGTGATCGTGATCCCCCGCTCCTGCTCCTGCTCCATCCAATCCATCGTTGCCGCACCGTCGTGAACTTCCCCGATTTTGTAATTGACGCCGGTGTAGTAAAGAATACGTTCGGTCGTCGTTGTCTTACCGGCATCAATATGGGCCATAATGCCGATATTCCTGATTTTTTCCAGTGAGTCGGTTCTGGCCATCTGCTTGTCTCGTAATCGCCCAACGACGCTGAGGCACGGGACTCAGAGCGAGAACCCCGACCACGCTACCAGCGGAAATGTGCGAAGGCCTTATTGGCATCCGCCATTCGGTGTGTGTCTTCCCGCTTCTTGACGCTCTCGCCGCGCTCGTTCGCGGCATCAATGATTTCGTTGGCCAAACGCTCCCGCATGCTCTTACCAGGCCTTGCCCGCGAGTAACTGGCGAGCCAGCGCATCGCCAGAGAGGATGCCCGCTTCGCAGAGATCTCCGTGGGGACCTGATAGGTCGCTCCACCGACACGCCGCGACTTCACTTCAAGCCTGGGGCGAACGTTCTCGAGTGCCCGCCGAAACATCGCCAAGGGGTCACTTCTCATCTTTTGTTCGATCTCATCGAACGCACCATAAAGGATGGACTCGGCGGTGCTCTTCTTGCCGTCGCTCATCAACACGTTGATGAACTGGCCCACCATCTTATCTCCATGCTTGGGGTCGGCGGGTGTTTCCCGCTTCTGAACTTCTCGACGTCTCGGCATTTCGTATCCCTATAAGTCGCAATTACAGCGCTACCAATGAAGGTGCTACCTCGGTCGCTTGGCCCCGTATTTAGAGCGGCCTCGGTTACGGCCGTCTACTCCGGTTGCATCCAATGTTCCCCGCACGATGTGGTACCGAACGCCCGGGAGATCCTTTACTCGCCCACCGCGAACCAGAACCACTGAGTGCTCCTGGAGCGTGTGCCCCACACCGGGGATATACGCGTTGACTTCGTTCCCGTTGGTCAACCGCACACGAGCGACCTTTCGAAGTGCCGAGTTCGGCTTCTTCGGAGTCGCCGTAAAAACGCGCAGGCAAACGCCGCGCCGCTGGGGACATTTCGCCAGGTCAGGCGAACTGGTTCGAGACTGCTTGGGCTTCCTGCCCTTGCGGATCAATTGCTGGATTGTCGGCATGCCACCTCGGCTTTATTGACGCACCCACCGGTTTCCGGCGGCGTCCATGATCGTTTCCTGGTTAGGTTCCCCGCTTGCAGTCCACACGACCCGATTCCCGAGCGTGCGACTCGCCAGCGTCCTGCTCTTCTTGGTCACACAGAGGCGAGCCCCGTGTCTTGCTCCCCGTTCCTTGGTGCGTTCGTTCGGGGTTGCTTCCCGTCCTTCAAAGACAAAAGTGCCCCCGTGCCCGCATCTCGGACTCGAAGGGAGCGGAGGCGGGGAGTGCTGCTCCCCTCTGACTTGCGAGCCTGCGGGGACTTTTAATCCCCAGCCTGCCCATGCCTCAGCCTACCCCTCCGAATTCCGGAGGCGGAACGCGGAGATGCAGTCTCCTGTTCCGAAGCCGCCGCATCTTAGCGACTGGCCAGTCCGTGTCAACGCCAGGGCATTTTCAGCCCGAATCGCGTCCTACTTTGAACCCCTTTTTGATCAAAAGGGGCTTTTTGGACCCATCCATTCAGACCCTGTCGCGTCCGGCCGGGCAAGCCCCGGCCCATGAGTTCTAGAGGTCGAGCCCTCCCGGATCGAGCTGGACCGGAGCCTCGTCGAGGCTCGTTCCTGCGCCTATGGGCTCTTCGTCAACCGAGCCCGCGAGGCCAGCCACAATCTCGGCCTCGGGCAGCTCCACCTGGATACCGAGTCCCTGATAGCGGTCTAGGCCCGTCCCCGCCGGGATCAAGCGGCCCATGATCACGTTCTCCTTGAGGCCCCGGAGGCGGTCGGTCTTGCCCCAGATCGCTGCCTCGGTGAGAACCTTCGTCGTCTCCTGGAACGAGGCGGCTGAGATGAAGGACTCCGTGGACAGCGAGGCCTTGGTGATTCCCAGCAGCTGGGGCTCGGCGGACGCCGGCTGGCGGCCCTCGGCCTCCAGGGACGCGTTGACCGAACCAAAGCGACTGCGTTCGACCTGCTCTCCGAGAAGGAAATCACTGTCTCCCGCATCGGTGATCCGCACCTTGCGAAGCATCTGCCTGACAATCACCTCGATGTGCTTGTCGTTGATCTTCACACCCTGGAGCCGGTAAACCTCTTGAACCTCGTCGACGAGGTATGAAGCCAGAGCCTTCTCGCCCTTGATCTTGAGGATATCGTGGGGATTCGAAGAGCCATCCATCAGGGCCTCACCGGCACGCACCCGGTCATTCTCATGGACGCTGACATGCTTGCCCTTGGGGATCAGGTACTCGTCGGGATCTCCGCCGCCCTCCAGGGGCGTCACGTAGACTCGGCGCTTACCGCGCACATCCGAACCGAAGCTGACCACGCCATCGATCTCCGCGACCACCGCGCACTCCTTGGGCTTACGCGCCTCGAAGAGTTCGGCCACCCGAGGCAGACCACCCGTAATATCCTTGGTCTTACTCGCTTCGCGAGGGATCTTGGCGATCACCCTACCCGCTCCGACTTCCTCGCCCTCCAGCACGGAGAGAAAGGCGTTGACCGGGAGGAGAGATCTCGATTCATTCTCTCCGTCCGCGGACTTGATGACCACGGTGGGGCGCAAGCTCGGATCCTTGGATTCGATGATCACCTTAGAAGAGACGCCGGTGAACTCATCCACCTGCTCCTGCATGGTCGAACCCTCGATGATATCGACGAATTCAACCAGGCCCTGGACTTCGGAGATGATCGGGCTGGCAAAGGGATCCCAGTCGAGCAGGATCGTACCCGACTTAACTCGATCTCCCTCCTTGACGCGCAAGGTGGCTCCGTAAACGACCGGATGCCTCTCCCGCTCTCGACCGCTTGCATCGAGAATTCCGACTTCGCCGTGCCGGGTCATCACCGTGTCGTTGCCCTCGGAGTCCCTCACAATGCGAATATTATGGAAGCGGACTTCACCCTCGGTCCCCGACTCCGCATGTGACTGCTCAGCTCGTCGGGTCGCCGCACCACCGATATGGAAAGTTCTCATCGTCAACTGGGTGCCGGGCTCGCCAATCGACTGGGCGGCGATCACGCCAACTGCTTCTCCCAAGTTGACCATCGTGCCACGCGAGAGATCACGTCCGTAGCATTTCACGCAGATCCCGTAGGGCTCGGAGCAGGTCAATACCGAGCGAACCATCACGCTCTCAACGCCGGCGTTCTCGATCTCCCGAACCCGCTCTTCGTTGAGTTCTTCGCCAATTTTGACCAATACCGCGTTATTCACCGGGTCTACTACATCCGTTGCGGCCACTCGCCCGAGAATACGCTCTCCAAGGGGTTCGACGATATCACCACCCTCAACCAAGGGGCTGACCTCGACGGCATCCTCCGCGCCGCAATCCTCCCCTCGAACAATTACGTCCTGAGAGACGTCTACCAGGCGCCGAGTGAGGTAGCCCGAGTTCGCGGTCTTCAATGCCGTATCGGCCAGGCCCTTACGCGCACCATGGGTCGAGATGAAGTACTGAAGAACCGAAAGACCTTCCCGGAAATTCGATGTGATCGGCGTTTCAATGATCGCACCGGACGGCTTGGCCATCAGCCCACGCATACCGGACAACTGCCGCATCTGCTGGGTCGAACCTCGAGCACCTGAATCCGCCATCATGAAAATCGCGTTGAAGCTGGGGACTTGCTGCTCGTTCCCCGCTGCATCAACCACGGTGTCCTCAGCGATGCCGGCGACCAACTGCTCCGTAATTTTCTCTGTAGCCTGGGCCCAGATATCGACGACCTTGTTATATCGCTCGCCATCCGTGATCAGACCTTCCTGGTACTGGTCGTGAATCTGGGTGACTTCATCCGTCGCTTCAGCGAGGTAGCGGGGCTTATCGGGCGGAATGATCATATCGTCGAGACAGATCGAAATTCCCGCCCGGGTAGCGTGTCCGTAGCCCAGGGTTCGTAGACGATCAGCGAGCAAAACAGTCGCTTTGTCACCGAGCCGGCGATAGCACTGGTCGATCAATTCACCCAATGCCTTCTTGTCCATCACCTGATTGATGAACTCGAAGCCGATCTCTTGGGGAACGACCTCGCTCAAAAGGATTCGGCCCGTGGTCGTCTGGACCACACCCTCATCCGTCCGGACCTCGATCAGGGCATGGATATGCAACTCGCCAGCGTCGTACGCCATGCGTACTTCTTCGGGGCTCGAAAACCTCAAGCCCTCGCCACGGCTGCCCGGCAAGTGCCGGCTCATATAATAGAGACCAAGAACAATATCCTGAGTTGGGCCAATGATCGGGCGACCCGTGGCCGGGCTGAGGATATTATTGGTCGACATCATCAAAACGCGAGCTTCGATCTGCGCCTCGACCGAGAGCGGCACATGAACCGCCATCTGATCACCATCAAAGTCTGCATTGAAAGCAGCGCAGACCAACGGGTGCAACTGAATGGCCTTACCCTCGATAAGCATGGGTTCGAAGGCCTGCATCCCGAGCCGGTGAAGGGTCGGTGCACGATTCAAAAGCACAGGGTGCTCGCGAATCACGTCGGCCAGGATATCCCAGACCTCCGGGCGCTCGCTCTCCACCATCTTGCGGGCTGCCTTGATGGTGGTCACATAGCCTTGCTGTTCCAACCGCGAATAGATGAACGGCTTAAAGAGCTCTAGGGCCATACGGTTGGGCAGGCCGCATTGGTGAAGCCGCAACTCGGGCCCCACCACAATGACCGACCGCCCGGAATAATCAACGCGCTTCCCGAGAAGGTTCTGTCGGAAGCGACCACCCTTGCCCTTGAGCATGTCCGAAAGCGATTTGAGAGGACGTTTGCTCGGACCCGTGATCACACGCCCGCGACGACCATTGTCGAAGAGCGCATCCACGGCTTCCTGAAGCATCCGCTTCTCATTCCGGATAATTACCTCGGGCGCGTTCAACTCCTGGAGTCGCTTGAGGCGATTATTCCGATTGATCACGCGACGGTAGAGATCATTGAGATCGCTCGTGGCGAACCGGCCACCGTCGAGGGGAACCAGCGGGCGCAGGTCGGGCGGGATGACCGGGACGACCTCGAGAATCATGAACTCCGGGCTATTGATGCCGGACTCTCGAAATGCGTCCATCACCTTGAGGCGCTTGGCAACCTTCTTACGCTTGGCCTCACTCGTGGCCTCTCGCATTTCCTGACGGAGAGTTTCGCACTCGGCCTCTACGTCCAATTCCTGCAGCAATTCGCGAACGGCTTCAGCACCGATGCCATACTCGAACGCGTCTCGACCGTACTCTTCTCGAAGCTCGATCAGCCTCTCGTCGTTGATCAACTCACCCTTGACCAGTTCCGTATCCTTGGGGTCAATGACGAGGTATGCCTCGAAATAGAGCACCTTTTCAAGATCACGGAGGGTGATCTCAAGAATATTACCGATACGCGACGGCAGCGATTTCAAGAACCAGATATGAGCAACCGGAGAAGCCAGGGTGATATGCCCCATTCTCTCACGGCGCACCTTCGACTGAATGACCTCAACTCCGCACTTCTCGCAAACCACACCACGGTGCTTCATGCGCTTGTACTTGCCGCAATTGCACTCGTAGTCCTTCACAGGACCAAAAATCTTGGCGCAAAAGAGCCCATCCCTCTCGGGCTTGAAGGTTCTGTAGTTGATCGTCTCAGGCTTCTTCACCTCACCGAACGACCATTCACGAATGGTGTCCGGGTCTGCGAGAGAAATCCGCAGGGCGTCGAAGCTGAGGGGATCTTTGGGCTTTTCGAAGTAGTTAGCGAGATCGCGCAAGTTGGCTGTCTCCTATCAAAACTGGTTTCCGGGAAGGTTCCCCGTTGTCCGCGGCCTCAACCGCGTATTGGCTTCGGGCGCTACTAGTTCTCCACCATTTCAACGTTGAGACCCAGCGCATGCAATTCCTTCATCAGGACGTTGAAGCTCTCGGGCAAGCCGGGCTCCAATGTGTTCTCGCCCTTGACAATGGACTCGTAAATACGCGTTCGCCCGTTGACGTCGTCGGACTTGACCGTCAGGAATTCCTGCAAAGCGTAGGCAGCTCCGTATCCCTCAAGAGCCCAGACCTCCATCTCACCGAGGCGCTGACCACCGAACTGTGCCTTACCACCCAAGGGCTGCTGGGTCACCAAGCTGTAGGGCCCGATGCTCCGAGCGTGGATCTTATCATCCACCAAGTGATGCAGCTTCAGCATGTAGATAATCCCAACCGTAACCGGTCGATCGAAGGGCTCTCCGGTCTTGCCGTCGAAGAGCACCATTTGGCCACTTTCGGGAAGATCTGCTCTGCGCAACTCCTCCTTGACCTGGTCTTCGCTCGCCCCATCAAAGACCGCCGTGGCTACATGGATCCCCTTCGAGACGTTCTGCGCGATCGATCGCAGGGCATCCGGCCCGGCAGTTTCCAGATGGGCACTGATCACCGGGTCCGAGTGGATCTCCTGCAGCTTCGCCCGCAGAACCTCCGGGTCCGCCTTCTCCTCGGCCAGCTTGCCGACCATGTGGCCCAAACCGTGGGCCGCCCAGCCGAGATGCGTCTCGAGGACCTGACCGATATTCATACGAGAAGGAACACCGAGAGGGTTCAGGACAACGTCCACCGGCGTACCGTCGGCGAGATAGGGCATGTCCTCTTCCGGAAGAATCCGGGAGATAACGCCCTTATTCCCATGACGCCCGGCCATCTTATCCCCGACCGAGAGCTTACGCTTGATCGCCAAATAGATCTTGACCATCTTGAAGACACCCGGCGGCAGTTCATCACCCTTCTTGAGGCGTGCGATCTTCTCGTCGAAAACCGCCTTGATCACCATCGCCTGATCTTCGATGTTCGCGAAGGTTCGATCTATCTGATCCTGGGCGACGCCGTCGGTCACCTGAATCTCCCGCCAGCGGCGATCGGGAACAGCCTCAAGAGCCTCCTGAGTGATCGTCTCTCCCGAGCGAATCCACTCCAAGCCTCTGCGCTCATCACCTACCGTCGTTGCCGCTTGCTTACCCACGACTGCGGCGGCGACGTTCTTGAATGCGCCCTTCCGAATGATCCGGATCTCATCTTCCTGATCCTTGCGGAGCCGATCGATCTCAGCTTCCTCGAGTGCTTTGGCTCTTTCATCCTTCTCAACGCCGCGGCGAGAGAATACCTGGGCACCAATCACAGTTCCCACGACTCCGGGCGGAACCTTCAGCGAGGTATCTCGAACGTCTCCGGCCTTCTCACCAAAGATCGCGCGAAGGAGCCGCTCTTCGGGAGAAAGCTGGGTCTCGCCCTTGGGCGTAATCTTGCCCACGAGAATATCGTCCTGCCTGACCTCTGCGCCGATGCGAACAATGCCCGCCTCGTCGAGATCCGTCAGGGCATCCTCACCGACATTCGGGATATCTCGAGTGATATCCTCCTTGCCCAGCTTCGTGTCACGAGCAACACATTCGAACTCTTCAATGTGGATCGACGTAAAGAAGTCGTCCTTGACGATTCGTTCCGAAATGAGGATCGAATCCTCGAAGTTGTAACCACCCCAAGGCATGAAAGCGACCCGGACATTGCAGCCCAAGGCCATCTCGCCTCGATCCGTCGCCGGGCCGTCAGCAATAACCTGCCCTTCGCGAACTTGATCTCCTGGCTTCACGATAGGAGTCTGATTGATGCTCGTGTTCTGATTCGACCGCTGATACTTGATCAAGTTGATGATATCGACGTTCGACTCTGCCGGGTCTGTGTGCTGAGGCTTGAGAACAATGCGCGAAGCGTCGACGGATTCCACAACGCAATCCCGCTTGGCTACGACCGTCACCCCAGAATCTCGGGCGACGACCGCCTCCATGCCGGTCCCCACCAGCGGGGCCTGGGTCCTCAGCAACGGCACTGCCTGACGCATCATGTTCGAGCCCATGAGGGCGCGATTTGCATCATCATTTTCCAGGAAGGGAATCAGCGAAGCAGCGACTGAAACCAACTGGTTCGGCGACACGTCCATCATGTCTACGGCGTCAGGCTCAACCATCTCAAATTCGCCCTGCCTTCGAGCAGAGACACGATCCAATTCGAAACGACCCTCGGCATCCAAGGGCGCATTCGCCTGGGCAATGGACATCCGCTCCTCGTCGAGCGCCGAGAGGAACTTAACATCCGCGAGTACTTGGCCTTCCTGCACACGGCGATAGGGAGTCTCGATGAATCCCATATCATTGACCCGCGCAAAGGTCGACAGCGAAGCGATCAGCCCAATATTCGGGCCTTCAGGCGTCTCGATCGGGCAAATTCGCCCATAGTGAGTCGGGTGGACATCTCGAACCTCAAAGCCCGCTCGCTCACGAGTCAGGCCGCCTGGGCCGAGGGCAGAGAGTCGCCGCTTATGCGTCACCGATGAAAGCGGATTCGTTTGGTCCATGAACTGGGACAGCTGGCTCGACCCGAAGAACTCCTTGATAACCGCAGTCACCGGCTTGGAGTTGATGAGGTCGTGCGGCATCAGCGTTTCGATTTCCTGGAGCGACATTCGCTCCTTGATCGCGCGCTCCATTCGAACCAGACCGATGCGGTACTGGTTTTCCAGCAGTTCTCCAACAACGCGAACCCGCCGATTGCCCAGATGGTCGATATCATCTACGCGCTTGGAGGAATCGCTGCCGTTCTTGAGATCCACGAGATATTTGACCGCCCCGAGAATGTCGTCTCGTCGGAGAGTCAACAAATCAGCAAGCCTGGCCGAGGGGGCCTCTTCGCCCGCCTTCACGCCATCGGTCACTGAAACGTATTCTTCGCTGTCGAAGTCGAGCTTGTGGTTCAGCTTCAGGCGGCCAACCAGGGAAAGGTCGTACCGCTCAGCGTTGAAGAAAAGGTTGTTAAAGAGGTTCGTCGCCGTCTCGAGTGTCGGCGGGTCACCCGGGCGCAGTCGGCGATAGATCTCGATCATCGCCTCGTCCTGGCTCAAAGTCTTGTCGGCAATCAGGGTGTCTCGGATCGCCGTGCCCGTGGTCAGCGGATCCAGGAAGAGCAGCGGGAACTCGCTGATACCGCGCGATTTGAAGTCTTCGAGATGTTCCTCGGTCAACTCCTCGTTGCACTCCATCAGCACTTCGCCCGTGGTCTCATCGACGATATCCACGGGGGCAACGCGCTTAACGGCATCGGCCCGGATCAAGTCGGCCATGCCGACGGGAATCCATTCCATTTCTGCGGCTCGGATCTTACGCGCCGCGGCCTTGGTGAACTTTTTGTCCTTGCGGACAATCACAGTGCCGTCCGCGTCCTTGACGTCCTTCGTACAGCGCTGGCCGATCAGGTTCTCCGGCTCGACCTTCTTCTGAACCTGCTTCCCGTCAATCTTGATCGTTTCGCAGGGGTAGAAGTGCTGAAGCAGATCCTCGGGCTGGTACCCGAGAGCCTTCAATAGAACGGTGACATGAATCTTTCGTCGACGATCGATCCGCGCGAACACGAGGTCCTTGTGGTCGTATTCAACGTCCAGCCAGGAACCCCGGTAGGGGATGATCCGACAGGAATAGATCTTCTTGCCCGCAGCACTCACCGTTGTCGACAGGGTGGTGTCGTAGAAAATGCCGGGAGAGCGATGCAACTGGGAAACGATCACGCGCTCGGTGCCGTTGATCAGGAAGGTCCCGTTATCGGTCATGATCGGAATCTCTCCGAAATAGACCTCCTGCTCTTTCACGTCGCGAATCGTTTGCGATCCCTCAGAATCCTCCCAAGCCACCAGGCGAATGGTGACCTTGAAGGGAGCCGCGTAGGTCATGCCTCTTTGGAGACACTCCTGAACGTCGTATTTCGGCTCTTCGAGCGTGTACCCCACGAACTCCAACGATGCCGTGTTGTTGAAATCACGGATCGGGAAGACCGCGTCAAAAACGCTTTGCAGCCCAACCTTCTCGCGCTTCTCCATTTCCACACCGGCTTGGAGGAAGCGATCGAAGGATGCCCTCTGGAGGTCAAGGAGATTCGGGATATCAATAATCTTCTTGATCTTCGAGTAGGACTTCCGAAGACGAGGCGAAAATTCTGAGTATGTGATGTCTGACACTGGTGGGGTTTCCCCTTCTGGCCACTCGATCGGTAGGCCCAATAGCGGGCACCTCGATCTGCGAGACCGAGACGAAAGTCGGAGATTGCGAGAGACGGGACAGCGGGAGTCGGCGACTGGGCCAACCCCCGCCCATCACATCACTTGATGTCGGCTTGGCCCCCGGCCTCTTCGATCTTCTTCTTGATCGTTTCGGCCTCGTCCTTATCAACGCCTTCCTTCAGCGCCTTGGGAGCTTCTTCGACGAGCGCCTTGGCTTCCTTCAGGCCCAGGCCCGTGATGGCACGAACTTCCTTGATGACCTGAATCTTCTTGTCACCGAAGGATACGAGCACCACGTCGAACTCAGTCTTCTCAGCGGCGGCGGCTTCGCCCCCGGCTGCTGCCGGTCCAGCGGCCATGGCGACCGGTGCGGCGGCAGACACGCCCCATTTCTCTTCGAGCAGCGTCGCCAACTCAGCGGCCTCCATGACAGTGAGACCCGAGAGTGTTTCGGCAATTTCGTTCAGATCGGCCATTTTCTTTCAACCCTTCTTGTTGCGGCGGTGTAATTGCGGAACCGGCCTTTGCCGTTTCCTCCCGCCTGTAAGCGTAAAAAATCGGAACTACGAGGAGCCCTTACTCCTCGAGCGAGTCCTTCCTTGCAGCGACCAGGCGAGCCATCTGTCCAGCAGGCTCGTTGAGCAACCTGGCCAGCTTGGCTGCCGGAGCTTGCAAAAGCCCCACCAATTTCCCCCTCAGCTCGAGGAGATTGGGCAGAGTCGCCAGGTGTGCAACTTCGCCCTTATCCAGGGCTTTCCCATCAAGGACAGCCCCCTTGATTTCGAAAACTTCATGCTCTTCCGCGTAGTCGACAAGAACCTTCGCCAGACCAACCGGGTCGCCGTAGGAAATCGCCACGGCGGTGGGGCCCGTAAAGTGATCCTTGAGGACTTCCGCATCATGACCTTCCGAAGCCAGACTGAGCAACGAGTTCTTCGCAACGCGATACTCGTAGTCATCATCGGAATTACCCCGAAGCTTGCCCCTCAATTCCCGGACTTCCTCGACGCTCAGGCCGCGATAGTTCGCAACGAAAACGCTGGTTGCCCGCCCGAACTTCTCACCGAGTTCGGCCACAACTTCTCTTTTTTGTTCACGATTCAGCACAACTGAAACCCTTCAGTTCACGCGGCTTTGACAACCAGCGGGCCCGCGGGATCAACCTTGAGCCCCGGACCCATCGTCGTAGAAACCGTAATCTTCTTCATGTAAATGCCCTTAGTCGTCGCAGGGCGAGCCTTCTGAACAGTGTCAATCAACTCTGACGCATTCTCGAGGATGGCCTGGGCATCAAGCGAACATTTACCAATGCAGCAGTGGATGATGCCGGACTTATCGACCCGGAACTCCACCTTACCCGCCTTCTGCTCGCCAACCGCCTGAGCCACGTTCGGCGTAACCGTTCCCAGCTTCGGATTGGGCATCAAGCCTCGGGGACCGAGGACCTTACCCAAGCGACCAACGACACCCATCATGTCCGGCGACGCGATCACACGGTCGAAGTCCATCCAACCTTCTTCCTGAATTTTCTTGGCGAGGTCGTCCCCTCCAACAAAATCGGCCCCCGCATCCCGTGCTTCCTGCTCTTTGTCGCCCTTGGCGAAGACCAGCACCCGCACGGTCTTCCCGATGCCGTGAGGCAATACGATCGCCCCTCGGACCATCTGGTCGGCGTGCTTCGGATCCACGGCGAGATTGATCGCCAGATCAACGCTTTCGTCCATGGAAATCTCGGGAAACTGCTTAATGATAGCCACGGCGTCTTCCAGGGAATAAAGCTTCCCGGCGTCGACCAGTTCCGCAGCCTTCTTATAACGCTTGCTTCGACTGCCCACTTCGATCAGCCCTCCACCTTCAGCCCCATGGACCGTGCGGTCCCGGCAATGATCTTCTTCGCGGCTTCGACGTCCCACGCATTGAGGTCGGCCTTCTTGATCTCCGCGATCTCCTCGAGATCCTTCTGGCTCACCGAACCGACCTTGGTCTTGTGCGGTTCACCCGAACCCTTCTTGACCTTGGCCGCCCGCTTCAGGAGCACCGCCGCCGGCGGCGATTTCAACTCAAAAGTAAACGAGCGATCCGCATAGACGGTAATCACAGCGGGAATGATCAACCCCGCCTGGTCTTGGGTTCGCGCGTTGAATGCCTTGCAGAATTCCATGATATTCACGCCATGCTGCCCCAGCGCCGGACCTACCGGCGGCGCAGGATTTGCTTGTCCTGCGGGACAGTGCAGCTTGATCATGCCTACGACCTTCTTGGCCACTCCAGTTCCCCTCCAAGGCTTCCTTCAGTTTTCTCAACCGGAAGCCAATATTCGATATGCCTGCAGCCGCGTTCGCTCAGGCTTTCTCCACGTTCGCGTAATCCAGGACCACGGGCGTCGCCCGCCCAAATACCTGAACCATGACGCGGAGCTTTTCCTTCTCTTCCATGACTTCGTCGACGTAGCCGGAAAAATTCGCGAAGGGGCCAGTCACAACCCGCACGGCTTCTCCCTCTTCGAAAAGAATCAACGGCTTGGGCTTTGAGGCACCTTCCTTCATCCGTTGAGTCATCTGCGCGACCTCGTCCTCCGAGACCGGCGGCGGATCCGTCGCATTTCCTACGAAACCCGTGATCTTTGGTGTCCCTTTCACGACGTGCCATGTCTCGTCGTCGAGGTCCATATGGACCAAAATATATCCAGGAAAGAATTTCCGCTTCGAGGTCCGCTTGGTCTTGCCGACCATCTCAACCACGCTCTCTTCGGGGATCAAGATTTCGTCGAACTTCTCCTCGAAACCCAAGGTCAGGGCGCGCTCGAGAAGCGCTTGCTTCGCTCGCGCCTCCTGCCCCGAATAGGTATGGACGATGTACCAGTTCTTAGCCATGTCGCCCGTCGCGCCCTCCATCACCTTGTTCCCCGAACCCGTTAATTTCCCAAAAACGATTAGCTGAGCAGGTATTGCATGATCCGACTGAGCACGAAGTCAACCAACCCAAGCGCAACCGTGACGACCGTGACAACTACAGTGACTCCGAGGGTCCCAGCGAGAGCTTCGGCCTGGGGAGGCCAAGTGATCTTCTGATACTCCCCCTGCACGTCCCCGAGATACTCCCGGGTGCCTCTCGCCCAGCCGACCGGATTCATCGCCATCTTTTATAACCTCCAGCCTGCCCTCGCGAGGCATTGGCCGTTTCGTCAGCAAGTTCTCTAGCTATCTCTTGAGCTGTTCAGTTTTCTGCGTGGCAGGCGCGGAGGGACTCGAACCCCCAACCCCCGGATTTGGAGTCCGATGCACTACCAATTGTGCTACGCGCCTTCATAAATACGTCCGCAGAGCGACGATTACGCGATCACCTCAGCGACGACGCCGGCACCCACCGTGCGTCCGCCCTCACGAATCGCGAACCGGAGTTCCTTGTCCATCGCGATCGGCGTAATCAGCGTCACCTTCATCTCTACGTTGTC
>JAQWRT010000085.1 GCA_029243605.1 Myxococcota bacterium
CCGAGTTCCCATGGGCAGCGATAAATCAGGCATGTACGGTCACAACGACCACCTCAACCAGAGACACCCCATGGTCCCCCAGGGCATCTCAGCAGACTTGATCGCCACCCTCGAGGGCTTTGGCCGCGAGGAACTCGATGCCTATGCCGCAGAGAGTCAAAGGCGCTGCGCAGTTGCCCAGCGGGAAGGCTACTTCGACGGCAGCCTTGTTCCGATCAAGGACAACGAGGAAAAGGTCGTGCTCAACGTGGATGAGTTCCCCCGCCCGGGAAGCACGGTGCAGAGTCTCGGCAAACTCTCCCCTTCTTTTGAGGCCATGGGCAGCTACGTCAACAAGGGTGCCAGCCTTTCCATGGACGAAAAGGTCCTCTCTCGCTACCCCGAGGCCAAGTCCATCGAACACGTCCATACCGCGGCGAACTCCTCGGGCATCGTCGATGGGGCCAGCGCGATCCTGCTCGCCTCTCCTGATTACGCCCGGGCCCGAGGGCTCAAGCCGCGCGCCCGAATCCTGCAGACGGCCACCGCCGCCGCAGAACCGATCATCATGCTGACTGCGCCCTCCCCCGCCACCGCCCGTTGCATGAAAAAGGCGGGAATGGAAATCGGCGATATCGATCTCATCGAGATCAACGAGGCATTCGCAACCGTCCCCCTGAAAACCATGAGAGATATCGGGATGGATCACGAAAAGGTCAACGTCAATGGAGGAGCCATCGCGCTGGGGCATCCCCTGGGCGCCACCGGGGCCATGCTGATCGGTACCCTCCTCGACGAACTCGAGCGAAGAAACCAAACCACTGGACTTGTCACCATGTGCATCGGCGGCGGCATGGGGACAGCCACCATCTTGGAGCGAATCTAGAAATGATTGACTTCGAACCCAGCGAAGAAGAAGCGCTGATCGTCGAGACCGTGCACCAGTTCGCGGAGAACGAGATCAGACCCGTAGCCCGGGAATGTGAAGAGAAGGGGGAACTCTCCTCGGCTCTTCTCGCGAGTGCGCACGAACTCGGCCTGGTCGCAAACGGAATCCCAGAAAAATACGGAGGAGGCGGTGAGCCCAGTGCCATACTCGGTTGCCTGATCGCCGAAGAGTTGGCTTGGGGCGACCTTTCCACCGCACTCGGAATCCTCTCTCCCTCCCTGCTCGCGATTCCCGTGGCCCGCCTGGGGAGTGAAGAACAAAAGGCGAGGATCCTTCCTAGCCTGACCGATAGCCAATTCGTTCCCGGCGCCCTCGCCGCCGTCGAACCGCGCTTCGACTCGGATATCTACCGGCCCCAGACCAAGGCCCGCCGGGAAGGCGACGTTTACCGCATCGAGGGCGTTAAGTGTCAGGTGCCGTGGCTCGAAGGCGGAAGCGATGTTCTCGTCTTCGCCGAGGAAGAGGGAGAAACCCGGGGCTTTCTCGTCCCTCGAGACGCCGCGGGTCTCCACGTGGAAATCGAAAAGAACCTCGGGACCCAGGCCCTCCCTCTGTCGGAGATCACCCTGGCCGGAGTCGAGGTTCCCGCCCACGCTCGACTCGGCGATCAAGACGGCGCGGGCCTTGAAGAGATCATCGACCGCGGCCGGGTTGGCCTCGCCGCCTGTGCCATCGGCATGAGCCGGGCGGCCTTGGAGGTGGCCCGAGACTACGCAAAGGAAAGAGAGACCTTCGGGGCGCCTATCGCGACGCGCCAAGCCATCGCTTTCAAGATCGCCGACATGGCCATCGAAATCGATGGTGCCCGACTTCTCGCCTGGGAAGCGGCCTACGCCCTAGACCAAGGCAAGCCCGCCGGTCGACTCGCTACCCTGGCCTACAGCCAGGCTCGACGCGTCTCCTTGAAAGTCTCAGACGACGCCGTTCAAATCTTCGGGGGCCACGGATTTATCCGTGATTACCTGCCCGAGATGTACCTCCGCAATGCGGGTGGATTCATCAGCAGCTTCGAAGCCCTCACTCTGGTCTGAAACGCCGAATGCCCCGGCAAGGCGCCAAGGAGAAAAAATGACGATCTCGTTCGAACTCACCAAAAACAGCCAGACTTCCGTCGAGCACTACAACAAGATGGCCCGGGAGGTGATGCGCCCGATCTCGCGAAAATACGACGAAGAGGAGCATGCCCTGCCCGTGGAGTGGGTGGATCATTGGTGGAAGGAGGGACGCAAGGGAGCGCCCGTGGATATCGGCGAGGCCACGGACGGTTTCGTCACCGTCTGTATTCAGGCCGAAGAAATCTGCTGGGGCGATTGTGGCCTCTACCTGCGGATGCCGACCCCTGCCCTCGGTGGCTCCGCCGTGGGCGCGGCGGGAACCCCCGAGCAACAGCAACGCTTCCTCGGCCCCTTCCGTGAGGATGGCCACCCAATTTGGGGCGCCATGGCAATCACCGAGCCCTCGGCGGGTTCCGATGCCTCCGCCATCGAAACTACGGCTGATTTCGACGCGGAAACCGAGGAATGGATTCTCAACGGGCACAAAATTTTCTGCACCGCAGGCGCCCAGGCTTCGACCATCGACGGAGGGCTCACCGTAGTCTGGGCCACCGTGGACAAGAGTGCTGGCCGCGGGGGCATCAAGTCATTTGTGGTTCCCGCCAATACGCCTGGCATGGAACTCATCGGCTGCGAAAAGAAGATGGGCATCAGGGCTTCCGACACAGCAACACTTCGCTTCGAAGATTGTCGTATTCCCAAGGACCACCTGCTGGGGAACCCCGATGTTCAAAAGAAATCTGCCCAGAAAACTGGCGACAAGGGATTCAAGGGGGCCATGGCCACCTTCGACGCCAGCCGCCCCATCGTCGCCGCCATGGCAGTCGGTGTCGGCCGAGCCTCGCTCGACTTCCTCAAAGAGGAACTCGAGGAACAGGGAGTACCCATCCGCTACGACGCACCGCCCCGGGAACTCACGGCCATCGAGCGCGATGTCATCGAGATGGAAGCAGACTTGCAAGCGGCGAGACTCCTCACATGGAAAGCCGCCTGGATGATGAACACGGGCAAGCCCAACAACCTCGAGGCCTCCATGGCAAAGGCCAAGGCGGGGCTCGCCGTCACCAAAATCTGCCAAAAGGCCGTCGAATTACTGGGTCCCGTGGGCTACTCGCGAAAGATTCTGATCGAAAAATGGTTTCGCGATGCGAAGATCAACGACATCTTCGAGGGCACCCAACAAATCAACCAACTCATCGTAGCCCGGCGAATTCTCGACTATCCGTCGGCCATGTTGCGCTAGCTTCCGGTCAAAAGGGAATCAACCATGCCCATCAGCGAAGAACTCCTCGAAATCCTGGTCTGCCCGGAAACTCGGCAATCCGTAGCCCCTGCCGAGAACGACCTCATTACCCGTCTCAACGCAGCGATCAAGTCGGGTGATTTGCGCAACCGTGGAGGCGATGCGGTCTCGGACGCACTCCAAGAGGGGCTGGTACGCGAGGACGGGAAAATCCTCTATCCCGTAGAGGACGGCATCCCCGTCATGCTGATCGAAGAATCGATCGAACTCTGATTTGCGAAGAGCACTGGCCCCATGGACGATCCCTCTCGGGCTAGCCCTCGTGGTCGGGAACCTCGCCGGCCTCGCAGTTCCGGTCTTGGCAGGCCCACCCGAAGAGGGTGAGTGCCCGGCGATCTCGGCCACATCTTCTGGGACTAAGCCGGCTGACGACGCGACCCCCGTCCTGATCAAGGAGGGCATGCGGATCAGTTCCGAGGGCTTACTCGCTCTCCAAAGCCTGCTCCCGGCAGAGATCTGGCGCCACCGTGAGCGATTCTTCTTCGAGGGGATGTCTCTGGAGATCGGCCCCTGCCAGCGACACTACCCTGTCCCCGGCTTCTACTCCGAAGCAACGCGCAAATTCTCCGATCGAGTGACTCTCGACAAAAAGGGCAACCTCGAAAATTACGTCGCCGGAGTCCCCTTTCCCCCGGAGTCCATCGACCCCAAGAGCGAGTTCGCGGCAGCCCAATGGGCCTGGAATCTCGAAAAGCGCTTTCGGGGCGCAGGTTACGCCGGGCGCTTCCAGATCACAGACTTTCCGAGCCGGATGGGTTCGATCATGCACTACAAGGGGAATTTCTTCGCCTTCCAGGCGGCGGGCCGCGCGGACCAAGCCAATACGGACTACCGCAGCCCGGGCACGGGGAATCTTCTCTGGGCGACGGGAGGCAAATTCACCTCCCCATTTGGCGCCCGGGAACTCGCTTGGCGCCAGCTTAGATCCGTCGCGAGCGAGCAGGCTTGGGATAGACCCGACGACATCTTTGTCTACGTCCCGAGTCTTAGAAAGTCTCGGCGCTCGGGGACACCCTGGGTCGATGGCGCCTTCATGCCCCGCTACAGCGTCGCCGACCAAAGTCAGGGTGGCGGTGGCGTGGCCCTGGGTGGAGGTTCGATCAATCCAGGCGCCGGTCCTTCCCTGGCGGTCACCGAAAATGCCCGAGCCGGGCTGACAGGGCTCTACCTACGCCCCAACGCCTACCGTTGGAGAATTCGCGGGGAGCAGGCCGTCATCGCCCCGATCAACGTCATCCAGCCCGGGTGGCCCACCCTTGAAGGCCGCAACTACGGGGCCAGCGGCCTCTCCGTCGCCTCAGATCGCTGGGACGTTCGCCACGCCGTAGTCATCGAAGGGCTTCTAAACCAGAGTTCGGAAACCATTCGAACCCTCACCATCTATATCGATTACCAGACCCTTCAGCCCCTCTACTGGATCACCCGCACCGCGAAGCGACGCCTGGTCGAGGTTGGCATCCTCGTTCATCGCTTCGCGGGCGATCGAGCCGACAAACCTCGCTGGCCGGGTGACGCCCCGAACTTGGTCTTCGAACCCGTGGCCGCCAGCTTCGTCAACGCGCTCGCCGGGCGGGGAGGATGGCTGCGCGAATCCCATGAGCTGAACTCAGTGCCCTTTGACGCGTCGGCAATCAAACGAATGACCACAACGAGTTCTCTCGACCGCGGTCGCTGATACTGGCTCGACCGGCAGGCCCCATAAGCAGGGGCGCAGTCTTAGAACGTGTATCGCAGGGTCATGAACACTTCATCGCGATCACGCACGATGGAAAGTCCGGGCTCGCTGGCATTCATGTAGGCATTGGGTCCAGAGCGGGGCGAAGCCGGGCCGATCGTGTTCACTCCCATATTCACCAGACGTTGGTTACCCATAAAGACCGAAGCTCCCACGGTCATCGAGAACCTCTCCGAGAATCGATAGTTCACCTGGGGAAGGAGACCCCCCGAACTCGAACGAAAATCCCACACGAAGACCAGGGTGGGGTTCAAGCGATCCTGGAAATAGCCCGTGAATACGGCGAATGTAGCCAGCACGTTCCAGGGGCCAATCGAATTAAAGCTGTCCTTGTACCCCTTTCGGTACTGAAAGAACCACTGGCTGTTAATGAAGAACGTGCGGTTCGCGTTCAGGAAGTTGATGAAGGTCGGTCGGTCCACGGAAACCGTCAGGTTAAAATCGTCGGCTTCGGTGACAAGATCGTATGAGTCCGAGTCGGTAAAAGGGATCCCCTCGATCCACGTGAACTCCATACTCCAATTCGATTTCGTGTAATCCTCGGCGAAGTCCATGGAAAAACCGAGGACGTTCCGGCGGTTGTAGGCGAGATAAATTTCACTTCCCGACTGCCACTGCATGGTCCTGCGACCAAAATTGCTATTGCCTCCCGCGCGGACAATATTTCGTTTCTGCCCGGCGATTCCCGAAAGCGCCTGGACGATCCCGCAATACTGCGGCGTGATATACGTGCAGCGCTCGTTACCCAGGGTCTCGCCCGCGAGCCCCCTCGAGCAGTCGATCCTGTTCGGACCAAAGCGATCGGAATCCAGGGCGCTGCCGCCGAAACTATCTCCTTGCACTTGGTACATACTGCGCTGGCTGTACCCGAGATCCTCGCAATAGGGGAGCATCGCCATCAGCTCGTTCTCGCTCCCGGTGAAAGCGTAATCCCATTGCAGCGATTCGAGGAGCCCGCCGTGGGGAGTCAGGGTCGAGATATCACCCAGGCGAAGTTCCTGCCAGGGTTTGCCGTTCGGGTTCTGTGCGTTGGCGGTCGCGGGATTGAGCGTCCAATCCGCGGCTCGGCCGTTGGCTACCGAGCCGCATTCGTCGTAGAGCTCTCGGGCGGTCAAAGTCGTATCTGGATTCGTTCGAGCCGAGGTGCACTCGCGCATCAGGAGATCGGGGAACATGGTCAGGATATGAGGCAGACTCGGATCGCGCTGGAGTTTATTCTCGACCCCTTCGGGTAGAGCATTGGGGATATGGTCCGCTCGATCACTGAGGATCGGCATATTCGTAATTCCCATTGAGCGCCAGCCCGAGACCATCCGCACCCGGCGACCCGGAGTCAGGGTCTCGGGGTCTCGATTGGGGTCGCCGTACGCCGAGCAGGGGGCCTGGCAACCGCCCGGCGGAAATCCCACCTGAACGAAAAGGCGTCCACCGCACTCCTCAGCCGTCTTCACTACCCCATCACACTCGGGGTTCCACATCCACTCCTCGTCGTAGATGTAGCGGGACTCGTAGATCTCCGGATTCACGAAGCCGCGGACGCTCGCCAGTCCATCGTTGAACTCTTCCGAAAAGCTCACCAACATCATCAGAAGATTGAACGAAACTCCGGCCAACTCGTTCGAGAAGCTCTCTCCCGTGAAGGGATGGCCAGAGCCCCCCTTCAGAGCATTAGACCAGGGGAACCCCTCGACAGTTTCCGACGGATTGCTGTAGACCCGCGCGCACTCAGCAGGACTCAGCAATTCACCATCCTCGGTGCGCTGGATATAGATCCATGAACGGCCCGGAGTACAACCCCCCTCTACCCGCTCGCCGTAGAGGAAGAGCGCTGCAAGGGGATTTCCAGCCTCGGTACCCAGGGCCTGGACCAATTCGGGATACTTGAGATTCGTCCCAAGAATCTGCATGCCCAATCGGTCGGGATCACCGTCCACCGTCTGCTGCCAGCCGCCGAGATAGCAGTTCGGGTCTTCGCGCAGCTGGCGCGGGTTGGCGTAGAGAGATGGGTCACACGGCCCGTTCGCCGCACCCCCTGCAAAAACTCCCCAGTTCAAGCCAGATCGAATCGAAGCCTGGGCCGCGGCATAGCGGGGGTCGGCCGTCCCCCAAGCCGAATCCAAGCGAACCGTTGCCCCGATTCCCAAACCCGAAAGCCCCCAGTCCGTCGGGTTACGGACGTAGCAGTCGTAGTTTTCTGGATTCTGGGGATCGCCCGGGGTTCCAGGCGTCCCGGTACCGCAAGGGACGCTATTGGCCAATGCCGTCTGTCCCGGAACATGCTGGCTCGGATCGCTACTCCACTGGCGATAATCGGTTCGGGGATTCAATCGATTACTGTCGGACGGGTCGAAAGCCACCGCCTTGTAGCTCATCACTTGGCCGTACCAATTATTTCCCAGATAACCGGCATCGGGGTTATTCGGGTGAAGCGAACTGGTTCCGTCCCATGTGTCCAGGGGCTGGTACTGGATCGTCGCCCACTTGCTACGACAGCCGGGAAGAACACCGGCCACGGGGTTGAGGGGACCTCCAATATCCGCCGTAGTGCAACGAGGCCCGCCAAGCCCGAGAACGTCAAAGGCCGCGGTTCCCGGCTGTATTGCGTAGGCCTGGTAATATTGCCGCAAATCCCAACACCGCGAGGAAGCCCGCTCCTGGGAAGGATTGAACGTTCCAGCGGTGTCCAACAGGCGACCCGCGCTCAGATCGCAGGGAGCCGACGAAAATACCACCGGATTGAAGAGATTCGGATTTCCCTCCACGAGGAAGCCATTGCTGCCCAATGCCACGGAACGCCCGAGCGGGTCGTCCGACCAGGGCGCGAAGGCCGTTGCCACTTCTTGCAGGGCCCCGGGGTCGACCCGCAACAACTCGCCATTGCGCCCGATCACCCGGCTGTCCGTCCGATACTCTACCGAGCCACTTCCATTATCCATCAAGTGGCTGCCCAGAGAACCCGAAACCAGGTGACTGATCCCCAGGTCCGCGAAAGAAATTCCCAGGGAGTCGGCCCCGATGAAAGACTGGACGATCGCGCTGGCCTCCGCCCACATCAGGTCCGCGCCGTTGGCATCGCACGAAGTCCCGAAATAGGGCCCACACCCCATCAGCGCCTCCTGCTCCGGGGTCAGGCCCCGTCCGAGAAAGAACCCCACGTTGTAGGCGCTTCGCAATTTGTTCGGAAAAGTCGGTGTGGTATCGCCGATCTCTAGGCCACCGCAAAGGTGCATCCCGCCAAAGGCGTTCAAGACCGGCGAGGCCCCGAGGCAATTATAACTCTCGCTCTCCCTCGAGTAGATCCAGGGATAGGTGTCATCCTCGGTCCCGGGAAGTGTCCCCGAGGCCATGTCCGCCCAATGCCGACGCACGTCCGTAGTACGGAAGGCATCCTTGCCGCAACCGAAGGTCTGGGAACAAAGGCTATCCCCGGGACTCCCGTCCACATTGAGCCCCAGATCTGCTGCCCCCATATCCTCGTGAAGCGAGACAAGGGGCATTCCCATACCGTTGGGAAGCCGCGGCCCCTTGCTCAGAATCTTGTCCGAAGGAGCGGAACCGAGGAAGCCATTAAACCCCCCGCTGCCCGACAGAAAGCTGCCGATCAGGGTTGAGATGCGAGGGTTTCCTGAATCGGCGCCGCTCGGTTGCTTGGAACTACTGAAGACGGTTAGGGCACAGGCCGAAGGGTCCAGCGAACTGAAACCCACCGTCACTGCGCAGATGAAATTAAAGAGACTGTTGTTGACCGGACTGTTGTCCAGGGCATTCCGCGGATCGAACTCTTCGAGATTCGGGTCGAAGGCGTTGCTCCACCACCAGGCATACCGGTCGGGAACACTTCCGCCCGGGCCGTCAACGCTGGCGGCGATAAAGGGGTCGAATAACACCGGCGCACCCGGTGCTGCCATAATATTCCCGGGATTAGCCTGAAGATCGAACTGTTCGGGCACCGTGCTGGCGTACACACTCGCATCGAAATGGCGGTCGAAGCGCGGATCGTAGTAGGGGTTGTAGCGCGGGTTGGGGACCAATTCGTCGCCCCCCCCCACGTCCACCGTAATGTACTTCTCGGGGTCAAAAACCCGGCGACCGCGCGATCCCGCGTTGGCATCATCGCAAAAGGCATGGCCCGCGAGGCGAGGGTCCGTCTCGCAGTAGCCCGCCTGGGGGCCTTCCTTCCACTCGGTAAACGAGGTGGGTGCCAGCGAATTCGCCCGGGAGTACTCACGGCGAGGATCATTGGCATCGCTGTAGGCCGCGTCATTGAGCCAACGCCCGGCCTGGTTGTAATAGGAATTGGTCAAGGGGGCATAGATATTCTTGCGGAGTTCGGGATCCACTCGTTGCGGCACGCCCCATTCGACGTCCTCGCCGTTCTCACCCGCCCCCACCTGAGAGAGCACCCTGAAGTTGTTATTCGTGGACCCGGGCGTTAGACAACCGGCCTCCTGAGCCCCCGAATACGTGACCCGGGCAGCGACCCCGATCGGGTACTCGGTGAAATTGGGATTCCCCGGCGAAGCCGGGTTATCCATGAAGGCCACCCCGGAGCCACCCGGAGACGCGCAGGGGTAGCGGTCTCTATCGGCGAGTTGCTGGGGGGTCTGGAGATAGTGCCGTGGGCGACCACTCTCCCAATCCACGTTGCGGTTATAAGTGCTTAGGCGAACGGTGTAGGGGAAATCATCGTACCCGTAGAAATCGGTGATCGCGAAGCTGAATCGGTCCCAACGCCATTCGAGACGCGCGCCGAACTCGAGCCCATCGGCGTTATCCCACGGGTTAGGCGGCTGATCCACGCCCGCGACCCCAACCCCTGTCACCCCATGGGCCCAACTCCCGAAGGTCAGCGCGCAGACCAGGTTGACCGCGTAGGGTTCACCGCAGGCCCCGAGATCCGCCGATTCAAAATCATCAAAATTGACGGCAAGTTCGAGTCGGACGTCCGACAGGGGGCCTACCTCGTAAAAAGACCAGACCCCGCGCATAGACCAGAGCGCGATGCGCGATTCCTCTAGGTTGGGCAGGGTCGAAAGGGCGAGGTCCTGAGGGTTGAACTGATCTGTCGTCCGGAAGAGTTCGGTCTTTCCCCAAACGATGCTCTGCTTGCCTACCCGCAGCCAAAGACGGCTATCGAACATCTCGATGTCGAGATAGGCCTCTTTGAGTTCGCCCTCGTCCTGCTGGCTCGCTCCCCGGTTGAAGGCCCGGTCCATCTCGGAAATATTGAAGGGATAATCCCCGAACCCTCCATTGGCCAGCGCATCTCGAAGGGGCGGGCTGGGCACGAAGAGCCCTCGAGCTTCGTAGTCTTCCGCCGGGCGGTCATTCCATTCACGGGCATTACCAAAGCGCCCGGTGACCGGGTTGATGGTTTCCCAGCGCCCCTGATCGACCACTATCCCGTCGGCGAGTTCGGTCTGCTGAAGAATATAGATCTGGCGCTGGCCGGGATTGTCCTCGACAAAGATCGGGATCGACCGCATGGGATTGGCACCGAACCCCGCTCCCAGGCTCTGGGGAGAAACCCGGCTCTCATCCAGGGGGTTGGGCAGGCCGGCTAGGCTGGCGTTGGTCTCGACGTAGTTCTTGGGCAACCAGGGGCCCATCAAGAGAAGCGGGAAACCGTTATTCGAACCGCCGATCAGGGGAATCGAGGCGAAACGGAAATCTGCAAACGGCTCCATGGCGATCAGGTAGGGCGCGCCGGCGGTGCCGTCGTCGATGGCGGGCTGCTCACCCGGAGTCCCATTCGTGCCTTCCCGACGTCGGTTCCGGTCGGCATTCCAGAAGCGGGCTCCGATTCGACCCCCGAGATAATCGAGAGTGGTCTCGGGACAGTAGGCGTCACCCCCAGTGCCCTCAGGAACACCGCAGCGCATAAGCGATTTGTAGTCCAACCCCCCGAGTCCCTCGGGCGTTGAATCGTAGATCCCCCGGAAACCCGGGACGGTCTTGATCGTATAGGGATTGCGCTGAGGGTCGGTCAGAGGACCGTCTTCGGAGATAAAGATTGTGCCCGCGTGGGTGTAGTCGTTCCCACTGTTGAGTCGAGCGGGCAGATTGCGTGCCTCGTTGCCATAGATATCCACGCCGTCGAACATCCCGCAGCCCCGGGTGTAGACGCAGTCGTAGCGCACCTCGATCCGCACGTAGGCCTCGAGGAGATCAAGAATCCCGTGAGTATCCTGGACCAGGTCGAGTTCGAGTTCGAGGTTGAAGACGTTGTACCACTGGGTCATATCCCACTGGCCCGAATAGTTGCGGCTGATCGTCCGCAATTGCATCTCGAAATAGCCGTGGGCTTCGAATCGACCGTCGATGGCTTCGAAGGCCTGGGCGCGCCCGGGAACAACCCCCGGCGCCACGATGGCCAGGGCGAGGAGCAAAAAGGCGGCGGTCCAACCCGCTCCCCGGCGATGCCCCAAGCGAGCAGACTTCAGTGAAACGGCCCTTTTCATTCCTGACTTAGCCCCCTCGTTCACTCGCCCGCCCGGGCCGGTTCCGGTCCCACCGAAGGCAGACGGCTCCGGGCGATACGGACTCGCCGCCTTCATACAATGCGCCACACGAGCCCAGGGCGCGAGAGAAATCCGACCGGCCAGGGGGGCCCTGACCGCGTTGTCGTCCACCCCCGCGCTTTCGCCAGGTGGGTCTTTTTTACCTCAATTCGCCGCTCCCTCCAGGGATAGAGCGACTCCGACTCAGGGAGCCAACTCCACCGGAATCGGCATGATGTTCCAGGTGAAAACCGTGTTGCCGTCGGTCCGCTTGTGGATGACCTCGCGCTGGAGCTTGCCCGACTCCCAGGCGTAGCGGCGAATCTCGCCGTCGTTGTCGCTCACCACATAGAGTTCCGACCGACCGTCCCGGTCGAGATCCGCCATGATCGAAGCGTGCTCGAAGCCACCCGACTGAGCATCCACCAATTCCTTGTCCCACGGGGATCCCGAATCGTCCCCGGGCCGGAGCACCCAGACCCCCGCGCTCTTGAGCGCGGCGACCAACTCCTTCTCCCCGTCGCCATCGAGGTCTCCGGCCGTCAAAAAGCGGCCTAGATAATCGTCGAACTCGGCGATCACCGTGCCCTGTTTGGGATCGGTTCCCGCCACGTAGCGGCGCACCTCCAGCGGCCGGGTCAGCCTCTTGCTCTTCTTGTCGTAGTTGCCCTCGACGATGACGTAGAGCTCGTCCTTTCCGTCGCCGTCGAGATCATCGACGAAAATTTCCTTGGCGTGTCGATCTCCGAGATCCGCGACCACCACCCGACCCTCGCCCCGGGCGGGCACGTAGCGGGTGACCCGACCCGACTGGCTACTGCCGTCGAGACGGTTCGGCTCGCTGGGCGTGGCGTAGACTTCGAGGACTCCGTCGCCGTCGAGATCGCCGATCTCGACTTCGTGGACGAAGGTATCGGGCTCGACATCGAGCTCCTCCACCACATATCCGTCGCCCTCGGGCTTGACCAGAGCGACCACCCCCTGGTCATGGGTGGCCACGGCGATCACCGAGCGGCCATCTCCGTAGAGATCGCCGATCTCCACATCGCGCATCCGGCTGAAACGGCCGCCGAAATCCTTTTGCCAGATCGTCTCGGCCTCGTACCCCTGGTCGTTCTTCGTCCAGAGCTTCAGCATCGCTTGGGTGCCGCCGCCGCTCAGCAGGCGATCCTCGCCAGCCGGAGTGGTGTAATGGAGAACCTTGTGGAAGACGTCGCTCTCCGCGTCCTCGATCTGGCTCGCCTTCCACTCGCCGCCCTGGCGCACCAGGAAGGTCATCGTCGCCGGAAGGGGCTTGGGCGGCCCCTTGCCCCGGGGTGGAAACTGGGCGAGCCCGAGCACCAGAGCCTCGGGCAGGTCGTCGGGCACCGTCGAAGCCGGCGCCTTGGCCACAGGGGCCGGCGCGGGGGCCTTGGTGGCTGCCGGGGCCGAAGCGGCCGGAGAGTCATCACCGCCGCAGGCCGCCAGGAAGGAAAAGGCGAGCAGGGCCACGGAAACCGCAAAAAGGTTCAAACGCATTTGGGCAATCCTCCACTAGGGTTGGAGCCGTTGGGTGTAGCAAGCACGCCGCCCGCTGGCTCCCCCCAGGACCGGAATTCCAGGGTCAGGAGGCGCGCGAGCCCGACAGGCGTGGTACCTAGGGGGCCGGAGATGCCAACCCTTGAGTAAAAAAGCGCTTCAGCCTCCGCGCGGTACACGGGATTTCTACCCCGAGGATTTTCGCCGGCGCGAGTGGCTTTTCGACCATTTCAGGCGCATCGCCCACCGCTTCGCCTTCGAAGAGGTGGACGCTCCCATGGTCGAACACGCCGAACTCTTCACCCGCAAGGCGGGGGAGGAGATTGTCGACCAGCTCTACCATTTCGAGATCCATGACCGCCACCTCGCCCTGCGCCCAGAGATGACTCCCTCGGTGGCGCGTATGGTCATCGCTCGGGCCGGGGCCCTCCGGATGCCCGCCCGCTGGTTCACCATCAGCCAGAACTGGCGCTACGAGCGCATGACCCGGGGGCGCAAGCGCGAACACTTCCAGTGGAATATGGATATCTGGGGAGAGCCCGAAGTCACCGCCGAAGCCGAACTCGTGGGGTCGATCTTCGCGCTCCTCGACGCCCTCGGGCTGGCCCGGGGCGATGTCAAGGTCCGGGTCAACAGCCGGGCGCTGCTCGAGGAGAGCCTGCGCCAGGGCGTGCTCGCCGATCGGCCCGAAATCTTCGAACCCCTGTGCATCGTCATCGACAAGATCGCCAAGATCGGGGCCGACACGGTGGTGGAACAACTCGTCGATCCCGCGGGCGGCGTCGGCCTGGACGAAGCCTCAGCCCGAGAGGTCGTGGGCATGCTCTCGGCGCGCAGTCTCGACGAAGCCGCGGGATACGTCTCCCCCGACAGCCCTGCCCTCGCCGATCTGCGCCGGTTCTTCGACCTCCTCGACGCCTACGGGGTCAGGGACCAGGTGGTCTTCGACGCTTCGGTGGTCCGGGGTCTCGCCTACTACACGGGCATCGTCTTCGAGGCCTTCGATTCGGGTGCCACCCTCCGCTCGATCTGTGGCGGTGGCCGCTACGACGGACTCAGCGAAAAACTCGGGGGCAAGCCCCTGCCCGCGGTGGGATTCGGTTTCGGCGACGTGGTGATCGCCGAACTCCTCGCCGACAAGGGACTCTGGCCCGAGCTGCCGCGCCCCCTGGACGACATGGTCTTCGCCCTGAGTGAAGCCGAGCGCCCGGCGGCGGTGGCCATTGCCTCCCGGCTCCGAAGCCAGGATCGCCGAGTAGAACTCGTGCTGGGCAGTCCGAAGCTCAAGCGCGCCATGACCGACGCCAACCGCGCCGGCGCCGCCCGCATCTGGCTCGTCGGTCCCGAAGAGATCGAGCGCGGCGTGGCCAAGGTACGCGACCTCGCCAGCGGCGAGGAACACGAGGAGCCCCTGAACGCGTGAGTCCCAAGAAGAACTGCCGCATTTACTCGTGGAATATCAACGGGATCCGCTCAGCGACCAAGAAGGGCTTCCCGGACTGGCTCGGCAAGAGCCGATCCGAGATCGTCGGCGTCCAGGAAGTGCGGGCCCAGCCCGACCAAGTGCCCGGCGAAGTCGCGGCCCTCGACCGTTATCACCAGCATTTCACCGCCCCCGTCCGCAAGGGCTATAGCGGGGTCGGGCTTTTCAGCCGGCGAAAACCCGACGCTCTGGAAACCTCCCTGGGTGAAGATCGCTTCGATGACGAGGGCCGCGTACAGATCGCCCGCTTTGGTCGCCTGGTGGTGGCCAACGGCTATTTCCCCAATGGCAGCGGCAAGGACCGAGACAACAGCCGTATCCCCTACAAGCTCGATTGGTATGCGGCGCTCTTCGAGCGACTCCAAAAGCTTCGGAAGAGCGGCAAGCGAGTGATCGTCATGGGCGATTTCAATACCGCCCACAAGGCCATCGACTTGGCCCGCCCCAAGGACAACGAAAAGACCAGTGGCTTTCGCCCGGAGGAGCGCGCTGAACTCGACCGCTGGGTAGCCGCCGGCTGGGTCGATACATTCCGCGCCTTCGAAACCGGCCCGGATCACTACAGCTGGTGGAGTCAGCGCTTCGGCGTGCGTGCGCGTAACGTGGGTTGGCGCATCGACTACATCATGGCCTCACCCGCGGCGATGAAATTCGTACGCGGCGCCTTTATTCGGCCCGATATCATGGGCTCGGACCACTGCCCCATCGGAATCGACGTCGACCCCGCAATCTTCGGCGACAGCGACTAGCCGCGCTCGAAGGCGGCGCTCGGAGATGAGCGTGCCCGGGCGCACTCCGGCCGCCGGCACACCCACGTTCACAACCCAGGCCCGGAAGACGGGGGAGCGGCCCGGACGGGCGGCACGCCCCTTGCTCTCTGGGGTCCCATGCCGCGTGCTCCGCATCTCGCGCCCCCGAAGCCCGAGCCCCTGGCTCGAGCCCTGGGTCTAGTCGCTCTGACCTGGGGGATCCTCGGTGGGGCGCCCCTCCTCCTGGCCAACCCAGGGCGATCGGACGCCCGGCTTCTCGTCTTCGGACTCTGCACCGGGGCCGCACTTTGGCGCCGTGCTCCGGCGCCGGGGACGCGTGGCGACGCCGCCCTCACCGGGGCGGCGGGACTGGCCGTGGGCTGGGCCTTCCTGCCCGCCCTCTCGGCGGTTGTTCTGTGGGCGGGCCATGGCCTGGGCCTCCCGGCACCGGTGCCCGAGGGAGGCGGACGGGGTTTGGCCTTCCTCCTGGCCACCACCGTCCTGGCCCCGATCTTCGAGGAGATCGTCTACCGCGAGCGACTCCTTCCCGCCCTGGCCCATGGGCTGGGCCGGGGGCCTGCCCTGCTTCTCTCGAGCGCAGCCTTCGCCCTCCCCCACTCGACCCCCTGGGCGACCCTCGGGAGTTTTTCGGCGGGGCTCGTTTTGGGAAGCGCCATGCTCGTTCATGGAAAGCTGGCTCTGTGCATCGGAATGCACGCCGGCTTCAATCTGCGTCTGGCGGGACTCTCGCTGGAGGACCTCTAGGTGCCGGGCGCCCGGGCCCGCGGATTCCCCGGGCGTTCGCCGATCTCGCTTTCTCTCCGGCGACGCCTCCTCGCCCTGGCGGGCACCCTCGCCATCTGGGGGGGCTTCGTTCTTCTCTTTCCCGAAGCCCAACGCCGGGCGCCGTGGCTCTACGCCGGGGTCCTCACCCTGGGCTACGGACACCTCATCGGCGGCGCCTTGCTTGGCCGCTCCCCCCTCCCCCGGCCGAGCGGGAACCCTTGGCCATGGCCTCGCCGGGTCGCCTTCCCCCGGTGCTTCGGCCCTCACGGCGCCCGGGTGCTGGCCGTGCTCGGCCTCGCGCTCCTCTATCTCAGCTATGCCAGCGCGCTGCCCCGCTGGCCCTGGCTCGTCGGCCTGCTCCTCGCCCTCGCGACGGCGCACACCGTGGAAAACGATCTGGCCCTGGCCGTCCTCGACCCGGGCCGTGGGCGCCTGCCCCCCATGGCCCTGGACGGCGACACCTGGGCCACCCTTTTGGGGATCACCGCTCTCGTCCTCGTCATCGCCGGCGGCGCCCTGGCTTCGACGCCCCCAGCCGTCGCGGGCGATGGGTTCCCCGGGATCGCACCGGGGATAAGAAACGGCCCCGGACTCCTGGCCCTGCGCGCCTTTGCGGCGGGGCTGGGGATCTTTCTCCTTCGCGCGCCGGGTCAAGGCGCCCGGGAAGGCACCGGGCTCGCACTGATCGCCGCCAGCGCCATCGATCCCGTTTGGCTCTGTACCCGAACGGGGCTGACCTTCGACGACGTGTTCGCCCTCTCGACCCTCTACCACCTCACGAGTTGGTGGATTCTCTCCCTGGAGAAGAGTCGACGACTCTCAGCGCCCCGCGCTTTCCAAGCGGAACTCCTCGGCGTCCATGCTCTCCCCGCCCTCTTCCTGGGGACAACGTTCCTGATTCCCGAAAGCCCGGGGAGCGCTCTGCGCGCAGCCTTCTTTTCCCCCGCCCCCTACCTCTTCTGGTCCCTGATCCACGCCCTTCAAACCGCGGCGGCGCGGCACGGCGCCTCAGCGAAAGCGGGCGAACCCGACCTCGCTTCGGGAACCCATCATTCGTAGCCCTGGAAATCCTGGCCGGGTTTCAGGTTGGGAAACTCGCGCATGCTCGCACCGATGCGGCCCAGAATCTCCATCACCGGCTTGGTGACCCAGAGATGGGCGAAGCCGTCTGCAGCCCACAACTCCCGGCTCTCGCCGGGATCGTTCTCGATATCGTAGACCTGCGGAAAAGTGTGCTCGACGATGGGGGAGAAGGTTCCCTCGGCGGTGTAGAAATGCACCTTCAGGGTTCTCCACTTGACGGAAAAGACGCGGTTGCCCACGTAGTTGACCACGTACTCGCGATTCGAATTTTCCTGCTTCCCCGAGACGAAAGCCGATTGATCGACGCCGTCCACGGGGCGATCCGCGGGGATGCGCGCCTTGGCGCCGACGAAATTTGCCAGGGTGGGGTACCAATCGAGATCCGAAAAAATCTCGTCGCTCACCCGCCCGGAGGGAACCCGGCCCGGCCAGCGAACCATGCCGGGCGTGCGCAGGCCACCCTCGTAGCCCGTGCTGAGCCCCCCACGCCAGGGCTTGTTGGAGCCCCCGTCTCCCGGCCATTCGGGGCTTGGCCCGCCCGCAGCGTTGTCCCCGGTGAGAATCACGAGGGTGTTGTCCGCGACCCCCGCCGCGTCCAGGGCGTCGAGAATCCGGCCCACATCGCCATCCAACTGCATCCGGATATCCGGGTAATTCCCGGCGCCGGATCGGCCCGCGAAGTCGGGATGCGGGAGATAGGGAGGATGGATCTGGCTGAAGGCCGCGAGCACGTAGAAGGGAGCCCCGGCCTTGGCCTGCCGACGAATGAACCCAACCGTCTTGGCGACGACCTCTGCATCGAGAACCGCCCTGGCTTCGAGATCGAAGGGCTTGACCGGGGTGGACTCGCTTCCCCGCACCCCCTGCCAGACCTGGGGCGCCTCGAAGACCTCGGGGTCGAATTGGGGCGTGGCGGTGTAGCTCGCCTCCATGGCGCTTTCCCGGATGCCGTACCACTCGTCGTAGCCCTGGTCGGTGGGCAGCCGGCCCCGTTGGTTTCCGAGATGCCATTTCCCGTAGAGCGCGGTGGCATAGCCCGAGTCCGAGAGGAGCTCGGCCAGGGTGTACTCCCAGGGACTCAGGCCCTGGGGCTCACCCGGGGCGGGGACTTTCTGGGTCCCCGAACGAATCGGCAACCGGCCCGTGTGGATCGCCGAGCGGGTGGGCGTGCATTGGTTCTGAACGTTGAAATTGGTCATGCGCAGCCCCTCGGCCGCGAAAGCGTCGATCCGCGGGGTAGGCGTCGCGCCGCCCTGAATCCCGATATCCCCCCACCCCCAGTTGTCCACCAGGATGTAGACGATATTCGGTTTCTCGCTGGGAGGGCCAGAGGGGGCTGCACTGATGGCCAGCCCCGGGGTCAGGGTCAGCAAAACCACCGCGACCCACGATCTCAAAACCAACTTCGCTGCGATTCTCATGGACGGAAAACTCCGCTGGTAAAGGACCCCGAGGTTATCGAGAACCGAGGGGCACCCGACGAGCGAGGCGCCCCTTCATAAGGCGCAAGACCAGCAGCGCCGATCCCGTGATCAAGAGCATATACGAGATGGCGGGATGCAGGGTCGGAACCATGCCCTCGGGCGTCAGGAAGAGTTGCAGCACATATTCGTAGATGAACGCCAGCAAGGCGGCGTAGCCGCCGACCAGATGCAAGCGCCTCCAGTTTTTCTTGCCGAGTCGCTCTTGGGAAATGGCGTTGGAAGTCAGGGCCATGAGGCCCACCAACACGAAGGTCGAGGCACCGGGAATCAAAATGGAAAGCGGCGCGTTCGCCTCCTGCCACCCCTTCTCAAAAGCGATCAGGGACAGGATGACCGTGAAGTGAACCCACAGGGTCAAAGCGGTGGCGATGCCGAGATAGCGGCGGTGGATGACCAGAAAACGCGTCCAACCCGCCCGGAAGAGGCGCTGCAGGGTGGATGCTCCGAAACTCGCGATAAAGAGCGCCAGGGCCAGCCTTCCGCTCAAGCGAAGAAATTCGTGGGCGGCCTCCTTGGACCACCCGGAATGGAAGGCGGCCATCCCCAAGCCCGCGACGGCGACCATGGCGAAAAAAATAATTTTTTTCCCGGTCTCAAATGCCTTCACCGGTCCCGGACGATCAGCCATTGAAATCCTTCAGGATGCGGCCGAAGCCGAAATCCATGTCGCCCCGGATCAGGTAGGCGTCGATCATTCGAATCGGCTTCAAGCGGTGGATCGGCCAGACATCGGTGGGATAGGGCATCATCACCGAACCCTCCCCGCGATAGATTTCCATTCGCCCGCTCGCATCGGTGATGGGAACCACTTCGGCGGCGTCCTCGACGTATTGATGGACCTCGAGGCTTTTTCCTTCCTCGGCCGAGGGAATCATCTTCAGGCAGAGCCCGCTCGGGATTTCGGGCAACTCCTCGGCGCCGATCTGTTGGCCCGTCCTGAAGTGGGTGGCCACCAGGGGCATTCCGCGCGGACGCTCGCAGGTCGTGAAAATTTCGTTCGCCTCGAAACGGATCTCGCTGTGGCAGATCTTCTTCGAGTCCCCCCAGAATTCGCGACCCGAAGCCAGGGCGACATCGTTGTTGACCATGAGAAAGTGCTCGAACGCGAAGGGCTTGCCCTCGAATTCGCAGAGCGGAAAAATATAGGTGCCCACATAGGGCATGGTGTCATTGCTGTCGGCGAATTGAACCAGGGCCTGGGTGATCGCGGGGCCCGGCGGCAACGAAACGCCGTGGGGGAGGATATCCAGGGTCGCCTCCCGGTCGGCCTCGTACCGGAAGAGCAGATGGGTGGCCCGCTTGAGCTGGAGCGGGGGCTCGTAGAGAGGACTGGCGGCGGGGCCGCTGAATCCGTAGCGATCCGGTGTCATCCGCCCCGGGGTGTTCTGATTCTCGGCCATGGTCACCTCCTCGAATGCCGCGCTCGTGGCGACTCTCTGGCCAGGGTACTCGTCGTCCCAAGAAATAATTGATATTTTCACTCAAAAAGTTGATAATTTCGGTCAACGATTCTCACCCGTCACCCGGAGCGCCCCTGCCCTCTCCCTCCACATGGATCACTCGACTCCTCGAGCGAAGCGGCGTCGACCTCGACGCCCTACGCACCCGACTGCCCCGGGAATTCGACCTCGTAGCCGGCCGGCCGGCGGACATCCCCCTGGACCACGGCCTACGACTCGTCGCGGGGTGCGAGCAGCTTCTCGGCGAATCCAATTTCGGGCTGCGCCTCGCCGAGAAGACCGATTTCCGGGATATGGGGATCTACGGGTATCTGCTTCTGAACGCTCAGACCCTGGGGCAATTTTTGGAACTCGCGGCGAAATATTTCGGCGTCCTGATCCGAACCTCGAGCATCTATTTCGCATCGGGTCCGCGCCGCAGCCGCTTTGAGTACCGCATCGAATCGCCGACCTCAGAACCCGTTCGCCACGACGTCGATTGGAGTTTCGGCGCCTACGTTTGCTTTGCGCGAAAAGTATTGGGTGATGCCTGGCGGCCCCAGGAGTGCAGTGTCGTCTACCCCGAACCCGAAAACTCAGCGGAGCACCGCGACTTCTACGGCTCCTCACTGATCTTTGGAGCAACGGCCAACGCTTTCGAATTGGACAGCGACCTGCTTCGAGTTCGGATCAACGATGCCGATCCCGAACTCCTAGGGTTGATTCGAAACCAGGCAGACCTCCTGATCTCCGGAGTGCAGAAGAATCCCGATTTTCTCCACCACGTTCGCTTGTTGGCGATCCAGAGCACCAAAAGAGGCGGGTGCAGCGCGCGAAGACTGGCCGCAGAGAGCGGAATGTCGGTGAGTACCTTCAACCGCCGGCTCGCGAAATACGGCACGAATTTTCGACAGATCCGGGACGAGACCATCCACGACCTCGCCCGGGAAGCCCTCAAGCACCCAGAACTCCCCATCGGCACCATCGCCCTTCGCCTGGGATACTCGGAAACCGCAGCCTTCGACCATGCCTTCAAACGCCTCGAGGGCGTCAGCCCCCGAAGTTATCGCCGCCGGCTCCCGGCATAACGCTCCGGTTTAGCCAGTGCCTGAATTCGCTGGCGACCAAGGAACTCAGTCGAGATAGCCCTCGGTGATGAGGTCGGCGGTGGCCGCTTCGGCGCTCTCCCGAAGTGCATCGACCAGAAAATCGACCTGGATGCGGTCAAGGGTGAGCGGAGGCGAGAGGATATTGAGCTGGCCGATGGGGCGCACAATGATGCCCCGCTTCTGACCGTGGTCGGCGATGCGCCGGGCGATATCGGCCTCCTCGGGGAGGAGCGCCTTGCTCTCCTTGTCGGCCACGTACTCGACGCAGGTCATGAAATGGCTGCCCCGGGTGTCGCCCACCAACCGGAGGTCGCCCAGGGTGGCCAATTTCTCCTCGAAATAGGGCCCGATTTCGCGAACGTTCTCGAGAATGCCCTCGTCCTCTATGATGCGAATATTCTCGAGGGCCACGGCGCAACCGATGGGGTGACCGCTATAGGTCCAGCCCTGGGAGTAGTAGCTCGAGTCCTCGGTGGGCTGCTTGATCACGTCGTAAACCTTGTCGGAAATAAGCGAAGCGCCCAGAGGGAAATAACCCGATGTCAGGCCTTTGGCCGCGGCGATGAAATCCGGTTCGATGCCGAAGACCGGACCCGACGCGAAGAAGTGCCCCAGACGCCCGAAGCCGGTGACGACCTCGTCCGATGCGTAGAGAATCTCGTGGGCGTCGCAAATTTCTTTCATGCGCCGGTGATAGCCGTCGGGAGCGGTCAACACGCCGCCGGCACCCATGATGGGTTCGGCGAAAAAACCGGCCACATTCTCGGCGCCGAGTTCGTGGATCTTCTTCTCTAAATCCCCTGCCAACTGGTCGAGGTGCTCTGCAGTTGTCATTTCCCTGGGCGCCCGATAGAGCCCAGGAAATTCGACGTGATGAACCCAATCATTGGCGAAGTGGAATCCGCCCTTCTCCTCGGGCTTGCCGCTGAGAGACGCGGTCAGGAAGGTCGTCCCGTGGTAGGCGTGTATCCGCGCGATAAAGAGCCGCTTCGAGGGCTTTCCGAGCCTGTGGAAGTAGTGGTGCATTGTGCGCGCGATGGCCTCGTTGGCGTCGGACCCCCCAGACGAGAAATGCACGTGGTTCAGATGTTCCGGAGCGATCTCGCTGATCTTGCGCGCCAGCGCCGCATGGGGGGGGTTCGAGATATCCGTGAAGCTCGAGAAATAGCCGAGTTCTTTGGCCTGATCGGCCATGACTCGGGCGATCTCCGCGCGCCCGTGCCCGACATTCACGCACCAGAGCCCCGCGATTCCATCGAGATATTTCCGGCCCTCGGTGTCGTATACGTAGGCCCCCTCGCCTCGCGCCATGATCAGACACCCCTCCTGCTCGGAGGTCGGGAGATGCGCGTGGGGATGGATGGCGTGGTCTCGATCCTGCTGCCAGATCTGCTGGGTATCGTAGGCTTTGAGAGACAATGGAATCGGCTCCTCGGAGGATCGGTTGGAGTGCAAGCAGGAGACCCAGGTCCTGGCCGCGATGGCGTCTGGGCACCCAGCAAAAAAGCTCTCGAGCCTTCACGACCCCGGAGCTCCAGGACACACTCAGCGGCATTTCTCACCCGCGTGCGCCAGACTAACCGGGTTGGCTGGCTTCTTCAACGAACGCCCCAGATCCGAGGATCCCCTTTTTCATGCCCGAAGAGAGATTACTCGCCCAGTTGATCGTGGTGTGCCGGGCTTCGGCTCGGGCTCTCCTCGGCCGACATAAATCGGGCCGCTGGGAGGGTTTCTATACGGGTTTTCTCGACGAGATCCGGCCCGGCGAAGACCCCGCCAAAGCGGCGGCGCGCATTGCCCGGGAACAGGCGGGGATCGCGGCCGGACCGACCCAGCACCGGGCCACTTTCGTTTTTGTCTCCGAAGCCTGGGGGCGAGCGAGAGAGCTCGAGTTTGTCGCGGAGAGTCATTCCGGCGAACCCGCGGAATCCGAAACCGTGGTCCCCGAGTGGTTCGCCTTCGACGCGATTCCCTACCAGCGGATGCCCGCGGACGATGCGATCTGGTACCCGCCCCTACTCGCCGGCAAGAAGCTGCGAGGGCAGTTCGACTTTGCTCCCGATGGGCAGAGCCTCCTCGCCCATCGCATCGAGGATGTCGAACCAAGCGAAATTCCCTGAAGCGCCCTGGAGGCCAGGAACGGGAAGGGCTCCGGCATTCCGAAACAGGCAATCGCCTCTTCTTTAGCGTTTAGCGCGCCATAACCGTGTTCACCGTCTGGGCAAGGATCTCAATCACTCGGTCGGCCTCGGCTTCGCTGAGGCAGAGCGGCGGGGAGAGCGCCACGGCGGCGCCCGCCGACGGCAGCGCCCGAACGATCAATCCCAATCGCGCGGCCTCCCCGGCGATCGCTTTCTGGATCGCGAGGTCGGGATCAAAGGGCTCTTTCGAAGTGCGGTCGGCGACGAATTCGAGGGCCATGATCATCCCCTCGCCGCGGATCTCGCCGACGTTCGGGTGTTCGCCCAGGGCGGACCGCATCCCGGCATGCAGGTGCGAGCCGATCCGCGCCGCGTTGTCCACCAGATTCTCGGACTCGAGGATATCGAGGTTTGCCATGGCCACAGCGGTGCTCACCGGGTGCCCCGAATAAGTATAGCCGTGGGCGAAGACGCCGAGCTCCTCGCTCCCAGTCTGAAGCACCGACCAGATCTCCTCGGAGACCGCCACCGCAGAGAGCGGCAAGTAGCCGCTGGTGAGCCCCTTGGCCATGGAGATAAGGTCGGGTTGCAGACCATAATGCCCCGAGCCGAACCAGCTTCCCAGGCGACCGAAGCCGCAGATCACCTCGTCGGCGATGAGCAGAATATCGTGGGCAGCCAGGATGGGCTGAATCCGATCGAAATAGCCCCTGGGCGGAGGGATCACTCCGCCGGCCCCCATCACGGGTTCGGCGATCATCGCCGCGATGGTGTCGGCCCCCTCGCGGGCAATCAGCGCTTCGAGTTCTCCGGCCAATCGTTCGCTGAATTCTTCCTCGCTCTCGCCGGGTTTGGCGTTTCGATAATGGTGGGGGGTCGAAGCGAAGAGAACGCCCTCCATGGGCAGGTCGAAGGCGGCATGAAAGGCGGGCAGCCCGGTCAGGCTGGCCGAGGCGACCGAGACGCCGTGGTAGGCACTCTCCCTTGAGATGATCTTTTTCTTTTCAGGGCGCCCCAGGAGATTGTTGTAATAGCGAACCAGCTTTACCTGAGTGTCGTTGGCGTCGGAGCCCGACAAGCCGAAAAAGATCCGGCTGGGCTTTTCTAGCCCCGCCTCCTCGCGTAGTAAACCCAAGAGCCGATCGGCGAGTAGGGTCTGGGGCGGGTTCGAAGCGCCGGCGAACGTATGGTAGTAGCCGAGATTTTCCATCTGCTCGGCGGCAGCCCGGGCCAACTCTGCTCGGCCATAGCCAATATTGACGCACCAGAGCCCCGCCATGGCATCGATATAGCTTTTGCCGTGAACGTCGACGAGATTCACGCCCTTAGCGGATTCAGCGATGAAGCCCCCCTCCGCCTGATGGGTGTGAAGCGCGGTTGCCGGGTGCAAAACCGAGTCGCGGTCCAGCGCTTTGAGTCGACGAGCAATCTCTAGAGTAGCCATGGCAGACCTCCACGGGATGGATACTGACTGGAGCGGCACTGAGAACCGAGTCAAGATAGAGCCTGAGCGCTCCCTCGGCAAAGCACCTCGGGACCCGTTCCCATTCCCGATTCCCGCCTGGCCCGAGCCAGGGCAGATACCCGCTGAGAGCCGAGGGCCGCCTGTCACCTCGCGCTCCAGCCCCGAGGCCCAGCCACAGATTCGCGCTTCACCGTGAAAAGGACCTAGCAGGTATCTCGCCTGGGTTGGGGCTATGCTGCCTCGGCCAATTGCCGACCTCGGACAACGACGTGCACCGAAGCGAATTTACGAAGGCAGCGAAAGGAAATACCCGTGGCCTATCCCGTGCTCCCCCATTGGATCGACGGAAAACCGAGCACAGCCCCGGCGGACCGCGTTGGGGACATCTTCAATCCCGCTACCGGAGAGAAGATCGCCAAGGTCGCCTACGCGAACCCAGGCCAGGTGGATACTGCAGTGGAATCCGCTCGCATGGCCGGCCTCGCCTGGGCTCAGGTCCCGGTAACGCGCAGGAGTCAGGTCTTCTTTCGCTTCCGAAGCCTATTGGCAGAGCACGCCACCGAGCTCGCCCAAATGATCTCAAAGGAACACGGCAAGACCGTCGACGATGCCCGCGGCGAAATCGCTCGGGGCCTCGAGGTGGTCGAGTTCGCCTGTGGGATCCCCCAACTGCTCAAGGGCGAACTCTCTGCGAACGTTTCCACGGGCGTCGACCTCACGACCGTGCGAGAACCCTTGGGAGTCGTCGCCGGCATCACACCCTTCAATTTTCCCGCCATGGTCGGCCTTTGGATGTACCCAGTAGCCATCGCTTGCGGAAACGCTTTCATCCTAAAACCCTCGGAGCGGGATCCCTCGGTCGCCAACCGTATCGCCGAGCTCTTTGGCGAGGCTGGTCTGCCCGAAGGGGTCTTCAGTGTCGTCCACGGTGACCGCGTTGCCGTGGAGCGCTTGCTCGAGCACCCCGATGTCAAGGCCATCAGCTTCGTCGGCTCGACGCCCATCGCTCGGCACGTCTACCAGACCGGCAGCCAACACGGAAAGCGTGTCCAGGCTCTCGGCGGTGCCAAGAACCACATGGTCGTGCTCCCCGACGCCGACCTCGAACTCGCTGCAGACGGTGCTGTTTCTGCGGCGTATGGATCGGCGGGCGAACGTTGCATGGCGATCTCCGTCGTCGCCGCGGTGGGAGACAGCGCCGATCGATTGATCCCGCTGCTCAAGAAGCGCATCGACAAACTCCGAGTCGGACCCGCCAGCGACGCCGAAACGGAAATGGGCCCTGTCATTACCCTCACCCAGCGCGACCGGATACGTGCCCTCGTCGATGAAGGTGTCGAGCAGGGCGCCACCCTAGTCAGCGACGGGCGAGGGCTCGAAATCCCGGGACACGAAAAGGGCTTCTTCATCGGCCCTTGTCTATTCGATGAGGTCACCCCGGAGATGTCCATCTATCAAGAGGAAATATTCGGTCCGGTTCTCTGCGTCGTGCGCTGCGAGGACTTCGACAGCGCTCTCGCACTGGTCAATGCCAGCCCCTATGCCAACGGAACCGCAATTTTCACCCACGACGGTGGTGCCGCCAGGCGCTTCCAGCGTGAGATCGAAGTCGGCATGGTGGGCGTGAATGTTCCCATCCCGGTCCCCCTCGCCTTTCATTCATTCGGCGGCTGGAAGGATTCAATCTTCGGCAGCCATGGAATCTACGGGCGGGAGGGAATCCACTTCTACACTCGCCAGAAGGTGACGACGACGCGTTGGCCCGACCCCTCCCACAGAGGAGTGAATCTGGGCTTCCCCCAGCCGGACCAGTAGCCGCCTTAATCGGCTCGACCGCCCCGGCTCTCGGTCGCTCACTGAAGACCAGGGAAGCACTCCACCCTTGTTAAATCGGCCACAAATACCCTAAAATGGCCTTTCCTCCCGACCGCCCGTCAAGAGGCCCTTGGCCTCCGCCTCGGTCTTTGAGGAATACCAATAGTCCTGACCTCCTTCCGACCCGGCCCATTTGGGCCTCATAGCGGAGACCCGCTCGATGCCCGACTCGACCTCGAAAGCCCTTCCCGACCAACTCTGGCGCCCGCTCACCCAGCACCGAAATCTCCAGGGCAAGGACAGCCATTTCATGGTTGAAGCCAAGGGTTGCTACCTCACCGATCAAGACGGCAAGAGCTACCTCGATACCCTGGCCGGGCTCTGGTGCGTCAATGTGGGCTACGGACGCCAGGAACTCGCCGACGTCGCCCAGGCCCAGATGTCCCAGCTCCCCTACCTCAACCCGACCCTGACCGCCGAACCCACCGCGACCTTCGCGAATACGCTCAAGGATCTGCTCGGCTTTGAGGGGCACGTCTACTTTTCCTCCTCCGGATCCGAAGCCAACGAGACCGCCTTCAAAATGGTGCGCCAGCATCATCTCCAGGCCGGCACCAGCGGCCAACGCCGCTTCAAGATCATCTCGCGCTACCGCGCATACCACGGAAACACCATGGGGGCTCTGGCCGCCACGGGTCAGGCCGAGCGAAAGATCGGTTACGAGCCCGGACCTCCGGGCTTCGTCCACGTAATGCCGCCCTACCCCTACCGCGCTCACCCCAAGCTCACCCTCGAAGAGCACGGTGAAGAATGCGCTCATCAAATCGAAGAAACGATCATCTATGAGGGCTCAGACACCGTCGCCGCCGTCATCATGGAACCGATCATTTCCGGCGGCGGCGTCCTGATTCCGCCGGAGAACTACCTACCTCGGGTCCGAGAGATCTGCGATCGCTACGGGGTCTTGCTGATTTTTGATGAGGTCGTCTCGGGTTTCGGCCGAACCGGAAAACTCTTCGGCCACTCCCATTTCGACACACTTCCCGACATCATCACTTTCGCCAAGGGCTTGGCGAGCGGCTATATGCCCATTGGAGCCACGGTAGCCCGGGAAGCGATTTTTGAATCCTTTCTCGGCGAAGCCGGCGACATCTCTCATTTCCGGCAGGTCAACACCTTCGGCGGGCACCCCGTCGCCACCGCCGTCGCCCAGAAGGCGGTCAACATCACCCTCGAGGAAGATCTTGCGGGCAACGCCCGGGAAGTGGGCGAGTACCTGCGCGGGCAACTTCAAAGCGTCGTCGGCGAACACCCCCACGTAGGTGATATCCGAGGCATGGGCCTGCTCAATGCCGTGGAATTGGTCGAGGACAAGGAGTCGAAGACACCGCTTCGGGAAGCTGGCGTGACCGGGCTCATCGCCCACGCTTTCGAAAATGGAGTCCTTCTGGGTCGCAACGGGAACACCATCCCCGGGCGCTGCAATATCCTGCTCATCAGCCCGCCGCTGATCCTCAACAGGATGGACGCCGACAAGATCGTCGAAGCTGTCGCCGCAGGTCTCGGAGCGATCTCCGAATAGAAACCGAGTCCGGATTCCTTCCCGACATGGGGCGGCGACTCGTGCCGGGCCCTGACCCGATCCGCGTCAGGAGGAAGCCGGCTGGGCCTTCGCCCGGCTCGGTCCCGCCTACTGGATTTCGAGCAATTCGACCTCGAAATGAAGGGTGGATCTCGGCGGAATCCGGGGGGCATGCCCCGGAGCCCATAGGCGATCTCAGGTGGGCAGACGAGCTTGGCCTTGCCGTCGACCTTCATCATCTGAAGGGCCTCGGTCCAGCACGGGATGACACTGCTCAGCACGAACGATGCCGGGCTCCCACGCTGGACACTGCTATCGAAGACCCGTCCGTCGGGAAAAGTTCCGTGATAATGAACCTTGACCGTGTCCGTAGTCCCAGGCGAGGCCCATCCCCTTCCTCGATCTGCGTGATGGTCAACCCCAGGGCATGGTTTGGGCTTCTGCCTCGGGCGCGGAACGACATCCCGCTATTGGCTCCGTGGAACTCACCTAAAGGAGACGGGAAGCGATCATGATCATCCCCACCACTGACCCTGCCCAGGCAAGAGGTCGAACCCAGGGGATCCCTGCGAGGTAGATCAACGCGTGGATAACTCGGGCGACCACGAAGAGCTGGGCCCCCGCCGCGGTCGTCGAATCGGACACGCCTGCGGCCTGGACAACGAGAACCAGAGGCACGAAGAGCACCATATTCTCGATCATATTGGCCTGGAGACGCCGCGCGCGCTGGATGAAAACCGTGGGCTCGGGGAGACCATCCCGACTGCCGGCCTGGCTGGCCAGACCGTTCTGCAGAATCTGGAAGAACGCAGGAACCATGATCAGCACGAAGGTGAGAACGACGGAGTACACAACCATGGTGAGTTCAGTATTCATGTCTTCCCCTTTTCTCGGCATCCATCCCGGGATATCGATTCACTGGGAACGAGAGAGACCGAGTCACTGTCCCGCCCCTTGAGTTTTCGATTCGACCGTAGCGCAGACTACCTCGGCATAGGTTTTCACGCAGGCCTCCACCTCGAAATCCTGAGCTCGATCGCGAGCGGCACGGCCCAGGGACTGCCGGACCGATCCGTCTCCGAGGAGTTCGAGGAGGGTCGACGCCATAGCCTCGACATCGTCCACGGGAACCAATCGACCGATCTCCTCGCTCCGCCCGAGGATTTCCGCCGGACCCGTAGGGCAGTCGGTGGAGACACAGGGCAGGCCCAGGGCCATGGCCTCGAGCAGGGAATTGGGCATGCCCTCGGAACGCGAAGCGAGCACGTACACATCGGCGCCTTCGAGATCCGGAAGTGGGTCGGAGATGAAACCGGGAAAATCGCAACGATCTTGAATCCCGAGAGACTGGGCCAGGTCCTTGAGTTCAGCGAGTTGGTCGCCCTCACCCAGGATCTTCAGGCGAGCCCCGGGGAATTGGACGTGCACCCGGGCCAGGGCCCGAATCAGGGTTTCCCAGCCCTTCTCGGCATTGAGCCGACCGTGTCCCATGATCACCGGAGCCTGGGCGCTGATGAACTGTGAACGATCTCTTGGGGCAAAGCGCGTCTGGATTTCCCGGGCGGGAACGGGGTTCGCGATCGCCTGCACCGCCGAAGCCCCTCGCCCGATGAAATGACGAACCTGCTCGGCATTCGCCTCGGTGTTGCAGATGACCAGGTCGGCCCGGCGGTAACACCAACGGCCCAGAGGCCGGACCACGCTGATCCGAAGCAGCCAACCCAACCCGCGCGACGCATGGAGGGCCGTGCGGGTTCGAATATTGGCTCTTTCGTTGGCGACCATAGGCAGCCGCAGCCGCGGGGGCAGCAGGGCGTTGGCCAGGCCCGCGAGAATATTCGCATCGAGTTGAAAGGGGAAGAGGACGGCGGGCCGCTCCACTCGGTAGAGGATGCGACGAAGCTCAAGAATCTGGCCCAGACCGAAGAGTCCTCGACGCTCCGGGGAACGCAATACCGAGACCTTCCGACCGTCCGCTACCGGCTCAGAGGGGGGAAGCTGAGCCACTTGGACGAGATCGAAGCCGTGAATATCACGCAAACCAGAGGAGATACTCCAGTAGGCTTTCTGGGCTCCGGCGATCCGGTCAACGGTTCCTACGACACCGATCAGGGCAATGCCCCGACCGTCTGCGGGCGGATCCGTTTCGCCACCCCCGGGCTCAGTCAAGACGGCGTCATCCGACCCGCTAACCCTCCACCGCTTCAGAAGCCACTAAAACGAGCCACATCATCGAGAGCGGCGCGCTCGGTCCAAAGCCCATTGATCGCCGAATCCTCTCGGGCATACCCAAGCGCTAGGCCACAGAAAACGAGTTCACTCTCGGGCAACCCAAGAACCTCGCGGATCGTTCCGCCCCAGAGCGACCACGCCTCTTGAGGGCAACTATGCAAGCCCTTCTCCCGGGCGAGCAACATCAGATTGCCCAAAAAGATTCCGAGGTCGCAGAATTGGGGCGGCCCCATCTGCTTGTCGATGGTCAGCAGCATGCCCACCGGCGCTCCGAAAAAGCGAAAATTCTTCGCCATCGCGGCTCCCCGACCCGCAACGTCATCTCGCGCAATCCCCAGCAACTCGTACATCCCCTCGGCGACTTTTCCCCGGCGAGCGCGGTAGGGCTCGGAGAGATCCGCCGGATAGATCGCATACTCGGGGCCGTCGCCAAATGGCGTTTCCTTCGACTTCTCCGCGACTCGATCGAGCAGTGCCTCCAGGGCATCTCCTGCCAATACATGGAGGTGCCAGGGTTGGAGATTTCCACCCGATGCCGAGCGCCGGGCAGCCTCGACGATTTCGCGCACATCCGCCTCGGAAACCGCCCTCTCTTCGAATTCGCGAATCGAGCGCCGGGTCTCTATGGCTTCGCTTACCGAGGGGCTGGGCGTAAGAACGAGATCTGCGGTCATCTTGGGTTCCCTGGCTCAGGCCGAAACGGCCTCGCCATCGAGGGTAATCCGGTGCATCAAGCGCAATTGTCCGGGGTAGTCATTCACGGCGTAATGCCATGTTGCCCGATTATCCCAAAACGCCACCGCGCCGGGCTCCCAGCGAAAGCGATAGGTAAAGGCCTCGTTGGACGCGTGCTTATAGAGATAGTCGAGGAGAGGACGCGACTCGTCCATTGTCCAGCCCTCGAAATGCCGGGTAAAACCGGGGTTGACGTAAAGGGTCTTCCGGCCCGAGAGGGGATGAGCGATCACCACGGGGTGAACCGTATCCTGGGTGGCCTTCTCCGGGTTGCCAAATCGGTCGCGCATATCCGCCGGCAGATCGGCCAGATCGCCGAAGACATGGCGGCTCGAGTGGAGTGCGTTTAGTCCCGAGAGGGTTTCCTTGAGGCCATCGGAGAGAGCGTCGTAGGCCGCCGACATCCCGGCGAACAAAGTATCTCCGCCCATTTCCGGCACGTTCTTGGCACAGAGGACCGAACCGAGTGCAGGCTCCACATCGTAGGAGTGATCGGTATGCCAACCCCCACCCACATTGAAGGATTGGTGGGGCTCTTTGCGAACCTCGGCAACCTGGGGGAAACCGTCGACCGGGGTAAAGAAGCGATTGATGACGATGCTCCCCCACGCCTCAGCGAAGCGAATCTGGCTCTCGGGGCTGAGCGTCTGGTCCCTAAAAAAGAGAACGCCGTATTCGGAGAAGGCCTCCCTCAACGCAGCCAGCTTCTCTTCGCCAAGGGGCTTGGAGAGGTCAGCCCCCCGCACTTCGGCACCAAGCGCTGAACTCACCGGCTCGATCTGCAGCTTCGATTCCTCACTCATCCCTAGACTCCGTGTTCAATGCGTCCCTGAGGAGGCAAATTCTGTTCCGAAGATTGGCAAATCAAACGAGCCACTTGCCGAATCCCTCGTCTACTCGATGCCACGCTCCATCACCCCCGCCAGCACAGCCAGAAGTAAGTGAGTCTGAACAGCTTTCGCTCGGGTAAAGCTGAGCTTCTGTTCGCTCCGCATGCGAATCCAAGCCTCGATAGAAGTCACGCAATCCGCGGCTTCGACAAGATCCGAGGAGGCGCTCTTCAACTCCGGGAAAAAGAGCAGCAACCTCTTTCGCTGGCTCTTGAGATTGCCCCTGTAATTCGATTCGAGAAATTTTGAGCGCCAACGGAGTACGGCACTCGAGCGGAAATACGGGGCGACGGTCTCGAAGCCGGTACTTCTCGAGTCGATGAATCCGTGGACCCGATCCTCGAGGCTACCGCCCACCGGGACCTCGGTCATGTACTCGACAACTCGCTCCTCCACCCACTCGCTCATGGTGGCGTAGAGGCTATCCATGTCGGAGAAATGCCGGAAAACCGTTCGAATCCCGACCCCCGCTCGCTCGGCAACTCGCTCTGCGGTAGGAACTCGATCCCCCTCTCCGATGAGTTCAAGCAGCGCGGCCACGATCGCCTCCCGGCTGCGGAGCGAGCGTTGGACACGCCCGTCGGACGCGTCACCCTTGGATTCAGTTCTTGAGGTGCCCATGCGCCATATTCTGGCATACCGCCTGCTATAATACGACTCTCGTAAACTCTCAGCGCCGGCGCGAAATGATCTACCGGGCACAAGCCCCGCCGCCCGCTCTACCCGGCGAGACAGATCGTCTCAATTTTGCATTGGCGGTTGTAGGTCGATGCGAACGCCGGCCACGGCGACCCGGGAACCATCGATTTCCAGTCCCAAGGTCTCGGCGCGTCCGAGAACGGCCTCGGGGTCGGCGTGGATGATCCGAAACTCGGGAAAGAGCGCGTCAGCGGAAGAACTCTCCCCAAAATCCAGGGCGCCGTTGTCGAGTGCGATCCGTGGCTCGGGCCCCGAGTCACGCGGCAGACCGAGAACCGCGGACCAGCGATCGGCCACCGGCTCGGGCTCCGAGGCCTCGATCCGTGCGCCGGCCAAACCCCGGATGCCGTTGGGTCGGAGGTGCGTTCGCCAATCCGGCCCCGCCCAATCCCAGCGGAGTTCCGGCTCGTCCGCTCCCGGCTCCATGGAATCCAGGGAGAGGATGGCCCCGGGAACACTCCGCGGATGAAAATGTGTGGCGTAAATCCCCTTCTCGTCGTGTTGCCAGACCGCTCGGGCCCCCTGGCCGAGGGCGTGCTCCCGGGCCCGCTTTCCGTCTTCACACTGAAGCAAGAGCATGTAGCCGCCCTCGCCTCGCCGCTCGAGGTGCCGCGAGGCCGCGGTCTCGGGCTGAATCGGAGCGACCACCTCGAGGAAATCCGTGCCCAGGGGCATGAGGGCATTCTCGAGACCAAAGAAGGCGATCCCGGGGTCGCGATAACAGATTTCTGTATCGAGGAGAGCGACGAGGCTCTCCACAGCCGGCTCGAGTTCCCGGGCCACTAGGCATACCTGTCGCAACCGCATGGGGTTCTCCTTCGCCGCCCACGATACCACCCCTCCCGGCTGGGAAAGCTATTGACACCTGTACTGCCAATTCGAAATACTTTGTGCTTGGCCCGGACTCCACCGGGCGTGAGGCAAAGTGAGGGGGATAGGATCTATGGCGGAACTCGATCGCATCTACGGCGCGGAGCTCTCACCCTACTCGGTCAAAGTGCGCTCCTATTACCGTTATAAGGGGCTCCCCCATCGCTGGATCATGCGCAACTCCGACACCATGGCGGAGTATCAGAAATACGCGCGGGTCCCCATTATCCCCCTCGTCGTCACCGGGGACGATCGCGCCATGCAGGACTCCACCCCCATCATCGAAGCCCTCGAAGCGGCGAACCCCGAGCCGAGCATTCATCCCACAGATCCGGTGGCGGCCTTCGTCTCGGCGCTCATCGAAGAGTTTGGCGACGAGTGGGGGAACAAGTGGATGTTCCACCTGCGCTGGGCCCGGGAGGTCGATCAAGTGGCCAGCTCAAGAAGGATTGCCTCGAGCATGCTCGCCAAGGCGAACGAGGAGCAGGTGGAGGCCATGGCGGAGCAGATTCGCGAGCGCATGCTGGGCCGGGTCTGGTTCGTCGGCTCGAGCGAACAAACGGGCCCCCAGATCGAGGCCTCCTTCCGCGAGGGACTCGCCGAACTCGATGCCCACCTGGCCACGCGTCCCTACCTCTTCGGGGCCCGGCCGGCCTTTGGCGATTTCGGGCTTTGGGGTCAGGTCTACGAAGCTTGGACCGACCCCACGGGCGCCGCCCTGGTGGAAACCGTCCCCAACGTCCTCGACTGGGTTCACCGCATGACCTGGCCCAGGGCCGAAGGCGAATTCGAAGCCTGGTCGAGCCTGGAGGAGACCCTCATGCCCTTTCTCCAAAATCAGATCGGCAAACGCTTTCTGCCCTGGACCCTGGCCAACGAACGCGCCGTCGCCGAGGGAAGCGAAGAGTTCAGCGTCGAGCTCGGCGGACAAACCTGGACCCAGAAACCCCAGAAATACCACGCCAAATCCCTGGCCTCCCTGCGCGAAAAATACGCCGCTGCCCAAAGCGACTCCCTGGATCCGATCCTGGAAAGCGCGGGCTGCCTGGCTGGATTGCAGGCCTGAGCCCGACCCAACCCAATCCCTCTTAAGGAGACCCCCTTGATCGACCTCTATACAGCCCCGACCCCCAACGGATGGAAAGCCTCGGTCACTCTCGAAGAACTCGAACTTCCCTACGAAGTCCACCCCGTGGATCTTTCGAAGAACGTCCAAAAAGAAGACTGGTTTCTCGCCCTCAATCCCAACGGGCGAATCCCAGTCATCGTCGACCGGGAAGCCGACGATTTCGCTGTCTTCGAAACCGGGGCCATCATGGTCTACCTCGCCGAAAAAACCGGGAAGCTCATGCCCAGCGACGCGAAGGGGCGCTCGCTGGTTATGCAGTGGTTGATGTTCCAGATGGGCGGCCTCGGCCCGATGATGGGCCAGGCGAATGTCTTCTTCCGCTATTTCCCCGAAAAGATTCCGGCGGCCATCGACCGCTATCAGAATGAATCCCGGCGACTCTTCGAAGTCCTCGACCGACGACTGGGGGAAAGCGAGTGGCTTGCCGACGATTACTCCATCGCCGACATTGCCAACTGGTGCTGGGTGCGAACCTATAAGTGGTCCGGAGTTTCCGTCGACGAGCTTCCCAATATGCGCCGTTGGCTCGACGCGATGAAAGAGAAACCGGCCTGCCGAAAGGGCATCGAAGTTCCTGTCCGCCTCCCCAACATGACCAACGACGAAGAAGCCGCCAAGAAATTCGCCGAGAACGCGCAGAAATCGCTACAGCAATAAACTTCCAACGCATTCCACCAGAGGAGAAAACGATATGAAACTCGGAATCGGGGCCGTCAGCTTTGGCCCCCGGGCATCGGTCAACGTGGAGATGATCCAACACGCCGAGAAGCTCGGCTTCGACTCGGCGTGGACGGCCGAAGCCTATGGCAACGACGCCGTCACCACCGCCACCTGGGCGCTGGCCAACACCACCACCCTGAAGGTGGGCACGTCCATCATGCAGATGCCGGCGCGCCAACCCGCCATGGCGGCGATGACCGCCATGACCCTCGACCACCTCTCCGGGGGGCGCTTCATTCTGGGGCTCGGTCCCTCGGGCCCCCAGGTCGTCGAGGGCTGGTACGGGGTGCCCTACGGGAAGCCTTTGACCCGAACCCGTGAGTACATCAAGATTATTCGCTCAATCTGGGCACGTGAGGGTGCCCTCGAACATCAGGGTGAGCATTACAGCATTCCCCTGTCCGGTCCCTCGGCTTCCGGGCTGGGGAAACCGCTCAAGAGCATTCTTCACGGAAACCCCGACATCCCGATCTATACCGCTTCCATCAGCCCCAATGGCATGCGCTGCGCGGGGGAGGTCGCCGACGGTGTCTTCCCCATGATGGTCGACCCAGAGAAAGTCGACTCGGTGTACCTACCCTATATAGAAGAGGGCTTCGAGGCCGCAGGGGGCGACAAGAGCCTCGACGATTTCGCCATCGTGCCCGGCGTGAGCGTCATCATCAGTGATGACATCGAGAAAGTGCGCATGCCCGTCAAGAACAACATGGCGCTCTATATCGGTGGCATGGGCGCGCGCAATAAGAATTTCTACAACGATCTCGCCAAGCGGCTCGGTTACGAAGAGGCTGCGGTCAAGATTCAGGACCTCTTCCTCGGCGGCCAAAGGGCCGAGGCCGCCCTCGCCGTGCCCGACGAACTCGTGGACGCGTGCCATCTGGTCGGCCCAGCGGACCGAATCCGGGAACGACTCCAGGCCTGGAAGGCGGCGGGTGCCAAGAAATGGGTCCACACCATGAACATCAACACGCCCCAACCCGAAGCCCTCGAGCTGATTGCGGAAGAGATGCTCTAAAATACCGACGAGCTTCCGCCAGAAACAAACAAAAAGAGCCCCGTGCGCCTGTTCGCGCACGGGGCTCTTCTATTTTCGTTTTTCCTGGGGCGCCTAAGCCGTCGTGCTCAGAAGCCTTGCAGAGCGGCGAAGCGATCTCGGTGGTAGGACGAGTTCCCGAGTGTCGACTGAAGCACGCGCGCGCGCTTCATGAAGAGACCGATCTCCTCCTCATCGGTCACACCGATGCCTCCAAACATCTGGACCGCCTCGTTGCCCACTTGAAAAGCCGTGTCGTTGAGCCGTGCCTTCGCGCAACTCGCCAGGCTCGGAACATCCCCAGCACCGGCATCGACGGCACTCAGCGTGTCAAAGACAATTGAGCGCGAGAGCTCGAGCTCGACAAACATATCCGCCGCCCTGTGCTTCAGGCCCTGGAACGAACCGATCACGACGCCGAATTGCTCCCGAGTCTTGAGATACTCGAGGGCACGGTCAAAGGCTTCGCTGGCCGTTCCGAACATTTCCGCCGAGATTACGGCCAAAGCCCGATCGAGAACGGGCTCGAGGACTTCGGCACCCGCGCCGATTTCGCCGATCACCGCCGAGCGCTCGACCTGTACGCCGGAAAGGTTCACGTTCGCCGCATTGCGACCGTCCATATTTCGCGTCCGGGTCACTTCGAGGCCCGGAGTGCCCGCATCCACCAGGAAGAGCGTGAGCCCATCGCGATCGCCGGGATCACCCGAGGTTCGCGCGACCACGACCAACTGCTCGGCCACGTGGCCGTCGAGCACGAAGGTCTTGCTTCCCGTGATCCGATAGCCTCCATCGGCCTCTTCGGCCCGAGTGGCCACGGCCAAAGGAGCGTGGTGGGCGCCTTCCTGGAGAGCCAGGGAAAGCAATCGCTCACCCCCGGCCACCGCGGTCAGGACATCCTTCTTCTGGGTTTCGTTTCCCCCTTCGAGAACGCAACCGCCTCCCAGCACTACCGTCGCCAGAAGCGGGTGTGCCACCAGAGAGCGCCCGCACTCCTCGAAGATCAGGCCGAGTTCCATATAGCCCATATCCATGCCACCGAAATCTTCGGGGTAGACCACGCTGGCCCAACCAAGTTCGGCCATTTCCTTCCAAAGAGCACCATCGAATCCCGTTGCATCCGACGAGTCGCGCAGTCGCCGAAGTTCGGTGACCGGGCTCTTCTCCTGCACGAAATCCCGAACGGTCTGCTTCAGGAGTTCCTGCTCTTCCGTCAATACCAAAGCCATGATGATCCTCTTCTCAGTCCGGAAGCCCAAGCACACGCTTCGCGATGATGTTCAGCTGAACTTCCGATGTTCCGCCTTCGATGGAGTTGCCAAAGGAGCGGAGCCAATCCCGGGTCTCGCCCAATTCCTCGGCGTTAAAACCCTCTCCGTCCCAGCCCGTAGCCTGGGTCCCCATAATGGAAATCAAGAGTTCGTGGCGCCGCTTGTTCATCTCGGTTCCATAGAGCTTGAAGATCGAGGACGCCGGGCCCGGGGGTATACCCGCCTTGGCTTCCTCGGCTGCACGCCGGGTGGTCGCTCCGTAGCAGCGTGCATCCATCTGCAATTGCGAGACCCGATCACGCGCCACCGGGTCGGCGATGCGCCCGTCATTTTCGCCACAATAATCCTTGGCGATTTCAGGGGCGCCTCGAGAGAGTCCGCCCCCCAAGCCGAGCCCCATACCACCGATCATCGACCGCTCATGCTGCAGCAGGCGCTTGGCGATAGTCCAACCGCTATTCACCTCGCCCACCAATTGTTCCCTGGGAACCTCCACGTCTTGGAAGAAGGTCTGGCAGAAGGGCGATGAGCCGCTGATGAGCTGAATCGGAGAAACCGTGACCCCGGGGCTCGCCATGTCAAAGAGCAGGAAACTGATCCCATCGTGCTTGGGCACATCAGGGTTCGTCCTGACCAGGCAGAAAATCCAGTCGGCTTTGTCGGCGTAGCTCGTCCAAATCTTCTGACCGTTGACGAGGTAATGATCGCCCTTGTCCTCGGCCCGAGTCTGAAGACTCGCGAGATCCGAACCCGCACCCGGCTCGCTATAGCCCTGGCACCAAAAGATCTCGCCCTTCACGATCTGGGGGATGAAATGCTTCTTCTGCTCCTCACTCGCGTACTCGAGGAGGGCGGGGCCCAGCATGGAGATGCCGAAGCTCGTGAGGGCGGGCCGGGCGTGGGCCTCTCTCATCTCTTCCTGGAGCACCTTCGCCTCGGCCTTGCTCAGGCCGCCGCCACCGTATTCCTTCGGCCAGGTCGGGCAGGTCCAGCCCTTCTCGCCCATGCGATCCAGCCAAACCTTCCGGTCATCGGTGCGCCCCTGGGCGGCACGCCCGCCCCACTCGATCTCATCGGGCGACTCGACACGCTCTCGCATGGCCGGGGGGCAATTTTCTTCGATCCAACTCCTGGCTTCCTGACGGAAGGCTTCCAGATCCGACATTTCCTGCTCTACCTCCTTGAATGAATCACGAGATCTCGGGCACTCAGCGATGCCCACCCAGCGGAACGGAAACGGCAAAAAAACGCCCCCCCGAAAACCCGCACGGAATCAATAGACTGCTCTTTTAGATGGTTTTACCCGCCATCCCACCCGACCGGGTCGGCACCTCGGCCCCCGCGCACGAGCGGCCTTGCAGGCAATGGCCACGGTGGGAAGTTCCGTCATGGCCGCTGCGGAATTCTGGCATACGCCGTGCCTATATGCCAGCCAATCCCAAGCAAACCCGGGCCTGGGAATCGCCCGGGGTTCCCCCCGACGCGAGTTCCACCACTCGGCCGATCACCCCAGCCGACCCATCGCCGGACGCCCGGAGGGCGCTGACCAGATCCTCGGCGCGATCCGGGGCGGATCCGATCAAGAGTCCCCCCGAGGTCTGGGGATCGACGAGCAGGGCCTCATAATCGGCGTCCTCGGGACCCGAGTCTCTCGACAGCACCGAGGCCTGGGCGTTCTGATCGTGAAAAGTGCTTCTGATCCCGCGCCGCGCGAGTTCCAGGGCCCCGGGAAGCAGGGGGATGGTCTGGGGGCTGAGAACGGCGCCGGCGCCGCTGGCCGAGAGCATCTCACCCAGATGACCGATCAGGCCGAAGCCACTGATATCGGTACAGGCGGTGGCGCCAAATTTCCGGGCGAGCCCCGAGGCGGAGAGATTGTCTCGCAGCATGCTTTGGGTCGTCGCCTCCAACCAAGCGCTCGGCGCGAGCCCCTGGCCGTCGGCGGCCAGCAAAATCCCCGTCCCCAAAGGCTTGGTGAGAATCAGGTGGTCACCGTATTCGAGACCCGTCAGGCCCAGAATTTCGCCGTTCGCATCCCCGGTGACCGAGAGCCCCACGAAAAGTTCCGGCCCGCTCGTGCTGTGGCCCCCGACCAGCGAGATGCCCATGGGATCGAGGGCCGCTCGCACCCCGGACAAGACCTGGTAAAGATCCTCGGCCTGCTGGCGCGCCGAACCCCGGGGCACCGTCACCAGGGCCAGAGCGTGACGGGGCGTCGCTCCCTTGGCGAGCAAGTCGCTCACGGCGTTCACTGCGGCGACGCGGCCCACCAACCACGGGTCGTCGGCGAAGGCCCTGAACGCATCGACCGTGGCCAGGAGAATATCGCCGCCCGGTGACCGAAAGGCGGCGGCGTCGTCGGCGGCATCCATCCCCAGCAGCACGCTCGAATCGGCGGGGGCGGCGGGCAGCCGCCCAAGAGCGTCGTGCAGCGGCGAAGGGCCCACCTTAGCCGCACAGCCGCCGCACTCCATTTCCTCGTCGGCCGAACCCGAGCCCATGGCGCCCCCCTGAAAAGCCGGATTCGGACTTCCCTGGGCGTCGAGGACCTGAAATTTGCGCATGAAGCCGCGGTCGATCCAATCCTTGAGACGCCACACCCAACCCCCGCTGAAGGCCAGGCCCCACTTGCCGCCGATGGCCCTGCCCTCTCCCAGATTGAGCAGCGCCAGAAAATCGCGCTGGGGCCGATAGGCGCGGAGCTTTGTCCCAGAGAGTCGAGCCCGAAGATTCCCATCGAGGTAGGGGCCCGCGCGCACGGCGTAGACCCCGGCGCGAGGAACCCAGGGGTACTCGGCCAACTGGGCGCAATCGCCCACCGCAAAGAGGCCCTTACAGCCCTCGACCTCGAGGGTCGAGGCCACGCGGATATAGCCTTCATCCGTGCAGGGGAGTCCGCTCTCGGCGGGAAAGCCATGGGGCGCGGGGCCCGTCGCCCAGAGGGTGAGGTCCTGGGGAAGATTCCGAGCGCCCTGCGTCTCGTCCGCGATGACCAATTCGTCGGACCTGATTTCGAGCACCTGGGAAGATCGTAAAAAGGCGATCCCCCTCGTCTTCAATTCGCGTTCGACCGCCGGCGCCAAAGTCCGGTGGCCCCCGGGCAGGATCTCTTGGTTGGCCCCCAGCAGGACGATCTCCGCGCTTCGGCGCCGGGCCCGCAGGCGAGCCTCGAGGCAGAGGGCGAGTTCTACGCCGGCGGGCCCCGTCCCCACCACCGCGACCCGAAGCGGAGTCGTCTTCCCCGACTCGGCATCCGCCGCGAGATACGCTTCGAGCCTTGGAATGAAATCGGCAATGGGCCGGGTGGCCACCGCGTGCTCCAGGGCGCCCGGCACGTCCCCGCCACGAACGGTGGAGCCCACGTCCAGGCTCGCCACGTCGTAGGCCATGGGCGGTCGGCCCTCCAACTCGAGCACCTGGGAAGTCGAATCAATGGCCGTCACCCCAGCGCGAATGCAGCGAGCACCCGCCCGGCGCGCCAGGGGCAGGAGGTCGATGGTCATTTCGCCGGGCTCGTAGTCGCCGGCGACAGCGCCCGGGACCATGCCCGAGTAAACCGATTCGAGGCGATCGCTGACCAGGGTCAACCGAACGCCGGGCAGGGGATCCATCATCCAGCGCCGAAGCACCTGGACATGGGCATGCCCCCCGCCGATGAGGACGAGTTCCTTTTCTACCCGTGCCCCGCTCTTCGTTTCATCCACCACACGACCCACCCTGTGCCGGGAGCGCTTCCCTCGCGCTCGAGCCTTCCAAAACCAATCGCATCATATAGCAACACCCGAGATCAGCCTGTACCCTCTTGTTTTTCGGGGAGGTAACCCACTGCGCTCTTTCGGCAATTCCTTGATCCAAGCACTTCTGGGGCTGCAGGCGGAGAAGGGCTGGCTGGACGACGAGAGTCTGGGCGACCTGGCTGCCGAGAGGGGCGTTCCGCTGCACGTCCTCCAGGGCCTCGCCTCCTTCTATACGGGCTTTCGCCGAGAGCCCTCCCGGCCGCGGCAAGTCGAGGTCTGTCGGGACCTCTCGTGTCGCCTGGCTGGCGGTGAGCAGGCCTGCGCCCAAGTCCGGGAAGACCTGGCCGGGCGCGAAGATGTCGAGATCCGCGAGGTCTCGTGCCTGGGCCGCTGCGACCGGGCCCCGGCCGCCGACCTCTCGGGCACAACGGTCCGCACGACGGATATCCCGGGGCTCCTGGCCGCCCTCGAAGGCAACCCGCCCCCTCGAGACGAGCCCCGTGGGCAATGGCAGGCGGCAGACCCCTACTCGAGACCGGGCGATCGCTACGGCGCCCTGCGCTGCGCCCTCGCCGGCGACCGAGAGCGGCTCCCCGACATCCTCGAGGACGCCGGCTTGCGGGGCATGGGAGGCGCCGCCTTTCCCACCGGGCGCAAGTGGAAACTCGTGGCCTCCACCCCGGAAGGCCCGCGTCACGTGATCGCCAACGCAGACGAGAGTGAACCGGGCGCCTTCAAGGACCGTGAAATTCTTCGCCAACTCCCCCACCTCCTCATCGAGGGAATGGCCCTGGCCGGCTACGCCATCGGAGCCTCCCGGGGCACCGTCTTCATTCGCCACGAATATGGCCCCGAACGTCTCGCCCTGGAGGCCGCGCTCGAGGAAGCACGCACCCTGGGTGCCCTGGGCGCGTCCCTCTTCGGCAGCACTTTCGATTTCGAAATCGAAATCTTCGTTTCGCCGGGCGGCTATATTCTCGGCGAGGAGACCGCGCTTCTTGAATGCCTCGAAGATCGTCGCGGCGAGCCCCGGAACAAGCCGCCCTTTCCGGGCACCTCCGGCCTGGATGGTCGGCCGACCCTGATCAACAATGTCGAGACCTTCGCCCACGCCACCGGGATTCTCTATCACGGGGCCGACTGGTGGCACGCCCAGGGCCGCCCGGGATTCAGCGGACACAAGTTCATGAGCGTCAGCGGGGACGTCGAAGAACCCGGAGTCCACCTCGTCGCCTTCGGCACGCCTCTCGCCGAACTCCTCGAGGGGTGCGGGGGGATGCGCGAGAACCGCACTCTCCTGGCCGTGGCGCCGGGGGGCGCCTCGAGCCGTTTCCTCGGTCCCGAAGCCCTAGACATCCCCGTCGATTTTCAGACCTTCACCGATGCCGGGTCGATGCTCGGGGCCGGAGCCGTGGTCTTCGTGTCCGAAGACCAGGACCTGCTCGAAGTCGGCCTGAGCGTGACGCGTTTCTTCCGCAACGAGTCCTGCGGCAAGTGTGTGCCCTGCCGGCTGGGGACCGAGAAGGCCGTCAAACGCATCGAAGCCGCGGGCGGCATCGGCGAAGAGGATCGCTCACAGTTGGAGGAACTCAATCAGACCCTGGCTCGCACGAGCATTTGCGGGCTCGGCCAGATCGCCTTGGCTCCCCTGCTTTCCCTGGTGGACCGCTTTCCCGAACCCATGCGCGGCCGGCGATCTCGTTGACGACGACGGGTATCGTACTCTGCGGCGGACGCTCATCGAGGATGGGACGGGACAAGGCATGGCTCCCTTGGCGCGGCCGTCCGGTGCTCGAGCACGTGGTCGAGCAACTCGCCGCGGCGGTGGATGAGGTTCTGGTCGTCTCGGCCCCCGGCCAGACCCTGCCCGAAATCCCGGCCCGCCGGGTCGAAGACCACCAGGAGGGGTTGGGGCCTTTGGCCGGGCTCGCCGCGGGACTGGCCGCCTGCAAGCCCGGGCTCAGCTTCGTCACGGCTTCCGACGCCCCCTTTCTCAGCGCCGCTTTTATCGGCGCCCTCTTGGCTCCGGGAACGGCCGCCGCTCCGGCAGACGGAGAGCGAGTCCACCCGCTCTCCGGCGCCTATCCCGTGGAAGCGGCCAAGGCCGCCCAAGACCTTTTGGACCAAGGCCGCAGACGCCCTCTGGACCTTCTGGAGTACAGCCGATTCAAAGCTCTGCCCCTCTCGAGCCTGCCCGACGCCCAGGCTATCGCGGGGTTCAATACCCCGAGCGAGTACCTCGCCGCTGCCCGAGCCGATACACCCGACGGGGTCGCCCGAGTTGCCCTCGTCTCGCCCGAGAGATCCACCCCTGAGCGAACGCGTGAAGTGGCCATGGGTTCCCTGGCCGAGGTCCTCGAGGCGGCCCAAGGGGCAACGCGCTGGGCGGAGGGCGAGCGACTCGCCCCGGGCCATCGAGTCGCGCTCCCCGGGCATGCGGATATGCGCGATCTCCGCGTCCCCATCGGAGCCGGAGAGGAAATCAGGGTTTTCGAAGCGGGCAAGAACGCTTGAACGGACAGGAACGCAATGGGGGGTTAAGAAAACCCCTGGGTCGCGCTGGAACGGCAACAGGAGCAGGAACATGATTGAACTCATCATCGACGGGGTTCCCGTGGAGGTCGCCGAGGGCACAACCCTGCTCGAGGCCGCCCAATCCGTGGGTATTGAAATCCCCGTGCTCTGCCATGACCCCGGGCTCAAACCCGCCGGCGTCTGCCGACTCTGCGCCGTCGACGTGGGCGAGCGAACCCTGGCGGCTGCGTGCGTGCGCGCGTGCGAAGCGGGGATGGAAGTGAAGACCGCGACCGACGAGGTCGAGAACCACCGAGGGAATCTAATCGACTTGCTGATGTCCGATCAGCCCGAGCCCGAGGGCGACGCCAGGGAGCGCGCCCTGGGCAACAACGCGCTCTTCGCCCTGGCCCGGCGCTACGACGCTTGGGGCCAGGGGTTTCCTAAGGATGTCCGGGAGAAAACCGATTCCAGTTCGCCGGTGATCGCCGTGGACCACGCGGCCTGCATCCTCTGCGACCGCTGTATTCGCGCCTGCAACGATATCCAGGGCAACGATGTCATCGGCCGCACGGGCAAGGGCCACGAGGCCCGGATCGGATTCGATCTCGATATCGGCATGGGAGCGAGCACCTGCGTCGCGTGCGGGGAGTGCGCAGCGGCCTGCCCCACCGGCGCACTCGTCGATCGGCCCATCGATTTGCCCCTCTTGGCGAACCGCCCGGTGGAGAAGGTCGACACGGTATGCCCGTATTGCGGGGTGGGCTGTGCCCTCACCTACCACGTGGATCGTGGCAACAACAAGATCGTGATGGCCGAAGGCCGAGAGAGCCCGGGCAACCAGGCCCGCCTCTGTGTGAAGGGCCGCTACGGCTGGGATTACGCACAGCATGCTCAGCGTCTGACCCGCCCACTGATCCGGCGCGACTCAGCCTATCCGAAAGGTCCGATTTCTCCAGAACTCCGAGGCGAGCACGATGGCCGCCGCAAACCCGGTGGGCTGGTCGACTACGACAAGGTCATGCCCTCCTTCCGGGAGGCCAGCTGGGACGAAGCCCTCGACCTGATAGCCAGCAATCTCTCGGGCATTCGGAGCGAACACGGAAACGATGCCCTCGCGGGGTTCGGCAGCGCCAAGTGCTCCAACGAGGATGCCTACCTCTTCCAAAAATGGATCCGCGCAGGTTGGGGAACCAATAACGTCGATCACTGCACCCGGCTCTGCCACGCTTCCAGCGTAGCCGCCCTCCTCGAGGGCATCGGGAGCGGCGCCGTGACCACCACATACGGCGACGCCGTGAATGCCGGCGCCATCCTGGTCACGGGATCCAACGCGACGGCCAACCATCCCGTGGCGGCTACTTTCTTCAAGCAGGCCCAAAGAGCCGGAACAAAGATGATCGTAGTCGATCCTCGGCGCAGCCAGATCGCCGACCTGGCCGACCATTTCTGCCGGGTCAAGCCGGGAACCGACGTGGCCTTCTACAACGCAATGATGCATGTCATTATCGCCGAAGAACTGGTCGACCAGGCCTATATCGACGAGCACACCGAGAACTTTGCAGACCTGGTCGAAATGGTCGCCCCCTACTCACCCGAGCAAGCCGCCAAGATTTGTGGCATCGAGCCCGATGCCCTGCGTGAAGTGGCCCGCGTCTTCGCCCAGGCCGACGGCGCGATCATCTATTGGGGAATGGGTATCTCCCAACACGTCTACGGAACCAATAATGCTCGCTGCCTGATCGCCCTGGCACTGATGACCGGAAATATCGGAAAAGAAGGCGCCGGGCTCCACCCTCTGCGCGGCCAGAATAATGTCCAGGGAGCCAGCGATTCCGGACTCGTCCCCATGGTCTACCCCGACTACCAACCCGTCCATAGCGAAAAGGTCCGCAAAAAATTTGAGCAGGCCTGGGGTACCGAGCTTTCTCCCGAGCCCGGCCTTACCGTTGTCGAAATCATGCACGCCGCCCTATCGCGGGATGTCCGGGGGATGTTCATCCTCGGAGAAAACCCCTTTCTCTCCGACCCCAACGTCAACAAGGTCCGCAAGGCGCTTTCGGCTCTCGACTTCCTTGCCGTACAGGACATCTTTCTCACCGAGACCGCCGAGTTCGCCGACGTAATCCTCCCAGCGAGTTCCTATATGGAGAAGCTTGGGACATACACGAACACGGACCGGCGGGTGCAGGTGGGGCGGCCGGTCCTTGACCTTCCGGGTGATGCGCGACCCGATTGGGAAATCATCTGCGACCTTTCGAACCGAATGGGATATCCCATGAATTACGAATCTCCCGAAGCCGTCTTTGCGGAATTCGCCGGTCTGACCCACTCGTATTCAACGCTTAATTACGAAAATCTCGGGCCCACCGGCAAGCTCTGGCCCAACCCCGACCCCGCCGAGAGCGATGGTCCAAAGGTCCTCTTTGGCGAGGGCTTCCCCACCGCCAACGGGCGGGCCAAATTCGTGCCCACCGAGTGGACCGCGAGCAGTGAGCTCCCCGACGACGATTACCCCATGGTCCTCAATACCGGGCGCCTACTCGAGCACTGGCACACGGGATCCATGACTCGGCGGACCCGTGTTCTCGACCAGATCGAACCCGAGGCCTTCATGAGCATTCACCCCGACGATGCCAGAAGTCTTGGGATCAGCGAGGGCTCTCGGGTCATCGTGAGCAGTCGCCGGGGCAATATCGAACTCGCCGCGCGACTGAGTACCCGAGACAACCCGGGCGCGATCTTCATCCCGTTCCATTTCCGAGAGGCCTCGGCCAACCTCCTCACCCTCGATGAAGTCGACCCCCACGGCAAGATTCCCGGTTTCAAATTCTGCGCGGTCCGAGTCGAACTCGCCCCGGCGCAAACCGCCCAAGCGCCGGGAGCGCCAGAAAACCATTAGCCTGGGCCGGCTACTCGACGGGGTCGATGAACCCCTTCAGTCCGCGTCGGCTATTCGGGCCCAGGAATATCTGCTCGAGAACCCCGACCCCCTCCTCGTCACCGCTGCGCGCCCGAACGACGTGTTGGACATGGAGATTGTCCAGAGCGTTATCGTCGGCCTCGTCGCATTTCCACGATTCCCCCGACATGGCGAGATCGCCCTTCCAGCGGCCGTGCCCCCACTGGGGATGCCCATAACCGATCCCCTTCATGCGAAAGCAGAGCAGGGGCTCGAGTTCGATCTCCTCTCGACTGCCGTCGCTGTGATCCAGGACGAACTCGGCACGGCTGACCCGGCGGGTGCCGGGAACGAACTCGACTCGGTGCTCCAGGCCGGCGATGGGCCGGGCTCCCGGATCCTCCACCCCGGGCAGGTCGTCGGGGCTCGTGTAGGTGGGCATCACCATCCCATCCCAATGCCAGGCCTTGCCGAAATCGTTCTCGAAAAGACCGGCATGGGTGCAGCGATTTTCCCAGTGCAGGGGAGCCCAGAGGAAATAGACCTGGGGAATCTGGGTGGGCGGCGCTCCCGGGGGCGCCGGATCGCCTACCGGCCGAACTCCCCAAGAACGATCCTTGGTTCCATAAACGCGATCCTCGTCCCCGATGCTCAGTACCTGGCCGGCGTAGCGGATTTCGCCCCGCCAAAAACCGAATTGATTGAAACGGGTTGCGTGCATTTGCATGGGCCGGTCGCGATCGGTGCGCTGATGCCCTTCCGCAAAACTGGCTGTTCGGGGAATCCAGTCGAGTTGACATGAAATCCCGCTCTCGTTGTCGTCGAGACTCACCCTCAAGAATTTCATCGGCTCGATGATGTCGATCCGAAAAGGCCCCACCTCGATCTCCGAGGGCTCCTCGGGCGCGCGACGGGAGGCATGGAAAGCGTACTGGACCCCATCACGAACGAGACTAAAGCCGCAATCCATGATGCCCAGGTTCGGATAGAGCGCTGCACCGATACCGAAATAAAAGTCGCCGTCCCCGGAATACCCGTTGAACCAGTAGCGATCGTAGGCGTGACGATCGGTGGTCGCCGGAATCCGGATCGGGTCGGTGGTTTGATGGATCGGATAATCGTCGAAGCGCGAGAGCACGGGCAGCTCCTTCCTTGAAGAGTGAAGCATCGTGGAAAACGTGGCGGATGCCGAACTCAAAACCTCGCCACAGCGGCCCAGATCGGAGACCCGAGCAACTGAATGCTACCCCAACCCAAAGGGGCTGGGGCAATCCGTCGGGGCCAGGAAACCCACTCGCACGGTTCCGCCCCGAGACCCGATTGATTCAGTTCGGCGCCCCGGGGTGCGAGGCGTGATA
>JAQWRT010000090.1 GCA_029243605.1 Myxococcota bacterium
TGCCTGAACTGGGGCTGCATTCCGACCAAGGCCCTGCTGCGGTCGAGTGAAGTGGGACACCTGCTCTCGAGACTCGATGAGTTCGGCTACTCGGCCGAGAACATTCAATTCGACATCGGGGCGGTGGTGAAGCGCTCGAGGAAGGTCTCGAAGCGTCTGGCCACCGGAGTCAAAGCGCTTCTCAAGAAGAATAAGGTCGACGTCTTCGAGGGGTCCGGGCGGCTTGCCGCCGGGGGAAGCGTCGTGGTGGAGAAGGACGGCGAGGTCTCGGCGGAGCTCGAAGCTCGCAATGTGGTCTTGGCCACTGGGGCCCGGGCGCGTTCGCTTCCGGGTCTCGAGTCCGACGGGAAGATCGTCTGGACCTACAAGGAGGCCATGGTTCCCGAGTCCGTCCCGGAATCGCTCCTAGTGGTAGGAGCCGGTGCGATTGGCATGGAGTTCGCGAGCTTTTACCGTGACCTCGGCGCAGAGGTGACCGTGGTCGAAGCGCTGCCCCGAATACTGCCGGTCGAGGACGAGGAAATCTCTGCCCATGCCCACAAGCGTTTCGAGCGCCAGGGGATCCGAATCCTCGTGGAGGCAGGGGTCAAGGCGTTGGAGCGCGGCGAGAACAGTGCGACCGCCTCCATCGAGTTGGCTTCGGGCGAACCGGTCGAGGTAGAGGTCGAACGCGTCATTCTTGCGGTGGGAATCGAGGGCAATGTCGAGGGCTTGGGGCTCGAGGATCGGGCGGTGGAAGTCGATCGGACCCACGTCGTCACCAACGCCTGGATGGAGACGGGTGAACCCGGTGTCTACGCGGTGGGGGACTTGGCCGGGCCGCCGTGGTTGGCTCATAAGGCGACCCACGAGGGTGTGCTCGTCGCCGAACGGATCGCCGGGGTCGCGGAAGCTCACCCCCTGGACAAAAATAAGATTCCAGGCTGCACCTATTGTCGGCCTCAAGTCGCGAGCGTGGGCATGACGGAAGCGGCGGCTCAGGCCGAGGGATACGAAGTTCGGGTGGGACGCTTTCCCTTCCTGGGCAACGGCAAGGCGATTGCGATGGGGGAATCCGAGGGATTGGTCAAGACCATTTTCGATGCGGCGACGGGTGAACTCCTGGGGGCGCATATGGTGGGAGCCGAGGTCACCGAGTTGATCCAGGGCTTCGTTTTGGCCATGAACCTTGAGACCACCGAGGCCGAGTTGATGCAGACGGTCTTTGCTCACCCGACTCTCTCCGAGAGCATGCACGAGTCGGTTTTGTCCGCTTGGGAGCGGGCGATTCACATCTAGTCCGGGCTAAGAAGGGTGCCACCGATGGATCAGCGGAAAATCGCCAATCTCGAGCCCAAGGCGCCGAAGCCGCCTTGGCTCAAGATCCGTTTGCGGGCGACCCCTGGGCTCGAAGAAACCCGAGAGTTGGTGCGCCGGAGCGGTCTCGTCACGGTCTGCGAGGAAGCGGCCTGCCCGAATTTGGCCGAGTGTTGGTCCAAGGGTCACGCGACGGTGATGATCCTGGGCAGTATTTGCACCCGGGCTTGTGCCTTCTGCAACGTGGCCACCGGCCGGCCGGATCCCGTGGATTCCGGGGAGCCCGAGCGTCTCGCCCTGGCCATCGCCGAATTGGCCCTGGCCCATGTGGTGATTACCTCGGTGGACCGGGATGATCTCCCCGACGGAGGCGCCTCTCATTTTGTGGCGTGTATCGAGGCGCTGCGCCGTTCGTCCCCGAAGACCAGTATCGAGATCCTGACGCCGGATTTCCGGCAGAAGAAGGGGGCTTTGGAGCGGGTTCTGTCGGCCCGGCCCGATGTCTTCAATCACAACCTCGAGACCGTGCCGGGGCTCTATAAGCGAATTCGACCGGGCGCAGAGTACGCCCACTCCTTGGGACTACTCGCCCGGGCCAAAGAACTTCTGCCATCGACTTTTACCAAGTCCGGCATCATGGTGGGCCTCGGGGAGACCGAGGGCGAGGTGCTGGCGGTGATGGACGATTTGCGAGGGGCCGACGTCGACTTCATCACGATCGGGCAGTATTTGCGCCCCACCCAGAACCATGCCCCGGTGGCGCGATACGTCGAGCCCGAGGGTTTCGATGAATACGCCGAGATCGCCCGGGAGAAGGGTTTTTTGCAGGTCGCCTCCTCTCCCCTGACCCGTTCCTCCCACCATGCGGGTGAGGATTTCGCCCGGCTCAAGGCTGCTCGCGCGCGCCTTTCCTAGTCGCGACTGGTGGCGGGGCTGCTCTTGAGCGCACTGCGTTCCCGGTACCACTCGATGGTCTCTCCCACCTCGTCGCGCTCGGCCATGAGGAATTGTCCGACGGCATCGGCGAGCCGAGGCTCCCGGAGAAAATGAGCGCTGCGCGTGGGGTAGGGGTCGAAGCCGCGGAGTTGCTTGTAGTTGCCCCCCGCGCCGGGTTCGAAGCGTTGCAGGCCCGCATCGATACAGTGCTCAATCGCAGCGTAGTAACAGACGTTGAAATGCAGGTGTCGCAGGCTTCGTGTTGCCCCCCAATAGCGGCCGTAGAGAACGTCCCCCTTGGCGACATTGAAGGTGCCGGCGATGGGTGTGCCGCCTTGTACTGCGACAATAAAGACCAGTCGTTCGCGAAACCGGTCTCGGAGTAACTCGAAGAACGGGAAATTGAGGTACTGACGGCCGTAGTAGTGCTCCTGAACCGTGGTCTTGTAGAACTCGAACATGGGTTCGAAGAGGGAGTCCGGGATATCTTGGCCGACGTGGGTTTCGATCACGACCCCCTGTTTTTCGAGTTCACGTCGCTCTCGTCGGATTTGGTTGCGCCGCTTGCTGCGAAAACGAATCAGGTAATCCTCGAAGGATGCGTAGCCCTCGTTGACCCAGTGGTATTGGAGCCCGAGGCGAATCTGGTAACCGAGCTCTTCTAGGGCATCGAGCTCGTCTTCCCGGCAGAAATTGACGTGGACGCCCGAGAGCTCGTTGGCCGTGCAGGTATCTCGAAGGGCTGTGCCGAGGAGTTCGGCCCAGGGTTGGCTGTTTTCGCCCGGGGCCGATAAAAGGCGAGCCCCGGTGACCGGGGTGAAGGGAACGCCCACGAGCATTTTGGGGTAATAGGGAATGCCCGCTCGCTCCGAGGCATCCGCCCAGCCCCAGTCGAAGACGAACTCGCCTTCGCTATGGAGTTTCAGGTAGAGCGGGCAAGCGGCGACCAGTCGCCCCTCTTCACGAATGACGAGAGGTCTGGCGCCCCAGCCCGTTCGCTCGCCGACGGCGCCCGCTTCCTCCAGGGAAGCGAGCCATTCCCACTCCAGGAAAGGGGACTCTTGGCCGACCAGGGCATTCCACTCTTCCCGGGGCAGCGCCGACACGCCCTCCGCCATTTCAATCTCCGCCATGGCTTCCGATTCTAACGCCTTGAAGCGCGGGACGAATGAGCGAGCGAGGGCTAAAGTGAGGGCGGAGTCTTTTAAATGGTTCGGGTTAGAAATGGATGAACGAATGATGGCGGGAGGATCGGGAACGGGAGGCGCGGGCTCTGATGGCCCAGGCGGCGAGGGCGACCTAGCGACCGAGGTCCGGAAGAAGGTTTCCCGCCCGGACAAGTACAAGGTTTTGCTCTACAACGATGATTTTACGCCGATGGAATTTGTGGTCATGATTCTTGAGCAAGTTTTCGGCAAAGGGCCAGCTGCGGCGACCCAAATCATGCTGCAGATCCATCGCTCAGGCCTGGGCGTGGCCGGGGTCTTTCTGCTCGAGGTCGCGGAAACCAAGGTGGCGGCGGTGCACAAGGAAGCCGAGAATCGGGGCTTCCCCTTGCGGGCCGGATTGGAGAAAGAATGAGCAGGATCGGACGCGTACTCCAACTGACCCTTCAGGCGGCCCAGAATGAGGCCGTGGCGCGGAGGCACGCCTACCTCACCGTCGAGCATGTCCTCTACGCCGTGCTCTTTTCCGACGAGGGACAGGAGATCCTGAGCAATTCCGGGGCGGATGTCGGTGCCCTGCAGGCCGATCTCGAACGTTTTTTCGATGAGGACCTGGAGCGGGTGCCCGGGGACGAACCCGTGGATACCCTGCAAACCCTGGCCTTCCACCGGGTGATTCAGCACGCCCTGGACCACGCGGAGAGCGCCGAGAAGGATGAGGTGGACATCGCCGACCTGATCGTTTCGCTCTTTCAGGAGCCGGATTCCCACGCGCTCACCCTCTTGCGTGCCCAGGATGTCTCGCGCTTGGACGTCATGCGTTACGTGTCCCACGGAGAGGTCAAGCACGGTGCGGGGGGCGAAGCGGCTGGAGCCGGGTTGGGAGCGGGCGGCGAGGGCGGCGAGGGCTTGCCCGCGGATCCCCTAGTGGCTTTTTCGACGAATCTCACCGAGCGCGCGGCCGAGGGGAAACTGGACCCGATGATCGGTCGCGGTGCGGAGCTTGATCGGGCGGTGCATATCCTCGCCCGACGTCGTAAGAATAATCCGATCTTCGTGGGCGAGACCGGGGTGGGGAAGACCGCGATCGCCGAGGGTTTGGCCATGCGGATTCACGAGGGCCGTGTGCCCGAGGATCTGAATGGCGCCGAGATCTTTTCACTCGATCTGGGTGCCCTGCTGGCGGGCACACGCTACCGGGGTGATTTCGAGGAACGCCTAAAGGCTTTCTTGGCCGCGCTCCAGGCCAAGGAGAAGGGCATTCTCTTTATCGATGAGATCCATACGATTCTGGGAGCGGGATCTGCCCAGGGGACCACGGTGGATGCCTCCAATATGCTCAAGCCCGGCCTGGCCGACGGATCTCTTCGGTGTATGGGCTCGACGACCTACCAGGAATACAGGCATTTCGAGCGGGATCGCGCTCTGGCTCGCCGTTTTCAAAAGGTCGATGTCGAGGAGCCTTCGGAATCCGAGTGCGTGCGTATCCTTCAGGGCTTGGCGCCGCGCTACGAGGATCACCACGGGGTTCGCTATACGGCGGGCGCCCTGAAGGCCTGCGTAGAGCTCTCGGTTCGCCATATCAACGAGAGATTTTTGCCCGACAAGGCGATTGATGTCATGGACGAGTCCGGGGCCACAGTGCGTTTGCGGCCCACCTCGCGGAAACGCAAGACCGTGGGCCAGCGCGATATCGAACTCGTGGTCTCACGCATGGCCCGGGTTCCCCTCGAGCGCACCGCCAACAAACAGAGCCGGGAGTTGGCGACCCTGGAAGATGACCTGCTCAAAGTCGTCTTTGGCCAAGCTCCGGCGGTTCGTGCGGTGGCCCAGGCGGTCAAACGCGCCCGGGCAGGCCTGGGCGGTGCGGATCGCCCTGTGGGTTCGTTTCTCTTTGCGGGCCCCACGGGTGTGGGGAAGACCGAATTGAGCAAGCAGCTGGCCAGCTCCCTGGACGTGCCTTTTCTCCGCTTCGACATGAGCGAGTACATGGAAAAGCACGCCGTGTCTCGGCTGATCGGTGCTCCTCCCGGGTACGTGGGCTACGACCAGGGGGGCGTTCTCATCGAGCAGGTGCGCAAGCACCCCTACGCGGTCTTGCTGCTCGATGAAATCGAGAAAGCTCATCCGGATATCTTTGATATTCTGCTGCAGGTCATGGACCACGCCACGCTCACCGACAATCAGGGGCGTGAAGCCGACTTTCGTCATGTCACCTTGATCATGACCTCCAATGCCGGGGCCCGGGAGATGGCCTCCCAGGCCATAGGCTTTGGCGGAGGCCGGGCGGGGGACGGAAGTAAGGCGGTGGAGAAGCTCTTTAGTCCGGAATTCCGAAACCGCCTCGACGAGATCGTCCAGTTCGCGAACCTCGCGCCCGAAGTCATGGGGAAGATCGTTGACAAGTTCATCGCCGAGTTGGAGACCCAACTCGCCGAGCGGAAGATCCGTATCGAGTTGAGTGCCGCCGCGCGCGGCCGGCTCGCCGAAAAGGGATACGACAGGGATTTTGGTGCGCGACCTCTGGGACGTTTGATCCAGAAGGAGATCAAAGATCCGCTTTCGGACGAGGTGCTCTTTGGTCGCCTCGCCAAGGGCGGGCGAGTGCACGTCGATCTCGAGGATGGAGACTTCGTGTTCGAGTTCCCCGAGCGGGTCAAGCTGCCGAGTTGAGGTTTGGGTTCGCCGGGCGCTGGGCTTGCGGGCTCTGGCCGGGGCTCAGTTGCGAAGTTCTGGGGGCAGCTTGAAATGCATGCCCTCGTCCGTGGCGGGCATGGAGTCGATGGTGCTTCCCGGGCCGCCCAGGGCGCATAGTTGGTCGACCACCTCGGCGATCAGGAATTCCGGGGTCGAGGCGCCGGCGCTGACGCCCACGCAGTCGAGTCCTTCGATCCAGGCGGGGTCGATATCCGCTGCCTCGGTGATGAGGAAACTCTGCACGCCGAGTTTGGCGGCGACCTCGACTAGGCGGTTGCTATTGGAGGAGGCCGGGGCTCCGACGATGAGCACGAGCTGGGAAAGGCCGGCGAGTTCCTTCACGGCATTCTGGCGATTCTGGGTGGCGTAACAGATGTCGTCCCGGCGAGGCAGTTCGATCTCGGGGAAACGAGCCTTCAGGGCGTTCATGATTTCCCGGGTATCGTCGACGGAGAGTGTTGTCTGGGTGACGCATCCGAGGCGCCGGGGATCGCGAACCCGGAGCTGCTCGAGGTCCTCGGGTTTTTCCACGAGATGCATCTCGCCGGGTGCCTGCCCCATGGTTCCCTCGACTTCGACGTGGCCCGCGTGGCCGATCATGATAATTTCCAGGCCATCGCGCCGCATTCGGTCAACCTCACGGTGGACCTTGGTGACCAGCGGGCAGGTGGCGTCGATGGTGGATTGAGTGCGTTCCTGGGCGGCCTTTCGCACGGCGGGGGATACCCCGTGTGCGCTGTAGATGAGTTGTGAGCCCGGCGGTGCCTGGTCGGGCTCGTCGACGAAGACCGCTCCCTTGGCCCGGAGGTCATCGACGACTCGCCGATTGTGAACGATTTCGTGGCGAACGTAGACGGGGTCCTTGCTGCGAGCGAGCGAGCGCTCGACGATTTCGATCGCGCGATCGACGCCTGCGCAAAAGCCCCTGGGATTGGCGAGTATGACCTTCATTGGCTTCAGGTTAGCGATCCTGACCCAGCAGGGAAGTTCGCGGGCGCAAAGAGTTGGCGAGGGTACACTTGAGCCGAAGGCAGCGGGCCGTCCGCAGTGTGTGGGCGCTTTCTGAAGATGAAGAGTCCACGTTCGGGGACGGATGTGGAGAGGGAGAGGGCAAGGAGATGGCGGATCTGACGCCCGAGGATCGTTTTCTGCGTACGTGTCGGGGGGAGGAGGTCGATCGCCCCCCGGTTTGGCTCATGCGGCAGGCCGGACGCTATTTGCCCGAGTATCGAGCGGTGCGCAAAGGCGTCAGCTTCCTTGAGATGTGTCGAGACGTTGACCGCGCGGTGACCGTGTCCCTCCAGCCCATCGACCTGGTGGGGAGCGAAGCGGTGATCCTGTTCCAGGATATTTTTACCCCGATCCCCGCCATGGGGGTCGACCTCGATTTCGCTCCCGGGCCGGTGATCGCCGAGCCTTTGCGGACAGCCGAGCAGATCGCCGCCCTCGGCGTGCCCGATCCCCGGGAGTCCGTCCCCTTCGTATTCGAGATCATTAGGACCCTGCGCGGCGCCCTGGAAAACCGGCGCATTCCGCTGCTGGGGTTCGCCGGGGCGCCCTTCACCCTGGCCGCGTACATGGTCGAGGGAAGCGGTTCCAAGGATTTCGGCCAACTCAAGGCCATGCTGCATCGCGAACCGGAATTGCTGGGTGCGCTCTTGTCGACCCTGACCGAGATGACGGTGGGCTATATCGACGCGCAGATCGAAGCCGGAGCCCAGGCGGTTCAGCTCTTCGATACCTGGGCAGGTCTGCTTTCACCTGGGGAATATCGCGAGTGGATCGCGCCGATCCATCGATCGATCTTCGAACGCGTCGACAGGCGGGGTGCACCCCTGATCCTCTACGTCAACAACGGAGCCCATGTCGTGGACCAGATGGCCGATTCCGGGGCCGATGTCATTTCCCTGGACTGGCGGGCTTCCCTGGGCGAGGCGGCCGAGGCCTTCGGTGACCGGGTCACTCTCCAGGGCAACCTGGACCCGTGCGCTCTGAGCGCCGATCGTGAAAAGATTTTCGACTGGGTGCGGCAGATGGCCCAGGACGCAGCCCCGGGACGCGGCTATATCGCGAATCTCGGGCACGGCTGCCTGCCGGGGACGCCGGTGGAGGGCGTTCGGGCTTTTACCGACGCGGTGCGCTCACTCGCGGACTAGGCCCCGCGCCGGTAGTCCCGGGTCCAGTTCGCGATGGCGCCGGCGAAGATCGGGGAATCGTTCGCGCACTCGGCCAGGGCGAAGTTCTCCCCGCCGAGCTCGAGCCACTGCTCGCGCAGCCGGATACCGACCTCCTCGAGGGTTTCCAGGTTGTCGGCGGTGAACGCTGGGCAGACCACGAGCAAGCTTTTCTTGCCCTGCTCATAGAGCTCGGGGAGCACAAAGTCGGTGTAGGGGCGGATCCAGGGCTCCCGGGTCAGCCGCGATTGGAACGAGAGGCTGAACTTCGAGGGGGTGAGATCCAAGGTCTGGGAGAGCGCGCGGGTGGTCCCGAAGCATTGAGCCCGATAGCAACGGCGCGGGGGGTTGCCGGGTTGCTCGCAGCAGTCCTCTAGTTCGAGGCAGCCGGGAGTGACGCGTATCTGGGACTCGGGCAGTCCGTGGTAACTGAAAAGCACATGGTCCCAATCCCGATCCTCCAGGAGGGGCCGAATCTTCGAAGCCTGGGCTTCGATGAAGCCGGGATCGTCGAAGAAGTCGCCGTGAAAAGCGATGTCGAAATCGGTCCCGAGGCGCCGAGACTCCTCTTCGACCCGGGCGGCCACTGAGTTGGTGACCGCATCCGCGAATTGTGGAAAAAGGGGAACCACGAGAACGCGCTCGACCCCTGCGGCTTGAAGGCGCGCCAGGGCGTCGCCGATGCTGGGTTGCTGGTAGCGCATGGCCAATTCGACGACGAAGTCATCACCGAGTTCCTCGGTCACGCGCTCGGCCAGCGCCTGGGAATACAGAAGCAGAGGCGAACCCTCCTTCGTCCAGATTTTCGAGTAGGCATCGGCGGTCTTCCTAGGCCGGAAGGGAAGGATGACCAGATTCAGAAGCATCCAGCGCGCCGGGGCCGACATGGTGAGAACCCGAGGGTCGCTCAGAAATTCGCGCAGATAGCGGCGTACATCGCGCACCCTGGGCGAGGCGGGCGTTCCAAGGTTGACGAGGAGAAGCCCCGTGTGGGCCCCCGGGAGACTCGTTGAGGCCGGTGAATCAAGTGCGTTCATGCGCGTTCAATCCCGATGCATTCCGCCGAGTTTAAAGGAGAGCCCAAGATAGAGCGCGGGGTACGCGAGGCTCAACTCGACCATGTGATAGGTCTCCGCCGTTTCGGGGTTCAAGACCGCCCAGCCGAGAACGATGGCCCAAAGAAGCCCCGAATAGCTCGTGAAATAGCGCAGAGTCAGATTTTCGAGTCGGCTCGGGTAGAGGTACTTGAAGGGGATGAAGATCGCGATGGAGAGACCCACGATCCAGAGGGTTCCCGCCAGAGCCGAGAAATCGAAGAGCCAGAGGTAGAAGGCGAGGACGTTCCAGTACGACGGGAAGCCGAGGAAAAAGTTGTCGTCGGTCTTGGCCTCTTTCTGGGAGAAGCCGAACGCGCTGGCAAGAACCGGGATGGCGAGCCAGGCCGGGCCGAGTACGGCTCCCGCCTTCCAGATGAAGACGCAGGGAACGATCACGAAGTTGAGGTAGTCGACGATGTCGTCCATGCGCCGGCCATCGATTTTGGGGAGGTATTCGTTCACGGCCAGGCGGCGAGCAAAAAAGCCGTCCACTGAATCGATGGCGAGGGCGACGAGCATATAGACCACGGCCAAAGCCAGCTCCCCTCGAAGGATCTCGAGGAGTGCAAAAAGGCCCCAGACGGCGCCGCTGGCCGTGAAAAGGTGGACCGCTACCGCGGCCAGCTTACGTGTGGATTTGCTCATCAGCGTGATCGGGGATCTGTTGAGTATTTCCCTGGGGTTATGAACGGCGGAAGGCCTATCTGGGGCCCGCGAGCAGGTGCCGTTCCCTGCCGGGGAGCATACCAAAGCCGCTATGGTCTGGGCTCTTATCCGGTCGCTTTCATCCCTTGGACTCGCTGTTTTGAGGGATTGCGCTCGGGGGCTCGCCCGAGAGGAAAAATTGGACTCGAACCCATTGCCTGGCGAAGAGAAAGACCCTGGGGTCGACGGTTCGGCGCACGTCGGGTGGTGGTCGACCCGGGTCGGGGACGTGATCGACTGGGCGCGGAGTCATTCGCTCAGTCCTCTGCCCCTGGCGGGTAGCTGCTGCGCCCAACTCGGGGCGGCTGTGGGTCCCGAGATCGATCTGGATGAGTTCGGAGGGGGAATCGTCCAATATGCGCCCGCCCACGCGGACCTTCTGATCGTCTCGGGATCGGTTTCGCCGGCCCGAGCCGAGGTGCTTCGTCGAATCTATGCCCAGATGGCCACTCCGAGATGGGTCGTCGCCTTCGGCAATTGCGCTTGCGCGGGGGGGGCCTTCGCCGACTACGCTCCCCAGGGTGATCTCTCGGGGACCCTACCCGTAGATATATTTATCCCGGGTTGCCCGCCGCGTTCCGAGGCGTTACTCGATGGTCTGGCAAAGTTGCGCGGCCGGGTTCGGCGCTCGGGTTGAGTGAGGCCAGGGCCCCGGCAAAGCCGCCGAGTTCCTGGGCGATTCGGTGCGGGATCGCCGCTCGAGTCGGGCGGGGATTCGATGGTTGAAACCCAGGGTCGTGGTGTTCGGGCCCCGGAGAGGCTTTGCGCGGCCGGGCCGGCGCCCGGTGGTCGGATGGATCCAGGCGAAGCGAAGAGCAGCGAGGGAGCGAGCATATGAAGATTGGGGTCGAGCTTCCCGCATTGGGAGAGAGCGTCGTGGAGGGCACCGTTTCCCGCTGGCTGGTCGCGGTGGGGGATCGGGTCGAGGTGGATCAGCCCCTGGTCGAGGTGACCACCGATAAGGTCGATGCCGAGATCCCCGCGCCGAGCGCCGGGGTTGTGGTGGAGATCCTTGCCGCCGAAGGAGACGTGGTTCCCGTGGGAGGCGCCCTGGCCGGGATTGACCCCGAGGCCACCGCCTCGTCCGGGAAAGGGCGGGCCCCCGGCGAAGCGCCCCCGGCCCCCGAAGTCCCGGAGCCCGGACTTGAACCGGCGGATTCGGGATCCAAGGCGGGTTCGACCTCGCGGGCCACGCCGGTTGCGCGCCGGCTGGCCGATGAACGCGACCTGCCCATCGAGGCCATCGACGGCAGCGGGAGCGATGGCCGGGTGACCAAGCGCGATGTCTTGCGCCATGCCGAAACGAGTGCTCCCGCGCCGACTCCGCCCCCAGCCAGGCCCGAGCGGGCGGTTGCTCCCAGGGCCGGGAGCCGGGTCGCGGGCGGCTACACTCCGGTGCCCGGCGATCGTGTGATTCCCATGTCGCCCATGCGGCGCATCATCGCCGAACACATGGTCTACTCGAAACATACGAGCCCCCACGTGGGGACCGTGGCCGAGGTGGATATGTCGGCCATCGTGGCCCTCCGCGCGGGCCACAAGGTCGCGTTCGAGGAAGCGAACGGTTTCGCTCTCACGTATTTGCCCTTCATCGCCCATGCCGTGGTGCGGGCGCTGAAGGAATTCCCCGCCCTCAATGCATCGGTCCTCGAGGGGGCGATCGTCGAGAAGAAGCACGTCAACCTGGGGCTCGCCGTCGAGACGGAAAAGGGCCTGGTGGTGCCGGTGGTGCGCGATGCCGATCGCTTCTCTCTCGCTGGCTTGGCGGCGGAGATCAATGATCTCGCGAGCCGGGCTCGCGACAAAAAGCTCTCGGCAGACGATCTCCAGGGGGGGTCGTTTACCGTCTCAAACCCCGGGCGCCAGGGGAATCTCTACGGCTTTGCGATCATCAACCAGCCCCAAGTGGGCATCATCCGCATGGGCGAGATGATCAAGCGGCCCGTGGTGCGCACGGTCTTGGGCGAGGACGCCATCGTGATTCGGCCCATGATGCACGTCGCGCTCTCCTACGACCATCGGGCGGTGGATGGATCCCCCGCCAACGGGTTCCTCTACCGGATCCGAGAACTGCTCGAGCGGGCGGATTACGACCTGTGAGTTGCTTCGGGGCATGAGCGAAGCGGTGGGAGGGCTCGATGTCCAGTGGCTCGGCCGGGTCGGATACGCCGACGGCCTCGCCCTCCAGGAAGGCGCCCTGAAGGATCGAATTCGAGGCGACCGGGGCGACCGGCTCCTGCTGCTCGAGCACCCGCCGGTGGTGACTCTGGGCCGGAATACCCGGGAAGAGAATCTCCTGCTCTCCGCCGAGGAACTCGCCGCTCGAGGGGTCGAAGTGCACTCGGTGCCCCGGGGTGGCGACGTGACCTTTCACGCTCCCGGGCAGTTGGTGGGATATTTGGTGGTCGACCTCGAAGCGCGGGGTCAGCCGGATTTGCATCGCTTCCTGCGTGGGGTCGAATCGGCCCTCATCGAAGCCCTGGGAGGGCTGGGCATTGGGGGCGCTTCGGTTCCCGGCCGGACAGGCGTTTTTGTGGAGGGCTCCACCGAGGACGGCCAGGGACCCGCGCGAAAGATCGCCTCCATCGGCTTCGGCGTCAGGCGTTGGGTGACTTTTCACGGCTTTGCGCTCAACGTGAGTCTCGAATTGTCGGGCTTCGACGCGATCGTGCCCTGCGGCCTTCAGGATGTCGAGATGACCTCGGTGGCCCGGGAACTCGGAGCCGGGCCCCTCGGCCTGGATGTTCGCGCTCGTCGCGCGGTGGGCGCCAGCTTCCGTCGGGCATTCGCGTGAGACACTGCACCGTTCTACCATGATCGGGATGCCCGGTGGCGTAATCGAAGTTCGGAGAACTGAACGGCTCGGTGTGGCGGAACGTCTTTGGTTCCCAGGCCTCTTGCGGGCTTTCTGGGTCGTGGCTCGCCACTTCTTCCGGGGCCCTGGCCGGGCTGCGGCCGGGTCGCCGGCCCCCCGGCCGGCGGCGCCCTTCGAACGGTCCGCCGCGATCCGGGGAATGCCCGTCCTGGTGTCGGACCAGGGGGTTTCCCGGTGTATCGGATGCACTCTTTGCGCGGAGATTTGTCCACCGACCTGTATCCGCGTGATTCCAGCCGCCACCGAGGCCTTGGCGGCCCGGCCGGGAGCCCCGGGAGAGGCCCCCGGGCCGGGGCAGCCGCCGGCCCTTTTTGAAATTGATATGGCTCGGTGCTTCTCGTGCGGTCTTTGCGAGGAGGTCTGCCCCACGGATGCCCTGGCCATGAGTCCGTTGGTCGAGATTGCCGCCGAGAATCGGAGTGGTCTGGTCTTCGGGTTCGAGGCGCTCCAAGTGCCCGCCTCCTCGTTGGGCGATCGGGTGGTTCTTCGGTCTGAATCTGGAGTGGAGCCGTCCGCGGCCCTCGAGGTGGGGCCATGAGTGGGGCGGGTGGCGATCCTCGTTTTCTGACTCGGCTACGGGAACTGCTCCCCGAGATCTCCGGGGAAATCGTCGAGGAGGCCGGGGAGTTTCGGGCTCGCTTGGAGAGTTCGGCGATCAAACGGGCACTCGGGCGGCTGGTGGCCGATGAAACCCTCGGCAGCGCTTTTCTCGCTGATCTCACCGTGGTCGTGCAACCCGGCCGGGATTCTGCTCTTGAGGTTCTTTACCAGTTGGCTTGGTCGGATTGGGGGCGCCGGCTAGTGCTCCGGGTGGCCGTGCCGCCGGATTCGAAATCGGTTGACTCGCTGAGTACGATCTGGCCCTGCGCCAACTGGCTCGAGCGCGAGGCCTGGGACCTTTACGGCGTTGTTTTCGAGGGGCACCCGGACCTGCGCCGGATTCTGCTTCCCGAGACTTTCGAGGGGCATCCCCTGGGCGGAGGGCCCGGGGAATCGCCGGGTGCCCAAGCCAGTGGGGAGAGGAGTCCCTGATGTCGGGCAGTCCGTCCCATACGCCTTCCAGCAGGGGAGGGAGCCGCTCGGGCGCCCTGGCCGATGGCATCCGTCTGGATATGAACCGAGCGCCCCAGCGCATGGAGTTCGGTCCTCATCACCCGGTGGTTCGCGGTGCTCTGGGCCTGAAACTCGAGTTGGACGGAGAGCGGATTCTCGAGGCCGAAGTCGAGATCGGTTTTGGGCACAGGGGAGTGGAGGCCAAGGCCGAGGCCCTGGCCTGGCATCGGGCGATTCCCTACATCGACCGACTTCAGTCCCAGTCGGCGATGATGGCGGCCACCGCCTACGTCCTCGCCGTGGAGAAATTGCTGGGTTTGGAACCCCCCCTGCGTGCCGCCTGGCTTCGCACCCTCGGTTGCGAACTCGGTCGAATGGCCGACCACCTCGCGCGCCTTGCTTCCCTGGCCCGGGTGCTTGGAGCCGAGGCACCGGCGGCCTGGGCCCTGGGGGCCCGGGCCCGGATCGGGGCGTTGCTGGAGGCGTTGACCGGTTCGCCGACGGGGCAGCAATACGTCCGAATAGGGGGGGTCGCAGGGCCGCTGCCGCCGGATTGGGGCGCTCGCCTGCGCGGCGTCCGTCCCGCCGTACTGGCGGGCCTCGACGATTTCGATGCCGTGTTGGGGCAGAACCGGATCTTCGTCGATCGATTGCGGGGAAGGGGCGTGTTGAATGCTGAGGTCTGTCTCGCGTACGGGATCAGCGGGCCGCTCCTGCGCGCGGCGGGGGTAGCCGCCGATCTGAGGCGGGACGAGCCCTATCTGGTCTACGACGAACTCGTGTTCGATCTCCCCGTCGGACTCGTTGGAGATAATCTCGACCGCTACCGGGTATGCCTCGAGGAAGTTCGACAGAGCCTCGCCCTGGTGGATCAGTGCGCGACCCGGCTCGAGACGCTGGGGGACGGAGATCACCGGGTGAAAGACCCGGCCCTGGGCTCCATGCGGGAGTGGGCCACCGCCGAGGATCTCGAGGAGCGAATTCGTTGGGGGAGGGCCCACGTCGCTGGCCCCTCGGTGCCTCAAGGAGAGGCGGGTTCGCGGGTTGAATCGAGCAACGGTGAACTCGGCTTCTACCTTGTCGCGGACGGCTCGGCGACACCCCGACGAGTTCGTTGCCGAGCCCCCAGTTTTTTCAATGCGCAAGCCCTCGCTCAAATCTTGCCGGGCCAGACGCTCGGGGATGTCGGGCCAACCCTGGCCCTGGCCAATATCGAGGGCGCGGAGTGCGACCGGTGAGCGATGGCCGCGATCTCGAGCGAGCCCTGGTGGAGGCCGAGGCGGGGCAGGGCGCTGGGCCGCCTCCTTTGCGTCCTTTCGGCTTGATACTTCACCGCGATGCGCGTTGGAGCCACGAGGGCCAGCCGATTCTGAACCGAAAGCTTCGCGCCAAATTCGACTGCTCGGTGGTCTACCTGCCCGACGAGCAGAAATACGTCGTCCAGATCGGTCGCTTTCGCGGCCAGATCGAGATTGAGGAGGCGGGGTTTTTCGTGCGCGCCTTGGACCTCGATGCCGGGGAGATCGTGCTCTCCGACGGAAGCCGGGAGAGGCTTCGGGTGGAAAGCCTGAGACCGGCGGATGGGGACGGTGCGCTCCTCTGCCAGATCAAGCACGAACTCCGCCCCGGCGGGCTTCCCGCTCGGTTTCTTCATTCGCCCCAGGCGGACTTTCTGGGGGCGGTGATCGACCAAGGGGGCGGCCGTTTGAGCGTGGTCCTGGGCCGGGAGGCCTACCCCCTCCCCGAAGAATTAACCCGGCCATTGGTGGGCGGCGATTGACTCCCGGCGGTCGGCTTGTTAACTCCTTCGTTCCTTACGTTCCGGGTTGCCCGAAAGGGCAGGGTCAGATCTCGGGGGGTGGGGGGGATGGCGGCGTAGCCAAGTGGTAAGGCGCGGGCCTGCAAAGCCCTGATCACCGGTTCGAATCCGGTCGCCGCCTCCATATCGACCCCTTGAGCCACCCGATCCGCCGGCCGATCCGGCTAAAACCCGGGGGGGAGATGAAAAAAGCACGGTTTGGGCATTATTTTTCGAAAATGACTTTGCTTTTCAAAATCTATTCGCGATGATGGGGCTGTGAGAGAAACGGTTCGGAAAGCGCGGGGATTCTCGAAATCATGATGGTGTGCCAGTGCAACGGGGTATCGGACCGCACGGTCCGTCGCGTGATTCAGGCCGGGGCGAGCACCGTGGGGCAGGTGGCCAGGAGCTGCGGCGCCGGGGCTTCCTGCGGCGGCTGCGAGCTCGCGATTCGCGGTTTGTTGCGATCCGAAGGGCAGGAGCGGGACTTGACGAACATGGCTCCGCTGGAAAGCTTGCCGGCTGTTCGTCAGCGTCCGGAGACGCCGCGGTTCGGGTTCAGCTTCTTTTCTCGTCGAGCCTGACCCCACCGGGTTTGGTTTTTCCAGGCTCGAGTCGGCGTCCCTGTTCCGAGAAGATGGCCGAAGCGTGCCAACCGAGTCGGTGCGCCAGTAGGCGGACAGAAGTTTCCAGCACGCCGATCCCGTAGCGAACCGATCGCTTGAAATTGATCGAGGATGCGTCCTCGAAGTAGGCCGCGGGGCACGAGACCTCGCCGATTTCGAAGCCATGAAAAATGGTCTGGGCCAGCATCTGGTTGTCGAAGACGAAGTCGTCCGAATTCTCCAGCAGCGCGAGTCGCTCGAGTACCGGGCGGGTGAAGGCCCGGTAGCCGCTGTGATACTCCGAGAGCTTGGCGCCGGAGAGCAGGTTCTGGAAGGCCGTGAGCCCGCGGTTGGCCACGTATTTGTAGAGGGGCATGCCTCCCTTGCGAGCGGCCCCACCGAGGATCCGTGAGCCCAGCACGACATCGAAAGGACCGTCGGTGAGCATGCTGACCATGGCCGGAAGGAGTTTTGGGGTGTACTGGTAGTCGGGGTGGAGCATCACGACCACGTCGGCCTCGAGTTCGAGAGCGGCGGTATAACAGGTCTTCTGGTTGGCCCCATAGCCCCGATTTTGTTCATGAACCAGGGTTCTGAGCCCGAGCTTACGGGCTTCGGCGACGGTCTCATCGGAGCTGGCGTCGTCGGTCACCACCACCTCGTCCACGATGTCCAGGGGAATTTCGCGGTAGGTCCGTTCAAGGGTTCGAGCCGCGTTGTAGGCCGGCATGACCACGACGATCTTCTTTTCGTGGAACACTTCGACTCCCGTCATTTCGTTGTGGCATCCCCGAGGCGGGGGAATTGGGGTGGGCGTTGGGTTCTGATGCCCGGTCAGTATAGACTGAGAGGAACGATTTTAGCCCGGGTGGCGGAATGGGTAGACGCGGACGACTTAAAATCGTCTGGCCAAGTGCCGTGCAGGTTCGAGCCCTGCCCCGGGCACCACCCTCCACCCCGCATGCCTCGTGGGCTTAGGCCCTAGGATCGTCGAGGATGCGCTCCCGGACCCCATCGGTTTCGAGCAGTTCCTCAAGGGCGTCCCGGTCGAGGAGGGTGGTCCTGTAGTAGTGGAGATCGTTCTCCTCAATCTCCAGGCGGAAAATCTCGCGCGGGGTCGAGAAGACCTGCCGGATGCGCAGAGATTGCTCGGGCCCGCCGCCGAGGATCTGGCAGCGCAGTGAATCGACGATGCGCTGACTGCGACCGAGTCCGTGACCGAGGGGGTCGAGGACCGAGGGAGAGGGCGCGGGAGAGCGGTAGCTGAGCTTGTACGTGCCGTGGGGCTTCATGGACCCCCCATCATACCGATTCGGTGCCGTGGGGATCAAGCGCCGGGTGGCTTGCGGCGAGTGGGTTCGGTTGAGGGCGATGCAAATTTTTGGGTACGGCTTCGCGCTAGAGTGCGGATCCAGCAAGAGGGCGGCCCCCATGCCTTTCCGCAGGGGTCGCGCACTGCCCACCCAAAGGATTTTCATGGCTTCGAGAAGCTCGCGCCGCCCAAAGCACTCCGAATCGGGTCCCGAACGCCTGCACGGGCGGCACGTGATCGCCGAGGCCCTCGTCGCTCGGAGAAGAGCCCTCTACAAGCTCCTGGTGCGGCCCGGGGCCCCGAGCGCAGAACTCGCCCGGCTGATCGAATTGGCGAAGGGAGCCGAGGTTCCCGTGGTGGAGACCGACCCCGAGCGCCTGGTGGAATTGGCCGGAGAGACCGGGGCCGGGCTCCAGGGCGCGCTGCTCGAGGCGGGGGCCCTGCCGGAGTTCAGCCAAGTCTCCCAACTCCTGATCGAAGGCGGGTCCGCTCGGGGCCGGCGGGTTCTCGTGGTTCTCGACGGCGTGGAGGACCCCCAAAACGTCGGAGGTCTCGCCCGGGTCGCCGATGCCGCAGGGGCTTCGGGGCTCGTTCTGGCTCGCCGCCGCTCGCCGCCCCTGAGCCCGGCTCTGGCCCGGGCCAGCGCGGGCGCTATCGAGCGGCTTCCGGTCGCCCGAGTCGGCAATTTGGTCCGGACCCTCGAAGATCTAAAAAAAGAGGGATTCTGGGTGGTTGCAGCGGATCCTGAGGCGCGCCAAGAGCTCTTCACGATGCCCGATCGATTGCTCCAGGGCGACCTGGCGGTGGTGCTGGGGGCCGAGGGCAGGGGGCTTCGTACGCTGGTTCAGGCCACCGTGGACCACCCGGTTCGGATCCCCATGCGGGGCCAGGTGGCCTCGCTCAATGTGGCCACCGCGGGCGCGGTTGTCCTCTTCGAGCTCCTGCGCAGGGAGGAGTTTTCGCCCAGCGGGTCCTGAGCGGGGCCGATCTCCCGAGCCGACCCGGGGCTGAAGGGACCCGGTTCTGGGGGAAGTGCCAGGAGCGATTCGTCGGGAAGTGGGGATAACCCCACGGACGTTTTCTTTGTAAATTCGGGCCGATGCGTGATTTCGCCGCCGTCCGCCGGTTGCCGGGCCGGGGCGCTCGGTTATAGTCTGCCCCTCGTGTCACTGCTGGCGTAGCTCAACTGGTAGAGCACCGGATTTGTAATCCGGAGGTTAAGGGTTCGAGTCCCCTCGCCAGCTCCGCTGGATGGGGCGGCAGCGAGTGAGGGGTCGAGAAAGCGGCGATCCGAAGCGAGAAAAGTGATTCGGTTTGAGGGCGGAGGGGTTCTTCTGCGTCCTGGTTGAGTTAGGCTGAACGCGTTGTCGGCTCTCTGACTGGCAAGCAACGAAAAAATAAAAGGCTTTTACGCGAAGCACTCCATTGGGTTCGGGCAAACCGCCGTCGAAGAAAAATCGATGACGGGTCCTGAGCGTGACGGTGTTGTTCGCTCTACGCATAGGATCGGCGCACGCGCGCCTCGTAGGAACAGACAGACAGACAGACAGACAGACAGAACAGACAGAACAGAACAGACAGAACAGGCAGACAGAACAGACAGAATCGGCGGATGGGACCGGGACTCGCCGCCGGTTAGAAAATATCGGGTTGGGATCGACAGGGGAAAGCATCCTCGGTCTCGGTTCGGAACGGATCAACAAGTTTAAGAGGCAAGGGGTTCAGAGGGAGAGGTACCGAAGCGGCCAACCGGGGCAGACTGTAAATCTGCTGGCATATGCCTACGGAGGTTCGAATCCTCCCCTCTCCACCAACTTCCTCGTCGACGCATCAGGAGAAAATAAGAAGGGTTCCCTCGCAAGGCATATGAGTGCGCGGGGTGAAACCAGGAAGCACAACACTTAGGTGATCAAGCGCGGGAATAGCTCAGATGGCTAGAGCACGAGCCTTCCAAGCTCGGGGTCGCGGGTTCGAGCCCCGTTTCCCGCTCCAGATTGAACTGCAAAGAAGACGTCGAAGCAAAAGTTGAAGTAGGAGAAGCGAAGGCCGGGGGCAACGGACCCCTTTTCGAGGAAGACTCGCCGGAGATGCGAGTACCAGCGAAAGGGGAGGCGGAGGCGCCTCGGTACATAGAGCGGGTTCTGCTCACGTAGCTCAGGTGGTAGAGCACGTCCTTGGTAAGGACGAGGTCAGCGGTTCGAGTCCGCTCGTGAGCTCCAGGAAAGCATTGGATGGGTCGCCCGGGCACGGTTCGGGTTCTTATTCGTAATCGATCAAGAAGATCAAAAGCAGGAAGGACGAGAGGAAACGATGGCCAAGGAGAAGTTCGAGCGGACGAAGCCCCATGTGAATGTAGGCACAATCGGACACGTGGATCATGGCAAGACGACGCTGACAGCTGCGATTACGCAGCGCCAAGCTCATAAGGGTC